>JAOESH010000001.1 GCA_028382005.1 Pseudomonadota bacterium
TGTAACTATTATAAACTAATTATAAATCAATTTAGACTTATCTGAAATTTATTAATATCTACTCCACACTCGATCTGCGACGATTTTATTTAAGTTTAAGTTTAATCACTTTACTCAAAGAGTTAGTAAAGATATTAAATAAGTCATATTTAATTTTTTAAAAGAGTAAATGATGATTCATTTTTCTAACGAGATTTTGACTGATATTCGCAATAGATTTGTCCATATAAATGAATGTCCTATCCAAGGTAAAAGAGTGTTCTTTGAGAATGCTGGTGGAGCATTAACACTAAAATCTGTAGTAGAATGTTCTAAGAAATATGCTGCAATTCCAGATAATCAAGGTCGAGATAACCCTGGATCCCATGAATTAGTAAAAGTAATCAATAATGCTAAAGACGATATGAGATCGTTTATGAACGCATCTGAAGGTCAATTTTTTGTTGGAGAAAGTGGAACAGAACTATTATTTAGACTTATAATGAATGCGTGTCTTGGAACTGATAATGATGGAATTGTTTTAGGATCAACTGTTGAACATCCCGCTACGAGGAGTGCTTGTTCTAGATGGTCTAAAATTTCTGGAAAAAAACACGTTTTAATTCCACATAATGATGACAAGGGTCTAGTTTGTGCGAAACAATACTCAAAGTATATTACAAAAGATACAAAAGTAGCGACAATCCTACATACATCACCTGTTACTGGTATGGGTATGAATATAAAAGAGATTGCTAAAGAAATTAGACTTGTATCTCCTGACTGTTTTATCATTGTAGATGGTATTCAACATGCTGCTCACGGTCAAATAGATATTGATAGCTACGATATAGATGGTTACGTTATCTCTCCTTATAAAATGTTTTCAAGACACGGGTATGGACTAGCTTGGATATCTAAAAGATTAACGCACTTGCCACACGATACGTTAGTTGATGGACCCAATGAAACATGGGAGCTTGGTACAAGAGATACTGGAGCATATGCAACTCTTTCAGAGGTTGTCTCATATTTTAATTGGTTAGGTAGTCATTTTACAGATAGTAAAGTTAAGAGAGATAAATTTGTTGCTGCTGGAAAAGCTATCAAAAATCACGAAAAAATTCTAACTGATACAATGATTTTTGGGAATGGTAATATACCTGGGCTTTCGCAAATAGATAATGTGAATATAATTGGAGGATTAAATAATCCTGCAAGAGAGGGACTAGTTTCAATTTACATTGATGGAATACCTTCACAAGAAGTTGTAAAAAAACTTAATGATCAAGGAATAAGAACTCATCTTCGTAAGGCAGATCATTACTCTGGTAATATTCTCAATCCATTAAAACAAGATAGTTGTATTCGAGTTTCACTTTGTCATTACAATTCAATAGAAGAAGTTTCACAATTTTTATTAGCTATAAAAGAAATATGTAACTAATTTTAAGGCTTCAATAAAGTTTCATTAGATTGTATCCATGACTTGATACCATTCGTTACATTGTAAACATTTATGCCTAAATTTTTAGATATAATGTCTGCTGCTATCTTAGTTCTTCTACCACTTCTGCAAATTAGTATTATATCTTTATTATAAGAAGAATTTTCTAATAACTGTTTATGCCATTGTTTCAGATTATAATTTCCTCTTTTATCAAAAAAAGTTATCAGCACACTATTAGGGATTACTCCTGTATCTTTCCATTCACTACTCCTTCTTATATCTACTATTAATGTATCTTTTTTTATTAATTTTTTTAATTGTGTATTATCAACATTAATAACTTTTGCAATTGATACATTAATAAATAAAAGACATAAGACGATTGTGTATTTGAGTATTTTGCACATAAATGATATTTCCTTTCTTTTATTTAAACTTAATTACTTTTTTCAGTGGTGAAAGATTAATTTCGTCTACAACTGTATTTCTACCAAGTGTTAGAATACTTAATACCGCATTAGATATATCTTCTTCACTCACTGCATTATTAATATCTTCACCTGGTGAAAATTTTAAACTATTAAAAAAATTTGTTCTAACCATTCCAGGATTTATTATACAAACTCTGATATTACTATTTGATACGTCTTTTCTAAGAGCCTGAGAAAACCCTCTCAATCCAAATTTAGCACTACAATAGAGGGTTCCATTTTTCTCTCCCGTTAAACTTGCTTCAGAACCCATAAAAATAATATCTCCTATTTCTTTCTTTTTTAAATGTGGGAGTAAACATTTTGTTATTATGATATGAGAAGTCAAATTCATTGAGAAAAAACTAGAAATATCGTTAACTGAAAAGTTTTCAAGAGGTCCGAATTCACCATAACCTGCATTACTTATTAATCCATTAATTTCTGGGTGATCTTGTATAATTTTTTTGATTATTTTTTCTAAATCGTTAAATTTACTTAGATCAATTGAGTAAGTTAAATAATTTTTGTGCTCTAATTTGGGCTTGCTATGATTTCTTGCTATACCGATAACCTTAGCTCCAGAATCTAGTAATTTTATTGTAATAGCACGTCCAATTCCACTTGAGCTTCCTGTTACTAAAAAACATTTATCTTTCATTACTAATTACCTATAAAATTAAGCAGAACATTTAAAAATCTGACTTTTATCTATATAATTTTTTGTAATATTACTACAAAAGGAAGTCATTTCTTCTTCAATATCCAAATCATAAGACACAACACCATTATGTTGAGATAAAGGTCCTGAAAATAAAGGTGTCTGTGGATATAACTTAAAAATATCCTTAAACATTTCTTTGGGAAACCGTAATGGACCAAAACTTACAGAATGTATAGAATGTGAAGGAATTGTATTATATATATTATCTAATAAATCTTTATATAATTTCTCCCAATTTTTACCATGGATCAACGGGTCAAATCTTAACCCAATTTTCCAGCCCTTTGCTGCTAAATGAGACATAGCGTTAATTCTTTTTAAAGTAGAAGGCGTCTTATTATCTAAGGCTTTTGACATTAAATCCGGCAAAAGACTATATGCAACAATAACATTCTTTAGAGGTTCTATTGAAGCAAATGGTTCTGTCTGAACACTTTTAGTTCTAAATTCAATATCTACATCAGGATATTTTGTAAATAAAGTTGTTATATGTTTTGCAAAACCTGTAAGGGTTTCAAGAGCAAGTGAATCACAATCATAACCAGAAAAAAAGGTTGTTTTATTATCTTTATTATCTTGGATAACTTTTTCAATCTCTTTATCAAAGTCTTCAAAGTTTACAAAAATTACATAATTAGCAGATGAATACATACCCTGAAGAAAGCAATATCTACAATCATATATACAGTTATACATATGAGAAAAATAATAATTTTTAGAAGAACCAATTCCAAATCCTTCTGGAGCTGAGAGTACATATCCATCATTTTTAAAAGCAAGTATTAGGTCAGGATTCTTTTTTTGAATTCTAAAATTTTGATTTCGTTTATTAAATATTTCTCCATATCTATCTATCTCTATAATTGTAGCTTTTTTAAACTTGGACAATATAAATTTAGTTCTTGGATGTTCTTTAATTTTTTTTTCAACATAAACAGTTTCTATCAAACTAGACTCCAATCAACTTCAGTATTTAGAATTTTTCTTTCTAAAGTAATAATAACAGATCGTGAGTTTTTACAATCTTTTATCAGTTCTATTATTTCTTCATCTTTAGTTAAAGTATTAATCCGTCTAATTAAGTTGTTAAGCTTATATTTTTGAGAAACTGTGAAATGCCATTGAGATAATATTTGTGAAAATATTTTAGGTTTGTTTGTTATTTTGTATTCATCCACAGACAAATTTTCATAATAAGAAACTATAGTTTTAATATTAGTAATATTTGACTTGATAAGTTCTATAATTTTTAATTTATTTAAATCTTTAATACTATTATCAGGGCCATCAGAAATCACTTTAATGAGACAAATAAGTTCTCTACCAGATATCTTATTTGTAACATCATAAAAAGCACTACCTTCCATGTCTATAAGCTCATGTAAAGTGTAGTTTACAACAGGAACATCAGAAGTAAATAATTTCATCTTATCGAAAGTAACGTTTGGTATGGTCGCTGGATAGGTATTTGAAGAACCATTATTACTTATTTTATTAACTAAACATAAATCTCCATAATGCCCTTTACCACTTCCTGCTATCCCAAGATTTATCCAGGAAGTTGACCTAGAAGCATTGCTAATTATATATAAATAAGTTGTCGCTGCTGCAGAATTATGTCTTCCAATTCCTGATAACACTAACCATCTAGTTTTTGCAAAATTTCTAAATACTTGGAACAACGTGAACTCAGGATCAAAATTCATGTTATACTCATCTAAGATTATTTCAGCCTCTTCCTTAAGTGCAACAACCCACCTAATAGACAAATTATTAAGAGCTTTATTTTGATTCATATTTGATTTCTTCAAGTTTAATTAAACATTGTTTAAGTTTTTGATCATACTTTTGAAAAGCTTCTTGATTTCCTCTTTTCTTGGCTCCAGTTGATACTATAATTAATTTTTCAATTAATTTTTTGTAAACAGTCTTAATTTGTTCTTTAGAGAACCAGTTATTTTCTATGTTTTTTTCTAAAGATTTTATTCTAAATCTATCCATCCCCCAGAATTTTTTTGAAAGCTGATCTTCATGCCCACCATATTTAAAAACCATTGGCTCAGATAAATAACCAATTTCCTCTTTAGCTGTTATTCTAATCCACATATCGTAATCTTCACAGACCTCTAACTTTTCATCAAAAAAGCCATAATCGTTGAAAACATTTTTTTGTATAATAGAGCTACTTGGAGACACACAACATAATTCAAGCGATTTTTCAAAAATATTACCCCCTGATTTTTGGTGTTTTTTCATCTGATTTAATAATTTACCATTTCTATACCAAATTTCGTTTGTATGAATAAGTCTTAAATCTTTATTTTGGTTAGCGAATTGCAATTGTTTTTCTATTTTGTTAGGTTTCCAAGTGTCGTCTGAATCTAAAAGTGCAATCCAATTGGATTGAGCAAAACTAATACCTCTATTCCTTGCTGCACTTACACCCTTTTTTTTTTCGACTAAATATTTAATAGTTGGAAATGATGAAGATACCATTATATCTGTTTGATCACTAGATCCATTGTCAATTACAATAACTTCGTCAGGTTTTACAGTTTGCGTTAAGACAGATGATAGAGCCCTTTTAAGTAATTTACATCTGTTTAAAGTTGGTATTATAACAGAAACAGTATCTAACTTATGGTTATGGGACATTTTTGAAGGATAATTAACTCTAAGGTCTTTTATCAAAAGACTTTACATTATCATCAATATAATGAAATTTTTGTTTATCAGAAGTAAAAATAGCTATTTTTGGATCAAAAATGGACGGATCGTCAAATGTTCCAACTTTTAAAATTATTGAGTTAGGTCGTATTGGATTTTTTGTTCCAATTGCGGTACCACAGTTATTACAAAACAACCTTGTTACTGCCTTTTCTATATCATTTCTTTTAAACTCTTGTGGTTGACCTTTAATAAATTTAAAACTCTCTAAAGGCATTATCATTATTACGTTGGGGTGACCTCCTGTTATATATTGGCACTCTCTGCAGTGACACTGTATGGAAGCTTGAGGTTCTCCATTTGATACATACCTAATATTACCACAATAACATCCACCCTCAATATTCATAATAGATCTCCGTTGTTATAGTATAATTATAATTAAAAACTTTTAACTGACAACACTTCAATTGATTCCTCATCATACTTTACATTTAAACTGTTATAATCATGAGGTACTTTAGTTAATTTTTCAATCGGTAAATTATCTACCCAAAGTAAGAAATTAATTTCTACGTTTTCTTTAGTATCAAAAGATAGTTTATTTTTAATGTCTATATCTTCACTTATTATCACACTGTCTTCTTTTATTTCTCTGAAAGAACCTCGTTCTGGATCATTTCCATAAAATGTAACTTCAAATTTTATGACCCACGATTTTTTTTTTAAAAAATTACTCATATCAAAATTATTATAATCAATTATTCTGGTATTTTTAATCTTTGTTTTTTTTCTGTTGATCTTGCCAATGCAGGTGGAGGAATTTCTTCTGTGATTTCTGCCTTATTACAAGTTAATAAGTTCATAACTTCCTCTGCTTTTTCTTTTCTACTCCAAGTATGGACTACATTATCCTCCAAGTCTTTATACAAAAACCAATCTTTTTCACTTTTAGAAAGCCAAACTTTAATAGCATATACAGACATAATTAACTCCATTACGTAACAAAAAAATTGATATTAGATAATACGTCATAAAAAAAATATAATGTAGTAATAATATTATTAAGAATTTAAAGTAAATTTTTATTTAACAATAAGAAAGAAAATCTATGAATACTTTTAAAAATGTTACAGTTGATAAATTAGCAAATATATACTTTGAAGGAAAAGTCATTAGCAGGAAAATTATTTTTGATGACGGCACAATTAAAACTTTAGGAGTTATGCTTCCCGGTGAATATGAATTTAAAACTCAATCAAAAGAATTGATGGAAATTATTTCAGGTGAACTTAATTTTCAATTAAAAGATAAAACTAATTGGAATATTATTAAAGATGGTATGAGCTTTAACGTAGAAAAAGACTCTTCATTCAAAGTAAAAGTATTCAAAACCGTCAATTATTCATGCTCATATTTTGATTAATTGATTATTTTAAAATTTTTTCAGAATAGGTATTACTTTTTTTATGTTGAAAACAGTTAATATAATTGGTGGTGGACCAGCTGGTTTGATGGCAGCTAGTATTTTGTCACAAAATAGTTATCAGGTAACTATATTTGACCGCAAACCATCTTTAGGTCGAAAGTTTTTATTAGCTGGACGTGGTGGTTTGAACATTACACACTCAGAAAAAAAAGAAGATTTTTTTGAAAAGTATGGTAAAAACTCACAAATTTTTAAGCAAATTATTAATGAGTTCTCTCCACAAGATTTACGTAATTGGTGTGAAAAATTAGGAGAAAAAACTTTTGTAGGATCAAGTGGAAGAGTTTTTCCAGAGAGTTTTAAAGCATCACCGCTTTTAAGAGCTTGGCTTTCTCAACTTAAAAGACAAAAAGTAATCTTTAAAACTAAACATGATTGGCTTGGGTGGAAAGATGATAAACTCTTATTTAAATCAGATAATCAAGATATTTTAGTAAACTCAGACTTGACTATACTTTCATTGGGTGGTGCTTCTTGGCCTCATTTAGGATCTGATGGTTCTTGGGTGAATATCTTAGAAAAATACAATATTGAAGTTTCTAAATTACAACCTTCAAATTGTGGTTTTTTCGTAAATTGGTCTAAAATTTTTGCTAATCGTTTTGCTGGTAAGCCCCTCAAATCAATAAAAATTAAATATAAAGAAAAAATAATTAGGGGTGAATTTGTTATTACAAAGGATGGTATTGAAGGTGGAGCTATTTATACTTTATCTTCATTGATACGTGAATCTATAAATATTGATGGAGAGCAAAAAATAACTGTTGATCTCAAACCAGATATTAACATTAATGAAATTAATAGGCGTTTATCAAATACTAAGTCAAATTTATCTATGACAAACTATTTACGAAAAACTATTAAACTATCAGATGTAGCTATTGGGTTAATAATGGAAGTTAAGCATAAAAAAAAATCAAGAAAACTTAACTCAGAAAACTTAGCTTATCATATTAAAAATTTTGAGTTATCACTTCAAAAACCTTTTTCTATTAAAAAATGTATTTCTACAGCTGGTGGAGTAAGCTTTAATTCTATTGATAAAAATTTCATGTTAATAAAAAAATCCAACGTATATGTTGCTGGTGAAATGATAGATTGGGAAGCTCCAACTGGTGGGTATCTTCTACAAGCTTGCATTGCTAGTGGGTTTTTTATAGCAAATAATATTTTAAAAAAAAACACTGAAAAATAAAATTTATATATCTACAAATATTATATTTAATTACTTTCTTTTCTTTCTTAGTTGGATACAAGATTTACAGCCATTACTTCCACGTAAATGTAACCTTGGTTGTTGATAAAATTCTCCATGGTCTGGACAAATTATTATTACTTTAGCAGTAAGTCCTTCAAACTCAACTTTTGAATAGTCAAAGTTATCACCATGAACTTTTTTAAATTTTGTAATTAATAATTCAGTAGTTATTTGTTTATCTTTTGACAATAATTTCCCTTTAACTAAAGCAATTAAAACTTGTCTATCTAGTAGATTGCCTTCTTAGAAATTTATAATAGTGATTAAAACAGATTATAAAACATAAATTAGTACATACTAAACTTAATTTGTTACATTTAATGATTTAAAATAATTATAAGTAAATTATGAATAAAAATACCAAGATAATAAGAGGTACAATAGTAATTTTTTACATATTTCCCTCCGACTTCAGCAATGGAGTTTGAAAGTGATAAAGGTGATTACAAAGTCAAATGCTAATCAAATATGCTTTCAGCTGCTGTTTTATACCATTTAATAGCTTCGTCTTTATTTAAAGGAACGCCAATACCATTATTATAAGCTTCAGCTATATAATATGTAGTGGTATTTATTCCTAGTTTATTTTGATGATTATATAGATTAGCTATATTGTACTCAGATTCATCATCTCCTTGATATGAAGCTTTTGAATACCATTTTATCTCAATATTCATATTTTCTTGAATTATAAAATGCAATTCTGTTACTCTTTTATTATCAGATAACGATAATCTTATTAAAATCTTCTTCATTAATTATTAACTAAATTAATACCAACGGCATATTTAGAATGTCTTCCGGGTCGAAGTAACTGAATATCTAATTCAACGTCATGTATTTTATTATCTCGCAATAATGGTTTTTTTATTTCTAACACTCCATACTCAACAGAGATACCATTTAATTTATTGTTTTTAAAAACATTGTTAGGGTTAACTTTTGAAAAAACTAACATTTTATCTATGGTAATTCTTAATTCTCCATTATGATCTTCATAATATTCACGACAATATGACGAAAACAAAGAGAATTCTGAATAACTATCTATAAATGGCAACATTGATTTAGGCAGTAAGTGTCGTAATTGGATCATTAACTTATGATTATTTTTCTCTAAAAATATATTATTATCTTTGATATTTATAGTATTAGATAATTTACTACCAATCGTATTAGATCTAGCTTTAATTTCAAAATTCATAGTCGAAGAAGCTGTAATTTTTTCTTCTGGATGATCTGAATACCATCGCAATCGAGCTTTAACTCTATTAGATATTCCGGATAAATTATCTTCATAATTATTTAAGTGATATGAATCCATATACAAAGAGTTAACAAATCTTTCATTGAAAGCTTTTTTAACAGCAAAGTTTGAACCTAAAACTAAATCTCTTATTCTATCTAAATCAATTAATGAGAAAGTAAATTTCTTTTCTGAGCGCATTTTATTTAACTGACTTCATTTTAGTTGCATATAATTTTTTAATATTAATTTTTTGAGTTTTTCTTTTTACACCTTCTATAATAAGTGTTGATCCATGTTCTGCTATATGTATTCCAGAATGGTCATCAATATTTTTCATTTCCAAAATAGCTCCTGAAAAATTTTGTTTCTTGTTATAAACCATAGTATTAGCCATAAAAATATTATGCATAACTATATTATTTGCAATTAAGTGAGAAGAATCCTTTGCAACAATTCCAACTAAGGTATCAGATATTATTATATTATTAATAGTTGCCTTGGAGGATTCTCCAACAGAAACACCCTTATCTGTCACATTCGTTATTTCTATATTATCCGCTACAAGATGAGATTTACTTATATCAATTGCATCGGCACCAGTAGTCGAACCAACGTTTGAAAATCTAGAATTAGACATTTTAACTTTGGAAAAATCAATGTCTAACGCATCAGATTTCGTATTCTGTATAATGACATTATCTAATGACCCTTTTGCATTCGATAAATTAAGAGTGTCTTCCGACTGATTATTTTGAAATAATGAATTTCGAATTTCAAAAGAACTATTATTTATAGTGAAGGCACCTCTATTTGAGAGGCCTGCAAAAATTCCATTACCTCCATCAACAATAAGGTTATTAATTATAGATAGAGATTTAAAGCCGTTTATTTGTATTCCAGCCCAATTTGAACTCTCCCCACCCTTTAGCATAACCTTACGGTCTTTTTTTCCGCTAACTACTAAACTTCCATTAATTATTAAGCCAGTGTTGTCACTAAAATCAAGTGTTGAACCTGCTCCTATCTTTACATTTACACCTTTTGGAAAAATAATAGTCTGATTTATATACTTATATGTATCTTCTTCGATGTAAAAAGTATTTTCTTCGATGTCATATTTAAAATAATTAGCAATAGTTGAGGCCTTTGTATATTCAAATAAATTTACATCAGAATTTATATAAGCAAAATGTGGATTAATAGTTTTTTTATATTTCTTCTTCCCTAACTCAAAATAGTTTAATTTAATTTTAGGCATGCTTTTTAAATCTCTAAGCTTAAGATTATCATTTAAAATTCTAGATATCTCGTCCGAATTTGTTTTATTATTTATTGGATAGATGGTTTTTACTTGAGCAACTTTCAAAGACATTTCGTATAATTGAATAGTATCTTTTTGAAAAGGATATAAAATAGCCTGAAATAAATTTGAATTACGTTTAACTAGAAGTGTTGGCACAAACTTGGCCTGCAGAGGTGAAGGTTGTATTTTATTTTTTTTATCTATAAATTTAGGTTCATGTTTTAATCCTTTGATCCATTTCAAAACTTCACCTAAATGACTATTTTTAATTTTAAAGTCACCTATAAAAGGGGCTTCTTGCGCAACTAAAGCTTTTAAATAACTACTTTTCTTATTAAACTGAATTAGTAATTTTTGCGCAGATGGATTATTAATCCACCATATTATTTTTTTTTCTAATATTATTTGGAAATTTTCACTTTCAAGTAATTTATGAACAAATTCACTTCCGACAGGTAAAAAACCTAAAGGCCTATGATCTTCTTTTTGACCACACGAGTGATCTGTACTTATAGGCTCAAGCTTTCTATTTAAAGGATGAAAATAATAGCTTAAGTTAAAATCAATATTACCGTGAAAACATTTAAATAGAAATGTTATAGAGAGGTATTCTGCCCATTTATCGAGATCTATTAAGTGAATATATTTCATTGGTTTTTGAATAATATTTTCTATTTTCCCTCCAATAAATTGTTGAACAGGGTCATTTAACCAAAATAGTTTCTTATCTTCAAAACTAATTTTGTTAGCTTTTTCATCAAATTTAAAAATGGGGCCATAAGGTAAGTTTGATGCTTCGGTAAGTTGTTCATTAATATCTTCTTCAAAATACATAAGTCCTATATTTTTACCATTGATAGTCAGATTTACATATCCATCCCTTGGAGCAAGAATTTCCCTTACTCGCATTGCTTCTTGTATGACAGGGGCAGAATGAAAATCTTTAGTATGTGGTGCTTGGAGAGTAAATTTTTGAATACCATCAAACGAACTATCTTTTAATTCTATTTTCAGTGACCATTTATTCGTTGCCAAGTGATCAAGTTGATACCCTTTTAATCTTAACTTCACTTCATCTTTATTTCCAGGAAATTTTATTATACCCTTAACTTTTGGATGCCCATCATAAATAAAGCCTTCACTCAAGGCTCTTATACGACTTTTTTCTAGATTCTTAAATTGTTTAAATTTAAGATCAAGCACAATTGGCCTAACTTTTTCGGCGTCCTTATGTTGAAAAAAAATGAAATCAGATAGATTACTTATTAGATTATCAACAACTTTTAAAATACTTACGGTTCTGTCAACACCTCCTAAACCATATGACTTAATCATCGTCCGAATAATAATATTTTCTCTTAAATGATTTTTAATCTGTACCTGATAAAGCACTACTAAAGTAGAACAAATTAAAAGAATACTTAAAAAAATTAGCAGAGTTTTTCCAAAATATTTGGATGATTTTTGTCTAGAAACAATTAACATTATTTAAGTTACCTTTAGAAGGGCATAAGTTTTTGTCCATCTACAATTGACAAATCTGAAGGAGAAAAAATATTGTTTATCTGATTTGTCAATTTAATTAAATGATCGTTACCTGACAATTTTACACACATAGTAATCATTGTATTTTTCTTTGAATAATCTAACCTTCGCAATACTATATTGTGTTCAATTTTTTGGTTTGCTTCTAAAAGCATTTTTTCAAAATCTTGAGGATTAACATTTCCATCCAGAGTTACATAAACGAAATGTAAGTTATTATCATTTTTATCAACATTTTTCATCAAAAAGAAGAGTATAAGTAATAATGTAATTACTACGATAATCGTTGGTATAGCTTGTCCTGCACCGAACCCTAGACCAACAGCAATACCCAAGAAAAGATAAGCAAGTTCAAATGGTTCTTTTATCGGTGTTCGAAAACGCACTATAGATAGAGCACCAACCAAGCCTAATGACAGTGCCAATGAAGATTTTACTACAGTAATTACTAGGAATACAGTTATAGATGTTGCTATTAATGTCTTTTCCATTGATTGGGACCTTGAGAGAGTTGGGAAATATCTTTTATAATGTTCTTTAATTAAAAAGCTAAGCACGATGGCACCAAAGAAATGTAAACAAAATTCTACCAAATTAAAAGCTTCTGAAACTGTAAGATTTGAAATTATTGTATCATTCATATTTACCTCTATTGTGAGACCATATTAATATTTCAATTAAATTTTCTTAAAATAGTTACCAACGAGGTATTGAAGGTAAAAAGTGTCAATTTGATATAAAATATTTTCAAAATTACACTAGATCCTTTTTTAAGGTTGTCTAGTAAAATATTAAAATATAATATTTAAAAAAAAATATAATTTGTAAATAATTTCCAATATATCATTGTCTATGTTTCATGGACTTCTAAAATTTTATTTTCAGATATATATATTATTTATATAAGCTTCACGATTACAAATAGGCGTTCGGCTGCAAGCTTAAATATGCCACCTTCATCCAGTTAATGAAGCAACATCACGAGTTTCCATAATGGGGTGTAATTAATTGAAAGTAGTATGTATTCAATACAAGTTAAAAACTAGATAACATTCTCAAGTTACTTTATAAAATAATATTAATTATTTAAATGGTAGCGGAGGAGGGACTTGAACCCCCGACAACCGGATTATGATTCCGATGCTCTAACCAGCTGAGCTACTCCGCCTTAACTATCTCATGTTATTAAATACAAATTATTTTACAGTCAAGTAATTAGACATTTAAATCAATACTCATAATAAAATGATTTTGTTTGCTTTATTATCTTTGATTGATGCTTTCATTCTGGGATAATCATAAGATCTTTGCTGAGTAATATTATCTTTTAATGAAAAAGTTATTTTTTCTATGGTTCCTAATGAATTCAGAAAGTTTTTATAATGAATTTGATTATTTGTAATTTCAATTTCAAATTTATTTAAATTAAAATCATTATCTTTCATTTGAAAAATAGGTTTATTACTTTTCCAATTTATCAAATTTGGTATTATTCCACTTTGAATTGATTTATGATTTAAAAAATCACTTTCTAGGTTTGGAATTGCAAAATTCCATTTGAAGTCTCCACGTGACGCTGTTAAAGGCGCACAAAAATGTTTTAGAATTTCTTTATCGTCAGTTTCAATTACGTAACCAATAATCTGAGGTAAGTTTTGTAACTTTTGTTGTAGTTTTGGATTATCTAAGTTAAACCATCTGTCTTCTTTTGGAGCTTCTGAACTTGGATTTATAGCTATTACCTCTAAATAAATACTTTTATCTACTTTTATAACTCTATTATGCGTCCCCATAAAATCATGATATCCAACATCACTCAATTTACTATTCAGCTTATTTTCTATAAAGTTAGTCCCCTCTTCAAGAGATGATGCAGCAAAGACTATGTGATCTAGTTTATGCATTTAGTAATATGAAGAAGTAACTATATTTGGTGCTTCCGTAATCCAGCCACCTCCAAGAACATGAGAATATTCTTTGGTATTATAAAAAACAGCAGCTTGTCCGGTTGATACTCCAAATTGAGGTTCATCAAAATATAAATTAGACAATCCGGTTTGAAAATTAACTTCAACCTCACCATTAACTGGCTTTGAAGAATTTCTTAGTTTTACTAAGACCTTGAACTTTGAATTTTTAGGTTGCTTTATTATCCAATTGCATTCTGTTACTTTTATTTTTTTGCATGCTAAAAAGTTCCTAGGACCAACAATTACATTATTATTCTTAGTGTCTAGTGCAATGACATATAATAAAGAATCTTTATCTGCTATGCCTTTTCTTCCTCCAATTCCAATTCCTTTCCTCTGTCCAATAGTATAGTCAATTATACCATTATGTTGACCTAAAACTTTTCCCTCAACATCAACTATATTGCCTGCGTCAATACTGCCTGGTCTTAATTTTCTTACTATATCTGCATATTTTCCTTCTGGAACAAAACATATATCTTGACTATCAGGCTTTTCTGCAACATTTAAATTATGTCTTCTAGCGATTAATCTAGTTTCCTCCTTTGTAAGTGAACCAAGTGGAAACCTTAAAAAATCTAGTTGATTTTTTGTTGTTGCAAATAAAAAATAAGATTGATCTTTTAAATCGTCTATTCCCTTATATAAACTAGGAATTCCTGACTTATTTTTTCTTCTAATATAATGACCTGTTGCCATTGCACTTGCACCCAGTCTTTTTGCTCTTTCAAACATATCAGTAAATTTAACTGTTTGGTTACACCTTATGCATGGTATAGGTGTTTCACCTCGTAAGTAAGCATCTGCAAAATCATTGATAACCTTATCTTGAAAAAGATTTTCATAGTTTAAAACATAATGGGGAATTTTTAACTTATCAGCAACTAATCTAGCATCATTAATATCCGAGCCTGCGCAACAAGCACCTTTTTTTTGAAGAGCATTTCCATGATCATATAATTGCATTGTTAGACCTACAACGTCAAAACCGGCGTCAACGAGGAGTGCTGCGGTCACTGATGAATCAACACCACCAGACATAGCAACAACTATTCTGTGATCAGAAGGTTTTCCTGCTAAATCCATATCTTTAATAACTTGTTTCAGGTTAATCATAAAAATTACTCTTCAGGTATACAAATTCGTAAACCATCTAACTTGTCAGTGATCTCTATTTGACACCCAAGACGTGATGTATCAGTTAAGCCAACTGCTAAATCCAACATGTCTTCTTCATCTGGATTTGGCTTTCCTACAATTGGAAACCAGTCTTTATCTATAACCACGTGACATGTACAACACGATATTGATCCGCCACAAGTACCTTCAATTCCTAGATCATGGTCTCTAGCAACTTCCATAATAGATAAACCATTTTCAGCATCTATAGAATTTTCATCTCCATTAGGATTAATAAATATTAACTTGGGCAAAACTAACTCCATAAAATTTATTTTAATTTAACTAAATGTTAGACCAACATTGGGCCAATCTATCTAATTCTTCAGTAGTAATCAAGTTATCTGACGCTAAAATAATATCATTAGGTGGAAATGATAACCTAATAGAGTTAGAAGCTAAAGTTTCATAACCCATCGCTTTTAAAACATGGCTTTGACTGATTTTTCCAGAACTGCAAGCAGAACCCGAACTTACAGAAAATGCATCAATATCTAATTTCATTAATGCTAAATCTCCTGGAATGTTTGGTGATGCTATCAAAAGAGTATTATTTACTCTTTCAACATTATTTCCAAAAAAAACTGTTTCTGGACTAACTAATTTAATTTTATTACTTAAATAATCTCTTAAAAAATTAACTTTTTCATAACTATACTCTGGCATTTTTTTTAAAATAGCAGCAGCTTCACCAAAACCAAGTATTCCAATAATATTTTCAGTTCCAGCTCTCATTCCTTTTTCTTGTCCTCCACCTAATATTTGAGGATTAAGATTAAAATTTTTATTATTAACTAAAGCACCTATTCCAGCGGGTGCACCAATCTTGTGACCTGATAATGTTAAAAAATCTAAATCTACTTTTTTTAAATCTATCTTGACTTTACCTAGAGCCTGAGCAGCATCACAATGAACTAAACAACCATATTTTTTTGATAATTTTACTACATCTTCAATTGGTTGAACAACACCAGTTTCGTTATTTACCCACATTACTGATACAAGAATATTTTTTTTATTTTTAGAATTTTTTTTTAACAATACTTCTAAATTTTCTATATCGATGACACCATTTTTATTTACAGAAATTATTTGATCACTTTTAGAAGCAGATAAAACGGCTAAATGTTCTATTGAACTTACTATTATATTATTAAAATTACTAAAAAGTAAATTGATAGATTCTGTTGCGGAACTTGTAAAAATTACATTTTCACTCTTTGTGTTTATCAATTCAGCAATGTTTGCTTTAGCATGCTCAATGACATTTTTACCTTTTCTTCCATAAAAGTGAACTGATGAGGCATTAACAGGTCCAAAATCCATAAAAGCTATCATAGATTTTTTTACTGTACCAAGTGTTGGGACAGTAGCATTATAATCTAAGTAGGTTGAAGTGTTTGCTTTAATCATTGTTTCTATACAGCTTGAAAAAAATATTATTTTGTATTTTTCTTTTTCCTAATTCCTTCAATTTTTTTAATTTTCTTTTCTAACGTTTCTACTTTTTCAATAAGTGAATTCAAGGTTCTTTCTCTTGGGTCAACTTCGTTTTTAGAAATTGCGTAGGCTAAAAATTTGTCAGATTTAGTTGATTTTGCAAATTCTCTAGCTGGTACACCAGCAACGGTAACATCTGAAGGAACATCTTTAGAGACAACTGAATTAGCACCTATTCTAGCGTTATCTCCAACATTAATAGGTCCTAATATTTGGGCTCCAGAACCTATAATTACATTATTTCCAATTGTTGGATGTCTTTTTTGGTTTCTTTGTAAATCACTCTCCACTGAAGGCATTATACCACCAAGAGTTACACCTTGATAAATAGTTACATTTTCTCCTATTTCTGTAGTTTCACCAATGACAATACCCAAGCCGTGATCCATAAAAAAATTGGGGCCTATCTTGGCAGCTGGATGGATTTCAATACCTGTAAAAATTCTGGCTAAATGCATAATTAATCTAGATACAAATTTTAAATTATATCTCCAAAAAATATTTCCTATCTTATAAAAAGCCATTACATGAAAAGATGGGTAAAGAAAAACCACTCCTAATCTACTTCCTGCTGCAGGGTCTCTTTCGATAATAGAATCTATTTCTTGAATAAGATTTTTGAACATAAGTTAACATATCCGTTTTTAAACATTCTAATTTATATATCATATTTTTTATAAATGAAGTTCTAAATTTAATATGAAAAAATATTCATGCAGAAATCAATAATATTTTGACAGATTTGTCTAATGTTACTATTCGATTAATTATAAACATTTAAGATTGATTGTTTTAATTTTATAGCTTCAATATTTTATGTTATAATTTAGAAATTAATAAATTAATTGGAGATAATTAATGCCAGAAGTTATTCTAAATGGTCCACATGGAAGGATTGAATGTAGATATCATCCAGGAATTTCATCTGATTGTCCTGTAGCACTCATTTTACATCCGGAACCAAACCAAGGTGGAAGTATGAATAATAAAGTTTCATACGGCATGTATCATGAATTTAGAAACAGGGGCTTTGCAGTCTTGCGTTTTAACTTTAGAGGAGTTGGAAGAAGTGAAGGAGTTTATGAGGGTGGCGAAGGAGAATTAGCTGATGCAGCAGCAGTTTTAGATTGGCTTCAATCTCAAAATATCCATTCTAGATACACGTTTATAGCAGGTTTTTCTTTTGGTTCCTGGGTTGGAATGCAATTAATGATGAGACGACCTGAAATAGTTGGTTTTATCTCAGTATCTCCACCTGCCGATAAATTTGATTTTTCCTTTCTAGCTCCCTGTCCTGCTTCAGGTTTAATTATTCATGGTGAAGAAAACAAAAGAGTTCCAAGCGAAACTATCCAAAAAATAGTAGATAAAATATCAATCCAAAAAGGAATAAAAATAGATGTGGAATATATTAAAGATGCAAATCATATGTTTTCAAACCACGACGAAGAACTAATTACTTCGATTAGGAAATACTTAAATAATGTGCTTGATTCATCTGAATACAAAGAACTTTAAAAACTTTTTAAGAGATTACTTATGAATAAATCTGTAAAGTCAGAATTTCTAAATGTTATGATTGAGAGAGGTTATGTACATCAAATTACTGATGTTGAAAAACTTGATCTTCAAGCATCTAAAGCTTTGATTACAGGATATATTGGTTTTGATTGTACAGCACCTTCTTTACATGTTGGTTCATTAATACAAATTATGATGTTAAGATGGTTTCAGAAAACTGGTAACAAACCTATTATATTAATGGGTGGTGGAACTACAAAAATAGGCGACCCTTCAGGGAAAGATACTGCTAGACCAGTCCTGTCAAACGAAAAAATAGAATATAATCAAACTAGTATAAAAAGTATTTTTAAAAAATTTTTGAAATTTGGGAATAATAAAAATGATGCAATTATGGTTGATAATTCTTCTTGGTTAGAGAATATAAATTATGTATCATTTTTACGCGAATTTGGATCTTCCTTTTCTATTAATAAATTAATTAATTTAGAGAGTGTAAAAATCAGGTTAGAACGAGAACAAAATCTTTCATTTTTAGAATTTAATTATTCATTATTACAGGCTTATGATTTTTTACAATTAAATAAAGAATATGATTGTTCTCTTCAAATGGGTGGATCCGATCAATGGGGAAATATTGTAACTGGACTGGATCTAATAAGAAAAAAAACCTCTAATCAAGCTTTTGGCCTAACTTCTCCTTTGCTAACAACGAGTAGTGGTTCAAAAATGGGTAAAAGTGCAAACGGTGCTATTTGGCTTAACGAAAGCGAATTGTCAAATTGGGATTTTTGGCAATATTGGAGAAACACTGAGGATCTAGACGTTATAAAGTTTTTAAAACTATTTACTGAACTGCCAATAACAGAAATTAATAAACTAGAAAAATTAAAGGGTGCTGAAATAAACGAAGCTAAGATTATTTTAGCTAATGAAGTTACTAAATTATGCAGAAATGAAGGAGAAGCAAACCGCATTTCAAAAGCTGCAGCAAATACTTTTAATAAAGTAATGACTGATAATACATTGCCAAGCGTAATTATTGATAATTTCGTATTGAAACTTATAGACGCATTAAATCTACTAGGCTTTGTAAAATCTAATGGAGAAGCAAGAAGATTAATAAAAGGGAATGGAGCTAAAGTTAATGACACTGTAATTAATGATGAAAATTATAGTTTAAACCAAAAAGACTTTAATAATTTTAAAGTAAAAATTTCATCTGGAAAGAAAAAACACGGTCTATTGATAATAAAATAGTCAATTAGCTTTGTTTTTTACAAAAAAATTATTTTTATCAAGCCAATCTTCTGAAAAAAGATTTCTCAGAATACCAGGGGCAAAAGATAAAGTGTTTAAGTTGATTTTAGGTTTTTCAAGTGGACCAGTCATCTTAAATTGACCTGCAAATAAACCTTGTTTTTTTAAACCCGTTATTAATTGTCCTACTGCTGGCACTATGCTTACAATATTAGAGATCATTTTAATAGGAGCAACAGAACCTCTCAAATCTACATTTTGATCTTTTAAATTTAATTTGCCACGGGCTGATATACCAAGAGATTCACTTGATAAATATAATTTATCAAAATTAAAAATATTGTTGTCTACAAATATTTTTGCTCGACCTTTATTAAAAAAAACACCTTCTCCAGTAATAATTGATTGTATTCCAGAAAAACTTAAAATAGACAATGATTTTATAAAACCAGGTGCGTTAATTAAACTAAAATTTTCTGTGTCAATAATTCCCTCATATTGGTTATATGAAGCATTTAGAAAATTAATTTCTATTTTCATATCCCCACTTTTTATATTTTTAGTAAATCCTAGAGCTTTTAAAAGTTTACCACCATTACTAGTTTCAAAAGTTAATTGAGGATAACTATTATTATTTTTTATTAATTTTAACTTTGTTTCTGCTCCACCTGTGAGACCAATTCCATCTAATTTGGATACCTTGTCATTTATAGATATATTCAATTTTCCAAATTCTAATAAAGGAGATCCTCCTAACCACATTCGACCATATGCTATAGATTGAAAAACTGATTTTTTAATATTACCTTTAATATTTCCTGAAAAAATAATCTTAGGATCAAAAATAATTTTATCTGCCGTAATGTCAAAAGTAATCTTTTTTTCTATACCAAATTTATTTTTGATGTTATTTTTTAAATTTGATAAATCTATTTTTTTTCCTAATATCAATAAATTTATATATCCATCAACTTTAGAAATATTAACTTTATTCAAAATTAAATTTCTTGCTGTAATATTCTTTAAAGTAATTTCGTTAAATGAATTACCTTTGATAGAAACTGATTGAATTGAATAAATATTGTTATTTGTTTTAAGAACAAAGTTTTTTAATTTTCTTAACCTTCCATTTTCAAATCTCATCTCAAGTTTAATTGATGCTTTAATATTTTTGTTCTTGCGTATATTTAAAAGATTAGAATTTATAAATGAATTTGACAAATCTGAATTAAGGTTAAATTTAAAGTCCAATTTTTTTAAATTTCCTTGTATTGAAAAATTAAATTCTGCGTCCCCAACTAAATCAATATTTAACTTTTTTTTGAAAATATTAGAAAAAAACTGATTATTATTAATTTTCAAGTAACCATTTTTTATAATTTTATTTATGATAATTATATCTTTGAAACTATACTCTATTTGTTTGTCTCTAATAAAAATAGCTTTAGATATTTTAAAATTATCCTTAATAATTTTTAATTTAAATTTAGCTTGATCAAATTTATATTTGAAATTAGGTTCCTTTAAATGCAAGGCTCCTTTAGAAGCGTCTATATTCATTTCCACCCAACTGTATCTATCTATTATTATATTATTTTCAAAAAACACTTCAAATTCAAAATCTCCAGATAAAACACTTGAAAATTTTTGGAAAAACTTATTTCTGTGTTTAACAGTTATATTTTTAAAAACTGAATAACCTTTGATGTCTATAAATTTCAATTTTTTTATAAATGAAAAATTTAAATTTAAAACAATCTCATCGAACACTCCTGATTTAATACTATTTAAATAATATTCAATTCTAGTGTTATCTATAAATTGTTTAATATAATTTTGATGAGCTGCTAGGATTTTTTCTATAGATTTTAATTCTAATTTTTTAAACTTTAATTCTACAAAACCTTTTTGAGACAAAAAATCTAAACTTCCAGACCCTATTGATTTTTTTGCAAAAGAAATATTTTTAAAATTTAATAATTTTTCTTTTGGTTTCCATGAGATTTCTCCGTTAAATTTTGATTTGGAAACTAGTTTAGTTTTTTGGGTATCAATAATAGTTATCAAAGAATTTTTAGAGAAAAAATTTAAACTTTTAAGGTTTAAATTTTTATCTGTAATAAAATTATAACTTCCATTCAAGTTAGTACTGAATTTTTCTATTAAATTTATATTATCTAAATCATATAATGTATCTGTTAATAGTCCAAGGTTGATATTCTTAATATCCCCATTAAATTTGTTATACTTTTCTGCAAATTCACCTCTAAAAGAAAATTGAACTTTATTATTATCTTCACAATTCATATTAATTGAACGTGATTTGTTGATGTATCTTGAGATATAAACATTTTTACAATCAATATTAAAGTTCCGTTCTTTTAACTTATTTGTTTTGTCTAATAATAATAGTTTAATATTACCAACTGACATTTCATTATTCCAAATATGCTTAAAATTATTTTTATTTGTAATATCATTATTTACCAATGATAAAATTTTCAGTAAAGGACCAGGTAAAAAATTTTCCTTTTCTAATTTAGCATTCAAGGTTAGGTCATTGAAATTAATATAGTTAATATATAAATCTTTATTGTTTAAAAAAATATTAGTTACTAAATCTTCGTATGAAAAACCCAATTCAACAAGCTTAATAATTGAATTTTCTTTTTGGTCATACGTATTTATATTTATATCATTAAGCTCAAATCTAAGTAAATTTGGCCACTCAGGCTCTAAAAAGGTTATATTTGCAACCTTTAATCTAATATTTTTATCATTAAGTTTATTAGAAATATAATCTTCTAATATATGATTAATGGTTTCTTTTAAGTTCAGTGAGTGAATGATTAGCTTTTGAGCACGCTCAAAATAGATAAAAGAAAATAATAATGATCCTGTTAATAAAGTAGTCGTTATTAAAAATGATATTGTAATTTTTTTTAACATTTTTTCTCTATTTTATAAATATATTTATAAAATCATAGTTGATATTATTATCAATTATTTATATAACTTATAACTTAACCAATTACTAATTATATGAGTTTCTTATATGTTAAAAATAAATGATAAGTTACCTGAGTTCGAGATATTAACTGATACAGGAAATTTTAAAACTTCTGATAATCAAGGCAAAAACATTGTTGTTTTCTTTTTTCCAAGAGCAGATACTTCAGGATGCACTGCAGAATCTTTAGCCTTTACAAACCTTCAAACGAAGTTTGATAAATTAAATTGTGCTGTGATTGGCATTTCTAAAGACAATCAAAAAAAACAAGGGAAATTTAGAGAAAAATATAAACTTTCTTGTGAGCTTGGAGCAGATTTTGAAAATAATATATGTGAAAAATTCGGCGTTTGGGTAGAAAAATCAATGTATGGTAAAAAATATATGGGTATTCAACGAGCAACTTTTTTATCTAATACAAATGGGATAATTACCAATGTCTGGGAAAAAGTAAAAGTACCTGGCCATGCTGAGGACGTTCTAGAAGAATTACAAAAAATTTATTCATAATTTTATATCCTACCTATTCATCCCAACTTTTAAAGCTAAAGCAGATTGAATAAATATATCAATGTCACCGTCTAAGACTGATTGTGTATTACCAACCTCTATACTTGTTCGGAGATCTTTAACCATTTGGTATGGATGGAGTACATAAGATCGTATTTGACTTCCCCAACCAATCTCTCCTTTAGCGAGAGCATTTTGATTGTTTACTTCTTCTCTACGTTTAAGTTCAATTTCATATAATTTAGCTTTTAACATTGACATAGCTTGAGCTCTATTTCTATGTTGAGATCTATCATTTTGACATTGTACAACGGTATTAGTTGGAATATGAGTAATTCTAATAGCTGAGTCTGTTTTGTTTACATGCTGACCACCAGCACCCGAAGCTCTATAAGTATCAATTCTTAAATCTTTTTCTTCAACTTCTATATCAATTTTGTTGTTGATTTCAGGATAAACCCAAATTGAGGCAAAGCTAGTATGTCTCCTTGAAGATGAGTCAAAAGGTGATATTCGCACTAACCGATGCACTCCCGATTCAGTTTTAGACCAACCATAAGCGTTAAAACCTTCTATCAAAAGAGTACATGATTTAATACCAGCTTCTTCACCAGAACTTTCATCAACATAAGATACCTTAAAACCTCTTTTTTCTGACCACCTTGAGTACATTCTTTGTAACATTAATGCCCAATCTTGAGCTTCTGTACCTCCAGCGCCTGCGTGTATTTCAATATAACAATTATTTGAGTCTGCTTCTCCTGATAATAAACTTTCTAATTGAAGCTTGTCACATTTTTTAACTAATTCATTTAATTGTATTGCAGCTTCTTCAATAAAATCTTGATCTCTTTCCTCTTCAGCTAAATTTATAAGCTCAACTAAACTATTTTTCTCAGTTTCTATAGATTTGACTAACTCTATTGTTTTTTCTAAGTTTTTTTTATCTCTCATTATTAGTTGAGCATTAGAAGCGTTGTTCCAAAAATTTGGATCTTCAATTAACAAATTAAGTTTATTTAGTTGAGTTATAGAATTTTCCCAATCAATATGTTTTTTTAATATCTTTAAAGCATACTCAACTTCATTAAATTTTAGTTGTATTTCAGCTTGCATTATTGATTTCCTGTTATTTTAGTATAGTGGAGACAAATTTTTAAGATTTTTTTCAGATTTTTTTAAGTCTACAAGATTATTATTTATACTCAAACTTGGTAGTTGGCCTGGCTTAAAAGCTTCCAAAATTGAATTTTTGTCATTGGATTTTGCCTTAATTCCAGTTTTAGCATTTACCATAACAAGCTTAATACCAGGAGGTCGTCTAAAAGGGATGTCTGGTTTGTTTTTAAGAACCTCTTTCATAAATTTTTTAAAAATAGGTGCTGCTACTGAACTACCTGTTTCTTTAAATCCAAGAGATCTCGGATTATCAAAACCAACAAATACACCTACGACTAAATCACTTGAAAATCCAATAAACCATGCATCTGCATTTGAGTTAGTAGTTCCAGTTTTACCTGCTAAATTTCTTTTAAGAGATTTAATAACAACACCTGTTCCTCTGTCCACAGCTCCTTTAAGCATGGATGCCATTTGATATGCTGAAGCTGAAGAAATAATTTGTTTTCTTGAATCTCTTGACGCTACTGGGGGAATTTGACTAGATTTTGATCCAACATTACAGTTTTCACATTCCCGTTCATCGTGCTTTAAAATAGTTTTTCCCCTTCTATCTTGAATACGATCAATTAATGTAGGCGTGATTTTTTTCCCACCGTTTACAATCATGCCATATGCATTAGTTAACTCTAGTAAAGTAGTTTCTCCAGCTCCTAACGACATAGATAAATATGGAGGAAGATTTTGATTGATTCCAAATAATTTTGCATATTTTTGTATAATATGTGGTTTCGCATAATTTCTTAAAAAACCTTTTGCAGTATTTATATCTATCATAAAATAGTTGGCAATTTTATAATAAGACGCACCACTCTCCAAGAGTTCGTAAAGTTTATTTTCATTAACTTTATTATTAAAAGCAAATTTCTGGATTAACGATAATTTTTCTTCTTCAATTAACTTTATCGCTAATCTTGCAGTCATTAAATTTCTTGACTTTTCTATGCCTAATCTGAGAGGGCTAGGCCCATAGAATTTTTTTGTATAATTTGCAGGCTTCCACTTTGGGCATCCTTCACATTGCTCATAAGCTAATGGTGCATCTTGTATTAGGTCTGTTGGCTTATAATTATTTTCTAGACCAGCTAAATAAACGAAAGGTTTAAAAGCAGATCCAGGCTGACGTTTTGCTTGGGTAGCTCTATTAAATTCACTTTGATTGAAGTTATAACCACCACTCATTGCCAAGACTCTTCCAGTATTTGGGTCCAATACTACAATAGCTCCGTTAACTTCTGGAATCTGTGAAAGCAAATAATGTTTTTTATCTCTATTAAATTGCTGCTTAACAACAATTACATCTCCAACTTTTAAAAATTCTTCAAATTTTTTAAATCTAGGACCTAAATAAATATTAAATTTATTTTTTTTATTTTTTTTAATTGTTTGTGGCCGAACCCAAGAAATATTTTTAAACTCAACCTTTCCAATGTCTCCCTTAGGTAAGCGTATCTCAATAAAATTATTTTGTATTTTATTAACTACAACAACAATTCTTTGGGGCGGTAAATTTTTTTGTAAATTATTTAAGATCTTTAAAGTTTCATTTAGGTTCATTTTAGATAAATCTAAATTTTGGATTGAACCCCTCCAACCTTGCCGTTTATCTAAACTTTCTAATCCATTTATTAATGCATCGTCAGCATTGACTTGCATAAAAGGATCTAATGTAGTCCTAACTGAATATCCGTTGGTGTATAGTTTTGATCCAATTTTTTTGTTTTTACTTAACGTTTTTCTAACTTCTTCTGTAAAATAAGGTGCATAGCTAGTATCTGTACCACTCGATTTACGTATCTTAATTGGTTTATTTCTTTCTTTAATTTCTATTTCTTTTTTTATATATCCATTTTTATAAATTTGATGCAGAACCCAATTACGCCTTATTGTAGCCTGTTCAATTTTGTATAATGGGTTGTAGTTGTTTGGAGCCTTGGGTAATGCAGCTAAAAAAGCCATCTCAGCTATATTTAGATTATCTAAACTTTTATCAAAATAATTTAAAGCTGCGGCAGCTACACCATATGATTTAAAACCTAAATAAATCTCATTTAAATATAACTCTAAAATCTGATTTTTAGAAAAAGCCCTTTCAATACGTATTGCTAAAATGGCTTCTTTAATTTTTCTTTCATATGAAACTTCGGAAGATAAAAGGAAGTTTTTTGCAACCTGCTGAGTAATTGTGGAAGCTCCTATCAATCTTTTTCCAGACCCAATATTTTTAATGTTGGTAACAACAGCTCTCAAAGTCGCTTTTATATCCAAACCAAAATGATTATAAAAATCTTTATCTTCTGCAGAAAGAAATGCGTTGATTAGTTTCTTAGGAATAACATTAATTGGAACAAACACCCTATTTTCTATTGCATACTCTGAAAGTAAGGCTCCATTTCCTGCATGTACTCTAGTTACAACTTTAGGATTATATTTTGACAATTCTTTATAATCTGGAAGATTTTTTCCAAAATGCCACAAACCATAGAAAAATAGGACTATCCCAGATAATAAAAATAAAAAAAGTGTTGTTATTGAATATGCAAAAAATTTCATTTTATTTTAATAAGTAGTAAATTAGACATTTTTAGGACAATTTTTATCTATTTTTATCAAATAGGTAATTTTCTATGGCTTTCGCCAATCCTTTGCTTAAATCATTCATATATTTGTTGTTTAACAGTTTTTTCTCTTCTTCTTTATTTGACAAAAAGCCAATTTCAATCAGGACTGAAGGGATTTCATATGATTTTAAAACTGCAAATCCTGCAAATCTATGACCTCTATTTAGAGCTAACTTTGTCTTTTTTAGATTCGATATTATTTTTTTTGCTAGAAAAGAACTGTCATTCATTGCTTCTCTTTGAAACATTTTGATTAATGATCCGTATACAAATGGATCTTTTATTTTTTTCTGAACTCCTAATATGTTATCAACTTCATTTTCTCTTTTAGCTAATATTTGTGCTTCCTTATCAGAAGCTCTATTTGAAAGACTAAATACAGAAATACCAGTAGCTTTTGTATTTTTACTGGAATCTGCATGAATAGAAACAAAAACATCCGCACTGTTATTTTTAGCTAATCTAGTTCTTTCTCTGAGAGGTAAAAAATAATCACCTGTCCGAGACAAAAGTGCATTAATTTTATTATTCTTATTTAATGCTTTAGCTAGTAAGAGCGAAGCTTTTAAAGTTAATTCTTTTTCTAGCGTCCCTAAAGTGCCAATTGCTCCAGGGTCTTTACCTCCATGACCAGGATCTATGAAGACAATAAAATTTTTTTTTGATTTTAAATTTTTAACATTTTGGTCTATTTGTATTTGAAAATTATTAGATTTTCTATGTTCTAAACTTATTTTTCTATCAGATTCAATTAAATTAATTTCATCATTTAATGAAAGAAAATTGCCTTTATTTTTATACAAAACATGTTTAGCTATACTAAAACTCGTTACAGAAGTTTTAGTTACAGTCATTTCAAAGTTTATAATTTTATTATTATTTTCCACTTTATTATAAAAAAAATTTGAAATAATAGCGGGTTGATGTAATTCTAAAACCAACCTAGAGCTAAATCCTGACTTAGAACTTGATCTTATATCTTTAAATAATGTATTTTTGCTTTGATTTATTTTTGATTGATGTTTAATTTTTACTGATTTTTCAAAGTCTATTATAATTCTATATGGATCATCTTGTAGATTAACTTTTATATCATTTTTTAACTGATAATTTATACAAACTAAATTATTAAACGTTAGTGAACAATTAGTTATTAACTCATCAGATTTAACGCTATGGGTAAAAATAATAATATAGAAAATTAATATTATTTTTGTAAAATTAGTTTTAATTTGAATTGATATGCTCATATTTTTTTTATAAATGTTATACGATATTTTTTATATCAAAAAATAAAGTTTGTCTTGATCCAATCAACAATATATAACTAAAACATAGAATTTATATGATTTGATCAAATCTTTATTAGTTTGTTTAATTACAGAATATAAATATCTGATTAAATCAGTTGAAACGCAGCATTAGCGCGCGAGATACAGAATGAGATTAAAGTTTTAGCGTTACGTAAATTTATAAGGAATTAATTATTATTGATTTTTAATTTAAATTAAGCTTCTACAAAAGATTACATTAATATTGTATTTTTTTATAACATAAAATTTGTCAATATTATTAATATGTATCTTTTACTTTTAAAAAATCTCATTCAAATTAATTTAGTTTGATCAAATAGTATTTGGTTGAGCCTTTGATTTTGGAGATACATTATGACTAAACGTTTATTAATTGATGCAAGGCAAACTGAAGAAACTCGAGTAATAACAAGTACAAACAATACAATTGACGATTTTGAATATGAAGTTCATTCTAGAAGACAGTTAAAAGGTAATATTTACCTTGCAAGGGTTACGAGAGTTGAGCCCAGTCTCCAGGCAGCTTTCGTTGAATATGGTGGAAACCGACAAGGATTTTTAGCATTTAGTGAGATTCATCCAGATTATTATAGAATTCCAGTAGAAGACAGACAAAAATTAATCGCAGATGTTTCAGCTAAAACAGATGAAGAACTAAATATTAATCAAAATATAAATGAAGAAAATGAAGAAGATTTTAGCGAAGAAGAGCTGAGGAAAGTAAAGCGTAATTTATACAGAAACTATAAAATTCAAGAAGTTATTGCTAGGCGGCAAATATTGTTAGTTCAAGTAGTTAAAGAAGAAAGAGGAACTAAGGGAGCTGCGTTAACAACTTATATATCAATAGCTGGAAGATATTGTGTTCTTATGCCAAATACTCCAAGAGGTGGGGGTGTTAGTAGAAAAATTGCAAATATAACTGATAGAAAGAGACTAAAAAAAATAGTTGATGACTTAGATCTTGCTACAGGTATGGCTCTAATAATCAGAACTGCTGGCAGTAAAAGAACAAAAATAGAAATAAAAAGAGATTACTCCAATTCTATGGCTACTTGGGAAACTGTGAAAAATCTTACACTAGAGTCAAATGCACCATCTCTAATTCATGAAGAAGGTTCACTTGTCAAAAGAGCAATACGAGATCTATATCACAACGATATTGATGAAGTTTTAGTTGAAGGTCACGAGGCATATAAAGTTTGTAAGAATTATATGAAAGCTTTAATGCCTAGTCATGCAAAAAAAGTTCAAGAATATAGTGATGAAAAAAAACCTCTATTTCAAAAATATACTCTAGACTCTCAATTGTTTGATATATTTAACCCTAAAGTTATTCTCAACTCTGGAGGTTATCTCATTA
Source organism: Pseudomonadota bacterium (assembly GCA_028382005.1). Classification (GTDB taxonomy): domain Bacteria; phylum Pseudomonadota; class Alphaproteobacteria; order Puniceispirillales; family Marisalimonadaceae; genus Marisalimonas. The sequence goes on from JAOESH010000001.1 coordinate 29,561, forward strand.
TTGATCAAACCGAAGCATTGGTAGCAATTGACGTTAACTCTGGAAAAGCTACTAGGGAAAGATCTATAGAAGATACAGCACTTAAAACCAATTTAGAAGCTGCTGAAGAGTTTGCTAGACAAGCCCGACTTAGAGATCTGTCTGGTCTAGTAGTTATTGATTTTATTGATATGGAAGAGAATAAAAACCGTCACAGCGTAGAAAAAAAATTAAAAGAAGCAATGCGAAAGGACAGAGCTCGAATACAAATAGGTGAAATTAGTAGCTTTGGCCTTCTAGAATTATCTAGGCAACGTCTTAGACCTTCAGTTGTAGAAAACTCTTCAGAGCTGTGCTCTCATTGTGGTGGTTCAGGTCGAATACAATCTATTGAAGTAAGCGCTGTTCAAATCTTAAGATCAATTGAAGAAGAAGGTGCTGACGATAATAATACAGAGATAAAGGTTTATGCACATTCTAGTATAATTCTTCATATTTTAAATAAAAAACGAGATCAACTGAGTGAAATCCAATCTCGATACAATATTTTAATTGAATTCATTAATGACAACACAATAATTCCGCCTTTAAAAAAATTGGAAACAATTAAGAAAGCAAATATAAATCACAAGGTTCAAACAGAAAAAAAAGACACTCCAGAAAACTTTACTGCTAATGCTGAAGATAACTTAAACAGAAAAAAAAGAGGAAAAAGAGTAGGAAGAAGAAATAACAAAAGAGTTTTGAAAAAAATTGATACTTTAAATAATAAACCAATAGAGAATGACAATGAACCGTCGCAAACTGAAAACAAAGAAACAAATGACACGGTTAAAAAAGAAACAGATATGAGCAAGAACCTAGAAAAAGGAAAAAAAATATCTAATAAAGACAGTCCTTCAAAAGTTATTAAAGTAAAAAAAGATAAACCTGTAAAAATAAGTACTGATAAAGAGGTGCATAGCAAGCAAGATAAAAATAATAAAGCGTTGCATACCAAGCAAGATAAAAATAATAAAGATGATATTAAAAAAACAATAACTAGTAAAAAAAATGAGCCAAGAATAGTGAAGACTTCTTCTCCTATTGAAGTAACAAAAGTTGATGAAAATTCTATTATTAAACAACCCAAAAGAAAAGGATGGTGGTCAAAATAAAAAAATTACTTTTTATATTTTTTATTTTTTTTTCACATTACGCCTTTGCTTCTAGTAATGTAAAAATTATTAGAGATGCGGAAATAGAGCTTTTCCTTCAAAAGATTATTATATCTATTACAAAAAATCTAAAACAGAAAAGTCAAAAATTCTACCCTCGATTAATTTTAGATAGTCAATATAATGCATTTGTCACTGGCTCCAACAAAATTTATATAAATACAGGGTTAATTAACAAAGCTAGTTCAATTAGTGAAATTCAGGGAGTTTTAGCTCACGAAATTGGACATCTAGTTTTAAATCATCATGATACTCGAGCCATAAACAAATCAAAAAGCTCTAACTTTTCAACTATAGCTGCAATAGCAGGAATTGGTTTGTCCATGGAAGGAAAATTGGATAGCAACGCAGTTGCTGGTTTGATTATTGGTAGTCGAGACTTAGCAACAAAATCTTATTTTCAATTTACACGAATTCAAGAACAACAGGCTGATAAATTTGCTTTAAATATTATGCAAAAAGCCAAAATTTCTTTAAATGGATTACAACATCTACTATCTAGATTAAGTGAAGAAGAGCTTTTAAACCAATCTATGAGAAGTAGTTTCTATAGATCTCACCCTTTTTCAAAGTTAAGGTTAAGACAGCTCAAAAAATATATTAATTTATCCTCAAGCTTAAAATTGCAAAAGACAAACATTTTTATTAATAATAATCTTATTTCTTTAGAGTATATAAATAACAAGATAAGATCATATAACAAAAACCCTTTTCAAATTTTAGACAACAAAAAAAATACTAATAGTGTTTTATCAATATATAATAAAATAATAGGAAATCTAAGAATAGGTAAATACGATTTAGCAATCACTAATTTAAATAAATTATCTACAAAATTTAAAAATTATCCTTTCGTATTTGAACTATATGGGGATATTTATTTTGCAAAAGGAGATTTTAACAAGGCAATAGAATATTACAAAAGAGCAATAGAAATCCTTAACAAAGTGTCTTATAGATCTTCTGATCTTATTAAATTTTCTCTTGTTAAGTCATATATTCAAACTAAAAATTTAAATAATTTGAATAAATCAATAGATATTTTAGAAGATTTGATAAAAAATAATCCGAGATGGAGTTATTTATGGAGACTACTTGCAAAAGCGTCAGGTAGAGTAAATAAAAAAGGAATTTCTTATATTGCACTAGCGGAAGAAGCATTTATTAAAAAAGACTTTTTGAAAGCAAAAAAATATGTAAATTTAGCGTTTAAATACCCACACTTATCCAAAGAATACATATTAAGAGGAAAAGATATTTTAGTTAGGACAAGCGAAAAAAATGAAAAAACCTATTAGAACAAGAACGAAAAATGAAACCTTTAATATAATAACCTTATTAATTACTTTAATGTTTTTGTTCCCATTTCCATCTAACTCTCATGAAATTAAAGAGGATACAATAGAAAAAATTATACAAAAATTTTTAGTAAACAACCCTGAACTAATTAGATCTACTCTAGATAATTATAAAATTAATTTTGAAAAAAAAATTTTTAAGAATACCGTCAGAAAATTAAAAAAAATTAAAAACCCTGGTATTTTTCAAAAAAATGCAACGATAACAATATATGAATTTTTTGATTATAACTGTGGATATTGTAAATCAGTTCTTAAAGTAGTTCTAGAGACATTAGCCGAAGATAAAAATATAAATTTTGTTTTTGTTGAATACCCTATTTTATCTCAACAGTCTTATACAACCGCCATAGCCGCACTTGCGTCAAGAAAACAAGGAATGTATAACGAGTTTCATTCTTCACTTATGAGTTTAAGGGGTAGAATAAATGAAAATCAAATATTCAATACTGCAAAAAAAATAGGTATAGATATAGAACAATTAAAAGTTGAAATGAATAACCCTAAAATAAAGGATCAACTTTTACAAAATCGTAAAATAGCTGAATTGCTTGGTCTAAACGGAACTCCAGCATTTATAATTGGTGACATTATTTACCCAGGTGCTATAGACAAAGAAAAATTAAAGAAAATGATAAAAAACTTTCGCGAAAGTTAATTCTTTCTATAATTAGATTGTCTTATAATAGACAAATTTCTCTTTTAACTATAATTTTAATTGGAGAATAAAATTGATTAAAGAACTATATATTCTAAATGGACCAAATTTAAATCTATTAGGAATAAGGGAACCAGAGAAATATGGCAAAACTTCTCTAGAAGATGTTAAATCTTTATGTAATGAAAAGTGTATAAGGAACGAATTGGATCTCCATTTCTTTCAATCTAATTTTGAAGGTGAATTAATTGAAGAAATACATAAAGCTATCAAAAATGCTTGTGGAATAATAATTAATGCTGGAGCACTAACTCATACTTCAATTGGAATACTTGATGCTTTAAACATGTTCGAAGGTCCAAAGATAGAGATCCACATAACTAATGTATATGCAAGAGAAAGTTTCCGTCATAAGTCTTTCATTTCGCCAGTTGCTACTGGTATAATAGCTGGTTTAGGTGTCAATTCGTATGTACTAGCAATTGACGCTATCAAAGAACTTATAAAAGACTAATTTAGAGATAGGACAAATAATGAACAATAAGAAAAAAAATGATTCATATGATGTTAATTTAGTACAAGCACTATCTGACATAGTTAATAATGACGACCTATCAGAACTAGAGTATGAAACTGATGAATTTAAGATAAAAATTGCAAAACAATCAAAAGAAGTATTCTCACAAGTTCAACCAATTGTAAGCCAAGCTCCTAAGGAAAATTTTGTTACGGAAACAAATAAAACTATTTCGACTTTAGATAGTTTCACTAGTGAGCATTCAGGTGCAGTAAACTCTCCAATGGTTGGAACCGCATACTCTTCATCAGAACCTGGTAAAGAACCTTTTATAAAGATAAACTCTTCAGTTGAAAAAGGTGATACCTTACTTATTATTGAGGCAATGAAAGTCATGAATTCTATTACTGCTCACAAATCTGGGAAAGTAACCTTCATTGGATTTGAAGATAATCAACCAATAGAATTTAACCAACTCTTAATTATTATTGAGTAGAAATTTCCAATGTTTTCAAAAGTATTAATTGCAAATAGAGGTGATGTGGCCTTAAGAGTACTAAGAGCCTGTAAGGAACTTAATATTAAAACTGTTGCAATTCACTCAACTGCTGATAATGAAGCAATGCATGTAAGGTTAGCTGATGAGAGTGTTTGTATAGGCCCTCCACAATCTTCAAAATCATATTTAAATATTCCAGCTATAATAACTGCTGCCCAATTAGTAGGAGCTGACGCAATACACCCTGGAGTAGGTTTTTTGTCAGAGAACGCTGAATTTGCAGAAATTGTTGAAGCTCATAATATTGTTTTTATTGGTCCTAAGGCTGAACATATTAGATGTATGGGTGATAAGATAGAAGCAAAAATAACAGCACAGAAATTAGGTATACCACTAGTTCCTGGTTCTGAAGGTGATATAACTGATTTTGAACATGCAAAAAAAGAAGCAAAGCAAATTGGCTATCCAGTTCTTATTAAGGCAGCTTCTGGTGGAGGTGGTCGAGGGATGAAGGTTGCTTTGACAGAAGAAGAGTTAGAATTAGCCTTTACTGCTGCAAAAAGTGAGTCAAAAGCTGCTTTTGGAGACGACAGAGTTTACATAGAAAGATACCTTCAAAATCCAAGACATATTGAAGTTCAGATTATTGCAGATAAATTTGGAAACACAGTGCATCTAGGAGAAAGAGAATGTTCTATTCAAAGAAGACATCAAAAAGTTATTGAAGAAGCTCCTTCTCCTGCAATTAACGATATAACTAGAGATAGAATTGGTTCAATAGCCTCAAACGCTGTAGCTAAAATGAGTTATTTAGGGTTAGGAACTATTGAATTTTTATATGAGAATGATGAGTTTTTCTTTATAGAAATGAACACTAGATTACAGGTAGAACACCCTATAACTGAAGCAGTTACTGGTATAGACCTTGTAAGAGAACAAATCATGATTGCAGCCGGTCTTCCTTTATCGTTTAAACAATCTGATATTAAAATTCAAGGGCATGCAATAGAATGCCGCATTAATGCAGAAGATCCAAAAACTTTTGTTCCATCCCCTGGAAAAATTACACAATTTCATTCTCCAAGTGGTCTTGGTATTAGAGTTGAGGCATGCGTATATTCAGGTTATGTTGTACCACCCTATTATGACAGTTTAATAGCTAAATTAATAGTTCATGGTGACAACAGAAATCACTGTATTTTAAGGCTTAAACAAGCTTTGAGAGAAATTGTTATAGAACCTATATCTACTACTATTGAACTACATAAAAATATTTTAGACACAAAAGTTATGGATGAAGGATCTTATGATATTAGATGGTTGGAAACTGAATTGTTAAATTCAAAATAATCGTTAATTAATATAGAAATTTAAATTTTGAAATATAAAAACAACATTTCTATTTCTCCAAACGAGTTAATAAGGGCTTATATGCTTGGATATTTTCCTATGGCAGAAAGTAGGAAAAATAAAAATTTAATTTTTATTGACCCTGAATATAGAGCTTTAATACCAATAGAAAGTTTTCACGTTTCAAAAAGTCTATCTCGTTTGGTAAAGAAAAAGCCTTTCACTATTACTATGAATCAAGCCTTCTATCAAGTAATACAAAATTGTGCTACAATGAATAGAGAAGAAACGTGGATAAATCTAGAGATAGAAAAATTATTTATTACTCTTAATGAAATGAGATATGCCCACTCACTAGAGTGTTGGGATAACCAAAAATTAATTGGTGGCATTTATGGCCTAGCTGTAGGCGGAATTTTTTTTGCTGAATCAATGTTTAGCTGCGTCCCTAATGCAAGTAAAATTGCTTTACTCAACCTTGTAGCAAGATTATGGCAAACTGGTTTTAAAATACTAGATGTTCAATTTTTAAATGCCCATTTATTACAGTTTGGTGCTTATGAAATTGAAAATATCATTTTCAAAAAAAATTTAAAAGAAGTTATAAATATAGAAAACAAATTTTATTCTTCAACATTAACAAATGATGATTTTTTTGAAACCGTATTAACGTTTTTGCAAGCAAGAATAGATAAATCATAAACTGAGTTTTCAAGGGCGTTTAAAGCAGGACTTGAAGCAAACATCCATCCTTTAAACTTAACTTCAGAAAATCTGTCAGAATTGTCATTGATTCTTATAAAAGCGAGTGATTCAGGCTTAAATATTGGTTTAGAAAAAACACATCTTTCTACGAAAATATCAAGAACACCGAATTTATGATTCTGACCTACAAACACTTCAAAAGTTTCTATTCGAGCCGTGATTTTATCTAATCCTTGGATAACTAATTTATTACCTTCAATCCAGGGAGAAGCAAATACATTTTTTGAGAGAACAACTAAAAATAAAGAAAAAAATATTTTTTTAAAATACATAATATTAATAACCTTTATATTTTTTAATTTATTTTGTTTATTTTTTATTTCCTGAATAAATCACTTTTCCTAACATATCGGTAAAACTTACTGGATCACTAGTGTTATAAATAATATCATTAGGCTTCATATAAGTGTCAGATACCCCAGGAATAATGTCAATAAAATTACCACCTAGAAGTGATGTTGAAGTTATTTTTGCTGATGAATCATCTGGAATTTTTATATTTTGATTTAATTTTATAGCTACTTTTGCATTATAATCATCTAAATCCAGATCTAAATTAATTATTTTCCCAACATTAATTCCTGATATTTTAACGTTATCCCCATTTTTTAAACCAGCTGAAGATCCAAAAATCAGTGATATATCATAACCAACTTTTTGGTTGCTGTTAATTGACCGCATACCTAAGCTTAAAAAACCGATTGCTATAGTTAAAACTATTGCCCCCATTAAAATTTCAATCAAGCTATATCTCATAATTAAGTTTCCTAATTAAGTTATATCTATTACTATTATAGAGAATTCTTAATTTTTTTTAAACATCAATGTAATAATTATTTACATTTAAACTTACACATCAATGTTAAAATCATAGTAAAATTAAAGAGTTAAAAAAAAAATCAAAAAAAAATAATTATAGACTTTACTAAAGCATACTAAATCATGTAGTTTATATATTCATTATTACTACATCTTGTGTTTATCCACAACTAAGTATTTATTGAAAGTCATTTTAGAATAGCAGTTTAACAAAATAAAATTAAGGAAAAACAACACGTTATTTTTAGAAAATTGTAAAGACCACAACCTAATTTTTAAATTCTCAACAATTTATCCACAGGTTTCATTAAAGTTCTAGCACTTGGATCTAATTTAGTAACCATCATTGTTTTTTATTGTATTTAAAAGAGGAAAAATATGAAGTTTAACAGACAATTTACCCAAAAAAACAATGATGCATATTCAGGTTTAGAATTTAAAACTACAACAAGTGAAATTAAGAATCCTGACGGAACTGTTGTTTTTAGTGCTCCAAATATAGAAGTTCCAGCTAACTATTCTCAAGTTGCAGCTGATATAATTGCACAAAAATATTTTCGTAAAGCTGGCATTCCTACTTATGTTAAGAAGGTTCAAGAAAATAATGTTCCTTCTTGGTTGTGGCGTTCCGAACCAGATACAGATAAATTAAATGATATTGCTGAAGATAAAAGGTTTAAAGGTGAAGAATCAGCTAAACAAGTTTTTGATAGATTAGCTGGTACATGGACATATTGGGGGTGGAAAGGTAATTATTTCACAAAAGAAGAAGATGCAAAAATTTATTTTGATGAAATGAGATTTATGTTGGCTGCTCAAATGTGTGCTCCAAACTCACCTCAATGGTTTAACACTGGTTTACATTGGGCATATGGAATTGACGGTCCAAGTCAAGGGCACTACTACGTAGACTTTCAAACAAAAAAATTAGTTAAATCCAAATCTTCTTATGAACACCCACAACCCCACGCGTGTTTTATCCAATCAGTAAAAGATGACCTTGTAAATGAAGGTGGCATCATGGACTTATGGGTAAGAGAGGCAAGATTATTTAAGTATGGTTCAGGTACAGGAACAAATTTTTCTAAATTAAGAGGTAGTACTGAAGGCCTGTCTGGAGGAGGAAGATCTTCAGGAATGATGAGTTTTTTGAGAATTGGAGATAGAGCTGCTGGTGCAATTAAATCTGGCGGTACTACAAGAAGAGCTGCAAAAATGGTTACTGTAGATGTTGATCATCCAGACATTGAAGAGTATATCAACTGGAAAGTGGTTGAGGAACAAAAAGTTGCTGCGCTCGTTGCAGGCTCAAAACTGACTGCGAAAAATTTAAAATCTGTAATGGATGCATGTAATCTCTCAAACTATAACGACGAAGAAAGAATAAACCCTAAGATTAATGTTGAACTTAAAAAAGCTATATTGAACTGTCGTGCTGTAATGATTCCTGAAAACTATATTCAAAGAGTTATACAATTTGCAAATCAAGGCTTCAAGGATATTGATTTTCAAACATATGATACGGACTGGGATAGTGAAGCTTACTTAACAGTTTCAGGGCAAAACTCAAACAACTCTGTTAGAGTTAGCAATGAATTTTTAGAGAAAGTTTCTCAAAAATCTAAATGGGACCTTATTAGACGAACTGACGGTGGAGTTCATAAAACAATTGAGGCCGCTGATCTGTGGTCTAAAATATCTGAAGCAGCATGGGCTTGCGCTGATCCAGGCCTTCAATATGATACAACTATTAATGAGTGGCACACTTGTCCTGAAGCTGGAAGAATAAACGCATCAAATCCATGTTCAGAATATATGTTTATTGACGATACTGCATGTAATTTAGCTTCTATAAATCTACTACAGTTTAAAAAAGATGACTCCTCTTTTGACATTGAAGCCTATGAATACACAACTAGATTGTGGACTCTAACATTAGAAATATCTGTAATGATGGCTCAATTTCCATCTAAAGAAATCGCCCAAAAATCATATGAATATAGAACTCTTGGATTAGGATATGCAAATATAGGCGGATTATTGATGTCCTGGGGAATTCCATATGATAGTGATGAAGGTAGAGCTATTTGTGCAGCTCTTACATCAATCATGACAGGCATATCATATTCAACTTCTGCTGAGATGGCTGGTGAGCTAGGTGCATTCCCTAAATACAAAGAAAATGCGAAAAGTATGTTAAAAGTAATACGCAATCATAAGCGTGCTTCAGAAGGTAAAACAAGAGATTATGAAGACTTGTCTATTAATCCAGTTCCTTTAATGGCACAATATTGCCCCGATCAAAAATTGATTATTGCAGCAAAAGAAGCTTGGTCTAAAGCATTATCTCTTGGTGAAAAACATGGATATAGAAATGCTCAAGCTACAGTGATTGCTCCTACTGGTACAATTGGACTGGTTATGGATTGTGACACTACTGGTATTGAACCAGATTTTGCTATGGTCAAATTTAAAAAATTAGCAGGAGGAGGATATTTTAAAATAATAAATCGTGTTGTTCCTGAAGCTCTTTCCCATCTAGGATATGAAGCAGAACAAATCGACGATATGCAAAGATATGCACTAGGTACAGGTAGCTTAAAAGATTGCCAATCTATTAGTCACAATGCATTAATTTCAAAAGGTTTCACTGAAAAAGAAATTAAGTTAATTGAAAACTCTTTAGCTTCAGCATTTGATATCAAATTTGTGTTTAATCAATTCACTCTTGGGGCAGAATTTTGTAAAGAGAAATTAGGCATGTCTCCAGAACATATGAATGATTTTACTTTTAATATGTTAGAATTTCTAGGATTCACCTCAGAAGAGATAGATGTTGCTAACATTCATGTTTGTGGTGCTATGACATTGGAAGGTGCTCCACACTTAAATAAAGATCATTTAGCTGTATTTGATTGTGCAAACGTTTGTGGAAGAATAGGTAAAAGATTTTTATCAGTTGATAGCCATATAAAAATGATGGCAGCTGCGCAGTCTTTTGTATCTGGCGCTATTTCAAAAACAATTAATATGCCCAATGACGCAACAATAGATGATTGTAGTGATGCATACATGCTATCTTGGCAACTTGGTATTAAGGCTAATGCATTATATAGAGATGGTTCAAAATTAAGTCAGCCTTTGAGTTCAGCTTTACTTGACGAAGACGATCTTGATCAAAATAATGATAACATAACCAACGAGCAGGATATTACTAAAAGAACCAGTCAGGTAGTTGAAAAAATTGTTGAACGATTTATTCAAGTTGAAAGAGATAAACTCCCTCACAGAAGAAAAGGGTATACCCAGAAAGCAACTGTTGGAGGACATAAAGTTTACTTAAGAACTGGCGAGTATGAAAGTGGTAAATTAGGTGAAATTTTTGTTGATATGCATAAAGAAGGAGCAGCATTTAGATCATTGATGAATAACTTTGCAATTGCTGTATCCATTGGATTACAGTACGGCGTTCCATTAGAGGAATATGTTGAAGCCTTCACATTTACACGTTTTGAACCTCAAGGTATGGTTACAGGTAATGATACAATAAAAATGTCTACGTCTATTCTTGATTATATTTTCAGAGAACTTGCTATATCCTATCTTGACAGAAATGATTTAGGTCATGTTGGACCTGAAGACCTTGAATCAAGCACAACAGGTTCTGGTGATAATAAAAATCTTATTTCTGAAAAAGTTGCAAGTAGAGGTTTTGTTAGAAGAGAGTTGAAGGTAGTCTCAGGAGGAACTAATAACGTAACAATGATGCCAAAAACAACCTCACTAAAAGAGGAAACTTTAAGTGTGACTAGGCAAGAGGATACTATTGTTATTAACAATCAACCACCTAATTTAGCTCAAGAAATTGAAGCTAAAATAAAAGGTTATGAGGGTGAAGCTTGTGGTGAATGTGGTAACTTTACTCTAGTTAGAAATGGAACATGTATGAAATGTAATACCTGTGGCGCAACTTCAGGCTGTTCATAAAAAGGAAATTAAATGGCAAATATTATTGAACAAAGACTAAAAGAATTAAACATTCAACTTGATGAAGCAAGCGTTCCTGCAGGAAGTTATGTGCCTTATGTTGTTACTAATAATTTAGTATTCATCTCAGGGCAATTACCTTTTATAAATGGGGAATTGACAATAAAGGGTAGAGTAGGTGAAAATGTTACTATTGATGACGCCATTAAAATGTCTGAAGCATGTGCAAAAGCACTACTTAGCCAACTGAAAGCCGCCTGTAATGGCAATCTTGATAAGGTTAAAAAAGTAGTTAAGTTAGGTGGATTTGTTGCTTCGTCTTCAGATTTTACTGATCAGCCTAAAGTAATAAACGGGGCATCAGATCTAATTGTTAATATCTTTGGAGACAAAGGAAAACACGCTAGATTTGCAGTAGGCGTTGCTGCTCTTCCATTAAATGTTCCTGTCGAAATTGATGGTGTTTTTGAGATTGAAGAATAAAATTTACACATAAAAATTCAAACATGAAAATTGAATTAGCACCAAGTTTAAACAATATTAATAGAAATCAATGGAACGGATTAAATACATGTAATCATCCATTTACATCATATGATTTTTTAAATGCTTTAGAAATTTCACATTCTGTATCGTCAAAAACAGGCTGGACTCCAAAACATATTCTAGTCAAAACTGATGACAACACTATTATTGGTGCATCGCCTAATTATTTAAAAATGCACTCTTATGGTGAATATATATTTGATCATAGTTGGGCAAATGCATTTGAAAATGCAGGTGGACAATATTACCCAAAATTATTGTCTGCCATACCATTTACACCCGCAACTGGTCCAAGAATTTTATTAAATCCTAAAAACAAAGATAATGAAGAAATATTAAAATTAATAATTGATACATATGAACAACTTGTCAAAAACAATAATTTGAGTTCAGCCCATATTAATTTTATTACAAAACAATTAAGTAATAAATTAAACGAAAGAAATTGGATTAAAAGAGAAGGTCTTCAGTTTCACTGGCACAACAAAGAATATAAATCATTTGATGATTTCTTAGATAAATTGAAAAGTACAAAAAGAAAAGCTATTAAAAAAGAAAGAAAAAAAATAAATGAGTACGGTCTAACAATTGAACGTATCACAGGTGATGATTTAAATTCTGAGATTTGGGATGCTTTTTATGAATTTTATCTAAGTACCATTGATAAAAAATGGGGAGGTGCTTATTTGACAAAAGAATTTTTTTACTTAATCAACCAGAATATGAAAAATAATATATTATTAGTCATTGCTAAGAAAAGTAATGAAATTATTGCAGGAGCATTGAATTTTATTGGTCAAAACACGTTATATGGTAGAAATTGGGGGACAAAATTAGAAATCCCTTTCTTGCATTTTGAACTTTGTTACTATCAGGCTATTGAGTATGCGATAGAAAATAAAATCAAAATAGTTGAAGCAGGAGCCCAAGGTCATCATAAAATACAAAGAGGTTATGTTGCAACTCCTACATATAGTAGTCACTACATTCAAAATAGCTCGTTTGATAAGGCTATTAGAAGTTTTGTAAAAATGGAAGCAGAAGAAATTAACAAACAAATAGAAATTATTAATCAACAAGGATCGCCATATTCAAATTAATAAATTAAGTTAATTCAGGTGCTCCTTTATTTTTATTATTTGAAACAGACCCTTTTTTATTTTTATTATTTGATCCTTCAGTTTTAAGAACTAATTTATTTTTTAATAGATCTACATTGACAACCCCTCCATCAACCAACCTACCAAACAATAGCTCTTCAGCTAAAGGTTTTTTGATATGTTCTTGAATAACTCTTCCCAATGGTCTAGCTCCAAATGTCTTATCATAACCTTCTGAAGCCAACCAATCTCTTGCTTTATTACTCAAAACAACAGATACGCCTTTTTCAGATAATTGAGCCTCTAGCTGCATAATGAATTTATCAACTACCATTCTAACAACTTCTAAAGGTAGGTATCCGAATGGTATAATAGCGTCTAATCTGTTTCTAAATTCTGGTGCAAACAATTTATCAATAGCTTCGGTGTCAGCACCTTCACGGTTTTCTTGTTTGAAACCAATTGCAGCTTTTGAAAGTTCTTGGGCCCCTGCATTTGTTGTCATAATTAATATTGTATTTCTAAAATCTATGGACTTACCATTATTGTCCGTTAACTTGCCATGATCCATGACTTGTAAAAGTAAGTTAAACAGATCAGGATGAGCTTTTTCAATTTCATCTAATAAAAGTACCGAATGAGGGTTTTGATCCACTGCGTCAGTTAAAAGTCCACCTTGATCGAAGCCTACGTATCCTGGAGGAGCACCAATCAGTCTTGAAACAGTGTGCCTTTCCATATACTCAGACATATCAAATCTTATGAGTTTAACTCCTGTTGCTTCGGCTAACTGCCTTGCAACTTCAGTTTTTCCAACTCCTGTTGGACCTGAAAACAAGTATGAACCTACAGGTTTTTCGACTTCTCTTAAACCTGCCCTTGATAGTTTAATACTTGAGACTAACTCAGTAACCGCCTTATCTTGGCCATAGACCATTCTTTTTAAATCATCTTCCAACTTTGAAAGAGCTTTTCTATCATCTGTAGAAACATTTCTAGGAGGAATTCTGGCAATTAATGCAACTGTTTCTTCAATCTCACTTTTCCCTATTATTTTTTTCCTTTTAGATTTAGTTTTTAACATTTGGGCAGCTGCAGTTTCGTCTATTACATCGATAGCTTTATCAGGTAATTTTCTGTCATTAATATATCTTGCTGACAATTCAACTGCTGTTTTAATAGCTATATTAGTAAATTTTAATTTATGATGCTCTTCGTATCTTGATTTTAGTCCCATTAAAATTTTAATTGTATCTTCAACATTTGGTTCTGCAACGTCAATTTTTTGAAATCTTCTAACTAAAGCTCTGTCTTTATCGAAATAACCTCTGTACTCTTTATAAGTTGTTGAGCCTATACATTTCAAACCACCATTTTGAAGAGCTGGTTTGAGTAAATTTGACGCATCCATTGCACCTCCACTTGTAGCTCCAGCACCAATTATAGTATGTATTTCATCAATAAATAAAATTGCATTTTCATTTGCTTCAACTTCTTTCATAACGGCTTTAAGTCGTTCTTCAAAGTCACCTCGATACCTTGTACCAGCAAGTAAACTTCCCATATCCAATGAATATATTTCAGAATTTAATAAAACCTCTGGTACATTTCCTTTGACTACCCTGTCAGCTAAGCCTTCCGCAATAGCCGTTTTTCCAACGCCAGGATCTCCTACCAACAAGGGATTATTTTTTGTTCTTCTACACAAAACTTGAATAGTTCTATCTAATTCAGCTTGTCTACCTATCAATGGGTCTATTTTACCTTCCGCTGCTTTTTCATTTAGATTAACGGCATACTTTTTTAATGCCTTTTCAGATTTATTGTTTTCTGAGCTTTCAGTTTCAGTTTCACTTCCAGAAGGAGAATTTGATTTTGAATAATTAGGATCTTTAGCTAAGCCATGACTCATAAAACTTACTGCATCAAGACGTTTCATATCTTGCTTTTGTAGTAAGTAAACAGCATAGCAGTCTCTTTCAGAAAACATTGCAACTAAAATATTAGCTCCAGTTGCTTCACTTCTTCCTGAAGATTGAGTATGAATGACAGCGCGCTGTACAACTCTTTGAAACCCAGCTGTAGGTTGAGTGTCTACATCAGTATCTGTCGTGACAATTGCTTTTAATTCTTCTTTCAAGTATTTATTTAAATCTTCTTCTAAGATTTTTATATTTACTGAACACGCTTTCAAAACTTCAACTGCATCTTGATCTTCTAACAAGGCACGCAATAAATGTTCTAACGTTGCAAATTCATGCTTTAGTGAAGATGCATTTGTCATTGCAAGCCTTAATGTTTCTTCTAAAGATTTTGATAACATTTTTATTCCTTCTCTAATTGAACTTGTAAAGGATGTTCATACTTACGGGCGTAATTCATCACTTGCATAGCTTTTGTTTCTGCTAAATCGTATGCATATACACCACATATCCCAACACCTCTCTGGTGAACATGAAGCATAATTTGTGTAGCCTCTTCTCTGTTTTTTTGAAAAAACTTTTCTAAGACCTCAATAACAAATTCCATGGGAGTGTAATCATCATTCATCATTAATACTCTATAAAGAGCTGGTATTTTTGTTTGAGGATCCGTTGCTAGTTTAATATTTCCATCAACATTATCGTTATCATTTTCATCGTTGTTTTTACTCATTATAAACGACGATCTTATTTTCATAAAATTAATTAACTTTAAATTTAGTTTATTATCAACCATCGATTTCTTAACGCTCTTTTTAAAATTTATCTTATATTGATAATATAAGAACGACATAAGCATTCAACAAGTTTAAGTTAATATTTTTTTAAAAATTAATTATTAAAAGCTATAACATTACTTTATACTAAATGTAGTAACTTGTTCACAAAATAATCCAGATAATGTATTTTTTTATGTACTTTCAGTTACAAACGCTTATTTTTATGTTAATCGATCATTTTAATTTATTTTTGGATATAAGACGTGTTTAGAAACTATATTAAATTAATTTCTTTCTTATCTGCCTTTTTGATAATCTTTATTTCATCAGCACATGCCAAATATGCTTCTTTTATAATTAACGAAAATACTAAACGAATATATCATAACGCAAACGCTGACACACGAAATTATCCTGCTTCTTTAACAAAAATTATGACATTATATTTGGTATTTGATGCATTAAAGTCAAAAAAAATATTAATGAATACTAGATTTAAAGTTTCTAAACGTGCGACCAGACAACCTCCCTCTAAATTAAACCTTTCTGCTGGATCTAAAATCACTGTAAGAAATGCTATACTTGCCTTAGTTACTAAATCGGCAAATGACGTAGCAACAGTTATTGCAGAAAATTTAGGAAAATCAGAAAGAAACTTTGCTAGATTAATGACAAAAAAAGCTAAAAAATTAGGCATGACACGTACTACATTCAGAAACGCTTCTGGATTACCTAATCGAGGCCAATTATCTACTGCAAGGGATATGGCAACTTTAGGAATAGCAATTAGAAAAAACCATCCTAACTTTTTTAAATTATTTAAAACTAAATCTTTTGTTTATAAAGGTATTAAATATAGCAATCATAATAACTTATTAGGTAGTTATCATGGCACTGACGGTATTAAGACAGGTTATACTAATGCTTCGGGCTTCAATCTTGTGGCTTCCGTAGAACGAAATGGACAAAGAATTATTGGTGTTGTTTTTGGTGGGAAGAAAGCACGGTCACGAGACAAGCATATGATTAAATTACTGAATAAGCACTTTAAAACCAGTCCATCTAAACCGCTTGTTAGAATTGCAAAACCCTCAGAACTACCAAAAAAACGTCCTGAAATTCTGATAATAGAAAAGAATATTAAGAATTTTAAGATACCACCTAAAGTAATTAATCGCATAACTCTGAATAATGTAGATGATGACTGGTTTATACAAATTGGTGCCTTTAAAAACAGGTTAAATGCTCATAAAGCAGCTCGTAATGCTCGGAATATAGTTCCAGAACAACTGGGTAATCTACCTGCTTCTTTAAGTAAAATAACTAAATCTAGTACTAATAATAATCTACAATATTTATGGCGTGTAAGGTTCGTTGAGTTAGCAGAAAATCAAGCTCGTTCCGTTTGTGCTGAGCTTTGGACCTCTGGTCTGAGTTGTATTCCACTTCCTTCAAATAATAACTCTTAATATTAACTTATTTTAAGATACTTTTAAAATATCATCCCAGTTTGTAGTATAAAATGGAGATTTATAAGAAGATCGCATTTGCCATTTTCCTGTTTCTAATTGTATATTTTTTGAATTTTTTATCATTCCTTGAGAACCATGAAATATTGTCATTTTTCCCATTTTTGTATTTATTTCGTCTATTAGTTTCATACGGTCACGATATTTACTCATATATATTTGTTGATTTTTCTTATGTGTAAATAAATTACCTTGGATGATATAATTATTATCTAAATGACTTTTACTTTTTTGTCTTAGTCCAAGTAATGTTATTCCAATTTTTTTATAATTATATTTTGAACGATAAAGACTTTCTAACAACTTGAAAGATTTCTCAATTATAATTGTCGTACTATCAGTTAATTCATCAAAATTTATTATTGCACTATTACTATATTGTAAATCTTGTTCTCTAAAACGGTTAGTCTTAATAAAAATATAAATTCCTCCACATATACTATCTTGATAACGAAGTTTCTCTGCTGCTCTTGCTGCATGATTTGCCAACGCTTTTTTAAGACTTTCTTTATCATTGATCATATTACCAAAAGATCTAGATACTGTGATAGATTTTTTATTAACTACCTCTTCCAGAGTAAGACAGGATTCTCCTCTTAACTCATAAACAATGCGTTCACCAACAACTGACACTAATGTTCTTATCTGACGAGGATTTGCTTGTTGTAATTGCATTGGATTATTTATTCCTATAGATCTTAACCTATCACCCCATCCTTTTGAAACTCCCCAAATATCCTCTAAGTTCATGCCGTTTAATATATGTGTTAATTGATTAGAAATAGTTAATATATAAACGCCGTTAGATGATTTTTTTTTTGCTATTTTATTTGCCAGCTTTGCTAATGTTTTAGTAGGACCTATTCCAATGGAAACAGGTATGCCTGTCCATTGATAAATATATTCTCTAATTTTAAACATTTCATCTTGTAAGCTTTGAACATTAAATTTTTTCAAGCTTAAGAATGCTTCATCAATAGAATATACTTCTATGTTAGGAACAAAATAATTTAGTGCGCTCATTACCCTAGAAGACATGTCTCCATATAAAGTATAATTTGAGGAATAAGTAAAAATTTTATTTTTTTTTATAAGAGTTTTATATAAATGTAATGGGGCACCCATAGGTATTCCTAAGGCTTTTGCTTCGTTAGACCTAGCAATAATACACCCATCATTATTCGACAAGACTATAACGGGTTTACCTTTCAATAATGGGTTAAATACCCTTTCACAAGAAACATAAAAATTATTACAATCAACTAAACCATACATGTCATAAGCAGTGAACAGAACTTGTTACTACACCCCAAATTTCCATATTCATATCGTCTCTAATTTCAATTGGTTGATATAAATCATTTTCTGGCATTAATATAATTTTGTTAGATTGTTTATACAATCTTTTAACCGTCATTTGCCCATCTAAAACAGCAATAATTACTTTTCCATGTGATGGTTTAATACTTCTGTCTACAATTAAAATATCATTATCATTGATCCCAGCATTAATCATCGAGTCACCATTAACACGTACAAAAAATGTTGCAGCCGGGCGCTTAATTAAATAAGTATTTAAATCTAAAGTTTTTTCTAAATTATCGTCTGCAGGAGAAGGAAAACCTGCAGAAACTTTCGAACTATACAAAGGAAAGGCTTGAGATCTACTCAGACACGGCTTAAATACTTCTAATTTAGACGGTGTCTTATAATGACCATTTTGGGCTAATATTTGCTTAGTTGTTTCTAAATTCATCATTTCCTCTATTCCAAATAAATTTGTTCTTGTTTTGTTCTCTTATATATTAAGTATAAAGTCAACTGTTAAAAGTCAAAATCAATGTGTTGTACCGAAAGCACCTGGCTTTACAACGTAATCAACGGCGACGCCATAACTAGGATCATCGTCAGCATCTACAATTAATTGTCCTGCTTTTCGTAAAAGCGAATGACAATCTGTCGACAAATGCCTTAATTGCAAATGTTTCTTTCTTTTTTTATATTTAACAGCAAGGTCTTCTATCGCCTGCAAGGCTGATTGATCTACAACACGGCTATTAATAAAATCAACAATTACAATATCAGTATCGGTTTCTAAATTAAATATTTCTGAAAATCCTTGAACAGAACCGAAAAACAGAGGTCCTTCTATATAATATATAGTATTGCCATTATCATCTATTTTAACATTGCCTCTGATGCGAATTGCATTATTCCAAGCGTAAGCAAGAGCCGAGACAATAACCCCACATATGACCGCTATAGCTAAATCATAAATAACAGTAATAGCAGTTACAATTAACATAACAACAACATCTGTCATCGGAATACGTCTAACAACCATAATACTCTGCCAAGCAAAAGTGCCAATAACTACCATAAACATCACACCTACTAAGGCAGCTAACGGAATTTGTTCTATAAGTGAAGAACCAACTACAATAAATAGAAGTAAAAATAAAGATGCTGTAATTCCAGATATTCTTGTACGGCCACCAGACTTTACATTAATCATAGATTGACCAATCATGGCACAACCACCCATACCACTAAAAAAACCAGTTACAGTATTAGCAATACCTTGAGCCATACACTCTTGAGATGCCCCACCAATCTTTCCAGTAATATCGCCAACTAAATTAAGTGTTAATAAACTTTCAATCAAACCAATAGTTGCCAAAATCAAGGCATATGGCAATATTATTAGAAGAGTATCAGCATTAAAGGGAACTAAAGGTATATGAAATGTTGGTAATCCTCCTTTAATAGAAGCCAAATCACCAACACGCGGAACATCAATGTCTAACGATATTACAAGTACAGCTACAAAAATTATACCAGCTAGAGGTGCTGGAATGATAGTCGTTATTTTAGGCACAACCCATATTACTAACATAGTAGTAACAACAAGTAGAAGCATAACAAGCAATGTTTGATCTCCCATCCATTGCCTACTACCAGACAAGTCTGTTATTTGAAATTGAGACATTTGAGCTAAAAAAATAACAATTGCTAGACCATTCACAAAACCAAGCATAACCGGATAAGGGACTAGTCTAATAAATTTTCCTAACCTTAAAAAAGCAGCTGTGATTTGAAAAATCCCCATTAATACCACTGTTGCAAATAAATATTCAACGCCGTGCAAAGAAACTAATGCAACCATTACAACCGCTAATGCCCCCGTTGCTCCAGAAATCATTCCAGGCCTACCCCCAATTAAAGCCGTAATCAGCCCAACTATAAAGGCTGCATATAGACCTACTAAAGGATGTACACCAGCAACGAAAGAAAAAGATACAGCTTCAGGGACTAATGCCAATGCAACAGTTAAACCTGCCAAAATTTCCGTTTTAAATTTTAATAGTGATGAAAACTTTAAATTAGAAAATTGTAATTCAGAATTTGATATTTTTTGGGATAACTCTTTGAATATTTTTTGCATAACCAAAATCCTAATTTATTAGACTTAAAACCAAAGTTTATAGTTAGATTGGTTAGATGAAAAATTTAATTATTAAAGTAATCTAAGAATTAAATAACAATTATATTTTATTAAACCTTAGGAGTCTTTATGCCTTTCAAGCAAACTTTCTAAGTCATGATCTACTTGCTCATCAAATCCATGTCGAGCAGAAAAGAACACTAAGGACATTAAACCAGCGCCTAACAATATAGTAAAGAAAGCACCTACAAAAATAGCAACTAAGCCATTATAACTTATTTGCACATCTGACATTTGTAGCCATAAATTTATTGCAAAAAAAGTTATAATTATAAGAGCGCATGATGCAATAACAACAAGTAACAAAATATTTTTCATATTTTAAGTATATATTAACAAACCACCAATAAGTCCATTATTATCTAATAGGTAACTCTGATTTTACTAATTCTTCCCAATATGTAATACCTAAAGGCAAAATATTATCATTGAAATCATACTTCGTATTGTGAAGCATACAGCCTGACTTTCCTTCACCTGCACCTAACCAAATATACGCTCCTGGGATTTTTTCTAACATATAAGCAAAGTCTTCTGCACCCATAGAAGGCGCCATATTAGTTTTTACAGAACTAGATCCAAATATACTCGAAGTAACTTCAATTGCTTTTTCACTGGACTCAATATTGTTCACTGTAACAGGATAACCTTTAACAACTGAAACATCTGCTGTGCAACCATAAGCCAATGCTGTTGCCTCACATATATCTTTGAATTGTTTATGTACATTTATTCTAGTGTCAGGATTAACTGTTCTAATGGTACCTATGAAATCTGTAACTTGGGGTATTATATTAAACCCAGAGCCTGCATTGATTTGAGTTACTGAAACAACAACGGCGTCTAGTGGGTTTTGTTTGCGCGAAACTATTTGCTGTAAGGCTTGAACAATAGCTGTAGTTGCTAAAACAGGATCGTTCGTTGCTTGAGGCATAGCAGCATGACCACCATTACCATTTACAGTAACTTCAAATCTATCTGCCGCAGCCATTACAGAGCCTTTATGTACAGCCACACTACCTTCATCCATTCCTGGCCAATTATGCATTCCCCAGACACTATCCATAGGAAATTGTTCAAATAATCCATCCTCAATCATAGCAAGTCCACCACCTCCACCTTCTTCAGCAGGTTGAAATATAAAATATACAGTTCCATCAAAATCGTTGTTTAAAGACAATATCTTAGCGGCTCCAAGTAACATAGCTGTATGCCCATCATGTCCACAGGCATGCATACAACCATCAAACTTTGACTTATAAGAAAAATTATTTTCTTCTGTCATGGGCAATGCATCAATATCAGCTCTTAAACCAATGGCTTTATTCCCTCCACCACCTTGGTTAGCCTTGAGCCCTTTCAAAATACCAACCACACCCGTTTTCCCCAATCCCTTATGAACTTCAATTCCAAAAGACTCCAGCTTTGTTACAATAAAATCAGATGTCCACTTTTCTTCGTATCCAAGCTCTGGATGAGCATGCAATTCATGCCTCCAAGTCATAACTTCAGGAATGATATTTACAATTTCATTAGATATTTCCATATGTTTCTCCTCATAAATAACTATAAATGCTCTTACCAGACAAGGTCAACTTTCTAATCATTACTCTATCGTGATAGTAGTTAATATGTTAAATTATTAAAAAATTAAATTTATCTTCTACAAATAAATTAAATAATTATCGTTTTTGGATCTTTTAAATATGAAATGGATTAATAACACTCTTCCCGAAACTACCTCACAAAAAATTATGTTTATTTTTCTACCTTTTGCGTGCGGATATTTTTTATCTTACCTTTATAGATCTACGAATGCTGTTTTAGCTCCCTATTTAAGTAATGATTTAAACTTAAATGCAGAACAACTTGGGTTAATTACATCCGCTTATTTTTTAACGTTTGGCTTATTTCAATTACCCTTAGGCGTTTTACTTGATAAATTTGGCGCCAGAAAAGTTCAAAGTATTCTTTTTTTAATAGCCGCCACAGGAGCTATATTATTTAGTTTAGGAAACGATGTCTGGTCACTTGTCACAGCACGTGGTTTGATAGGATTAGGTGTTTCAGGTGCTTTAATGGCTGCTTTTAAGGCCTTTGCTGTTTGGTTTCCTAAAGAACGACTTCCACTTTTAATAGGTTTGTTTATGTCTGCAGGAGGTATGGGAGCTATTGTAGCATCAACACCCTTAGAAATGGCTTTGCAAGTAACTGATTGGAGAGGTGTTTATCTGTTTCTTGGAATAGGTACTATTTTTGTTGGTTTATTAATTTTTTTTGTAGTTCCAGAAAAAAGAGAAGATAGTGACAATGAAAAACCTTTACCAGTCTTAAAAGTATTAAAAAATATTTATACTAGTTATGCTTTTTGGAGAATAGGCCCTTTGTCTGGAATTGCTGGAGGTACTGGGCTTGCAATATTAGGCTTATGGGCAGGCCCCTGGCTTTCAGATATAGGTAAATTTAATAAAAACGAAATTGCAAACATTCTCTTTATTTCAACAATAATGATGACAATTGGAACCACCTCTTTAGGGATAATTACAGACTATTTAAGAAAATTTAATATCTCTCCAGTTGGTGTCATGGGTGGAGCTTTATTCGTTTTTATTATACCTTTAACTATCATCACATTTGGAATAATGCCGAAAGCGATATGGCCATGGGTTGTCTTAAGCATAACATCATTAGCTGCTACATTAGCATACGCTGGCCTCAGTCAATATTTTCCAACTAGCTATGCTGCCCGCGCGTCGACAGCCATAAATTTGATATGTTTTTTGATGGCTTTTATAGCTCAATATGCAATTGGGTTTATTATGCAAGTAGTTGAACCAGGAAAACAGTCTGGATATTCAATAAAAGCATATCAAGCAGGGTTTGGTTTATTTTTAGGAATACTTATAATTTGTTATGTAATATTTATTATTATGAGTGTTTTAGAAATAAGAAAAAAGAAAGGTAACTCTTCTAAGGATAATAACGTTTAGCAGTCCATTCATTCTTTATTTTCGTAGGCTTTAAAATAAATCTGTCATGCAACCTAAAATCACCATCTTCCCAAAATTCAAACTCATCAGGTTTCAGAGCAAATCCACCCCAAAATATTGGTCGAGGTATATTTTCATCGTGTTTAGATTCTAATAATTTAACTTTTTCCATTAAAACTTCTCTAGATTCTAATTCTCTAGATTGCTTAGATGCCCACGCACCAATTCTACTACCTCTTGATCTAGATTGGTAGTACTTGTCAGAAACTTCGTCAGATACTTTATTAATACTTCCTGTTAATCTAACCTGACGGTTTAAACTTTTCCAATAAAAGCAAATTGCACCTTTAGCAGTTTCATTTATCTCGTTAGATTTACGACTTTCATAGTTTGTATAAAAAATAAAAGCTCCATCAATAATATCTTTTAGTAAAACAGTTCTAACAGAAGGCATTCCATTTTTTGACACAGTAGCTAACTGCATAGCGTTAGGATCTCTAATTTCATTTTGTTCTGCTTCAGATAACCAATTTTTAAATAACAAGGTTGGATCTACTATTTTATCTAGCTCCAATTATCGTCTCCATATTTTGTTTTGTATTTTTAACGTTTAGTACTAATTTTGCCATATTTTGTATATATTACTCATCATGAAATATTTAAAGGCATTATGAAAGGTTTTATATGTTTAACAAATTTTTATTATTATTTGGATTTATTGTTTTATTTTCAAGCAATAGTTATTCTAAAACAAATTTCTATCAAGTAACAGGATCAATCTCATCAGTGGAAGTTCTTAAAACATACACAAAACAAAGAATGCCTAGAGAAGAAAAGAAATGCTCCATCCAAAGAGTCCCAGTAAATCAAAATGCTCAAACATTTGGTGCGGATAATTTTATTGGTGCTCTGATAGGAGGTGCTATTGGCAACCAAATTGGTTCTGGTGGAGGGAAATCAGGATCTGCGGCCATAGGAGCATTAATTGGATCTGAGGTTGTTAGAAGTGAGAAAGCTGCTGCAAATGAAAGTTATACAGAAAAGGAAGTTTGCCGTGTTCAAAAAGTTTTTTATACTGAAACTATAGAGCAAGTTAGTGGTTATAGATTAAATGTAGAAGTAGATGGAGAAATGATTTCTTTTACTAGTAACAAATCCTATAATCCTGGCGATTTAATAACATTAACAAAGAAGATAAGTTATTCTCTTAATTAAGAATTAATATATTTATATATTAAAAAGAAGTAATTAATTATATAATATCCATTATATGAAATAATTTATGTCACTTTAAAATCTTCATCAAGATCAGGGAACCAATTATGAACGAAAAAAATCTCACTAACGGAATCATGAAAGGTAAACGTGGCATAGTTATGGGAGTAGCAAATGATAGATCTATAGCTTGGGGTATTGCTTCAGCAGCAGCTAAACAAGGTGCTGAACTCGCATTTACCTATCAAGGCGATGCCCTAGAAAAAAGAGTTAAGCCACTAGCCGAATCCGTTGGATCCAGTATCATAATACCGTGTGATGTTTCTAGTGATGAAGCTATTGATAAAACCTTTCTTTTACTAAAAGAAAAGTGGGATACTATTGATTTTTTAGTTCATGCCATAGCTTATTCAGATAAAGAAGAGTTAAAAGGTGAATATCTCGATACAACAAGAGAAAATTTTTATAAGACTATGGACATATCTGTCTATTCATTTACTGCAGTAGCTCAAAGGGCTGCAGCGATGATGCCTAATGGTGGATCTATGATTACTTTGACATATTATGGAGCTGAAAAAGTAATGCCACATTATAACGTTATGGGTGTTGCAAAGGCTGCACTTGAATCTTCTGTAAGGTACTTAGCTGCAGATTTAGGAAGTGATAAAATTAGAGTTAACAGCTTGTCAGCAGGACCTATTAAAACTCTTGCTGCAAGTGGTATTGGTGACTTCAGATATATACTAAAATGGAATCAATATAATTCTCCGTTAAGAAGAAATGTAACATTGGAAGATGTAGGTGGATCTGGAGTTTATCTTTTATCAGATTTGTCAGCTGGAGTAACTGGCGAAACACATCATATTGATTGTGGTTATCATGTAGTTGGCATGAAGGCAATTGACGCCCCAGACATGTCTCCTGAAAAAAAAGATAATTAATTTATCTATTTGAAAGAATTAAAATGGCGAGCAACTCTTTTGGACATATTTTCAAATTCACAAGCTTTGGTGAAAGTCACGGCAAAGCAATTGGATGTATAGTTGACGGAGTACCTCCTTTAGTTTCTATAAAAGAAGAAGATATTCAACATTATTTAAATAGAAGAAAACCTGGTCAATCAAAATTTGTTACTCAAAGAAAAGAGAGTGATAAAGTTGAAATATTATCTGGTATTTTTGAAGGAAAAACAACAGGTCACCCTATTGCGCTCCATATCAAAAATGAGGATCAACGAAGTAAAGATTACTCTGAAATATCGCAACAATTTAGACCAGGACACGCTGATATTACTTATCAAAGTAAATATGGCATAAGAGATTATAGAGGTGGCGGCAGATCAAGTGCACGAGAAACCGCCGTGAGAGTTGCCGCCGGTGCAATAGCTTTTAAAGTATTAGAACACAAGCTAAAAAAACCAATAATAATTAGAGCTAGTGTTATTCAGATGGGCCCTAATAAAATAAATAAAGATAATTTTAATTGGAATGAAGTTAATAAAAACCCATTCTTTTGTGGAGATCCTGAAGCAGTTAAAGAATGGGAAAGATGGCTAGATGAATTAAGAAAAAAAGGGAATAGTGCCGGTGCTATAATTGAAGTTGTGGCAGAAAATGTTCCTAAAGGCTTAGGGAGTCCCATCTACAAAAAACTAGATACGCAAATTACAGAAGCACTTATGAGTATAAATGCTGTAAAAGGTGTTGAAATTGGCTCAGGTTTTAACTTAGCATCCTTAACAGGTGAAGAATCAAATGACGAAATATTTCCTGATAACAAAGGAAGTTATTATTTTGGGTCAAATCACTCTGGGGGGATATTAGGAGGAATTTCTTCTGGACAACCAATTATAGCCAGATTTGTAGTCAAACCAACAAGCTCTATTCTAATAGAAAAAAACTCTATAAACTTAAATAATAAAGCAATCCAAATTAAAACTAAGGGAAGACACGATCCATGTGTTGGAATAAGAGCTGTACCAGTTGCCGAAGCTATGTTCGCTATTACTTTGCTTGATCAGTTACTAGAACATGAAAGCCAAATTGGAACTGTCAAATAAAAGTCTCTTTTATTTAGTCGCTACAATTACAAACTCTTTATTTCCACTTGGGCCTAGGATAGGACTTTGAACAACTCCTAGTAAATTCATTTCCATTTCAGATTCAATCCAATTTTTAATATCGTTTGTAACTTCTTCATGAAGATTTGGATTTCTTACAACTCCACCTTTACCAACAAGACCTTTCCCCACTTCAAACTGTGGCTTTATTAATGCTGCTAACCATCCATTTTTTTTTAAAAATTTAAGCCCTGATGGTAAAATTTTTTTTAATGATATAAAAGAAGCGTCACAAACTATCACATCTAATGGATCTTTTATAATTTCATCCGATAAAAAACGTGCGTTTGTTTTTTCATTAACTATAACCCTTTTATCTTGTCTTAATTTCCAATCTAATTGACCATAACCAACGTCAACTGCATAAACTTTTTTGGCGCCTTTTGTTAATAGTACATCTGTAAAGCCACCAGTACTTGCACCTATATCAAGAGCTATTATTGAGTTACAATCTAAATTATATTCTAAAATAGCTTTTTCTAACTTCATTCCTCCTCTAGATACCCAAGGATGAATTTTACCTTTTATATCTATTTCTGAATCTGTTGAAATTTGTTGGCCAGACTTATCTATTCGTTTTTGATTAACAAACACTTTACCTGACATTAGCATAGAGTTAGCCTGCTCTCTACTCTTAGCATGACCCATTAAAACCATAAGCTTATCTATTCGTTCTTTTGTTATCTTTATAAACTCCAAGTAATAATTAAATAAGTTATTTGACGACCATATCATTATTTAATTTGGAAAGAGGAAGCATTTCTTGTATTGTATTGATTAGTCCATGAGCATCTAACCCAGCGCTTGCTAGTTGCTCATTTTGAGAAGCATGATCTTGAAAATAATCCGGCATAGTTAAGCATCTCACCTCTTTACCTAAATGATTAAGAATACCTTCAGAAGAGAGAAAGTGTAAGCAATGTGAACTAAAACCACCTACAGAACCTTCTTCTACAATAATTAGCTTAGAGTGATTTTTCCATAACTCTTGCAAAAGTTCTGTGTCGATGGGCTTAGCAAAGCGAGCGTCTGCAACGGTTATTGAGTAGCCTTCTGAAACTAAACTATCTGCAACTTTTAACGCAACGCCAACTCTAGTACCTAACGCAAGAATTGCTAAATCTTTTCCTTTTTTAACTATTCGTCCTTTTCCAATTTCAATGATTTCAGGAGATTCAGCGATGTCAACACCTTCACCTTCACCTCTAGGGTACCGACAAAAAATTGGTCCATCATTATAACATGAAGACGTTAAAACCATATTAGCTAACTCTGACTCATCACTTGGGGCCATTACAACTACGTTAGGTAAACAACAAAGATAAGCTAAGTCAAATGACCCTGCATGAGTTGCTCCGTCAGCACCAACATAGCCTGCTCTATCAAGCATAAATTTAACTGGAAGTTTCTGAATAACAACATCATGAATAACCTGATCATAAGCTCTCTGTAAAAATGTTGAGTAAATAACAACAAATGGTTTTAAACCTTCTGAAGCCATGCCAGCAGCAAATGTTACAGCATGTTGTTCAGCAATACCCACATCATAGAACCTATCTTTAAACTTTTCTGCAAATTTATTTAACCCTGTTCCAGAAGGCATAGCTGCTGTAATGGCCATGATTTTTTTGTCTTTTTGTGCAATTTTACATAATGTTTCTGAAAAAATATTCGTATAAGTTGGAGCGTTAGAAACTGATTTAATTGAGTCTCCAGTAATAATGTTAAATTCTGAAACAGCATGGTATTTTTCATGAGACCCTTTTGAGAAAGGATGCCCTCTTCCTTTTTCTGTTACAACATGAAGTAATATTGGTTTGTCATGAGAGCCATTTTTTAAATTTTCTAAAATTTTTACCATTGATTTAACGTCATGACCGTCAATAGGACCAAGATAATTCATACCCATTTGACTAAATATTGTACCTTCAGAGCTTCCTAAAAAATTACGTGCAAGATTTTCAGCTCTTTTAGCCGTTTCACCTATCTCTTTTGGAAAGAGATTTACCATTTGTTTGGCTATTTCTCTAACATTGTTAAACGGACGACTTGATACAACATTTGATAAATAATTACTTAACCCTCCAACAGCAGGTGCAATCGACATATCATTATCATTTAATATTACTAATAAGTTAGTCTTCAAAGCACCTGCATTGTTGATAGCTTCATACGCCATTCCTGCGCTCATAGCTCCGTCACCGATAACAGCTATAACATTATTAACTTTACCTAATTTGTCTCTTGCAACTGCCATTCCTAGGGCTGCTGAAATAGAAGTAGATGAGTGCCCAGCACCAAAAGGATCGTAAACAGACTCAGACCTTTTTGTAAATCCAGAAAGACCCTTAGATTTTCTTAAGGTGTTCATTTGATTTCTTCTAGACGTTAAAATTTTGTGAGGATAAGCTTGATGACCAACATCCCATATTAATCTATCATCAGGAGTGTCGAAGACATAATGAATGGCAACAGCAAGTTCAACAACTCCAAGCCCAGCACCTAAATGACCTCCAGTTTTAGAAACACTGTCAATCATATCAGAACGAAGCTCTGATGATAATTGTTCAAGGTCTTCTATTTCAAGAAACTTTAAGTCTTTTGGATTGTTCACTTGATCAAGTATTGGGGACGATAATGACCTGTTTTTTTTATTTTTATTTACCATCAATTAATTTAAACCTAGTATAATAATCATAGAATTAATAATTTCTGTTTACAGTATATTTAGCTAAAGATACAAGGTTTTCTGTTCCATGTTGAAAATTTTGAATTATACTTATTGCTGCTTTTGATACTTCTAAAGCTTTTTGAGCTGCTTTTTCTCTACCTAAAATTGTAACAAAATTTGGTGTCTCATTTTTATCATCTTGCATAATAGGTTTCCCCATTACTATTTCGTCACCTTCTTTATCTAATAAGTCGTCTGCTATTTGGAAAGCTAAACCTACATTACTTGCATAATTTATAAGTTTTTCTTTTTGTTTATAATTAACATTTAATAAAATAGACGCTACATGAGAGCAACTTGAAATTAATGCTCCCGTTTTATTATTTTGAATCCATTCAATTTGCTCTAAGCCTAAGCTACTTTTAGTATTTAAATCCATATCAGCTTGTTGTCCACCAACCATTCCATATGGCCCTATCGCTTTTGCTAAGACATAACAAATTTCAGACCTTTTTCTAGGATCTCTAATTAAACTACAATCTGCTATAATTTGAAAAGCCCAACTTAACAAGGCATCTCCTGCTAGAATAGCCGTATGCGTATCAAACTTAATATGGCTAGAAGGTTTCCCTCTTCTTGTAGAAGAATTATCCATGGCAGGCAAATCATCATGTATTAGAGAATACGTATGAATAGCTTCTATAGCAGAAGCTACAGCAACCAATTCGTCATATTCTGATTTTGAAAATTTTTGATTATTGATGATACTTAAAAACTTTCCAGATTCAACAACCAAATAAGCTCTAATTTTTTTTCCACTATTAATTGAAGAGTATCTCATTGCTTTAAAAAGTTTTGAATTTAAGTTATCTCCAGATGGTAAATGATTATCTAAAAACTGGTCAATTACGTGAGAATTTTTTTTAAGTTTATCTATAAAATCAATCATAAAGGTATACTTCTATCTAAAAGATAATTATTCAGAATCAAAAGAAGTTAATTTATCTGGAACAACATCTGAATTATCTGATGATTGGATAGTTTCAACTTTCATTTTAGCTTCATTAAGTTTTTTTTGACAATGATCTTTTAACTGAGAACCTTTATCATATGCTGCTATTGCTTGATCGAGAGAGATATCTCCTTTGTCAAGAGATTCAACAAGATTTTCTAATTCATTCATAGCTTCTTCAAAAGTCATTTTGTCTAGCATGTTATCATTATTCATCAACCAAGCACCTACATTAAATTGAAGATTTTAATATTTTTAAAAAGTAACTG
Source organism: Pseudomonadota bacterium (assembly GCA_028382005.1). Classification (GTDB taxonomy): domain Bacteria; phylum Pseudomonadota; class Alphaproteobacteria; order Puniceispirillales; family Marisalimonadaceae; genus Marisalimonas. The sequence continues at coordinate 60,367 of JAOESH010000001.1, forward strand.
TTCATTCAAATTTAATCAATAAATTACTTAATCATATGAAGTGCGTTTATTAACTTTCTTCCTATACTAACCTCAAAAGCTGAGTGACCAGCATCTTCAACAATTTGAATTGTTGAAGCATCCCAAATTCTAGATAGGTGTAAAGCACTAAATGGTGGACATATTACATCATGCCTACCTTGGACTATAACTGCAGGTATCTTTGCAATTTTATGAATATTTGAAACAATAAAATTGTCTTTTATAAAGCAATTATTAATAAAATAATGCGTTTCTATTTTTGCAATAGCTAGTGCATTCTCCCCAGATACTGGTCTTTCAACATACTCTAATGATGAACAAGAGTTTTCATACTCTGCCCAAACTGATGCAGCCTTAAGGCTAAGAGATCTATTATTTGTTCTAAGTTGTTGATAAAACCATTCGAGCACATTATTTCTATGTGTTATTGGAACATGTGATATAAATTTGTTATAAGCCTCTGGAAAAAACTTTCTTATGTCATATAAAAACCAATTTATTTCATCAATAGTACCTAAAAAAATACCCCTAAGAATAAAGCCTAAGCATCTTTGTGGAAAATGAATACCATACAGTAAAGCAAGAGTACTTCCCCAAGAACCTCCAAAAAGATACCAGTGATCTATTTTTAAAAAGTTTCTTAGACTTTCAATGTCTGCAATAAGAGTTTCAGTGTTATTATTATCAGTCTCTGCATATGGAATACTTTTTCCAGAACCTCTTTGATCAAAAAAAATTACTTTAAAGATTTTTGGATCAAAAAAAGCTTTGTGAGAACTGGAAAAACCAGCTCCAGGGCCACCATGAAGAAACAAAACTGGTTTTCCATCAGGGTTTCCATATTGTTCATAATATATCTTATGACCATTTTTTACATCTAGATAACCTTCTTGAAAAGATGGTAAACATTCAAAGAGGAAATTAGATTTTTGCTTAATAGTTATCATTAATAAAAAAAATTAAACTAAACAAGACTAAGCAGCTTCTTCAGTATTATCATAAATAATTTTTTCTAACTTTAAAACTGCACTATCTTTATCTGTATTATCAACTGCTGCAAACTCACTAGCTAAACGCTCTAAAGCTGCTTGATACATCTGTCTTTCAGAGTACGATTGTTCTCCTTGATCGTCTTTACGAAAAAGATCTCTTACAACCTCAGCAATAGAGACAAGACTTCCAGAGTTAATTTTAGTTTCATACTCTTGAGCTCTTCTTGACCACATTGTTTTTTTAACTTTAGCTTTACCTCTAAGGGTAACAACGGCTTCTTCCATCTGAACTTTACTTGACAAAGTCCTTAGACCAAATTCGGTTGCCTTTGACAAAGGAACTCTCAATGTCATTCTTTCATGTTCAAAACGAATGATTAATAACTCTAAATCAATTTCTTCGACTTTTCGTTTTTCGGTTCCAATAATTTTACCAACTCCGTGACTAGGATAAACTACGAAATCACCAGGAATGAATGTATTGATTAAGTTTAGATCTTTAGACACTTTAATTCACCTCAAATGTTAGAATAACAGAAAATTTAGTTCAATTAATTATTAACAAAAAATTTATAACATATTTTAGCTTAAATAACCAGAAGTAAAGAAATTCAAGTTATTTTAGATTTATATTTCTCCAGGATTTTTAGAGCCATATTTCTTATATTTACCTTCCTCGTCTGCATATTTTTCAGCATCAGGCATAGGATCAATTTTCATAGTAATATTAGGCCAAATTTCTGACATTTCTTTATTATATTCTAACCATTCATCAGCACCTGGATCCGTATCAGATTGAATTGCATCAACAGGACATTCAGGTTCACACACCCCACAGTCAATGCATTCATCAGGATGAATAACAATTGTATTCTCACCTATATAGAAACAATCAACTGGGCACACTTCTACACAATCGGTGTGTCTACAATTAATACATTTATCGTTAACAATATACGTCATAATATTCCAAAAGTTTCATAGCATTATTTAAACTACAAAAACTTGGATTACAAGTCAGATCTTAATTAAAATCAATCTCTACCCATCAATTTATCAGTCTGCCGCCGTTCTAATTTTGTTGGACGCCCTACCCTTTTAACGAAATTCATTTGAGAATCTTTATTAGTTATAATTTCTTTTTTTTCTATGGGCGTTAAATCCTCGTAATAAAGTACTGATTCTAAAAAAGAGCCTCTTCTGTAAGGTATATCAGTGATTTTTATAATTTTCACCTTGTCATTAATTGGTAATGTCAAGACATTATCTATTGAAACTAATTTATGCGGTTTTTGAGTAACTTGCCCAGATACACGTATTCGATTTGAACTTATGAACTTAGTCGCCAAATTTCTACTTTTAAACAATCTAATGTAAAACAAGTAAAGATCTAGCCTTACAGTTTTTTTTTCCAATATCTCTGTCGTCATCTAATTTATTTAATTTTTATAGATTTCAAAATTGCAAATGGAGATAGAGGATCTAATGGCTTGTCTAGCTTTTTATTTTTTAAATTATTTTTTGTACTCATTTTCAAATTTTGTTTCTTTTTTGCTGAAGGATTAACTATATTATTATTATTATTTTTCTTCTTCTGTCTTTCAAAAATATTAATTGGGATTTGATCAACTAAAGTAGATGGCTCCTCACCAACTTTAATATAGCCTAAATCATACAACATTCCTTCCATTTGAATTTTTGTAGATCCAGAAATAGATAACATAGCATCATTTATTTTAAATTTACCTATTCTCGCTTCTACTCTGATTAAGGCTGAAAGTCTTTCCGCAATATCTGCCCTTAGAGCCAAATTGCCTAGAGGCACAAAGCCTAATGCTCTATAGTAATCATGGTTGATATCAGAGCCAACTACAACACTGACACGACCATCTGGTGGAGGACCAAGTTCAGGAAAACTGTTATTATAAACAGACCATAGAAGTGCACGTAGACTTATGGATAAAGGCTTCAGAAGATTAGGTAAATATATAGTTTCAACCCCTAACCTTAAACCTAATCTTGCTAAATTTCTTTTATCACTCTCAGAAAGATTTGTTACTGACATTGATAAATTGCTCGTTTTAGCAGACCCCATACCTTCATACACTTGGTAAGCTATTCCTAGAGCTTTTCCTGATAAATCGTTATTAATTACTGTATCATCATTTGTTATAATATTTTTACTATACTTAATAGTATCAGTTTCTATGTTTTTTTCATTTTTATCTGAGTTAACTAACTTGCCTATAAGAGGCTTTTCAAGGTTAATTGCCTCAGACAAAGTATCTTTAATATTTTTTTCAACTGCTTCATTTATCCTCAATTCAATTTGTTTTAAGTGATCGTCAGATAATAGTGCAGAATTATTAACACTTATTTTAGGTGAATATAAATTTTCACCATGAACCAGTTTTGCGACTTTATTATTTTGCCATTTGATGGAACCTTCGACGTTAAATTTAAAAGCAGCGTTATCTGACATTAAAAGTTCTCGAACTCGTCTTTCAATCTCCCTAGGTAAAATTTTTCTTGCCGCTGTTAAAATAGGCGCTGGCTTTTCACCTTCAGACAAAGAGGGTAGAAAATCAAAACCATTGAGAGTACCAACCTCTTCATCTTCAACAAAAACTTTTCCGTCTAATCTTACTACTGCTTCCAAATTATTATGCTCTTTCAATGTTTTGTTTAATATTACAATTCTTTTATCTACAAATCTTTGTGTTAGTCTATCATGCAACTCATCAGACAATTTATCTTCGATAACTTTAGTATGATTTTGCCAATATTCAGCTTCATCTAACCAATTTTTTCTATTTGTTATAAATGTCCAAGTCCTAATATTAGATATTCTATTTAATAATGTATCAATTTCTCCATCAACTCTATCATGCCTAGCAATTTGTGACTTTATCCAATCATTATCTAACTTTCCTTTCAATAATAATTCAAAAGTTTTTTCTAGCAAGTTAAAATGCATGCCTGATAAGGAATTACTGAAATCAGGAATCTGACAAACATTCCATAATAAAGACAAAGTTTCTTTGCTATCAATTTTGTTTTTTATAGAATCAAGTTCTGACAAATGGTTTAAACAAAGAGCATCTAAAGCACCAACTTTTTTTCGCATAAAGTTAAAGGGGGGAGAAGCCTCTAAAGAATTCATCAATTTATTCAAAGAATTAAAGTTTAATTTTGTATTTCTCCACCATATATTTCTTAATGAGGCGAAAAAGTGAGTTTCAATTTGATCAATAGTATCTTCTTCAAAATTTAAATTATCTTCAACTACTCCAAATGTACCATTACGGCTATGACGTCCTGCTCTCCCTGCTATTTGGGCAATTTCTGGAGCTGTTAGATGCCTTGGAAAATTTCCATCAAATTTTATATCAGAAGCAAAAGCAACATGATCAATGTCCATATTCAAACCCATACCTATTGCATCTGTTGCAATCAAATAATCAACTTGTCCATTTTGATAAAGTTCTACTTGAGAATTTCTTGTTCTTGGTGACAAAGCACCCATAACTATTGCTGCACCTCCTTTTTTAGTTCTTATAAGCTCAGCAATTCTATAAACTTCTGGAACTGAAAACGCAACCACAGCTGACCTAGGCTTTAACCTAGTTATTTTTTTTACACCTATATAACTTAAAGTAGATAACCTAGGTCTTATTTTTACTACACAATTTGGTAACATTTTTTGCAACAAAGGCCTTATGGTTTCTGCTCCAAGAAAAACCGTTTCTTCTGTTCCTCTAGCGTTAAGAATTCTATCTGTAAAAATATGTCCTCTTTCAGGATCAGCAGCTAATTGAATTTCATCTATTGATACAAAGGAAAAAGACCTTTCTAATGGCATCGATTCTACTGTACAGCAAAAATATTTAGCTCGTGGTGGAATAATTTTTTCTTCACCTGTAACTAAAGCCACATTTTCTTTACCAACTTGAATTACTGCTTTGTCGTAATTTTCTCTGGCTAAAAGCCTTAAAGGGAAGCCAATAATTCCAGAGCTATGAGAAAGCATCCTATCCATTGCATAATAGGTTTTACCAGTATTAGTTGGGCCTAATAGTGCTTTAACAAACGTGTCTTTATGAATGTTTTTAGGTAACATATTGGTAATTTTCTTTTTACTTAAATTGATTAGGCTTGTTATATTTTAAAGATATTGATCATCCAAGTTCAATGTTAATGTTTGAGCAATTTAACCTAACATTATCTTATAAATTTAATAGATACTTTTAAAAAAAATCAATATAATGAAAAATTATTAAATAAATTTCTGGAGAAAAGTATGTCTGGTCAAAAACGTAAAGCTATAATTACAGGAGGAAGTAAAGGTATAGGTAAAGCAATAGCTGAACGTTTTGCTAAAGAAGGTGTTGATATTTACTTACTTGCTTCAAATAAGGAAAATCTATCTAAGACTACATCTGAATTAAAAAATCAATATAAGGTTAATATTCAATATCACGCATCTAATCTAAAAACTAAAGAAGGTTGTGATAGTGCAATCAATATTATTGAAAATGAATTTCAGAATTTTGATACATTAATTTTCAGTGCTGGAGCTACAAAGAGTGGTGATTTCCTTAAACAACCAATTGAAGATTTTGAAGATGGTTTTGCTCTAAAGTTTTATAGTGCTGTTAGATTATCCAAAGCATTTTGGCCAACTTTGTCAAAAAATAAAGGATGGATTGTTTCCATTAATGGAGCGATGAGCCACTCTCCAGACTCATTTTTTATGGTTGGAGGAGCTGTAAATGCAGCATTTTTAAATTTTTCAAAAGCTTTGTCGAAAAGAGGATTAGTTGATGGGGTGAATGTTAATTCAATTAATCCTGGAATGACATCAACAGACCGACTGATAACTATTATTCAAAGTAACGCAGACAGAGAAGGAATTAGTTTTGCCGAAGCAGAAAAAAAAGCTTTAGAAAATATTGGACTGGATAGATTTGGTACTCCTGAAGAAGTTGCTGAATTAACTTATTTTCTTTGTAATCCGAACATGCGTCATCTTACTGGAACTGAAATTAATCTTGATGGCGGAAAGAAGACGACTATTTAAAAATAAGGTAATTTAAAAAATGACTAAAAAAGCTGCTTCCGTTTTTGTTCAAACCCTTAAAAATCATGGTGTTGATAGATTTTTTTGTGTGCCTGGCGAATCATATTTATCAGTAATGGATGAATTACTATATTCTCCTGGCATAGAGGTTGTTACTTGTCGGCACGAGGGTGGAGCTGGATTTATGGCTGTTGCTGATGCTAAATGCACAGGCAAAGCAGGAGTAGCTTTTGTAAGCAGGGGTCCTGGCGCAACTAACGCATCTATCTCTGTCCACTCGGCTCAACAAGGTGGTATTCCTATGGTTCTTTTTATTGGCCAGATAAATAGGATCAGTACAGGTAAAATGCATTTACAAGAAATGGATTTCATTAAAACATTTTCTGACATGGCAAAGCACGTTGAACAAATTAATACACCAAGCGAAATTGCAAATGTAACTGCAAGAGCTTTTCATATAGCCGAAAGTGGTATTCCTGGACCAGTCGTTATAGCAATACCAACTGATGTACTAGAGGCTAAAGTTGAAATCAATGATGTAAAACAAATCAAGATAAATCCACCATTAGCTTTTCCTGACAAAGTTAGAGAAGTCTCTAGCATTTTATCAAATGCCAAAAAACCTATATTAGTTGTTGGCGGACAAATTCATACATCTAATAAAGCTAGAGAACTTGTCAAAACCGTTGCTGAAAAACATAATTTACCAGTTTTATGTACTTATGAACATCAAGATATTCTTTCTCATAATCACGCTAGTTACGCAGGAGAACTAGGGTTAAGACCACCAGAACCAATAAGGAAGAATGCATTAGAAGCAGATGTTGTTTTAGTAATAGGTCATAGATTTAATGGTGTACCAAATATGGCATATAAATTTCCAACACCAGATCAGACTTTTATTCATGTTTTACCTGACCCCAATACAATAGGTAAAATTTTTAGAACAGATTTGAGTCTAGTTGCTGATAGTGAAAATTTTTTAGAACAATTATTAGAAATTGAAAATAAAAATGATAATGATGGTAGAAAAGAATGGATCAATTTATGTCATCAACGTTACTTGAAAAATAATGCAACACTTCCTCCAAGAAATGCAAATGATGGACTTGACTTTGCACATTTAATTGACGGTTTGGGTAAACTTGCACCTGAGGATTCTATAATAACAAATGATGCAGGTAACTTTACTAGTTGGATGCATCATAGATTTCCATTTAGATCTTCAATGAAATTAATTGGATCTGAAATTGGGGCTATGGGTATGGGTATTCCAGCAGGAATAGCAGCCGCTCTTAGATTTCCAGACAGACAAGTTTTTTCACTAGTTGGAGATGGAGGAGCCTTAATGACAGGCTCTGAACTAGCGACTGCGGTAGCTCAAAAAGCAAAAATAAGAGTGATAGTTGCAAATAATCAACATTACGGAACAATTAGATATCATCAAGAACTACATTTTCCAAGTAGAGATCATTACGCTACAAATTTAGTAAATCCTAACTTTGCAAAGTATGGTGAGAGTTTTGGCCTAGAATGTTTCACTATTGAAAAAATTGAAGAAGTTATACCTACATTAAAAAAGGCTATGAACGTCAATGGTCCATCATTAATAGAATTTAAAATGAGTTTAGAGCTTAATACAAGCACAACAACAATTACTGAACTCCAAATGAGATAAATTATTACATTATTGTTGAGGTGCGTTAATAATAGTAAAAAATCCTGAAAAAGGTCCTGACCCGCCTCCACCATTTGGATTATTATTAGGTCTACTGGCACCAGTAAACATTTGAGCACCATATCCAGTTACGTTAAATGTAAATTTAAAATTCATCACAGATGGATTAATAACTAGTGCAGTATCTAATTCCATTACACCAACTATCCTATCAACATTAGTGCATTCTCCACCGCTATCTTCACTAGAACCATCTCTTTTATCTAAGGTTGACGCTTGCATAAGGTAGCCATTTAATAATCCACCTTCAAATCTTGCTCCCAAGTATTCACCATCACAATCTCCTGATGAAGCAAATTGTACTAAAGTACCATCACATTCTTGTGCTGGTCCAGTGGTATTGACTGCATCGCAAGCACTTCCACTTTTTCTAACGTAATAAGTTGTTCCACCTCTTTCAAACTCCGCTTTAATGGTAAATACGTTTTTTAAAATTATGTACGGAAATTTATAGGTTCCATTTGCTGGTCGAGCAGAGGTACCTACTAGAGCCGCATCGCCAAGGGCAAAATCATGTGCAGAACCGTTTGTTGTGTCGGTAGCTGTAAAAACTTTAGTACAAGTAGATCTATCTAAAGCGGCACCCGACATAGGATTAACTGTACAGAGACCCATCTCAAAAACATTTGCCTTATAGGATTGTGGAGTAAAGCGACATGCAGTGGCAGAGCCAGTAAATAAATGAGTGTCACCATCACAAGCTTTAACATCTTCAGCTGAAACGGCAAACGCATTTGAAGACATAAACAAAAGTGATATAATTGATAAAGATATTATTTTTAATAATTTTAACATATTAAACACCTCCAGCAGATGCAGTAAAGTTAGTTTGAATTACAATTTGGTTTTTACGTCTAACTTTCTCAAGCATCTTATCCTTCATCGATGTAGTATTAAATGCTTTATCGGCAATTAAACTCTGAACAATTTTATCTTTTTCAGATTGAGCTCCACCTAAACCTATCCTGTAAGTAAGATTGACAAAATCAACGTCTGTACCTGTATCAAAATCTTTAGAACCTGCTTCTAATGTTATATTGGGAGCAATAGGTGCGTTAACCTGTATACTATATGTTTTTCCCTTGTATCAGAAGTTTGATATCCATCCCACTTCCAACTCTTAACAAATATCTTAGTCGATGGGATGTAAGGAACTTGCCCACCTATTTCAAGTTCATATCCATCTAATGCTCTTTCAGTGTTTCCATCCTTACCTGTTTGTGCTCCGCTTGTGGCAAAATACTTATTAGCGTTAATTTCAAATACTGAGCTTCTTAGTTCTGCACCAACACTCATTCTTGAATGTTCATAAGTACTTTCATAATCATGAAAAGCGTTTACTCCATAAATCCATTTCTGATCATCACTAAGTTGCCTGTAACCAATACCAAGGTTAATTGTGTCTCTGTTATTTTGTCTTATTATTGATCCTTGGAAAAAGGTTAAATCACCTTCATCAATATTTTCTGAAATTGGGTTAATTGTAAGTAAAGTAAAATTTGGATCAGCTCCAGTCCTACCTTCTAAAGTCAATTCAGTGTTGGTAAATAGTGAATTAAAGCCATCCTCAAATTTCTGTATGGTTTTATCAATCAACGTGTCTTTTAATTGATCAGTAGAATTACCAGCCGCACTAACTTCTAAAAATGTCATTGGTAACGCTAGGCATGTGGAAAGTAAGATTAATTTGAATTGCATTACTTTAACTCCAAATGAAGACTTTGATTTATTCTTAGTCATCCTTCAAGAGAATTTTAAAATAACTACTTTACTTGTTAATTATTTTTTATTCACTTTATAAACCTCTGTATGATCAGAACCTTGTCCTAATTGTTCAAGTGATTTTAAAAGATAACTAGATACGTTCTCTGACAGTGGATTATCATTAGTTAATTCTTTAATTAAATCGTTAGCGATATATACATCCTTAACCATTAGATCTAAAGCAAAACCTGAGTTAAATTTTTCTGACACAACAAATTTATCTAACTTTACTTCTGTTGTATTATTTTTACCAGTAGCACCATTTATAATTTTTAAAAAATTTTCTGGTTTAATCCCAAAAGATTGAGCAGTTGCCAACGCTTCAAAACTTGCAATCAAACCAGCAGCAGATACATAATTATTTAACGCCTTGATGGCATGCCCTGAACCTAATGGTCCTGCATATTCAACTTTCCCCATAACTGATAAAAGATTTTGAACATTTTTTACATGATCAGGTTCACCACCAGCCATTATCATTAAATTACCTGTCTTTGCACGTGACACTCCTCCTGAAACTGGCGCATCTAAAAATTTAATATTTGCATTTTGTAAAGTTTCACCTAATTTTTTTGTTTCACGAGGATCACTGGACGACATATCTATTAAAATTGATTTTATGTTAATATCTAATAATTGATTTGTCACTTGCTCAACAATTTTACTATTAGGAAGCATAAAGATGATTACATCCATATTTTTTAAATCTTCAATCAAATCGACTTGACTTACACCTGTAGATTTATCAATTTTAGAACCAATATCATATCCAAAAACATTATAACCTGCTTGAACTATCAATGGAGACATTGCTGATCCCATGGCACCTAAGCCTACAAAACCTACATTTTCTATTTTCATAACATTCCCTTTTAACATTTAAATTTTAATTATGTTTCTAGATACTAAACTCTCAATTTCAGAACTAGAGTAGCCGATACTGAGCAACAGCTCTTTAGTGTGTTCTCCAAGATTGGGTGCATGAAGTGTTTGATTTTCAATGTCATCATTATAACTTGTTGGAATACTTGGATAAAGTAATGTACCCTCAGTTGGGTGATTATTTCTTTTAAAAAAATCTATTTGTTTTAAATGTTCATCTTCAAAAATATCTTCAGGAAAGTTAACCTTCATTGCTGGAATGTCATATTTTTTTAAATTAATTATCCAATAATTAGTATCTTCCTTTTCTAGCGCATCTGAGAGAATTGAATACAATTTATCAACATTTTCATTTCTAGATTTTAATGATGAAAACTTTTGATCCTGCAAAACATGTTCTTGGTCAACTAATTTAAAAAATCTTAACCACTGATCATCACTGTATGGAAGAACAGCAATATATCCGTCTAGTGTTTTATAGGGCCTTCTATTTGGAGAAGATTGTCTTGGATAAATTGGAGGAGCTTTAGGAGGAATAAAATTATAACCATATAAATGCTCTACTAGAGAAAAGTCTACCATAGTTTCCATCATAGGCACTTCTAGTTCTATTGCTTCTCCATCTTTACTACGTTGAAACAATGCTGCAATAATAGACATTCCTAACATTAATCCAGTTACTTTATCTGCTGTTGCTCCAGCCGTATAACTTGGCTGACTTGAGTAAGCTTCTTGATAAGCTGCCATTCCACTTATAGCTTGAATTGTATCGTCAAATGCCGGTAATCCTGCATAAGGACCTTGTGATGAAAACCCTACTGCATTAGCAGTAATTATATTAGGATTAATTTTTCTGAATTCTAAGTGAGTGAGGCCAATCCTTTTTAAAGCTGCTTTTCTAATATTCGAAACAAAGACATCTGCCCTTTCAATTAATTTTTTTACAATTGATTGGCCCTCTGGTGATTTTAAGTCAATACAAATACTTTTTTTATTTCTATTAATGTTTAAAAAAACGGCCCCCATGCCCTTGTTGATATTGGGGCCAAGGTATCTTGTATTATCACCATCTAGCGTCTCAATTTTAATCACTTCAGCTCCCATATCAGCAAGCAACCTTGTACAATACGGAACCATTAAGATAGAGGAAGCATCAATAATTTTAATACCTTTTAAAGGTCCGTTTTTCATTCTAAATCCATTTATCCGTTAAAAGTTTCGATAACTATTGTAGAAAATAATATGAGTATAAAGTGTAATAAAATAGTAGTTTAAAAATTCTATTTTTAGTTACAAGACTTTTCTCAAATTATTGTATAAATATAATTGAAAGTAAAAAATTATTTGAGTTATGAATGTTTAATTTAGAAAATTTAACCATACAAAGAGGATCAAGGATTATACTTTCTGATTTTAAATCAGTCATAGAAACTGGATCACTGACAATTATTAAAGGGGGAAATGGATCTGGAAAATCAACATTATTAAGAGCAATAGCAGGCTTTACACCCCTGGAGAAGGGTGAAATAAAAAACAATAACAAAAATATTATTTCGTATAAAGAAGAATGGTCTCAAAAATTAATTTTTGTTGATACTAAAAATGGTTTATCTAACAATTTAACAATTATTGAAAATCTTAAATCTTGGGCATCTATAAAAGGATGGCCTACGAGCGAGGAGAACTTAAGTAAAGCTCTAAAAAGTTTAGACTTAGTAAAATATGCAAACTTATTTATATCTGAATGTTCTGAGGGTCTAAAAAAAAGAGCCGCTCTAGCAAGGCTATATTTTTCATTTATTAGCGATATAGATTTTTGGATATTAGATGAACCCACTAATGAATTAGATAAGCCAAGCCAGCAATTGTTTGAAAAATTGATTTTAAATTTTTTAAACCAACAAGGAACAGTTATAATAGCAAGTCATGACTTAAATATTCTTGAAAAAAAATATAATGTAATAGATTTAGATTTATTAAAAGAGCAGAGCATATTATGAAATTAACTCATTTAAGTTGGACATATATGTTTATAGCTCATATCAAAAGAGATTTTTTAACGAACTCTCGCTCATTAATTGATTTAATATCTATTATTGGCTTTATGCTTTTAATAATTATTTTATTTCCCATTGGGCTGGGACCAGATCAAGAAAAAATGAGTATTGTATCTAATGCAATTATTTGGATTGGTTTAATTTTAGCAATATTACCTTCTCTTGACAAAATATTACAAAAAGACTTTGAAAACGGTTGGCTAGATCAAATAGCAACAACTGGCATTCCACTTGAAATAGTTTTGTTATCTAAAGGTATTTCATATTGGTTAATGGTATTAATTCCTTTAATTCTTTCCTCACCATTATTTGTAATTTTATTAAGCATAGAATTAAAATATTTGCCATGGTTGATTGTAAGTATGTCTATAGGTGGCCTAGCAATTTCTTTAATTGGATTAATTGGATCTGCATTGATATTAGGAGCTAAAAGAGGAAATATTTTGTTACCAATATTGATCATCCCTCTGATGATACCTATTTTAATATTCGGAGTAGGTATAAATGAAGCTGTAAAAATAGGTGAATCGCCTTTTGGCAATTTATTTTTATTAATAGCTTTGGCTTTAATATATCTAATAATATCACCTTTTATTTCTGCCTTATTAGTAAGAATTGCTATTGGTCGGTAACTACAGTTTACTTAGAAAAAAATTGTGATAAAAACTTGTTAGTACTATTTTATTTAAAGAAAGTTTAAAATACATGTTTGATTGGCTAGCAAATCCAAACAGATTTAAAAGAATTACAAATAAACTTGAACCTTTTTTGATTGTTATTTCAATTATATTAATTGCATCAGGATTATATTTTGGTCTTTTTGACAGCCCTAAAGACTATCAACAAGGTGATGCGGTTAGAATAATGTATGTCCATGTTCCTTCAGCTTGGCTTGCTTCATTTTTATTTCTTAGCTTAGCCGTTTCTTGCATTTTTTATCTAGCTTGGAAACATCCGTTTGCAGATATTATATCAAACACAATAGCACCTATTGGAGCCGTGTTTTCTGTATTAACATTAGTAACAGGATCATTATGGGGAAAACCAATGTGGGGAACTTGGTGGGTTTGGGATGCAAGACTAACCTCAATGCTTGTTTTGTTCTTTTTCTATCTCGGGTACATTATATTATCTAATGCATTCGAACGAAAAATTGATGGTTCAAAATCTGCATCTGTTCTTGCACTTATTGGACTTATTAACTTACCAATTATAAAATTTTCGGTTGATTGGTGGCATACATTACATCAACCCTCAAGTATACTGAAGTTTGACGGCCCTTCAATAGATGAGCAAATGCTCCTACCATTAATCCTCATGTTCTTTGGATTTAGCATATTCTCTTTATATTTAATCATTGTAAATGTTAAGACTAAGTTGATACAAAAAAAATGTGAAGCTCTGATTTTAAAATCAAATCTTAAAGAGTTTTTATAAATAGGACGGTATATGGAAAATATATTTTGGATTATGGAAGGTTATAACATTTATATATGGCCGAGTTATTTCCTAACACTACTAAGTTTACTATATTTATTTCTTCTTTCTTTTTATAGATCAAAAAAAGCTAAAAAATTACTAAATAAATTAATAAAATTAGATGTTTAATTATTGCAGTTGAGTAACAATTTAAATCAATGAACCCTAAATACAGACGACTTTTAATAATAATATTTATAATTATGACTTTAGGTTTAGCTACTAAACTTATATTAATGGCTTTAGAAGAGAATATTATATACTTCTTCACTCCAAATGAGATTAAAATGAAATATGGAAACAAGGCAAATATTCAAAATACAATAAGAGTTGGAGGCCTTGTTCTTGAAAATTCTGTAATAGAAAAAGATGGAATAACTAAATTTAATATAACAGATAGAAGTCATAAAATAGAAGTTTTATTTGATGGCCTGCTTCCAGATTTATTTAGAGAAGGTCAAGGTATAGTTGTTGAAGGTATATTTCAAAATAACAAACTAATTGCAAGCCAAGTTCTTGCAAAACACGATGAAAATTACATGCCTCCTGAAGTGGCTGACGCTCTAATTAAAAATGGAGTGTGGCAGGGAGAAAAAAAATGATCCCTGAAATAGGTCACATTTTATTAATAATTACATTTGTTGCTTCAATACTTCAAGTAGTTTTCTGGTGTTACAACATTAAAAAGAGCGATCAAATTACTATTGACGTTCTTCAAAAAAGTACTTTTATTAATTTTATATTTATACTCTTTTCTTTTGGAATCCTAGTTTACAGCTTTATAATTTCTGATTTTTCTTTAGTTATTGTTTCAGACAACTCACATACTCTTAAACCTCTAATTTACAAAATCAGCGGAACTTGGGGTAATCATGAAGGTTCATTAATGTTATGGATTTTAATATTATCATTTTTTACATTTTTAGTTTCAAGAAAAAAAAATAATATATCACCTAAGCTTTTACCGTCTATAATTGGAATACAGACAATAATATTATGTTTGTTTTTATCGTTTATTTTATTTACTTCTAACCCTTTTGAAAGAGTGGACACATTACCCATAGATGGTAATGGTTTGAACCCCCTACTTCAGGATCCAGGTTTAGCACTACATCCTCCACTTTTATATTTTGGATATGTTGGATTATCTGTATCTTTTTCATTTGCTGTTGCGGCCTTAATTACTGGAGAAATTAACAAAGAATGGGCCCGTCAAATGAGGCCTTGGATAACAATTGCATGGTCTGCACTTACAATTGGAATAGCACTAGGAAGTTGGTGGGCTTATTACGAATTAGGATGGGGAGGCTGGTGGTTTTGGGACCCAGTAGAGAATGCTTCTTTTATGCCTTGGTTAATTGCAACCGCTCTATTACATTCCGTAAGAATACTAGAGGTTAGATTTATTTTGATAAACTGGACTATCCTACTGTCAATATTAGCCTTTTCATTTTCCTTATTAGGAACATTTATAGTAAGATCAGGGTTGTTGACCTCCGTGCACGCTTTTGCATCCGACCCGTCAAGAGGCCTATTTATATTAATTATCTTGGCAATTGCAACAGGTGGACCTTTAATATTATACGCAACCAAAAGCTCTTCATTTCAAGAAAATAAAACTCAGTTTAATATTTTTAGCAAAGAAAGCGCGCTTCTAATAAATAATCTTTTTCTTACTACAGCAGCATCAACAGTACTCATAGGAACATTATATCCATTATTCCTTGATGCGTTTAATGGAAATAAAATTTCTATTGGGCCTGCATACTATAACGCAACGTTTGCACCTATTATGGCTCCAGTAATTTTGCTAATGGCAATGGCTCCATTTCTAAGCTGGGGTATCAAAAAACCAAAACAAATTTCAAAGAAAATTTTTTTCCTTACTACAATTACTCTTTTAGGGGGCATGGGTCTTTTTATAATTGAGGAGTCATCTTTATTTTCTATTATTTGTGGTTCACTTGCTATTTGGCTTTTTACTGGAGTTATAGTTGATTTCACATCTCAAATAAAGAATGCCAATGTAAATTTGAGCAGTTTCAAAACTCTACTTTTATTTTTTTCAAAAAATAATATTGGAATACATATTGCCCATATGGGTGTTGCAGTTTTTTTAGCTGGTGTTACAGGAGAGCAATTTTATAAAACTGAATTCAATATTAAAAAAAATATTGGAGATGTTATTAGTATTGGGAATAAATCCCTAATATTTAATAAAGTAGAAACTTTAGCTGGCCCGAACTACAAATCAGAAACCGCTACATTTACTCTTCTAAAAAACGGTACAATAATTAGCGTATTGAAACCAGAAAAGCGCTTCTATCCAATAGAAAAAAGTCAGACTACAGAGGCTGCTATTCTAAGTGATTTTTGGGGAGATACGTATTTAGTATTAGGAGACGGTAATAAAGAAACTGGATGGTCAATTCGCGTTTACTTTAATCCACTTATATCATGGATTTGGGGAGGAGCTGGTTTGATGTCCCTTGGTGGGTTGGTATCAATTTTACAGAGTAGAACCGCTAGAAGACAAGTAAAGAGTACTAGTTAAATGAAGTCCAAATTAACAATTTATAACATATTACCTCTTATATTATTTTCGCTGATAATAATGGTATCAGGTTATGTACTATACGAAGTTAAAAAAAAACCTTCAAATCAAAATGTTATTAATTCTCAATTAATTGGAAAAAAAGTACCTCAAATAAAAATTGAGAAATTGAAATTTGTTAAAAAAAAAATTAAAAACGAAATCTTAAATTTTAACAAATATACAAATAAATTCTATGCTGTAAACTTTTATGCTTCATGGTGTGCTCCATGCAGAGTTGAGGCTCCAATAATTGAAGAATTATCTAATATAATTCCTATTGTTGGAATAGCTTATAAAGATAAAGTACAAAATACCAAGAAATTTTTAGATGATTACGGTAACCCCTATGACCAGATTGGTTTGGATACTTTAGGTAAAATAGCTATAGAGTGGGGTGTCTATGGTGTGCCAGAAACATTCATAATTAATGCTAATGGTAAAATTATTTACCGCCACGCTGGACCACTTTTATACAATGTATTTCAGAATGAAGTTTTACCTTTAATTAGAAGAAAATAATAAAATGTTTAAAAAAATTAATTTATTTCTATTAGTACTTTCTTTATTTTTTATTACTGGTCAAAAGGGAATTATTAAAGAAGATGACAAATTAAATTCTAATTATGTTATAAATAAAACAAGAGAAATTGGACAAAACATTCGATGCCTTGTATGCCAAAATCAAAGTATA
Source organism: Pseudomonadota bacterium (assembly GCA_028382005.1). GTDB lineage: Bacteria > Pseudomonadota > Alphaproteobacteria > Puniceispirillales > Marisalimonadaceae > Marisalimonas. The sequence goes on from JAOESH010000001.1 coordinate 77,667, forward strand.
GACGATTCTAGTTCACTACTTGCTAAAGATCTTCGGGTTTTAATAAAAGAAAAGGTCGCAAACGGTTTTACAGATAAAGAGATTTACGATTACTTAAGCAAAAGATATGGAGATTACATACTTTTTAACCCCCCATTAAAAACAAACACAATATTATTGTGGTTCTTACCTTTTGTAATTTTAATATTTGGTCTATTTTTGATTATGAATATTTTAAAAACAAATCGTTTTAAGTAGAAATAGAATCAATGTTGTTTGCTATAATTTTTGTCATTAGTTTTCTTTTAGTATTATATATTTATAACAATATAAATCAAAAAAAATATTCACAGAACCAAAGGCTAAAGTTGAAATCACCCAAGTTGTCATTGGGTATTAGTTCCTTATTTATTATTTGTATAAGTTCTATTATCTACTATAAAATTGGAAGTCCATTTATAGATATGAACAAATTGAATTCCTCAAAATTAAAATTAATCGAAAGTAAAAATCAGAAAGATGTAGTTTTCAACCAAGATCTTAAAAAGTTAAATGAACTACTCTTAAAATCTAAAGTAGATCCTTCTAATCTTAATGTTCTTTTAAATCTAGCGTCTACTGCATCAAGGCTAAATAAAAATGATTTAGAAATATCTAGTTTGAATAAAATATTATCTATAAAAAACACACCCAAATTAAAGTCTTTATTAGCACAAGCTATAGTAAGAAAAGCAGATGGTCAGGTAACATCAAAAGCACAAAAGCTCATAAATGAAGCATTAATTGGAAACCCATTAGATCCTGGTGCGAATTTTTTGTATGGGTTAGCAGAATCACAAATTGGAAACGAAGAAGAAGCTTTAAAAATATGGTTTAAATTATACAAAATTACTAAAGATAGTGATACATGGAAAGATGATCTAGAAACAAACATTAGATCGGCAGCTAAAAATTTAGGTATTAGCAATAAAGTTTTACAAGACAAATTTAAAACTAGTTTAGATTTTAAAAATTCTATTACACAAAATATATTAAATCTAAATGAAGAAACACAAAAAATAAAGATCAATCAAATGGTTGATCAACTTGCTAAACGTTTAACAAAGTCTGAAAAAGACTTAAACGGATGGATAAAACTATATAGATCATACAAAGTATTAAATGACAAAGAAAAAGCTATTAATGCAATAAAAGTAGCCGTTGAAATCAGTCCCGATGAAGTGTCTTTAAAACAGATGCTATTGAAAGAACTTTTACCCACTTCTGTCAAACCCAATTTTACATCAGAGGTTAAAAATCTCATTAATGAAATTTTAATTTACGATTCTAACAACATAGATGCTCTTTTTTTTCAAGGCCTAAATGCTTTTACTGAAGGAAACAAAAAAATAGCTGCTAAGTCTTGGGGAAAACTCTTGTCTCAACTCCCCAAAGATTCACCTATGAAGTTAGAACTTTTAAAAAAACTTAAGTCCATAAAAGATTAACTAATCTTTTTTAATCTGATATTTTTGCATTATGGGTAAAGAAAGCAAACCAAAACCAAGAGACAATACTGGTATTCCAAAAGCTTTAAAAGAAACCCATTGATCAGTTGTTAAATTTCTCCAGGCTATTTCATTTGCAATAGCCATAATTATAAACATACCAACCCATAACCATGTTAATTTATTCCACCCTTCTGGATTTAGACTCACCGCAGATTTCATAATAGCAGCAAGAGGGTTTTTTCCTAAAATCTTTCCAGATGCAAGAACTCCAGCTATAATTATTGAAACAATTGTTGGTTTTATTTTAATAAAGAAATCATCATCAAAAAAGATTGTTAATCCTCCAAAAAATACAACAGCTACACATCCAGCAGCTGCCATCATCGGAATGTTTTTGAACCAATACCATGAAAGAGCAAGTGAAAATAACGTACTTACTACTAAAACAGTTGTACCTGCCATTATTCCATAAAAGTAGTTTACACCAAAAAATAATAATAAGGGACCCATTTCTAAAATAGATCTGTAACCCTCTTTTTTATTAACTTCTGCCAACTTGAGTCTCCTAAGCTAAATTTAAATTCTGTCTATGTATTACATCTTCTATATTGTCTGTTGCAAGCCTTAAAATATCGCCGTTTTTTGAAAACCTTGCATTCTCACTTAAAATCCTTCTCCATTCTTTAGCACCAGGTAAAGAATTATAAAGTCCTAACATATGTCTGGTTACAGCATGTACATTAGATACCTCTTTTTTCATATAATTATCTATGTAATTAGCCATTTCCATTGCTATTTCGTATCTTGAACTTTGTTTTATATTTTTACTGAAAACGTCTCTGTCTACGGTTGATAATATATAAGGGTTTTTATATGCTTCTCTTCCAATCATAAAACCATCTAAGTTATGATTAAGAATTAATTGATTTCCTTGTTCAATTGATTCAATACCACCATTAATTATAATTTTTAAATCTGGTCTTCTTTTTTTTAAAGAGGCCACCCTGGGATAATTTAGTGGCGGTACCTCTCTATTTTGTTTAGGACTTAGGCCATTTAGTAAAGCTTTTCTAGCATGGATAATAAACAATTTAGTTCCAATTTCTGAAACTTGATCAACAAAGTTGTCTAATCCTTTAATGTCATCCATATCGTCTATACCTATTCTACATTTTATAGTAACTGGTATTTGACAATTTTCTTGAATAACCCTAACACACTCAGAAACTAATTTTGGACTTTCCATTAAGCAAGCTCCAAATGAACCATTCTGGACCCTATTTGATGGACAACCAATATTTAGGTTAATCTCTGAATATCCAATATCTTGACCATACTTTGCTGCTTTAGATAATTTATTAGGGTTATTTCCTCCTAATTGAAGAACACAAGGTAATTCTTCTTTATTAAAGCTTAGTAATTTTTCTCTTGGTCCATATATTAAGGCATCAGCGGTAATCATTTCTGTATAAAGAACAGCATGACTGGATATCAACCTATGAAAATATCTACAATGACTGTCAGTCCAGTCCATCATAGGGGCTACTGAAAATTTATCATCAAAAACCAAAGATATTCTCTCTTCGTAATTTTAGTAATTAGTCGACTATTAATTATAATATTTATTAAGTTAAATAAACAGTAATAAAAAAATCTAAAAAGTTATTCTCTTATCTTTTTAATAATTTAATCTTTAATTTTTAATTATGTTTGAGATTTCGCTATAGCCTTTGTTAAATCAATAATTATATCATCTATATGCTCTATTCCTATAGATAGCCTTACATAATCTTCAGAAACACCAGTTTTAAACTGCTCTTCCGCTGACAACTGACTATGAGTAGTTGTTGCAGGATGAATCGCTAAACTTCTTGTGTCACCTATATTGGCCACATGATAAAATAATTCTAAAGCATCAATAAAGTTTTTTCCTGCCTTTAACCCACCTGAAAGCTCAAAACCAACTAACCCACCATATCCTCCTTGAAGGTGCTTGTCTGCTGACATTTTAGAACTTCCACTTTGCAATTCTGGATAAATTACTTTTTTTACTGATTTATGTTTTTTTAAAAAATTCGCAACTTTTGATGCATTATCGCAGTGCGTTTTCATTCGTAAACTAAGCGTTTCAAGTCCCTGTAATATTAGAAATGCATTAAATGGACTTAAAGCACCTCCAAGATCTCGTAATAAAGTTACCCTTGCTTTAATAATATAAGCTATTGGACCTAAAGGTTTCACAGCATTAACCCACACTGCTCCATTATAAGAAGGATCTGGAGTGTTTAATGCAGGTTGTCTATCTTTACCAGCGCCTTCCCAATCAAAATTTCCACCATCTACAATTATTCCTCCAACAGAATTTCCATGGCCACCTATGTATTTAGTCAAAGAATACACAACTATAGCTGCACCGTACTCTATCGGTTTACAGATAATTGGTGCTGCTGTGTTATCAACAATAAGGGGTATTCCATATTTTTTACCAATAGCGCTAACCTCTGAGATAGGAAAGACTTTCAATTTGGGATTTGGTAAAGTTTCAGCATAATAAGCTCTAGTTCTATCATCAGTCGCTTCTTTAAAAGCAGATGGATTTGAAGGATCTACAAACCTGACTTCAATTCCCATATCTTTTAATGTATTAGAAAACAAATTCCATGTCCCACCATACAAGTCTGTAGAACTAACAATATTATCACCTGCTTTTGCAAGATTCTGAATTGCAAATGCTGATGCAGTTTGACCTGAAGATACAGCTAAAGCTGCAACACCACCTTCTAAAGAAGCAATTCTTTTTTCTAAAATATCATTAGTTGGGTTCATAATTCTTGTATAAATATTACCTAACTCAGATAAAGAGAATAAGTTTGCCGCTTGATCTGTATTTTTAAATTGATAACTTGTTGTTTGGTGAATTGGAACCGCAACAGATCCTGTTATTTCATCTGATCTCCAGCCTGCATGCAAAGCTATGGTTTCTGGGTTTGTAGAGTGTGTCATATATTACTCCTAAATTTAAAAATATTAATTTAGAAAATATTTCTTAATAATCAATATAAATGTTTTTTATTTTTTAATTTTTTTTATTTTTTTTAAAAAATAAGAATATTTATCTAAAATTTAAATTTATTAAGAAAAAAGTTCTTTTAATTATTTAAATAAAATACTCAATGGTGATGATGTTTTTTAGTTTTATTATACTTTTTACTAAGAACAGGCATTTTAATAATTACAGAACTAGAATTTTTAAATCTCAATGTTACTTTGTACTTATTCATTACTATTAACGGTTTTGTTAATTTCATGAACATGATGTGATAACTTCCAGGCCTAAAAATCACTTTAGAGTTTGCTTTAATTAATACACCATCTAAAAGATTTTTCATCATCATGATATCATTTTGAACAACCATGTCGTGTAATTGAATTTTTTTTGATATTTCGGAGGTTAATGATACTAAACGTTCATCAATATTATTTGTATTCTCAATTGTTAGATAACCTGAAGTCATTGTATGGTTACCAATTGTTGGCTTAATCCAAAAATCTGAAATCAGAAGGCCATTTACATTTATAGAGTTCGCATAACTTGAGGAAATACAAGTTACAAAAATTAATAAATTTATAAAAAAACTCAGAGGTTTTAAACGCATAGGGAATTTACATCCTTTTTTTATTAAATTATGGTATAAATTTGTATAAATATAATGTCAAATTGAAGAATAGGTATTAGTAAAAAAAAATGCAATTAGCTAAAAACCCAATTACAAAAATCCTTATTGAAAAATTAAAACATAAAAATTTTAATAATATAAACCAATACCTTTCTAATAAAGAAAGGTTAAATGAGTTTCAATTCAACCTTGGTGAACTTAATGTAGATATTACTAGGCAATCATTAGATAAAGAAATCAAAGATGACCTAATAATGCTGGCTAAAAAATCAAATATAAAAGAAAAAATAAAATTAATGGTTACTGGTTCAAAAGTAAACATCTCAGAAAATAGATCTGTCGATCATTTTAACCTTCGTCAAATCGATAGATTTACTACACCTGAATGGGAAAAACTAATTAACTTTTCAAATAATATTTTAGCAACAAATAAATATGAATATATAGTTAACGTTGGTATTGGGGGATCATACTTAGGCCCAATGATGACTAATGAAGCATTAAAAGATTTTCATGAAGGCCCTAAAATTTTTTATGTTTCAGATATTGATCCTACAAACATGAGCGATATTTTAAAAAAATGTAACCCTTTAAAAACTCTTTTTATAATAACTTCTAAAAGTTTTGGTACATTAGAAACTTTACAAAATGCTAAAGTAGCTAGAGATTGGTTGTCCGGTGCAAGTAAATCAATAAATGACTCAATGGTAGCGGTAACGTCTTCTAAAGATAAAGCAATCAAATGGGGCTTTAACGATCAAAGCATTTTCAATATTTCTGAAAATATTGGGGGTAGATATTCATTATGGTCTTCAGTGGCAATGCCAATCATTTTAAGTATTGGAGAGTCTAATTTTAAAGGTCTCTTGCATGGCGCAAGAACAATGGATGAACATTTCATTAATGAAGATATAGAAAATAACATTCCAATTATGTTAGCATTATTAAGAGTTTGGAACAGAAACTTTCTTAACCGCAATAGTCATTGTATTGTTCCATACAGCCATAGACTTGCAAAACTTCCTTCATGGGCCCAACAACTAGAGATGGAAAGTAATGGGAAAGGCGTTGATATTGACGGAGAGGAATTAATAATGGCTGCAAGTCCTTTAATTTGGGGTGAAGTTGGAACTACTGCTCAGCATAGTTTTTTTCAATTTTTACATCAGGGTTTAGACATTATACCTATGGATATTTTACTCCCACTTAAAAGCTCTAATAAACAAAGCTCAGAAGAAGTAAATGAAAATCACAGATATTTGATATCAAATGCGTTGGCTCAAGCTGACACTCTTGCTAAAGGTAGTACGAACCTAATCAATAAAAATAAAAATTTTTTTGGTGGAAGACCTTCAACAATTATAAGTTGGAAAAAAAACACACCTTTTTCCATTGGTAAATTAATAGCTCTCTACGAAAATATTACTATAGCATCAGGTTTTATATGGAATATTAATAGCTTTGATCAATGGGGAGTTGAACTAGGTAAAAAATTAGCCTTGAAAATAGAAAATAATGAAGCAAATACAGAACTTACGCCAGCTTCAAAAATCTTATTAAAACAATATTGAAATCAACATTTTTGTAGATGTAATTATTAGGAAAACCCCAAAGATAATCTTCAACATTCTTTGATTTATCAGATGAGCAATTTTTACACCAATTGGAGCAAAAAAAACAGTTAGTGGAAACATTATAAAAAATGCTATTAAATTTATGTAGCCTATGCTTAATGGGGGCTTGTTAGGAACATCAAAGCCTGAAAAAGCCAATCCAATAGTAGCTGGTATAGATATACATAAACCAAGCGCAGCTGCTGTTCCGATAGCCTTGTGTATAGGAATAGATAATGATATTAAAGAAGGAACCCCTATAGTCCCTGCCCCTACTCCCATCAAAGATGACACAAAACCTATGGTCAAAGATATAAAACTATTTATAATTTTTGATTTTGGGAATTTATTACTGAATTTAAGTGGATTTTTGATAAACATATTAAATGCAACAATAAAAGCAACAATAGCAAATACATATTTTAGCTCATTGGCAGTAAAAAACTTTCCTGAAACCCCGCCTAAAAGAGCTCCTAAAAATATTCCAAATCCCCATTTTTTTATTACATCAATATCTATTGACCCTTTTCTATAATGTGCTCTAGATGATGCAATCGAAGTAGGAATGATTGTTGCTAAAGATGAGCCAATAGCCATATGCATTAATATTTCATCAGGAAACTGCAGGGAAGTATATATCCAAAATAAAATTGGAACAATCACAATACCACCGCCTACACCAAACAAGCCAGCTATTAATCCAGCTATAACACCAGTGACGAGTAAGCCAATAAAGTAAATTAAAAAATCTGACATAAAAATTTCATTAAACATATTAAAATCTCTTTAAAAAATAATAAGCAATAAGACTGTATATCCCCTTTTATTTTTAAGTCCATTTAATAAATCTTGATAAATATAATTTAATTTGCACTTTAAATAATTTAGTTGTTAACATTAAATATAATTCAAAATAGTGAGCTTTTAAAAATGAAAAAAACTATAAGAAATCTTATAAATGATAACAATGACAATGATATTGCTATCACCTCTGATGATAATAAACCCATCAACTTTTTGGAATTAAAGGAACATGTATTTAATATTTCTGGACAATTAGCTGGTAATGGAATGTTAAAAAAAGATAGAGCAGCAATAGTTCTACCTAATGGTCCAGAGATGGCAACTGCGTTTTTAGCTATATCAAGTTATATGTCTGCTGCTCCTTTAAACCCTTCATATAAAATGAGTGAATACGAATTTTACTTAAAAGATCTAAATCCTAAAATTGTTATAGTAGAAAAAAATAGTACTAACCTAGTGGTTGAAGCAGCTCATAAATTAGGTATAGAAATATGTGAAATTAAAAAAATTGACATAGCACCAGATGGAATTTTTAATTTATATAATTCTTCAAAAAGTTTTCAAATATCAGATGAAGACGACGAAGCCCTAGTTCTTCATACTTCGGGAACAACATCTAGGCCTAAAGTTGTCCCTCTTACAAATAAAAATATATATTCATCAGCAGTTAATATATCAAAAACTTTAAAGTTAACTTCGAGTGATCATTGTTATAATATTATGCCTCTTTTTCATATTCATGGCCTTATAGCAATTCTAAGTTCTTCCATGTACGCGGGCTCATCAGTTTATACAAGTGTTGGTTTTAATGCTCTACAGTTTTTAGATAAAGCAAAAAAGGAAAATATAACCTGGTACTCTGGTGTTCCTACAATGCATCAAGGTATATTAATGCGCGCTAAAAAAAACATGGAGCAGGCTAAGAATTTATCACTGCGGTTTATCAGGTCTTCATCAGCTTCTCTTCCCCCTGCTGTTTTTGAAAAACTTAACGAAGTTTTTAAAGCACCTGTAATTGAGGCTTATGGTATGACAGAAGCAGCACATCAAATGACATCCAACCCTATTCCTCCTGAAATTCAAAAAGCCGGTTTTGTTGGCAAACCCGCTGGTCCTGAAGTTTGTATAATGGATAAAGATGGAAATAAACTGGAAAGTGGCTCAGAAGGTGAAGTTTGTATCCGAGGGGACAATGTAACAAGTGGTTATGAAAATAATAAAGAAGCTAATAATTCATCATTCACTGATGGCTGGTTTAGAACTGGTGATCAAGGCTTTTTTGATAAAGATGGTTATCTAAAAATCTCTGGACGATTAAAAGAGATTATTAACCGTGGTGGAGAAAAAGTATCACCACTAGAAATTGACAATGTTCTTATGGAACATAAAGCCATTGAGCAAGTTGTAACATTTGGAGTCAAAGACAACTTACTTGGAGAAACAATTGGAGTAGCACTGGTTCTTAAAGATGGTTTTCAGTGCACAGAATCAGAATTAAAAGAATATGCACGTCAACAACTTGCAGATTTTAAAATACCAAAATATATTTGTTTTTTAGAAGAAATACCAAAAGGCGCTACTGGGAAATTACAACGAATTGGATTAGCTGACAAACTAGGTTTGGAGTAGATTTAAAATGATTAATGTATGTGTTTTTGGTGCAGGGGCTATCGGTGGATATCTTGGTTGTTGTCTCAGTAAAGCAGGTGCCAATGTTTCGCTAATTGCAAGAGGCCCTCATAAAGATGCTATTGAGAAAAACGGCTTAACTCTAATGTCTGAAAAAGGCTCTGAAACATTTCAATTAAAAGTCACAGACAAACCTAATGAATTAAGTACACAAGATTATGTAATAATTGCTGTTAAAGCCCATGCAATAACTGGTATTGTGACAGATTTAGAACCTCTTTTGAATGAAAATACAGCTGTCGTATCTGCTGTAAATGGGATACCTTGGTGGTATTTTTATAAAGCTAATTCAGGCACAAAATTAGAGAACACTCACATAGATTCTGTTGATCCAAATGGACTAATTTGGAACACAATTAATCCAAAACGTGCATTAGGGTGTGTTGTATATCCAGCTTGCGAAATTGAAGAACCAGGTGTTGTAAGACACATAGAAGGCAACAGAATTAGTCTTGGAGAGCCTGAAGAAGTAAATTCTGAAAGATTAAAAGTATTATCTGGTTTACTCATAAGCGGAGGTTTAAAAGCTCCTCAGAAGAAAAAATTAAGGGACGAAATTTGGATTAAACTTTGGGGAAATTGCTCCTTCAACCCGTTAAGCGCAATAACTGGTGCAAGCTTAGATGTTTTAGGCAATGATCCAAGTTCAAGACTATTAATTCAAACGTTAATGGAAGAATGCCAAAAAGTAGGCGAAGCAGTTGGAGCTAAATTTAATGTGTCCATAGAGAACAGAATAAATGGTGCAGCTTCTATTATTGGGCATAAACCGTCTACAAGACAAGACATTGAATTAAAAAGACCTCTCGAAATTGATCCTATAATGAGTGCCATAGTAGAAATTGGAACTAAACTTAGTATTCCTACTCCTATGTTAAAACATGTTAACGGAATACTTAAATTAAAAGCTGGTTATTTAGGGTTATACGCACGAAACGAACTTATAGATAAACTAACAGTCTAAATTATGAAATGGATTAAAACCTTTTTTATCTTCAATCTCTACAATCCAACAATCTCTATCTACTGAAATTTCTTTAGTAATCCTCATGTCAATATCCCGGCTTACTATTTTTTTATTTGGATATAAGTCTTGAAATTGAACTAAATTTTTGTTTTTATCAAAATCATAAACAAGATTTCTTGAATAAAGTTTGGCATATCCATCTAGAGTATCAATTTTAATAAATATTGCACCTGCCTCACTATCTCCTCTTTTTATGACATAAGCATTGGCAAAATTTCTTTCAGCGGCTCTAATACCCGCATTAATTATGATTTCTGCTTTTAATTCATTCATTTTTAAAAAATTTGGCTAAAAATCTGAACATCTTCCAGATTTCTCCCAATCTCCATATCTAGTCGGCTCAGGACCTTTTGGACCTCCCTGTTCTTTAGGTAAATTTTCGTTTGCAATAGTTTTTTGTACTTCTAAAGTCTTATCATTTGATGGTTTTTTCTCTTTTTGTGTATTTAATTTTGAAATTTGTTTATCCATAAGTGTATACTTTCTAATTATCAACCGACTAGATTATATCTAATCTAATCTAATCTAATCTAATCTAATCTATTCAATTCTAATATAATATAATTACTTAAATAAATACAAGGTAGTAGTTTTGGCTCAATCTAAGTTCAAGAAAGTTGATATAAAATCAAACAAAAACCCAAGGTTAATTGCATTAGAAATATGGATTTTAATTTTTTATAATCATAAAAAATTAGAAGATACCATAAATAGCTCTTTTGATTTTAATAAATTAGATAAAAGAGACAGATCTTTCGTATATCTTATTTTAAACACATCAATGCGAAGACATAAACAAGCACAAGTAATTTACAATAAACATGCTAAATTTGGAATTAAGAAAAGAAATAGATATTTAAATGGCATTCTTACTATTGCTACTGTCCAAGTAATTTGGCTTAAAATAGCTCCATACGCGGTATTAAATGATGCTGTAAACCAAGCAAGAAAGTTTGGTGGAGAGAATCAATCTAGACTTGTAAATGGCCTTCTAAGAAGCATGCTTGAAAATGAAGAGCAATGGTCAAAGCTCATGCCTGACGAAAAATACAATTTGCCTGAATGGCTTTTTAAAAGTTGGGTATCTTCATATGGTGAAAAAAATGTTGAAGAGATAGTCAATATGGCAATGTCTCCTCCACCAATTGATATTATAATATCAAACAGAATAACTCAAAAAGATAAACAAGAATTAAAATTAAATCTCTTAGGTGAAGAGATTTTTCCAAATGTTATAAGATGCAATCTTAACGGACCTATTGAGAATTTACCTAGATATCTAGATGGAATATGGTGGATACAAGACGCTGCATCTCAAATCCCATGCAACTTACTATTATCACAATTAACAAATTATTGTACGAAAGAAGTTGCAGCCTTAAAAATTTTAGACCTATGTTGTGCTCCAGGAGGGAAAACTGCTCAACTTTTAGATAACAATTTAAACGTGACATGTGTTGAAAGAAGTAGATCACGTTCCAAAATATTTCTTGATAATATGAAACGTTTAAATTTTAATCCTGAATTAACAATTGTTAACGCTGAGGATTATAATCCAAAGTTCAAACCTGATGTTATCTTAATTGACGCACCTTGTTCGGGCACTGGAACAATTAGAAAAAATCCAGATATTTTTATAAAGCCTGCTCCTAATAATCTTGATGATTTACTTTTAACACAAGATAATATTTTAAAAAATGCAGCTAAAATATTAAATAAGAATGGATTTATTATGTATGTAACATGCTCTCTTCAAAAAATAGAAGGTGAACGCCGAATTGAAAAATTTTTATCAGAACAAAAAAAATTTTCAATTGTTCCATTTAGTAATGAAGATTACCCAATGTTAGAAAATTGTATAACAAATGAAGGATTTATAAGAATTCTGCCAAATAATTTTAATTTCAATTCTAATAATGTTATAAATGGTTCAGACGGTTTTTTTGTTTCATTACTCAAAATGGATAAATAAGTTTATGTTGAACAGTTTAAACTGGATTACAAACAATTATTTCTTAAAACAAAAACTAAGTGTACCTGAATTCAACTCTCCAATTAGAAAGTTAACAGATAGTTGGCAAGGAATCGCAGTAAATGGGCAAAACATATTAAAAGGAAATATTACACCTAAGACTTCTTTAGATTTTAATAAATTTGAGTTTTTACGTGATCTAAAATCAGAAGGAAGTATTAAAGCCAGAACATTAACTAGATCTTTAGTAGAGGGCTGGATTGACGAAGATTATAACTTATTATCTAAAGAGTTCAGATCTGAGGCTATAGTTTCAAGGATAACGTCCTGGGGCTTTAACTATTCATGGTTTGCTGAGAGTGGCAAACTTCATTTTCAAAAAAAACTATTACATTCTATTGCGTTACAAACAAAATATCTTGAGTTGAAACTTACAAATTCTAAAACCCATCTTGAAAAGATAATTATAATTAAAGGTATTATTGTAGGAAAATCAATATTATATAAAGAAATAGAAAATATTTACGGTTTATTGGATTTATTAGAAGATGAAATCCAATTTTTAATTAACCCCGATGGAGGTCATAAAACTAGAAGCCCTGTTCTACAAATAGAATTATTAAGACATTTAATTGAAATTAGATCTGTAGTAGCAATTTTAAAAAATATAGATGCACAAAATTTAAATAAAAAAACTATTAAAATGGGTCAATTTTGTAGAAGTTTCCAAATGCCAAATGGCTTTTTCTCGTGGTTTCATGGTGGGTCAATAGTTTCTCAAGATATGATAAAACAAACTTTAGGAAGAATTGGCTATAAAAACAATGTTTTTAATATAGCTGAAGACACTGGCTTTTGTAGAATATCAAATATAAATTCATTAATGTTTATAGATATTGGGTCCAAAGAAAACACTAGCGATGATACTAAGGCCAGTTTGTTTGCTTTTGAATTTTTTTACCAAAAACATAAATTAATTTCTAATTTAGGTGAGATAGTTAATTCAAAATTAAGACACGCAAAAAACTCTTTAGCCTCGTCTGCAGCACATTCGACTTTAAATATTGATGATCGAAATAATATTGACTTAAGTGGCGTTAGAAAAACTAAAGTATTTAATATAAAATATGGCAAAACTAAGGATGGAAACTTATTAGATGTTACCCATTCAGGTTATGAATTAATTTATGGAGTATTTCATAGAAGACAAATATATGTTGCTCAAAAAAAACCAGAAATTATAGGAAGAGACGAAATTATCAATGTCGAGAACATTGGCTCTATTCCCAAAAGTGCTAATATACGCTTTCATGTTTATCCTGGAATTAAACTTATAGAAACCAGGGATGGTTCAATATTATTGAATCATAAAAAGGGCTTTGTATGGAAATTAAGTGCTGAAAATCAAAATATTTCTACTCAAGATTCTGTTATGTTTACTCCAAAAGGATTACTCCCATGTAAACAAATAGTCATCAATGTCAAACTTGACAAAATCAGAGCTTATAAAACCATTGCATGTAATTGGTTATTTCAACTACAAAAATAAATTTTAGTTGACTTGCATTAGTAAAAGAAACTATCTCAAACGTATCTTATTTAAATCGTAGATTGGTCAAGAAAAATGAATGAACCATTTGAAAATAAAATTTTTATTAAAGACACAAAAATTAAAAGAGCTCTCATATCTGTTACTGATAAAAAAGGAATTGACGTACTTGCCAAGGAATTAATTACTTTAAACATTGAAATTTTATCTACTGGAGGAACTGCGCGATTTCTTCATGAAAATGGAATATCAGTAAAGGACGTTTCAGAAGAAACAAGGTTTCCAGAAATATTAAATGGAAGAGTCAAAACATTGCACCCTAATATTCATGGAGGGATTCTTGGAAGAAGAAATAATTCTAATCATATAAATGAAATGGAAAAACATAATATTATTGGAATTGATCTATTAATTATTAATTTATATAAATTCAAAGAAACTATCCAAAAAACTAATGATGACTGTGAAATCATTGAAAACATTGATATTGGTGGGCCTGCGATGATAAGGGCTGGCGCTAAAAACCATGAATTTATTTCCATTATAACTGATATTGATGATTACCCAGAACTATTAAGTCAGCTAAAACATAGTGGATCTACCACATATACTTTCAGAAAATATCTAGCTGGAAAAGCTTTTAAACTAACTAATGAATATGATTTAGCAATTTATAATTGGTTTAATGGGGATAAAAAAGAACATACTCAATTACCTGAAACAATTTCTATAGAACTACAAAAAAATTTACCAATGAGATACGGAGAGAATCCTCACCAAAATGCAGCATTTTATAAGACTGTGGACACAAGAATTGGAGCCGCTCAATCAAAAAAACTTCACGGAAAAGAACTTTCTTATAACAATATAAATGATACAGACGCTGCTTTTGAACTTATACGCGAATTTGATTTGCCTGCTGTAGCAATTATAAAGCACGCTAATCCATGTGGAGTTTCTGAAAACCTTGATATAAATTTAGCATGGGAAAATGCTCTTCAAACTGATCCTATAAGTGCATTCGGAGGTATTGTTGCCATTAATAGAGAGTTAAGCGCCGCTTTGGCAAATAAGATGAAAACACTATTTTTAGAGGTTATTATTGCACCCACAATTTCTGATGAAGCCCTAAAAATTTTTGAAGACAAACCAAATGTAAGAATCTTAATGTCTGGGAAGATTTCCAACCCACAAGATGACAGCTTAAGTATGAAATCTATATCTGGGGGCATGCTTGTACAAACTCGCGATAATCATAAAATTACAAAAGAAGATTTGAAAGTTGTTACTAAAAAAACACCTAATCAAGATCAAATAAATAACCTTCTTTTTGCTTGGAAAGTAGCAAAACATACAAAATCAAATGCAATAATCTATGCAAAGAATTTACAAACCGCAGGCATTGGTGCTGGCCAGATGAGTAGAATTGATTCTACAAATATTGCTAATGAGAAAGCAAAAAAATCAGCGGCTATATCTAATTTAAATGAACCTCTTACAGTAGGAAGCGTAGTAGCTAGTGATGCTTTTTTTCCCTTCCCAGACGGTTTAATTGCAGCTGCTGATGCCGGTGTTACAGCTGTAATTCAGCCAGGAGGGTCAATCAAAGATCAAGAAGTAATTGATGCAGCAAATGATAGAGGTCTTGTAATGGTTTTTACTTCAATTAGACATTTTAAACATTAACTCATTATTTAACAATTTCTTCTTCAAAAACATCTAGTATTTTTTTGATTAAACTTGGTTTAGCTAGTTTATTAAGCTCTGTTTTCTTAACGAACCTATATTTTTTATCGATAATTAAATTATTCAATGTGCTCTTTTTAATTCTAAAAAAAACTAGGGTACAATTTAATTTAAAATGTGAAAAAATATGATTAATTTTTTTTTCAAGTATTTCCCAATTAAGATTAAATAAGGCCAGTTCTTTTGAAATTATTTTAGGAGAACTTTCCAGTTTTTTGTTTTCTTCATTCCAACCTATGGAAGGCAAAACGTCCATATTGGCAAATATACCCTCGTTTTTATTAGTACTAAATAAAATAGATCCTTCATCATCCATTAACAAATAGAACACTCCATATCTTTGTTTCTTATTTTTTTTTGGTAACCTTTTAGGGTACATAGCTGCATTGGGTGTTCCTCCTAATTTGCATGTAGAAATTATTGGGCAAATTTGACATCTGGGAGCCTTAGGAATACATACTGAAGACCCTAAATCCATAAGAGCTTGAGCATAGTCTCCATTTCTTTTGCACGGTAAATACTTTTTAGACAAAGTTCTAATTTTTTGTTTAGATAACTCTAAAGGTTCTTCTATTTTATATAATCTTGAGAAAATTCTTTCTATATTACCGTCTACAACATTTGATTTTGTATCGTATGCAATGGCTGAAATTGCAGCAGCAGTATATTCTCCAATACCAGGAAATGTTAACAAAACATCTTCATCATTAGGTATTATACCGTTATGTTGTTTAACTAAAATTTTTGCTGTTTCATGCAAATTTTTTGCTCTCCTGTAGTAACCTAAACCAGCCCATAACGAAGAAACTTCGTTAAAATCAGCTTGAGCTAGATCGATTATTTTAGGCCATTTATTGATAAATCTTATAAAATACGGAATAACTGTTGTAACTACAGTTTGCTGTAGCATGATTTCTGATAATAAAACAAAATATGGGTTTGAGCTTGCACCAGGTGCTGCTCTCCAAGGCAAATCTCTTCTGCTAACATCATACCAATCTAATAATTCATTAGAAAACTGTTTATATTTATCTTCATTTTTCTTACGCATAAATGTATGTATATATTATATAAAATTATTTAAAAAATTAATTAATTACTTTATGATTCTAAAAATGAAACCTCTCGTGAAAATTACAGAGAATATTGTTGAAAAAAGTGTTAGTAGGCTTGGAGCTATTCAAACACATATTTTTTTAAACTGGAAAAATATAGCTGGGCAATATGCTGATGTAACATTCCCAGATAAAATTAAATTTGACAAAAAGAAAAATAGTGAAGGTCTGATAATTATAAAAGTACAAAACGGCTTTGGCCCTGAAATACAGCTTGCGATTCCATTTTTATTAAACCAAATTAATTCTCGGTTTGGATATAAAGCAATTATGAAAATTAAAATTGTACAAATAGATTTGGGTTATGTTCACGTTAATAATGATCATAACGTAACTATAGAAAATACTTTAATTGATAAAGATAATTTAATTTCAAGTAATTTACCTGATGGAGAACTTAAATTAGCAATGCAGGAATTCGAAATATCACGTAAACTAAAAAAATAAAGTTGATCAATAAAAACTCTTATTTTATTGTCTGCTATTTAGTGTATAAAGTTTATGAATTGATCAATAAATTATGAAAGTTAGTATTTTGAATAAAACATTTAAATTAAAAAGAAGAGAGTTTTTTCTAGGTATCCTAGCTTTAAGCTCTTTTCCAAAAATGGCTTTATCAGATCCATCGACTATAAAACATATGATGAGGTCACAATTTCTAGGTTCAGATGACGCTCCAATTAAAATCAAAGAGTATTTTTCTTTAACTTGTGGGCACTGTGCTAATTTTCACAAAAATACTCTTCCTAGACTAAAGAATAAATATATAGATAAAGGCAAAATACAATTAGAATTTGTAGACTATCCACTCGATAGATTGGCTGTAATCGCAGCAGCTCTTGCAAGGACTTTGCCAAGTGATGAAGGTTATGTGAAAGCTATAGATATTTTATTACAAAAGCAAAAGCAGTGGGCCTATTCAAAGAAACCTCTTGAAGGATTGTATTCCATAGCCAAATTATTTGGTGTTTCATCAAAGGAGTTTGATGAAATAAAGAAAAATATACCTCTTATGCAAGAAATTATAAATAGAATGGAAGAAGAATCTAAAAATTTTAATATAGAATCTACTCCTACATTTATTATTAACAATGAACATAAAATTTCTGGTGCTTTATCATTTAAAGAATTTGAAAACAAG
This sequence comes from Pseudomonadota bacterium, assembly GCA_028382005.1. Taxonomy (GTDB): domain Bacteria; phylum Pseudomonadota; class Alphaproteobacteria; order Puniceispirillales; family Marisalimonadaceae; genus Marisalimonas. Next base: position 95,469 of record JAOESH010000001.1, read on the forward strand.
CTTTTAACATTAGTAAAAGCAAAGAATTCATAAATTATAAAAGGATGAATAATGAAATTCCAATCCGTTAGAATTTCTGGATTTAAATCGTTTTTAGAACCTGCTGAAATTCAAATTAATGATGGCTTAACTGGGGTTGTAGGTCCTAATGGGTGCGGCAAATCCAATATTGTAGAAGCTATAAAATGGATTATGGGGGAAAACTCTGCACGACAAATGCGTGGCGATGGAATGGATGATGTTATTTTTGCGGGTACAAATGAAAGGCCCGCTCGAAATTTTGCAGAAGTTAGTATCAAACTTGATAACTCAGAAAAAAAGGCTCCTGCAATATTTAATCATCACAACGAAATTGAAATAACACGTAAAATAGAACGAGAAAAAGGCTCAGTTTATAGAGTTAACGGCAAACAAGTAAGAGCTAGAGACATCCAACTCATTTTTGCTGATAGTGGAACTGGAGCTCGATCTTCCGGTATAGTTAGTCAAGGTAGGATTGCACAAATTATAGATGCAAATCCAGAAGATAGAAGAATGATATTAGAAGAAGCAGCTAATATTAAAGGCTTACATAGTAGACGGCATGAAGCTGAACTTAAGCTAAAAGGTGCGAGTGATAATTTAGATAGATTAGTTGATATAGAACAAAACTATAAACAACAATTAATAGAATTAGAAAAACAAGGTAGGAAAGCTGCTAGATATAAGTCTGTTGGAGAAAGAATAAGAAAAGCTGAGGCAACATTATTTTTAACTTTATTAAACAATGCAAAAATAGAATTTAATGATTTAAATATTCAACTGAACGACGCTAATGAAAATGTTGATGGAGGGCAAATTGAGGCCACTAGGCAAACAAAGTTTCAATTAGAGATATTAAACAAGATACCAACCTTAAAAAAAGTTGAGGCTGAAAAAGCGGCAATTTTGCAAAGTTTAAATATAACTAAAATTAGATTAGAAGAAGAAAAATCTTCTGCACAGAATGCTTTGGATAGTATTACAGGCCAAATAGCTTTAATAAAAAATGATATTGAAAGAGAGTTTAAAATAAAGGAAGATGCAAAGACATCACTTTTGAACCTCACAATAGAAGAAAAAAATTTAAAAGAAGGTACTAAAAATTTTTCATCAAAGATAAGCAAAGCTTCAGAACTTGTTAAAGAACTTAAAATCAAATCTGACGATGCTGATGAAAAACTATCTACTATTACATCTAAAATCTATTCAATAAAGTCAGATAAGTCAGACCTAGAAAAGCGAATTAAAAATTTAAAAGAAAAAATTGAAACAGCTCAAAATCAATTAACTAATTTAAATATTGATCATGACAAAACTAACTTTAAATTAGATGAAAAAAAATTAACTGACATAAAAAAACTTATTAAGGAAAACGAAAAGTTAAGTAACATGAACAAGGGTGAATTAGAAAAATTAGAAAAACTAGAAACAGGATTTATAGAAGAAAAGAACTTAACAATGTTTGAAGTTAATAAAGTGAATGCAGAACTAGATTCACTTTCATCATTATTAGGTTATGATTCTCTTAACCAAAACACCTTGGAAAAAACGATTGATAATATTAATAATCTTGAAGAAGCTATAGGATCAGTTTTAGGAGAAACATTATTGGCTCCAATATTTTCTAAGGAAAATGCTGAAGAAAAGACTACTTACTGGAGAGACGACTTTAAAGCAACATTAACTTCAGAATTACCAGAACATATTACACCCATAATTTCTAAAACTACTAAATCTTCAATCTTAGATAGAGCGTTGACTGGCGTTGGAATTGTTGAAAATAAAGAAATTGCTTTCAAACTTCAAAAAGAATTAACTTTTGGTCAAGCTTTAACAACTCCAAAGGGAGGACTGTGGAGATGGGATGGGTTTGTTCAACCCCAAGGAGTTCAAAACAGTTATTCTGAGAGATTACAACAAATTGCAAGATTAAGGTTTTTGCAGAACGAGCTACCATTTTTAGAAAAAAAACAATATTCAATTGAAAATAAACTAGAAACGAGTATTAATAATACTGAAAAATGTAGGGAAAATATTTCAAACTTACAAATTAAATTATCTAATTTGATAGCACAATCCAACGAATTAGAGTTACAAAATACCAAACTTGAATCAAAGCTGTCATCATCTGAAATTTTAATTAAAGAACTAAAAAATACTGAATTTACATCAAAAAAAGAATTAAGCGAGCTTGAAAAAGAGTTCAACAATTCTATTAATTTACCGTCAATACTTGCTGAAGAACTTAAAGTTAGAAACAATGTAGATCAGTGTAGGAGTGAATTAACTGATGCAATGGCTGGAGAACAACAAATCAAGAGTGAGGAAAGTTTTCAATCACGAAACCTTATCCAGATTGGTAATCAAAAAGAAAATTGGAAAGTAAGAGAAGAAGAAGCTAAAACAAGATTAATATTACTTGAAGAAAGACTTAAAATTTCTCAAGATGAAAACAATAGATTGTCAACACTTCCTAATAGTTTTGCAAAAAAAGAAGAAGAGTTAAATATTAAACTTGAAAATGCTGTTAGAAATAGAAATATAGCAGCAGACGAATTAGTAAAAAATGAGACGAGTTTAAGCCAAGCTAATAAGTTAGTAAGAGAAGGTGAAAAAACAGTTTCTTCACTTAGAGAAGAAATGATAAAAATTGAATCTTTACTTAACCTGTCCAAAACAAAAATTCAAAACATCGAAGATCGAGTGTTTGAAAAGTTAAGAATAAAATCAGATGAGTTAAATAAAATAATTAATATTAAGGAAGAAGATCAAATCTATAAATCTGTAGAAGTTTTGGAGAAAACTGTTCAACGCCTTCTTAACGAGAGAGAAATACTTGGTGCTGTTAATCTTAGGGCTGAGGAAGAGATGAAGGAAATGCAAAGTAAAATTGAAGTTATGTTAAAAGAAAGAATCGATTTAGAGCAAGCTATTGTCAAACTCAGAAGTGGAATTTTTGAACTTAACAAAGAAGGAAGAAGTAGACTAAAAGAGAGTTTTGAAGAAGTAAATCAAAACTTTAAACAACTTTTTCAAAAATTGTTTGGTGGTGGTAATGCCGAATTAAGGTTAGTTGGAAATGAAGATCCACTTCAAGCTGGACTTGAAATTCTAGCTAGTCCTCCAGGAAAAAAAATGCAGCTTCTATCTTTATTATCAGGAGGTGAACAAGCCTTGACAGCAATTTCATTAATTTTTTCAGTTTTTTTATGCAACCCGGCTCCGATTTGTATTTTAGATGAAGTTGATGCGTCACTTGATGATAGTAATGTTGGAAGATTTTGTGATTTATTAAACAAAATTGTTGATGAGACTAATACTTATTTTATGATTATAACTCACCATAGGCTTACTATGGCAAAAATGGATAGACTTTTTGGAGTAACAATGGAACAAAAAGGAATAAGCAAACTAGTATCAGTTGATTTAGAGCAAGCTAGTAGAATTAGGAACACAGCGTAAAAAAAATAATTTTTTACAAGTAAACTCTTGACTTATTGGTTAGCTCAAAATAGTTTAACATCGCTTATAACTCGTTAGTGAAAGTGTCATATGAGCTCATTAAATAAAAATGATAAACTTTCAGACAGAATTAATGCTGCTATAGCAAAAAAAGGAAATAAAAATAAAGATAATGAACATAACCAAAATTTATTAAATACTTTCTCTAGGGTAGCTACTGAATTGTTAGCTGGTTTGTTAATAGGAGGATGTATAGGCTGGACACTGGATAAATGGCTTAATACTAATCCTTGGTTATTAATACTTTTTTTCCTACTGGGAGGTGCCGCAGGGATTCTTAATTTGTGGAGAATTGTCAGCGGTAAAGGTCTAAAAATTGGTCACTTTTAAATATTAATTAAAGAAGATAAAAATGAATTCACCAGTAGAACAATTTACAATTAAAACACTATTTGCCTTAAATTTTATGGGTATTGATATATCATTTACAAATGCATCACTATTTATGATGCTATCGGTTTTAGGTTCAGCCGGCTTTCTTTACTTTGGTGCTAGAAAAAAGACATTAGTGCCAAATAGATTTCAAGCTGTTGTAGAATTGTCTTACGAATTTGTTGCTAATATGGTCAAAGAAAATGCTGGTAAAGGTAGTCAGGTTTATTTTCCCTTTATATTTACTCTTTTCATGTTCATTTTATTTGGAAACATGCTTGGAATGATACCATATAGTTATACTTTTACATCTCAAATAGCAGTAACGTTTACACTTGCAGCAATAATCTTCCTAGGAGTAACTATTATTGCCTTATTTAAACATGGTTTCAAATTTTTTACTTACTTCTTTCCATCAGGCGTTCCAATTGGATTAGCACCTCTTTTAATTCCAATTGAGATAATTTCATATTTTATTCGCCCAATAAGTTTATCAGTTAGGCTATTTGCTAATATGCTTGCTGGCCACACAATGATGAAAGTGTTTGCAGGTTTAATAATAATGATGGGGTCAGCAAGTGGAATTTTAAAAATTGGAGCCATCTTACCTTTAATGGCGGTAATAGGATTAACAGGACTTGAGTTTCTTGTTGCCGCTTTGCAAGCTTACGTTTTTAGTATCTTAACCTGTATGTATCTTCATGATGCCTTACACTTACATTAATTCATAACTTAAATTATATTAATCAACGAAAGGAAATAAAAATGGAAATGGATGCCGCAAAATTAATAGGAGCAGGATTAGCTGTTATTGCACTAGCAGGAGTTGGAGTAGGAATTGGAAATATTTTTGCATCATTAGTTACAGCCGTTGGAAGAAATCCTGCGGCAAAAAATGAAGTTTTTGGAATAGCAATTTTAGGTTTTGCATTGACAGAGGCTGTTGCATTATTTGCATTGGTTATAGCCTTACTCCTTCTTTTTACATTCTAGATTATATAAACTGTTTACCTGCAGGATTAATTCTGCAGGTAAAAAATTAAAAAGATTATAATATGTCATACTTTATAAAGTTATTTTTTTATTTTACTTTGATTAGTTCTAACATTGTATATGCAAATGATACAAAAGCTGGGCTTCCTCAATTAGATTTAAGCACATATCCGTCTCTCATGTTTTGGGCAGTAATATCATTAATTATTGGATATTTTTTGATGAGTTACGTGGTTACTCCAAATATACAATCAATTATAAATTTAAGAGAGACCAATATACAAAATGATCTAGTAAAGGCTAAAGCCTCCAATCAAGAGAATGAAAAGATTAAACTAAGCATAATGAACCATCAAAAAGAGATAAAATTAAGATCACAAAAACTTATTAATGAAGCTCTATCTGTTTCTAAACTAGATATAGAAAAAACAGAAGGTGACATATCTAAGAAAGTTAACTTAAAAATATCTAAAGCTGAAATTAGTATTCAAGAAATCCAAAAAAAAACAATCTCTGAAATTATTAGTAATGCAGATGAAATTATAATAGAAATAGTCAAAAAATTTACAAATATAAAATATGACAAATCTAATTTTAAACAAGTTGTAAAATCAGCATCTAAAAACATATTAATGGAGAAATAACTAATGTATTTTGACGAAACAGCTTGGGTTGCCATAGCTTTTTTTATATTCATAGGACTGGTCTGGAAAAAAGCTAGTAAAGCAATTACAGAAATTCTAGATAATAGAGCTCTGCTAATAGAGAATGAATTAAAAGAAGCTAAATCACTTAAAGAAGAAGCTTTAGAAGAACTAAGAAAATCTTTACAAACTCAAAAAAACATCTCTGATGAAGCAGATAAAATTATTAAGGATGCACAAGATGCTGCTAAAAAAATTCAAGATGATACTAATGTTAAGTGTTCAGAAATAATTCAAAGAAGAGAAGAGCAAGCTAAACAAAAAATAATGGCTTTAGAAACAGAAGCTGTAAATAATATTAAGAATATAACAGGTAGTATAATTGTTGAATCTTCTAAGATTTTTATCAAATCAAATTTAGATAAAAAAGAAAATAATAGTATCATTACTACTTCATCAAATCAGATAAAATCTTCTCTCTTAAATTAAATTATTTTATGCCGAGATAAACTTTACCGTTATTTGGTACATCCAGACTTAAATCCGTTCTCCTGTCAATAATTCCGTTTCCTCTTAATAGGAATTGAGAATAAGACAACTCATCTCGGTCAAACTCTTGGTTTTTTTCGTCAACAGATACTATTGTTAACCTAAGCGGAGCATAGTCATCTTTAGTTATATCTTTTCTAACAGCTCTTATATTAACTGAAACATCCATGTCAATATAGTTAGATGCTTTCAAGCAATAAGTTTGAACTCCTCTAATCCCAATATAAACAGGTAAATTATTTTTAGAATTAACAAGTATTTCAGCTGCGCTCCTAGGTGAAGTTAATTTAGGACAATCTACCACTTCTTTTTTAAAAGTAGAACATCCTGTTAATATTAATATAAAAGGAAAGATAAAACGTTTAATCATAATTAATCACCTCAAAATATAAAAAAAAGACATCACATCGTTAATCTCTATTGACGTACTCTATGTAATACATCAAAAGTTATGTATGAAGAAACAAAATATAAATTTATATTTAGCGTCTCCGAGAGGTTTTTGTGCAGGCGTTGATAGAGCTGTAAAAATTGTTGAAGAAACAATAAAACAGTTTGGTTCTCCTGTGTATGTAAGGCATGAAATCGTCCATAATAAGGACGTGGTTAATTCTCTTGCTAAAATAGGGGCTGTATTTGTTGAAGAAGTAAATGAGGCTCCAATAGATCGACCTATAATATTTTCAGCTCATGGCGTAGCAAAATCAGTGTTCAAAGAAGCAAGTGACCGAAATATGATTGCTATTGATGCTACATGCCCCCTCGTTACAAAGGTTCATAATGAAACAATAAAACATTATAATGTAGGCAGACATGTTTTACTGATAGGTCATAAGAATCATGTAGAAGTTATAGGTACAATGGGGCAAGTTCCTGAAGAAAATGTTACTTTAATAGAGACAGAACATGATGCAAAAACAATACAAGTTTCAGACCCAAATAGGCTTGCATTTGCAACTCAAACTACATTATCTTTAGACGACACCAAAATTATCTTAGATATATTAAAGAAGAGATTCCCTGATATTAAAGGGCCAAATTCTGAAGATATATGTTATGCAACCACTAACAGACAATTGGCCGTTAAATCAATGGCTCAACTTTGTGATTGTATTTTGGTTATTGGTGCAGAAAACTCATCAAACTCTGTAAGATTAGTTGAGGTGGCGTTAGCACATGGTGTCAGAGAAGCTCTTCTAATCCCTGACGAAAAAACATTAAATTCATTTTTAAATAGTTTTAATCCTAAGTATTCACCAAACATTGGTTTAACAGCAGGGGCTTCTGCACCAGAAACTTTAGTTCAAGTTTTAATTTCAAAATTAAAAAAAGATTTTGATGTTAATTTGATAGACCACGAGGTAACTAAAGAAGATGTAGAATTTAACTTACCTAAAATCTTAAGAAAAAGTAGCTAGGACTAACAATTGGCTGTTTATACTGAACTAAATGAAAAACAAATAATTGATTTTTTAAAATTATATAATATAGGAAAATTTATATCTTTTCATGGGATAACAGAGGGAATTGAAAATAGTAATTTTTATCTGAAAACTTCGAAAGGTGAATATATCCTGACAATTTTTGAAAAAAGAGTTGATCAAAATGATATTCCTTTTTTTATAAATATCATGAAACATTTAAGTGGTAAGAACTTTCTTTGTCCAAGCCCTATTATAGATACAAAACAAAAATACCTTCAACGATTACAAGATAAACCAGCTATTATAGTTAGTTTCCTAAGTGGTAAATCAAAAACTCAAATGACAGATAAAGATGTTTTTAACGTAGGTTCGAATATGGCCTCTATGCATTTGAAAAGCGATGACTTTATAGACAAAAGAAGAAATTCGCTATCAATATCAGGTTGGAACCAGTTAATAATAAGTTGTAGCGAGACAATACCCACTGGTACTTTAAACAAAATAGAACCTCATATATTAAAAGAAATACAACATTCTTTTGATTTTTGTAAAAAATATTGGCCTAAAGTATTGCCACAAGGGTTTATACATGCAGACATGTTTCCAGATAATGTTTTTTTTTATGATGATAAGATTTCTGGTGTTATAGACTTTTATTTTTCTTGTATTGACATCCTTGCGTATGATCTGGCTATAGCTATAAATGCTTGGTGTTTTGACGACAATTTCGTATTTAATGATAAAAAATTTAATTCCTTAATTACAGGTTATTCTTCTATAAGAAAATTAAGTAAAGCAGAATTATTTTATTTACCACTTCTATCTCAAGCAGCTGCAATGAGATTTTTATTAACAAGGTTGTACGATTGGTTTCATACTCCTAAAAATACTAATGTCATTCTCAAAAGTCCCAAAGAATATATTACAAAATTAAGGTACCATAGTAAAATTTCTAATAATCAAAATTATAATCAGAGTATTAAATGAATAATAAAATAAAGATCTATACGGACGGTGCTTGTTCAGGCAATCCTGGAAAAGGTGGATGGGGAGCTGTTGTAATATACTCTGATAGAGATGAAGAAAAACATTTATCTGGCGCAGACAAGTTAACTACAAATAACAAGATGGAACTAACTGCAACCATAGAATCTCTTAAATTAATCAAAAAACCAAATGATATTGAGTTATATACAGATTCGCAATATGTAAAAAATGGAATCAGTTTATGGATAATTAATTGGAAAAATAATGGATGGAAAACAGCAAACAAAAAACCGGTAGCAAACAAAGAATTATGGATTGAACTAGATGAAATTGTTCAATTCCACAATGTGACTTGGTTTTGGGTTAAAGGACATTCCGGCAATCATTATAATGAGATTGCTGATCAACTTGCTGTAAAAGCTATGAATAACTAAATTAAAATTTGTTATAAATTATTGAGTATATTCTCAGCTGAAGAAATTTCAAAAGCTCCCATTTCTTCTACAAAAAGATGCGTTATAGTATTGTTATCAACTATCATTGCAAACCTTTTAGACCTATGCCCCATAACTTTTCCAAAATCCATGTCTAACCCTAAAGATATAGATATAGAACAATCAGAATCTGATAACATATCTATCTTATTATCGACCCCACTAACTTCTCCCCAAGCTTGCATTACATGAGGGTCATTTACAGCCATACAGGCAACATTAGCAACACCTTTACTTATAATAGAACTATAATTCTTTATAAAACTCGGCAAGTGCTTAGCTGAACAAGTAGGAGTAAATGCACCTGGCAATGCAAACAACACTACTTTTTTATTATCAAAATAATTTTCTGTAGTAATTTCTTTTATACCATCACTACCTTTAATTCTAAAAATACCTGAAGGAAAATTATCCCCAACTTTAATAGACATGTTATGCTCCCTTTTTAATAATTAATCTCTAAACTATTTAGAAAGATTTTAAAATAAGTTTATTTAGTAACTTCAATATATTTTCTAATTGTTTTAACAGTCAAGAGTTCAGGAAAAATTTTTCCCTTACTCATTGAAGGGCCATATATTTTATTAAACGGAATTCCAAAACGATCATTATTTACTAAAAACCTTTTTATGTTGTCATTTGGTTTTGTCCAATCTAGGCGTAAAGTAATAATTTTATTTTTTTTAAATAATTGAGTTACTTCTTGAGTATCTAACACTAAAGTTTTATTAATCAAACACGTTAAGCACCAATCAGCAGTAACATCTAAGAAGACAATGTTTCCCTGTTTTACTAATTCTTCAAGTAAATAGAGATTGTTATTTATATCCCAATTAACAAGCAATTCACTATTACTAGAATTTTTTGATATTTTATTGTTATTATTATTTAATTCTAAAAAAATGCTAGATAGCCATATAGTAGTCAATAAAAGTAGCAAGCCCATAATTTTTTTAAATACAATCAACCAATTACCTGGCTTTGGAAGCACTGATATTATTCCTGGAAATATTAATATTAATATCAGTGGGGTTGATAAACCAATTCCCATAATTATTAGAATTGAATAGATTTCAAAAACACTTCCTGATAAAGCAAACCCGATGGCTGTTCCAACAAAAGGGGCAGTACATGGAGTAGCTAAAAGAGTTAAAAACATACCTGTTAAAAAATCTCCTAAAAACCCTTCTTTTTTATAAGATAGAATAGTTAAAATTTTTGAGGGAATAAAGTATTGAAAAAATCCAAATAAGTTTAACGAAAAAAATAACGTTATTATAATCATAAAAAAAATAAAATATGGATTTTGGAATTGTATTCCCCAACCAACTATTTCACCTGCAGTTTTAATTAAATGAGCAGTTACCGCAAATAGTATAAATGTTGTTAGTATTCCTAATATATTAAAGAATATTTTATTTCTATAAATATCTTTTTTAGAAGACCTATAACTAACTAACTGAACCATTTTTAAAGATAAAATGGGCAAAACACATGGCATAAAATTTAAAATTATACCGCCTAAGAAAGCAATTAAGATTATTTCAAAACCAAAATATGAATTTGAATTAATCTTTTTAGCTAGATTGTTATTTTTTAATTTTTTTAAATCTTTAATTACTTTTTCATAACTCATATCATTAGTTAAAAATGTTAATTTTGTGTATTTATTTAAATAATCTACTTTTGTAGTATTTATATCTATGATTACTTTTAAAGTTTTATTTTTGGATGAATAAATTGGTTTTTTATAAATATTACCGTCTATATCTTCAACAATAATATCAGTAGGTTTAATATTGAGATCATTCACAAAATTAAATTTTAACTTATTATCTTCAGTAATAGTTGATGTTAGTTTTAATTGGTTATTTTTCAAAATTTGTGGAACTGTTGAATTGTATAACAAGATATCTTCTAAACGTGAAGAATTATCCTTAATATAATCTAAGTTTAATAAATTAAATTTATGACTAACTGGAACACAAATTTCTGAGCATACTTGAGCATTCAATTCTAATATACCTGATATACCATTAGAATTATCTAATGATTTGATTATTACAGGAAAAATTACTTCCTCATCATAACCAAAAGTTTCTATATCATAAAAATTAAACCTCTTAGGCGATGGAAAAAACAAATCAAAAGATTTAATATTATTAGAACTTTTAATATTTATTTCAGGTGGTAAACCTGCATCACCAGGATTTCTCCAATATATTTTCCACTTGGGAGATAATGTTACTTTTAAACCTAATAGGATTTTTGAAGGTTCTTGCTCAAATTTTTTTCCAAACAAAAGATCAAATTGAACAAAATCGTAACTTTCATTCTTATCGGGAAATTGATTTTGTGATAATGTATTGGAAAAACTAGTACCCAAATTCACAATATAAAAGAATATGAAGCTTAGCAAAATAATAACTATTTTTTTGGAATTCAAGTTCATTAGATGATTGTACATTATTTCTTTTCAGATATTATTTAAATATAATTAGCATATTGGAATAACATATATGGTTCAACAATTCTTGGGTAAACTTTTAATTGCTTCTCCAGGCTTAGAAGATATAAGGTTTAGAAACGCAGTTATTTTAATTTGTGAGCATTCCAAAGATGCAACTATGGGCTTAATACTGAATAAACCTCTTTATAATTTTGATACACAACAGCTTTTAAAGAAAATGAAGATAGATGGTAAGTCCAATATAAAGACTGAAACTACTTTCTTTGGTGGACCAGTACATATTAATCAAGGGTTTATAATACATTCTAGTGAAAAAAAATATAAAACGTCTGAAACAATTTTAGATGAAGTTATGATAACTACTTCAGAAGATATTTTAAAAGATGTTTCAAATGGTTTATCTCCTCTAAACACAAAGATATTTCTTGGTTGTGCAGTTTGGGATCAAGGGCAACTTGATAATGAAATATTAGAAAATTCTTGGATAATTACAAATTCAAATAAAAATTTGATTTTTTATAATGATACAGAATTATCTTTATGGAACATGTCTCTCAAGGAGATAGGTATAGACTCATTTAAATTGGCAACCTATTCAGGAAATGCTTAATAAACATTATTGCAATAATGACGTTATATTAATATTTTTATAAGATGAAGCATCAGGACCTATTACTGATAGAACGGGTTTTGTTGTATTAAATATTCTTTCAATTACATTCTGAATAGATCCTATAGATATATTTTCTATTTCTTCTAATACTTCTTTAGCCATTATTAATTTTCTAAAATTAATCATACTCTTTGCTAAATATTCAGCTCTTGAGCTATTACTCTCTTGACCCATTATAAATCCAGAACGCATTTGAGCTTTTGCTCTAAGCAATTCAGATTCAGTAATAGAATTCTTAATTTTTTTCATTTCAGTTAAACTTGCATCTAACAAATTATTTCCTTCTTCAGGCGAAGTTCCAGCATAAAAGCCAAATACACCAGATGAGACTTGCATCTGTGTAAAAGCAAAAATAGAATAACACAGTCCTCTCTTCTCTCTTATCTCTTGGAATAGTCTTGAAGACATCCCACCACCTAAAATAATTGCTAATGCTCGAAGAGAATACCTATCGACATCTATGTTGTTTAGACCTTCAATACCTATAACCAATTGAGTTTGTTCTAATTCTCTATCCTCACCATAAAAACCTGATTTCCACTCTGCGTTGACTTTGCTAGGTTGATACTTATGTTTAATACCTGAAAATTGTTCTTCTACGTTTTCATAAAACCATTCTGATTTAATATTCCCAGATGCAACTACAATCATATTTTCTGGGGCATAATGCGTCGAAAAGAATGATGCAAGGTCAGATTGTTGAAAATTACTAACTGTTTCTTTTGTTCCAAGTATAGGTCGTCCAATAGATTGACCTTTAAAGGCCGTTGAAGTGAAATTTTCGAACACTCTATCGTCTGGAGCATCAAACGATTGTCCAATTTCTGATATTATAACACCTCTTTCTCGTTCTATTTCTTCTTTAGGTAACGTAGAATTTTTGATTATGTCAGATAAAATATCAATGCCTAATTTTGTATTCTCATGAAGTACTTTTAAATAATACGCTGTAACTTCTTTGCTTGTATAAGCATTTATATCACCTCCAACATCTTCTATCTCTCTGGCTATTTTTTCTGCATTTCTATTTTTAGTACCTTTAAAAGCCATATGTTCTAACATGTGTGCAATTCCACATTGATCTAAATTTTCTTTTGAACTGCCCGCTCCAACCCACACACCAATAGAAGTACTTTCTATATCCATCTTATCTGTAATTACAGTTAGACCATTATCTAGTATTTTATATTTTGCATTCATTTAGTTCTCATATTGTATTTAATAAAATTTTGAATAGTTGAAATTTTTGGATCTATAATTTCAAAGTTCTCTTTACTAGACATCATAAATTTTAGATTTGAAGGAAGATCAGGTTTAATATTAATGGCTTTGTTAATTATATCTGGAAATTTTGCAGGGTGGGCACAGGCTAGTGAAACTAATGGTGTATCATTAGATATTATTTTATCATTTAAAGCCTTTTGAGCAGCACTATAACCTACTGCACTATGTGGATCTAAAATATAATTATAGTTTGTGAATGCTTGATTAATTATATCTAAGGTTTCTTCATCTGACACCATATAAGCTGAAAATAAATTATTTACTTTTGACATCTCGTTTTGTGAAATTTGAAAGCTACCATTCTTTTTGAACTCACCCATTTTCTTTTTAACATTTAGTGGATCTCTATCGCATATTTCAAATAATAGCCTTTCAAAATTACTAGACACTTGAATATCCATACTAGGACTAAATGATGGAACTACATTTTTTCTTTCCATTACACCATTATTAAAAAACCTTGTTAATATATCATTTTGGTTTGATCCACATATTAATTTTGAAATAGGAAGGCCTATTTTTTGTGCCATCCAACCAGCTAATATATTACCAAAATTGCCTGTAGGAACAGAAAATACAATTTCTTTATCTGGAGCTCCTACTTTTAGTCCTGAATAAAAATAATATACAATTTGAGGTAAAAGCCTAACCCAATTGATAGAATTAATCGCTGACAACGAATATTGATCTTTAAATGTTAAATCCTCAAAACAGTCTTTAACTATTTCTTGGCATCCATCAAAATCGGTTTTAACAGATAGAGCATAGGCACCATTTTCTCTAATCCAGGTCATTTGTTTCTGTTGGATCTCAGACACCCTTCCATGAGGAAAAAGTATAAAAATATCAATATTTTCTTTGCCTTTAAATGCTTCCAAAGCAGCAGAACCAGTATCACCACTTGTAGCACCTAAGATAACTGCTCTTTTATTTTTATTCTGTAGAGCTTTATTAAAAGCTTTAGACAAAAATTGCATGGCATAATCTTTAAATGCTAAAGTTGGACCATGAAATAATTCTAGAACATACAAATTTTCTTCAAACTTATGTAATGGTGCTACATCTTGTTCACCAAAACTAGAATAAGTATCTTCACATATCTTTAAGACTTCATCTTCTGTTAGACAAGGTGATATAAAAGGACTCATAATCTTAGAAGCTAATTTTGCATAGCTAAGGCTTTTCATATCATTTAAATCCGAGAGACTAAATGTAGGCCATTCTTCCGGCATAAATAAACCGCCATCTCTTGCTAATCCAGATAAAAGAACATCTTCATATGATAGTGAGGATTGCCCCCCCCCTAGTGCTTAAATATTTAATTTGATTCTGCATTACAATCTTTCTTTTTGAAATGCAATCTTCCAATAGACACATGGTACGAGAAATATACAAACAACAATGACAAAGCTAAACCATACCATGTTATAGCATATGATAGATGCTGGTTTCTTAATTTTGGTTTTCCTGTGACACCAATTGGTAAGGTTAATTTTTTGCCCTGACGCAGGGCGTCAATGTAGTAATCATTAATTAAATTATCTGAGTCTAATTTTATAAAATTATAGATTTCTAACGGTTTTATTGTAAACCAAAAACCGTGCTTGCCGTCGTTTTCTGGAACAAAATAGCCTTTCTTTTGAGGATATCTAACTATACCTTTCAAAGCAATATTATCTCTGATTAAACTAAATTTTCTCTTTTCTGGATCCCTATAACCTTCAGATACCCAACCTCTATTAACAAGTATAATAGTGTCATCTGTTAATTTAAAAGGTGTTATGACATGAAATCCAGCATTACCTTCAAAAGTCTTACCGGTAATGTATATCTCATTTTTATGTAAAAAAGATCCTTCAATTTCAGTTGCTTTAAATTCGTCTACATTAGTGCTTTTTAATTGGGCTGAGTTTTTAATTGGATTAGATTGACTTTGTAATAGATATCTTTCTATTAAAGCTTCTTTCCAAAATAACCGTTTAATTTGCCATGTTCCAAAAGATAACAAAATTAAAAAAACTGTTATTGAAACTAATGATGGCCATAACATTGGCCTAAAATATATGTTCATTACTTGTTTGAAAGCTCCAATTATTTAATAAGTATTAATTTATACTTATCAACCGCCCCACCAGTATATGCAAATAAATAAAAATAACCAAACTACGTCAACAAAATGCCAATACCACGCGGCAGCTTCAAATCCAAAATGATGCTCTGGCGTAAAGTGTCCTTTAAGACCTCTGAACAAACATACAGTTAAAAATATTGTACCAACAAGAACATGAAACCCATGAAAACCTGTTGCCATGTAAAAAGTTGAAGCATATATTCCATCAGTAAATGCAAATGTAGCATGTTGGTATTCATAAGCTTGAACAGCAGTAAAAATAGCTCCTAAAATAACTGTTAAAACTAAACCTAATATAAAATCTTTTCTATTATTATGCTGTAAAGCATGATGTGACCAAGTCACTGTACAACCCGATAAAAGAAGAATTAAAGTATTAATTAGAGGAAGGTCAAAAGGATCTAAAGCAACAATGTCAGCTGGCGGCCAAACACCAGTATCAGGATACAAACTAGCATCAAAAAAGGCCCAGAAAAAAGCAACAAAAAACATAACTTCTGAACAAATAAAAAATATCATTCCATATCTCATACCAATTTGAACAATTGGAGTGTGATGACCTTGGTATTCTGCTTCCCTTACTACATCTCTCCACCAAAAGAACATGGTAGCAAGAACCATAAATAAACCTGCCATTAAAACATATATTGAGTAAGGATACTCATGCATAAACAAAGTAAGTCCCAAAAACAAAGTAAAGCCCGCGGCTGAACCTAACGCTGGCCATGGGCTCGGTTCAACTAAATGATATTGATGCTTTTGTTCACCGCTCATTACTGTCTCCTTAATTCACATACTTTTTTATATATTTTAACTCAATTTAGTCTAGTAAATTATTTTAATATCGTTGTTTTAATTCAACATAACTTTAATCAGCATTATAAAATGTATATGATAATGTAATTTCTTTTAGATTTTTTGTGTTTTCATCATCATTTATACTAGGATCAACATAAAATGAAACTGGCATTTTAACTTCTTCACCTGGTTCAAGAGTTTGTTTTACAAAACAAAAACAATCAACTTTCATAAATATACCGCCTGCCTTGGGTGGAGATACATTAAAAACTGCAGTTCCTGTAGACGCCTTATCTGATAAGTTTTTCGCAGTGTAATAAATTATCTCTTGTACGCCAGGCTGCACTATAATTTTTTGTTTAGGGGCTTTAAATTCCCAATTTAAATCAGGTGATATATTGGAATCAAACCTTATTTGAATATTATTATATTGACCGGTAGAGCCTGGAGCTAAAGTAGCTCTTTGTACAGTACCTGCATATCCAGTTACTCTACAAAATAAATCGTATAGTGGGACGGAAGCAAAAGATAAACCTAGCATAAAAAAAACAACAACAAAGGCCCAGAACAAAGCATTATTATTTTTTTTTGACAAACTAACTGTCATTTACCCTGTAATATCCATTCTTAGAATAGTTATAAAAAAGAAAAGTGTTACTAAGCTTATGATTATAAGCAAAACAGCAATATTCTTAGATTTTCTGTTGGCGTAAAAAGTTTTAATATAATCATCATTTTTACTAGGTTTCATAAAAATTCCTAATAGTTATTTAAAATAAATTTATCTATGCAAATACCTGCAAAAATAAAACTTAAGTACAAAATTGAATATAAGAAAAGACTTTTTTCAGAGCCTTCCTTCTGCCTATATAAAAGAATAGCTTTTCTCAAGAACTCCAGACCAAAAAGAGAGATTATTATCAAGTAAAATGTTCCTGCGTAATTTAGTACCCAAGGCATATAAGAAAATGGTACCAAAAGAAAAGTATATATAAGAATATTTTTTCGTGTGACTTTATCACCAGAAACTATTGGAAGCATGGGTATTTGAGCTGCTGCGTAATCATCTTTTCTAATTATGGCCAATGCCCAGAAATGTGGTGGGGTCCAAAGAAATATTATCATAAATAAAATAACTGATTCTAATGCTATATTACCTGTAGCACAAATTTGACCTATCACTGGAGGGAAAGCTCCAGCCGCACCTCCGATAACAATATTTTGGACAGTGTTTCTCTTTAGCCATATTGTATAAACAACTGCATAAAAAAAAATTGTAAACGCTAATAGACCAGCTGCTAACCAATTAACAGCTAAGCCTAATATCATAATTGATAAAATTGAAGAAATAATACCAAATGAAAAAGCTTCGGATGGAAGAACTTTTCCTAGGGGAATTGGTCTATCTTTGGTTCTAACCATGACTTTATCAATGTCTCTATCATACCATTGATTAAGCACACCTGACGCGCCTGCTCCTAATGCAATAGCAAAAATGCCAACACACGCTAAGAAGGGGTGAATGTTATAACCTTGGACCGGCGTCGCTGTATAAAAACCAACAAAGGCTGTAAATACAACTAAAGACATAACTCTAGGTTTCATTAGCCTAAAGTAGTCCAATGGAGAACCTAAATTGTCCATATCTTGGACTACTTTGTTTGTATTAACTGTTATCACGGGCATTTTATATCTTCAATTAACGTTATTTAACTTGAGGGATTTCTGCAAAAGTATGAAATGCAGGTGGAGATGAAACAGTCCATTCTAGAGTATTATCTGAAGAACCCCATGGGTTTTTGGAAGCTTTTCGTTTTTTAACAAAAGCCTCAACAATAACAACAAGAAATATAATTGCTCCTAATGCACCTATATATGAACCAATTGAGGCAACCATGTTCCATCCGGCAAATGCATCCGGATAATCTACATATCGTCTAGGCATACCAGCGAGTCCTAAAAAGTGCATTGGAAAAAATGTTAAATTCACACCAATAAACGTAACCCAAAAATGAATTTTAGCTAAACTCTCACTGTATTCATAACCTGTCATTTTTGAAAACCAATAATAAAAACCAGCAAATAAACCATAGACAGCACCAAGTGATAAAACATAATGAAAGTGTGCTATTACATAATATGTATTGTGCAAAACTATGTCTAAACCAGCGTTTGCTAAAACTACACCCGTAACACCTCCGACAGTAAACAAAAAGATAAAACCAAGTGCCCAGTACAACGGAACTTTGAAAACAATTGATCCACCCCACATTGTAGCGATCCATGAAAATATTTTAATACCTGTTGGTACAGCTATTACCATTGTAGCTGCAGTGAAATATGCTCGAGTATCGACAGATAAGCCAACTGTGTACATATGATGAGCCCAAACCACAAAACCAATAACGCCAATTGAAACCATAGCATATGCCATACCTAAATAACCAAAAACAGGCTTTCTTGAAAAAGTTGATATAATTTGGCTAACAATTCCAAATGCAGGCAATATCATTATATAAACTTCAGGATGACCAAAAAACCAAAATAAATGTAAAAATAAAATTGGATCTCCACCACCTTCAGGAATAAAAAAACTTGTTCCAAAATTTCTATCTGTAAGAAGCATTGTTATTGCACCAGCTAAAACAGGTATGGCGAGCAATAATAAAAATACAGTTACTAACATAGCCCAAACAAATAGTGGCATTTTATGAAGTGTCATACCTGGAGCACGCATATTAAAAATAGTTGTTATAAAATTGGCGGCTCCTAATATAGAAGATGCCCCTGCTAAATGAAGTGAAAATATCGCCAAATCCATTCCCATACCTGGTGAACCAGCGGAACTTGAAAGTGGCGGATAAATGGTCCATCCTACTCCAACACCTCCATCTACAACAGCAGACAAAAGAAGTAATACAAAACTTGGAGGCAATAACCAAAATGAAATATTGTTCATCCTAGGGAATGCCATATCAGGAGCGCCTATCATTATAGGAACAAACCAGTTTCCAAAACCACCTATTAGCCCTGGCATCACAACAAAGAAGACCATAATAAGGCCGTGTGCGGTAGTGAAAACATTCCACATATGACCGTCCGCCATATATTGAACTCCTGGATTCATTAATTCCATTCTCATATAAATGGACATACCACCACCTATAAATGCTGCAACAATAGCAAATATAATATACATAGTTCCTATGTCTTTGTGGTTAGTAGAGTAGAGCCATCGCTTTACAAAACCTGATGGAGCACCATGATGATCATGGCTTGATACCGCATCTGAACTTTGTGACAATGTCGCCATTATTTAATCTCCCTAACTTCTTTTTTTTCTAAGAATGCTAATTTATTTGGACTACTTTTGATTTTATTAGCAAATTTCACTTTGGCCTCTTTTAACCACTGCTCATACTCATCTTTAGGCAAAGCCTGGATAACTATTGGCATATAAGCATGATTAACACCACAAATTTGGTTGCATTGTCCATAATATTTCTTTTTACCAAGAGGTACTTCTGTCCAAATTTCATTTATTCTTCCTGCAATTGAGTAAACTTGAAGCGCCAATGAAGGTACAAAGAATGAATGCATTACATCATTACCAGTGATCAAGAATTTTATTCTAGTCCCTTCTGGGACAACTAGAGGATTATCAACATCCAACATTCTTTTTTGGTTATCCTTTAAATCTTCTTCGGCGATAATATAAGAATCAAAAGATAGATCCTCATCTGGATATTCATAATTCCAATACCACTGAGCACCAGAAACTTTTACTACCATGTCAACTGGCTTATCTGCTTCAGTTAAATACAAAAGCTTAAATGAAGGCACCGCAATTACCACCAAAATTAGAACTGGAACAACTGTCCATATAATTTCAATAATAGTATTATGAGATGTTTTTGAGGGTTTTACTCCTGGTTTCTCTCTAAACTTAATACATACATAAATTAATAAACCTAAAACGAAAACAGAAATTAGGGTTATTACAACTAACAAAAAATTATGGAGGTCTGTTGCTTTCTCGGCGATAATGCCTGAAGGTTCTTGAAGATCCATTTGCCATGGCTTTGGTTCTGAGGCAAAAGTTGAGCTTGAAAAAGAAAAAAGAATAATAAAAGACCACAAGCTTTTAATGCTTTTATCCCATTTAGTTAATAAAGCTTGGAATTTTTTTCTCATTTTGTTTGCTCCTCAAACAATTTCTTCAAACTATTTATTCTAAATAAGAACATTTATTCATAAAGACTATAATGATTCTAAAATCATAAGACATTACTTAAATCTTTTTAAAGTAAAATACTAGGCCTAATAACAAATAAATTTAACTTTATGCATAAAAATTTAATATACTTTAAAAAAAATATTTATTTGACATTTAACCTTGCATAATAATTACCAGAATGTCATTTTAGATACTTTAATAATACCATCATATAGGCTTAGACATGCAAGATAAATCACCACTAGAAATCACTAATGAAATCTTTTTTGAAAACAATGATTTTGATTTAACAAAAGTTAAATCCATATTGTCTGATACCCTTGAAAAAGCCGATGATGGTGAGCTATATTTAGAGTCTACAAAGTCAGAATCCTTTTCCTTCGACGATGGAAGAATGAAAAATATTTCATATGATAGCACTAAAGGTTTTGGATTAAGAGCTATTGCAGGAGAAGCCAGAGGCTTTGCTCATTCAGGAGAAATAAGTGAATCATCTCTTAAAAGAGCATCTGAGACAGTTAAATCTGTTTCAAAAAATTACTCTGGGATAATGGCTCCAGCTCCTTCTCATGGTACCAACAAGCCTTTGTATACTTCATTAAACCCTATTGAAGAAACGTCCTTTAACTTAAAAACAGAGCTTCTTGAAGAAATAGATACATATGCAAGATCTTTAGACAGTAAAGTTGTGCAAGTTTCAGCTTCAATATCCGCTTCCTATCAAGCAATCCAAATTATTAGAGTTGATGGAGAAAGATCTGCAGATATAAGACCTTTGGTTAGACTTAATGTTTCACTTGTTGTTGAAGAAAAAGGAAGAAGAGAAACTGGAAGCTCAGGTTGTGGTGGACGAGGTAAATATGAAGAGTGGATTAATGCAGACCGATGGAAAGGACAAGTTAAAGAAGCTTTAAGAATTGCTAACACTAATCTTCAATCAATACCTACTCCAGCAGGAGAAATGCCTGTTGTCCTTGGGCCTGGATGGCCAGGTGTAATGCTCCATGAAGCAGTCGGTCATGGCTTGGAAGGAGATTTTAATAGAAAAGGCACCTCAATTTTTTCAGGAAAAATTGGAGAAAAAGTAACAGCAGATGGCGTCACGGTTATCGACGATGGGACAATTGAAAATAAAAGAGGTTCTATAACTATTGATGATGAAGGTACACGCTCGTCAAAAAATATATTAATTGAAAATGGTATTTTGAAAAGTTACATGCAAGATAGACAAAATGCCCGATTAATGAAAATGCAACCCACTGGTAATGGTAGAAGACAATCTTATTCTCATTACCCTATGCCCAGGATGACTAATACCTATATGGATAACGGAAATGTTGATCCAAAAGAAATTATAAGTTCTTTAAAAAAAGGGATTTATGCAGTTAATTTTGCCGGCGGACAAGTAGATATTACAAACGGTAAATTTGTTTTTTCTGCATCAGAGGCATATTTAGTTGAAAATGGAAATATAAAACAACCTCTAAAAGGGGCCACACTCATAGGAAATGGACCAGACGCCATGTCAAAAATATCTATGATTGGAAACGATTTAGCTTTAGACGATGGAATAGGAACTTGTGGCAAAGATGGTCAGGGTGTTCCTGTTGGAGTCGGACAACCTACATTATTAATGGGCGGCATAACTATTGGCGGAACTGATACTAATTAATTGTTAGCTTAAATAGAATTTTCAACAAAAATTCTATTTATATCTTTACTCCATGTACCATTATATTTTTTAAGTAATTTTTCTGCACCTGTTTCTTTGTTTTGTAAGATATGAAATAATGGATCTAAAAACTGTCTTTCATCAATACCTTTTTCATCTAAATTGTTTCTCCTTTCTAAACCGGAGCTTGAAATCTTAAGCATTTCTCTTGCAAGATATTCAATAGATGTTTCTCCAATTTTACCAGCTAATCCAAGCTTAGCTGCTGAAACTCTTCCGTTTTCAAGTGCTCCAATATCCATTAAAGGTTTTGCTAAATCATAAGCTTCAGATTGAGACTGGCCGTCATAAAGAAGACCTACCCACAAAGCCGGTAACGCACAAATTATATTCCAAGGCCCTCCATCTGCACCTCTCATTTCAAGATATTGTTTCAACCTCACTTCTGGAAAGGCAACAGTTATATGATCTTCCCAATCTTTTATAGTAGGATATTCACCTTCAAAACCTTTTAATCTTCCGTGCATAAAGTCTATAAATGATTTTCCCGACACATCTATATATTTTCCGTCTCTGTAAACAAAATACATTGGTACATGAAGAATGTAATCTAACCATGATTCATAACCAAAATTAGAATCAAAAACTATTCCTGGAACACCTGTCCTATCAGGATCAGTATCAGTCCAAACCATAGCTCGTGACGATAAATATCCACTACTTTTACCTTCAATAAAAGGTGAGTTTGCAAATAAAGCGGTTGCAACTGACTGAAGAGCCAAGGATATTTGGAATTTTTGAACCATGTCTTGTTCGCTTAGATAATCAAGATTGACTTGAATTGTGCAAGTACGGAGCATCATATCAAGACCAAGTTTCCCAACTTTAGGCATATAATTTTTCATGATTTCATAACGGCCTTTAGGCATCCAATTTTGATCGAATTGTGACCACTTGGGATCATAACCTAAACCAACCATAGACAAACCTAACTCGCTCATTACATCTTTCATCATCTTTAAATGTAAGCCTGTTTCTTTACAGGTTTGATGAAGATTCTCAAGAGGTTTTCCCGACAACTCTAATTGCCCCCCCGGTTCTAGAGAAATGGACGCACCTGTATGATCCTTAAGAGCAATTGTATTATTATTTTCTAAAATTTTTTCCCAGTTATTTTTTTCAGCAAGTTTGTTGAGTAATTCACTGATACCTGATTTTCCAAAATAACCCACTCTATTGAAGCTATTTTCGTGAAAGATAAATTTTTCATGTTCTGTTCCTATTTTCCAATTTTCTTTTGGCTTTTCTCCTGATTTAAACCAATTCAAAAGATCATTTTTTTCTAATTGTGACATTTAATCCTCATCTAAACTCAAAATAATTATTAAGAACAAACATTAAAAAAGACAACATAATATTTAAATATGTTACAATAATTCAAAATCAACTTAGACTGTATTCTTTCATATCACCATTTATTAAATGCCAAAATACTAATCCACTCATAACTGCTGTATCAGATCGCAATATTCTTGGTCCTAAATTTATTGGAATAACAAATTCTTTTGATTTTAAAAAAATTGTTTCATTTTGAGAAAACCCTCCTTCAGGACCTACCAAAATAGCTCCAGATGGATGGCACAGATTCGATTTTTTTAAAACTTCTTTGTCTTTTTGATTCCGTAAAGTCTCATCACCATAAAAAATTTTCCTACTATGGTCCCAAAAATTAAATATATCATCAAGCTTTTGTATTGGTTTAATTTCAGGTATTGTTATTCTTTCACATTGCTCTGACGCCTCAATAACTATTTCCTCCATTCTTTTTAAGTTAATATTTCTTGTTATCGTTCTCTCTGTAACGACTGGTATTAAACAAGAAGCACCTAATTCTGTCGCTTTTTGAACGATAAGATCCGTAGAATTTTTTTTTACAGGTGCAAAAATAACCCATATATCATTTTTTTTTTCTGGTTCTTTTATTTTTTGCAAGAGTTTAATTATCATATTTTTTTTTGAAATATTTATTATCTGAGTAATAAACTCTCCATCAATCTCATTAAAAATTGATAATATATCATCTCTTTTTCTTCGCATTACATTAGTTAAATAATGGAACTGTTTTGATTCAATTTTTATTTCTTTATGAAGCTGTAGGTTACACTTTACATACAATCTGATTTTTGCTTTATATGATAAATCTTTCATTTTATAAAACCTATATTCTTAAGATTAATTTAACCGTTAATTGTTTTAATCACACTATAATGATATGCCATTATTTATGAATATACCAAAATTTAATAATTCGGATATCTTAGAAAATGGCTGGTGGAACATTTTACCTAAAAGGTTCTTGAAGTGGATAAGATTAGGAAGATTTGATAGACCAGTAGGATTTTGGCTGCTTTTACTACCTGGTTGGTGGGTTATAGCACTAACCGATATAGAATTTCTAAAATGTATAAAACTAATGATAATTTTTTTTGTAGGTTCTGTAGTCATGAGAGCTGCTGGCTGTACTATTAATGACTTATGGGACAAAGATATTGATAAAAAGATCTCTAGGACAAAAAATAGACCAATCGCTAATGGAGATGTTTCTAATCAACAAGCATTTTATTTTTTAGCTTTAATGCTTCTAATTGGTATGATCTGTTTATATCAACTTAATGTAAATACATGGTATGTTGCATTATCTTCTTTGCCTCTAGTTATAATTTATCCCTTGGCAAAGCGGTTCACAAAATGGCCTCAAATTATTTTAGGTTTAACATTTAGTTGGTCCGTTCCAACCGCCTGGTCCGCTGCAAATCAAGATTTCACTATTGGTATCATTATAATGTATTTTGGAACAGTATTTTGGATCATTGGTTATGACACTATATATGGATGCCAAGACAAAAATGAAGATGAAATCTTTGGAATACAGAATTCTGCAGTATCAGCAAAAAAATTTCTAAATGGATTTGTTGGGTGCATGTATCTTGTCACATTTAGTTTATTAATAATCAGTGGATATTTTTTAGAAGCTAGTTTTTTTTGGTTTATAGGTGTAACTTTGGTAGGATGTCACTTTATAAATCAAGTTTTAAAATTAAATGACTTAAAGAAAAACGCCCCCTTAAAAATATTTCAATCAAATGTAAAAGTTGGTTTAATTTTAACCATTTCTGCCTTAGGCAATTTCATTAATTTTATTTAAATAAAGTTATATTTTATATTTTGATCTAAAAAACACATCTACTAAAATCATGTGCGGAAATGTTAATGCAGCCAACCCAATAAATGTTACTTTTAAAATTGCATCAGGAAAAATATTCAAATTTAAAATGTAATAAAGGGCAATTCCTCCACCTAACCAACTCATAACCGAGAGGGTAATCATAAGTAATATAACTTTACGTTTCTCCATAAAATTAAGCAACGTAGGAACAACTCTTTTTATGTGGTGAAAACTATGTATAAAGCAAAAATATATTGCAAATGCAGGTAATGGAGGAAGTATAGTAATTACCAAGAAGATAAAAACAACTAAAGTAATATAAGATCTAGATAATTTAATTATTTTTAAATTACAAACAATGAAAATTAATGCACTTAACCAAAGGAATATTCCAAAGTATAAACATGACCACAACAACGATAGCTGGTCTCCAGACAAGACTGAGAAAAAATAATTTACTTCAAGCTTATTAAAGAAAATAATGCCTAATATTATTAAGCCACCATGAAAATATCCATTTATAAAATAGGTTTTATTTTTTTTCCAATCTAAGTCACCACAACCAAAGTGAAAAATACTTATGAATAAAAAAAAGATAAGACTTACTACTGGAAAAAAATACCACATGATAATGACAAAAGTAGAAATTGATAAATATGCTATAAAAAAACTTAACTGTAATATGAACTTTTTAGAATAACCTAAAGTAACAGAAATTGCCCCGTCTAAAGCTCCATGTGGAATACCAACAAATATAATTAAAAACAATGAAATATAATCAAACCAATTTAATGAAAAATTTAGCATCATTTATTCATAATTTTAAAAAAAGATTTAATGAAAGGTAGTTTTGGCATTGAAAAAATTACTTTACATTTAGTCTTAAAATTACAATTACCCGACATAAACCTTGCCATTTCGTCACCATTGATGCTTTTTGCTAGGTTAGAAAAAATAGTTGGTGCTATCTGAGGATAACGAGCTATAACTTGAATAAAAATTTTATCTAGAAATAAATCTACTTTGTTATGAATGTTAGTATTAATTTTTCTGCCTAAAATTAACTGATCTGTAATTTGTAGTACCTGTTTTTGAATAAACGTAAATGCATAACCCGAAGACGGCCTAACAGCGCCTCCTCTAGTTCCAATATTGTGTCTATCTTTTGACTTTAAGGAAAAATTATGCATTGGAATTATGCCTTTTTCATGATTGCTTTTTGAAAAGTTTTTTAGATTATAATATTTTTTTAAATATTTTAAAATTTCTTTAGCATAAAAATCTTTAGGCTCAACATGTTTGGAAAATATAGTGGATTCAACTAAAGCAGTATTTTTGCTGAATGGAAGAAGGTAGATAAAGTGCAAACCCCTAGATTGATCACATCTAAAGTCCATTAAAACAACAGTTTTTTCGTCAAATACCTCGTCTTTTGAGTTAACTACATAACCCTCAAAATGTTGTAACAAAATATTTGAAGGTATTTTGGGAGGTCTACTATCAAATATATACTTACCATTTATTTTACAATTACCGTCAGACAATTCATTGTTAATCTCTGAAATTTTTTTATTGAAGACTCTTACGTTTTTATTTTGAAATTTACTAAGACAAAAATCTAACCATTTATGCCTTTTTATTACACAATAAGGATGTTTTTTAGAATTCAGTACATTCTTAGATTTATTAGTTATTATAGCCCAATTATTCCAAGTATGACTACAATTATCGTAAGCCTCTTGATTTTCATTAAATTTCCAAAATCCCCAATAATGATCTTTGATAGTTTGATGTTGATCTTTCATAAATATATTAAATTTATATTTAGGTAATAAATTATTAAGCCTAGCCAATGAAAGTGCTGCACAACCACCACCAATAATATTTATTTCTTTACTAGTCACTTACGAAAACCTTTTTAAAAACTTATGAAGTTCAGGATCATGTTTCTTTTGTATTTTATTTCTAAAAACTTCATAGATAATTTTATAAATTGTAACTTTTGCTTTTGTCATTTTAGACGTTACTTGCCTTCCATCATACCAATTATATTTTTTTAACTTTAATTGAATACCTATTTGTCTATAAACTCCCGATGCAATGGAAATTGCTATTCTAGTTTTAATTGGTAAAAAAATAAGACCTTGAGTTCCGCTATAATAATATTTCTCAGCAATATTAAGTAATTTTTTTATACCAACAGAAACAATCATCAATACTTTTGTATTTTTATCTTCTACAGCTTGTATCATTTCATTAGGAGAAATGTTATTAATCCATGAACCTGGGATGTAACGTCTTCCCATTTTGGCGTCTTCTAAAATATCTCTTGCGATATTGGTAAGTTGCATAGCTATTCCGAGATCAATAGCAAATAGATACGCTTCTTTATTTTTACATTTAAGGGCATCACACATCATTAAACCAACAGTCCCAGCTACATGATATGAATAACTAATTAATTCACTTTCCTCGTTAAATAAAACATTACCTTGATCTAAAATCAATCCATCAACTAAATCGGCTGCGGCTTTTTTGGAATGTAAATTAAAAAAATCAGGATATGTGATATTAGAAACATCTTTTGATTTTAAATGATTTTCATTTGTAAAATTAGATTTTATATCTTTTAAGATTTGTAGTGAAGAGTTTTTACCACTATCAGCTATATCATCTAAAATCCTACAAAATTGATATAATTCTGAGGCCCTGTTGGTATAGGTGGAGGGTAAAAATTTACTAGCCCAGTAAAAACTTTTTCCGTTATTTTTAAGTATTAATCTAGCATTTATAATATGGTTTTCCATACATGCTCTCTATTATTTAATTAAGCTCTCTACAATTTTTGCAGAGGATAATACTCCAGGCACACCCGCCCCCGGATGAGCCCCAGCTGCAGCAAAAAATAAATTTTGAATGTGAGGATCTTTATTATGATACCTAAACCAAGCTGATTGTGAAAAATTAGGCGCTATAGAAAATCCTGCCCCATGTGTTGAGCGGTAATTATTTTTAAAATCAACCGGTGTCATATAAAAATCATCACAAATATTTTTTGTAAGCTCAGGTAAAATTGTTTCCTCAAGCGCTTTAATTATTCTTTTTTGTAATTTTATACCTTCTTTACTCCAATCAACATTACCTTGCAAATTTGGAACAGGACAAAGTACATAAAAGCTGTCACAACCTTTAGGCGCAAAGCTTTTATCAGTTGCAGTTGGTCTATGGATATATAAAGAGAAATCTTCACTTAAGGTCTTATTGTCAAAAATATCCTTTAATAAACCTTTAAACCTCTTACCTAACCAAATCGAATGATGAGCAATATTATTATATTGTTTTCTAGTTCCAAAAAATAATACAAACATTCCCATTGAATAAGTTGTTAACTTTTCTGGTAAGAATTTTTTTCTTTTATTAAAATTATTTGTTTTTAATATTTCTCTATAAAAGGTAGGTGGATCTCCATTAAAAACAATATTATCAGCTGAGAAAAAATCACCATCCATACTTTCTAATTTCTCAATTCTACCATTATTTTCAAAGGCACTTTTAATATCTACATTGTACTTAACATCTACTCCAGAACGCTTTAACAAATTTGTTAACTCTGCAACTAACTTGCCCGTCCCCCCCATACTGAAATAGACGCCCCAATTCCTCTCAAGAAAATGAATCAAGGCATAAATTGATGTTGTTGAAAACGGATTACCACCAACTAACAATGGATGAATTGAAAAAGCCGCTCTTAAATTCGGATTTTTTATATATTTATTTACAAGCTGAGCAACAGTTAAGTAACTTTTTAATTTTAGCAAAGATGGTATTTGTTTTAACATAAAAATGAATGAATTAAAGGGTTTATCTGCTAACTTTGTAAATCCTACGTCAAATATAGATTTTGATGCTTTCAATAAATTCTCATAATTATTAGCATCATTAATAGAAAACTTCTTCATTTCTATTTTTGTTTTTTCAATTGTTTGTGAATAATCAAAAGTTTGTCCATCATGAAAATGAAACCTATACCATGGATCTAATGGTTTAAAATCAACATAGTCTTCTCTTCTTTCGTTGAAAAGTTCAAAAAGTTCATCAAATAAAAAAGGAGCAGTTATTACTGTTGGACCAGCATCATGTTTAAAACCATTTTTGTTAAAAACTTGAGCTCTACCTCCTAAAGCATCTAGTTTTTCTAGTAATGTTACTTCATGGCCTAAAGCTTTTAACCTTAAGGCAGAGGCTATCCCTCCAAAACCTCCACCAATAACTATACTTTTAATTTTTTTGTCATCTTTAACAGTTGGTTTCATGTCACGCCAATTATTTGATTAGATTAAAATAATTTTTAAAAATAAAAAAAGCCTACAGAATTAACTGTAGGCTTTATTAATATGTGTTGTCTTAATTACGCTTCGGATTCTGTCACAGCAACATTCCAAATAATTACACCAAATGCAATTTTGTTAAGAACGTCAGCTAAGTTATAAATGATATTTAGTGAGTTTGCATCAACGCCACCAGCCATGTAACCCATGAAATAACCTATTGGATAAATAGCCCAACCAATTGTAACAATCCATCTCATTGTTGAGAAGGCAGATCTAACTGATTCTGGAGCTTCTTCACTTGCTTTACTTGCTTCACCAGCAAAGATTTCATATAAGATGTATATCCAACCAACCATTCCGATAACAAAACCGAGAGTTGCGTTTATGTATCCAGCTTCACCCATATATCCACCAATTAACATTACTAATGAACCTATCATTAACTTCCAGAACACACCTCCAGCTACAGCTGTACAAGCTCTTAGAATAATATAGAATTCTACCATTAATAATGGAACAGTAATTAACCAGTCAATATATCTGTAAACTGTAGGTGTTTCACCAGTACCCACCCATACATCTCTCATGTAGAAGTAGTGGACAGCTGCTACTAGTGTAACTAGACCAGAAACTGTTAATGAAGTTTTCCACTTTGCTGAAACTCTTTGCGTTTCCATAAAGAAAAACAACGTTGCGGCCATAAGCGCCATAGAAATTAACCAGAAACTTATTCCAACAAAATCATCTGACTTTAAATTTGCAGTATCTGCAGCATTAGCCAGAAATGGTAATGACGAAATAAAAGCTGCCGGCACGGCATATTTTAAAATTTTATTAAAAGACATTTATAAACTCCCCTTATAATATTGTCATATTTTCTAGCCATTGCTAGATATTTGCACTAATTATTAGTACCTCAAAGAAGACAATAAAAAAGAAATTATCGTTAATCAACAATTAAAAGTGTTTTTTATGTATTTTTTTTTACCTGTATATACTAAGGTATTGTTTTTAAACAATTTATTCAATGATAATAATTATCATTATTATGAAAAAGAATAGGATTTTTGATGGATACTGTAATATTTGGCGGTTTAGGTTTTTTAATTTTATGTGGAATATCTTTTCTAACAATGGGATTTATAGACAAATCTTCTTTAAACGATCGCAACAAAAGATTATTTAACTACCTCGTTTTAGGAGTTTTAATTATTGCAACAATATTAATTTTTAGATGGCATAGCAGCATCTACATAATAAGCGGTTAAATCTAAGAAAATTAAATTATCAATTCACCATTAGCTTTTATTTTAATGACTTTCCAATTAGGTTTCTTAGGTTTTAGGGCTATGGTTTTTAAATTTTCATGTACCTTAAAACGATATTGTTGGTTATCTATCACTTTTGTTAACCATTGTTCTAAACTTTGTTTTTTATTTTCTAAATTATTCATCGTAAATGATAATGCTTCATATTCGTCAATGCTATCTAACTTTGTCTTCAATCCATAAATAGAAGACAATCTTTTAGGAACGCTTTCATTAAAGGGGAGAACACCAGCAACAGATACATAACCATAAACATCATTTGAATATTGGAAATCTGTAAACTTTACACTACCTCGTTGTAATTTAACAAAATGATAAGCAATACCTACAGCCTCTGTTAAGTGCATTATATTCAACTGCTCTTCTTTAAGCCAGAGAACATTGAGATCAACGACCGTACCATCACTTGGCCATTGTGTCGCGGGTAGTGAACCATAAGCTGAAATTGATGCTGCATAAACAATGTCAGAATCAAATAACTTTGCTGGAGTTACACAGATATCCTCATTTAATGAAAATTTTCTTTTTAATTGATAAGGCGATCTATTAGAACCAACAGATAATATTGGAATTCTATTTTCTAAATTAAAACAAATATCTTTAACAAATTTACCTTTATAAAATGAGAAGGGATAATTTGGAGCATAATAAGGGTAATTTATAGCCCTATTATAAGATGAGAATTCAGGAAATAAATCATTATTATCTTTTAGTTTTAAATCTATCATTATTAATTATACTAATTATAGACCAATTTTTTCGTCGTATCCTAGAGCTATATTCATACATTGAACTGCAGCACCAGAAGCACCTTTACCTAAATTGTCTAATCTTGAACAAATAATAATTTGCTTATTAGCATCATTTCCAAAAATATTTATGTCTAATAAGTTTGTATTAACAAGATTATCAGGCCTTAGGTGACCTTTAGAATTAAGACCTTCGTTTTTTTTTAGGACCTTTATAAATTGAGAATTTGAATAAAAATCCTCCATAACTGACTGGATTTTTTTAGTCTCAATTGGCGAACTAAACCAATTAAAGTGTATTGGAATTGATACAATCATTCCTTGCATAAAATCTCCGACAGATGGGCTAAAAATTGGATTATATTCTAAACCATTATGAAATTTTATTTCTGGTAAATGCTTGTGGTCAAGTGTTAGGCCATAATTAAAATGAGGTACATGCTCTTTTTCATTAAAATATCTAATAAGCTCTTTACCACCCCCAGAGTAACCACTGACTGCATTAATTACTAGTGGTTGGTTGGGCAATATTAATTTATTGTCTAACAAAGGCTTTATTATAACATTTGCTCCAGTAGC
Organism: Pseudomonadota bacterium; assembly: GCA_028382005.1. Classification (GTDB taxonomy): domain Bacteria; phylum Pseudomonadota; class Alphaproteobacteria; order Puniceispirillales; family Marisalimonadaceae; genus Marisalimonas. Next base: position 127,953 of record JAOESH010000001.1, read on the forward strand.
ATAACATCCTGGAACTGCTATTCTTTTAGAATCAACAATTTTATTTCTATAGTTTAGGCCTAGTTCAGGAAGTCCATATGACCAATTTGGATTAGTACGATGTGCTGTTGAAGCATCAATAATTATTGGAGATTTATCATCGAGTTCATCCGCTATTTTAGCAGTCTCAATTGCGCTATCGTCAGGCAAACATAAAAATGTTACATCTGACGCTTCTAACATTTCTTTTTTATATAGAGGATCTTTTCTTTTAGAATGGTCCACTGGTAAAATACTTACATTTGGATGTTTGCTTAATTTTTCATGAACTTGAAGTCCTGTAGTACCTACTTCTCCATCAATAAAAATATTTTTTTTCATTTTAACCTTTTTTATCACTCATATTGATTGCAACAAGTCTAACAGTATATTAATAAATCAAGTATATCTTTTAAACAATTTTCTTTTTTATTGGAAACTATATATGTGCGCTAAAAAACTGAACGATCAAGATGTAATGAATATTCTAATAGATACAGCCTTATCTAATGGAGCAACCGCCGCTGATTGTGTTTTATCTAGAAGCAGAGGTGTTTCGCTTACGCGTAGATTAGGCAAAGACGAAACTATAGAAAGATATGAAGATTTTGACACTGGTTTGAGGGTGTTTGTTGAAAATAAAATTGCTTCAGTATCAACTAATGAAAATTCTGAAGCTGCCATCAGAGAAGTAGCCAAAAGGGCTGTAGATATGGCAAAAATCGCTCCACAAGATGAGTTTAGTTTAATTGCAACCCAAGAAACTCTTCAAAATTTTCCTATAGATAATAACCTTTCTGTTGATAGCTATGACGAAGTTGAGCCTAGTATTGATATTATCAGAGATAGAGCAACAGAAGTTGAAGATATAGCTTTAAGTGTAAAAGGAATCACTAATAGTGATGGAGCTGATGCCTCATGGGGAGAAGGAGAAACTCTTTTAATGACCTCGAATGGTTTTTTTGGGAGCTCTAAAAAATCAAATCACAGTGTTTCAGTTGTTGTTATTGCTGAAAAAGATGGGAAAATGGAAAGAGACTATGATTACTCTTCAAAGGTTTTCGGACAAGATTTAAAAAATTTAAATGAAATCGGTCTTGAAGCAGCAAAGAAAACACTTGCTAGAATAGGTGCCATAAAACCAGTCACTGGTAAATATCCAGTAATATTTGACCAAAGAGTATCTAGATCTATAGCTAGTCATTTTGCATCGGCAATAAATGGGTCTGCTATAGCTCGCAAAACTAGTTTTTTGAAAGATATGCTTAATAAACAAATTTCAAATACTGCTATAAATATAATTGATAATCCATTTTTGAAACGCGGCCTTGGCTCAAGATTATTTGATGCAGAAGGTTTAGGTTCTAGAAAATATACATTAGTTGAAAATGGTGTCCTGAAACACTGGTTATTGGACTTATCCTCTGCAAAACAGTTAAATCTAAGCCCTTCAGGAAATGCTAGAAGAGGCATTAGTGGTCCACCATCGCCTGGAACTAGTAACTTTATGATTTCACCTGGTGATGTTACTCCAGAAAATTTAATTAAAAATATTAGCGAAGGGTTTTTTATAACTGATATGATAGGTAGTAGTATATCTATGATTACAGGTGATTACAGTCGCGGAGCCAGTGGATTTTGGATAAAAAATGGTGAATTATCACAACCAATTACTGAAGCAACTATTGCTGGTAATCTAAAAGAAATGTTTATGACACTTCAACCAGCAAATGATTTGGATTATTCACATTCTATTAATAGTCCCACTTTATTGATTGAAGGAATGACTATTGCAGGAAATTAATTAATTGAAAAAACAAGTTGATGAAATAAATTTCAATAGGTTTTCTGCTTGGTTTGATATGCTTATTAAAGACCACGGCTTCTTAAGACTTTGTTATAATAATTTTCATAAAGTGAATAAGAATATTTACAGGAGTAATATGCCAACTCCGTCAAGGATTAAAAATTATAGTAAAATTGGTATAAAAACCATAATCAATTTAAGAGGCGTCAGGAAAGATGGCGGTTGGCTTTTAGAAAATGAAGCATGCAAAAAATATAGTATTAAATTAATTGATTTTAGAGCTAGATCTAGAGCTGCGCCTGAAAAAGAAATGATTTTCAATGCAAAAAAATTATTCAATAACATAGAGTATCCCGCTCTTATACACTGTAAATCAGGTGCTGACAGAGCTGGTATAATGTGTGCTTTATATATGTTAATTTATGAAAAAAAGAATGCTGAAGTTGCTAATGAACAATTGTCATGGAAATATTTACATATCAAGTGGGCAAAGCCAGGTGTTCTAGATTCATTTGTAAAAGAATATGGTATTGAATACAAAAAATCTAAACTAAAATTTATGGATTGGGTGAAAAAAAAATACGATCCAATAACCTTAGAAAAAAACTTTAGATCCGTTTGGTGGGTTAACAGACTAGTGGATGACATTCTTAAAAGAGAATGATAAGTTAGATGTTAGTATTAAGCTTATAAAGTTTTCTATATAAACTTGATCTTCTTACTAAGTCTTTATGTTTTCCACATTCAATTACTTTACCTTTTTTAAATAATATTATTTGGTCAAAATTAATTATATTTGATAATTTATGAGCCACAGTAATAGTAGTTTTGCTTTTTGTTATTTTTTCTAGAGCTTTGTTTATTTCCTCTTCCGTCTTAGCATCTAAAGAACTTGTAGCTTCATCTAATAATAATATAGGGGCATCTTTTAATATTGCCCTTGCAATAGATATACGCTGTCTTTGTCCCCCAGAAAGATTTTTCCCTCCTTCACCAAGAATAGTATTATAGCCATCGGTTGAAGCGTTAATAAATTCATGTATACCTGCATTTTTAGCGGCTTTAATTATATCATTTTCCTTGGCCTCTAAATTTCCAAATCTAATATTTTCTAAAAAAGTTTTATTATAAATAACAGTATCTTGACTAACTAACGCGATATTATCTCTAAGGGAATTTAGTTTCACATCTTTTAAATTTATTTTGTTTATAAAAATATCACCAGATAATGGGTCATAAAATCTGGATATTAGATTTATTATAGATGATTTACCTGCTCCACTCTGACCCACTAAAGCAACTTTAGAACCAGATTCAATAGAAAAATTAATGTTGTCTAAAGCTTTTATTTTATCTTTATAAGAAAAACTAACTTTTTTAAATACTATACTTGGAGGATTTTTTTTATTTAATTTTAAATTTGTTGCCGAAGTTAGATCTTTTATTTTTGACACAACACTTAGTTGATTATATATCCTGCTTAGAGCTGATTGAGCTTCTTGCAAAACTGTATTAAACGTACCTAACGCTCTAGCAGGCTGTGCAATCATAAGTAGCGCTGTTACATAACCAACCACACTACCAGGAGATAACTCTCCCATTGAAACCCTGTAGCTTGCAAAGCCAATAACACAGGCTGCTGCGACACCACCAAGGACCTCTAAGATAGGTAAAACCTTTGCTCTTCCAATTACAAGACTAAACATTTTACTTAAAAGAACGTTTAATACACTTTCAGATCTTTTAGTCTCCATTTTTTCTAAATTATAGGATTTGACCATTCTAATTCCCTGTAACATTTCAGTAAGAGTTGAAGTAACGGTTTCCATCTGTTCTTGAAGATCTGTAGCTATAATTTTTTGTTTTTTGCCTATTTTAAAAATTGGTTTTAAGGCAATTGGATATATAACAAAGACTAAAATAGATAAAAGCCAATCTAACCATATTAAATAAGACATTAATGCTACAATTGTCAGTGTATCTCTTATTAGATTATTTATACTTCTTTCAAATCCATCTTTTATCAAAACAACATCGTTCATTATTCTGGAGACATGATTTCCAGACGAGAGTTTATTAAGTTCTAAAAGATCAGAGTTTATTATATGTTTAGTTAGTTTTTTTTGGATATCCACAGAAATTGATAATGATATTTTTGACACTTGTTTAATTTGGAAAAACATGGCTATACCTCTTATGATGGCAACCATTGCAATGATTAAAGGTATTTTTATCCACTCAACATTTTTACTGTCTAATAAACCATCAAAAACAAGCTGTATTAAATACGGATAAATGGATGCAGTTATTGCAACTAAAACCAATAATAAAAAGGCGTAAAATATATCAAAAGTATACTTGGATACAAAATCGTTCCAAAAACTCTTAATTAAATTTCTATTGATATTTGAAATTGTTTGATTTGTTCCCATACTTATCCAAAAATAATAAAACCTAATATTAACTCATTATATAAATAAAGTGTATAGATAGTTATTTTGTTTTGTGTAATTTTAATTTAAATTCATATTTAAGTAGATAAGTTACTTTTGGGTTCATAGATGCGAATAATTAAACGTTTTAGTAAAACTGACTTTGGCCAGAAATTCATAGGATTTCTATTCTACTTTATAACAAGCTCTATATATCGTTCAATAAGATGGACATATTTAATAGAAAGTGAAAAATCTGATATATTTAATAGTCATAAAGTAATGATATTCTGTTGCTGGCATAACAGATTGTTTCTAGGGCCTCATATTTTACCAAGGAATAGAATAATAAATGCCCTCCAATCCAGTCATTCTGACGGTATGATTACCTCAACAGCTTTTAAATTTCTTGGTATGAATGTTATTTTAGGATCATCTGGTAAAGGTGGAATGCAGGCGTTTAGGAAAATGGTTAAATGCATGCAATTTGGAGAAAGTATTGCCATTACACCCGATGGACCAAAAGGTCCTAAAGAAAAGGTAAAAGACGGAATAATAAAATTAGCACAAATAACAACCTCACCCATAATTCCATTAGTATGGTCTACTAAAAAGTTTAAAATTATAAATTCATGGGACAATTTTATTATACCCATCCCATTTTCAAAAGGTGTATATAGTTTTGGCAAACCAATATATTTTAAAAAAAAAATGAACGAAAATGAATTTGAAATTTCTAGGCAAATACTTGAGCGTGAAATTAAGCGTCTCACAAAATTAGTTACTGAAAAAGTAAGTTAATCTTTTTTTAAATGTAATGGGAAAGCAAATGTCACTTACTACATATAATTCAATATGGGAACTGGTTAAATTTATATTGAAGCCTTACTTAGAAAGACGAATTAAAAAAGGTAAAGAAGATATTCATAGAATTAATGAAAGATATGGCATTTCTAAAAAAAGTAGGCCTAATGGAACACTCATTTGGTTACATGGTACAAGTGTTGGTGAATCAGTTGCTGCGTTAGCATTGGCCAATTCAATGAAAAAAAATGGTTTTGGAAAACATAATAATGAATTTTTTTTATTAACCACTAATACTTTGTCAGCTGCTAAATTAATAAAAGATAAAATTAAAAAAGGCTTACCTGCAATTCATCAATATCATCCTTACGATCATCCTAAATTTGTTTTGAGATTTCTTAAACATTGGCAACCTAATATGGCAGTTTTTTTAGAATCTGACTTTTGGCCAAATTTAATATATTTAACATCTAATGCTAAAATTCCAACTGTCCTAGCATCTTCTCAAATGTCAGATAAATCTGCTCGTTTTTGGACAGGGTTAGGTTATTTTTTAGCTAAAAAAGTTTTTGGTAAAGTTGACCATGTGCTTGCTGTTGATCCAAAGCAAGAAGCCTTATTTAAAAAATTAGGTGCTGCAAATGTTAGAAGTCTAACAAGCCTTAAATCAATTGCAGAAAAACCGCCTATTAACCAAAATTATATTTTTAATTTAAAGAAAAATTTAGGAAAAAAGAAAATTTTACTTGCAGCTTCTACCCACCCTGGTGAAGAAGAGTTAATGATTAAGTTAGCCGATCTTTTAAGAAAGAACTCTGAAGATAATGTATTAATAATAATCGCTCCTCGTCATATTAAGAGAAGTTTGTCTATTCAAAACAGAGTCAAAGCGGCAGGTTTTGATATAAAATCTAGAAGTAAAGGAGAATTTCCATCTAAACGTGATCCATTTTATCTAGCTGATACTATGGGAGAAATGGGTTCTCTAATGGAGATTGCAGATCTTGTGTATGTTGCAGGTTCCATGGTTCCTGCTGGAGGGCATAGCCCGTCCGAAGCATCGCAATTTGGCAAACCTGTTATAATGGGACCGCATACAGAAAAATGTAATGCTCAAATTAGAGATCTTATATGGTCAGGCGGTGCAATCCAAATTGAAAAAAAGAATGACATGAATGAGAATTTTGTTGATAGTATCTTTGAGTTATTAAGTAATCCAGAACGCCTTGAAGATATGGGCAAAAACAGCCTAATTGCCTCTGGTTACGCTCAACAACGTGCTGACGAGGCTAGTGTTTATTTGTTAAAATTACTTAAAAAACAAGATAAAGAAAAAGCTACTGTATAATGATTAACACACCAGAATTTTGGTATAAGAATGATCTCATTGCTAAATTAAAATCTTTTTTATTATTCCCTTTTTCTGTTGTATGGATCATTGTTTCATTAATTAAGAAAAATTTTATAAAAAGATACAAATCAAACTTAAAAGTAATTTGTGTAGGCAACTTAAGTATAGGTGGAACAGGGAAAACACCTTTTGCAATAAAAACATTCAAAGTATTAGAAATATTAGGTTTCAAACCTGTGTTTTTAACAAGAGGATATAAAGGGATTGAAAAAGGCCCAATCGAAGTAAATAACGTTCATGACTATAAAGATGTAGGAGATGAAGCCTTATTGTTGAGTAAGGTAGGCACAACAGTTATTTCATCAAATCGATGTTTAGGGGCAAAATATATTGAAGGACTTGAAAATAAATTTGATGTGATCATCATGGATGATGGACTTCAAAACTATCAGTTAGAACAAGATATAAGAATATTATTAATAGATAAAAAATTACTATTTGGGAATGGTTTTTGTATACCTGCAGGCCCCTTAAGAGAGAGCACCAGGCCAGGTTTAAAGAAAATAGATGCTATAGTTTTTACAGGTGATAATGAAATTAAAGATGTAAACCTTGATCTAATTGATAACATTGAAATATTTGATGCTGATTTAAAAGTCACAGACAACCCAAAAATAAAACATTTTAATTATTTAGCATTTTGTGGACTAGCTAACCCAATGAAGTTTTATAACATACTTAAGGAAAATAATTTTAAAGTTGCTTTAACCAAGTCTTTTCCAGACCACTATAAATATAATAACAAAGAAATGAAAAAACTAAGACAAGAAGCTAAGAGTAAAAATTTAAAACTAATTACAACGGAAAAAGACTATGTCAAGATTGAAGACAATGAAAATATAATTAATGTACTGCCCATTGAAATAAAATTAAGTACTAAAGATGAAGATAGGTTTAAATTATTTTTAAAGGAAAAAATAAATGACTGATCCTCTAAGTTTTCGTCTTAAGAAACACTTTGATAGATATATTCATGATCCTATTGCAGCACTAATAGCAATTCCTTTATTTTTGATTCTCAAAATATTACCTTATAGATTATCTTCGTATTTATGCGGTACTTTAATGTACTTAGTTGCACCATTCACCTCATATAATAATCGTGTAAAAAAACATATAGGCATAGCCTTTCCTGATAAGACAACTAAAGAAATTAACAAACTTGTTTCTAGGCATTGGTTTATACTTGGTCAAACAATTGGCGAAATGCCTCATATTAACAAAATGATAAAATTAGGCGTTTTAGAAACTAAAGGTTTAGAAAAAATTAAAACTGGCCCTGCTATTTTGGTGGGAGCCCACATAGGTAATTGGGAGTTTTTACTAAGGGTTGGAGATTTAGCTGGGAGGCGCGCAGGTTATGTATTTAGACCAATTAATAATTGGATATTAAACAAAATACAAGTTTACAGAAACAAAGACGCTAATGCAGATTTTTATAGGAAAGGACGTCTTGCTGCAATTGGAATGGTAGGAAAAATAAAAGCTGGAGAAGTAGTTGGTTTAACTGGTGATCAATTATTAAGAGAAGGTATTCTTGTTCCTTTTTTTGGAAAAGAAACACCTACTCCACAAGCCGCCGCCGTCATGGCTTTGAAATGGAGCACTCCAATTTATATGGTAAGAATTGAGAGATTTAAAGGAATTAGATTTAAGATGACGGTAGAGGATAAATTAAAAATTCCTAAGAATATTGATAAAGAAAAAGCTACATACGTAATTACTAAATTGATTTCTTCACGAATAGAGGAATGGATTATAGATAAACCAGAACAATGGCTATGGGCGCACAGACGTTGGGGAAAATAAATATAATTCAGTGAACTAAAATTATTCAGTAGTGAACAATACCCAACAAGAAATGATCTCAGTAGGTTATAATTCAAGCTTAGAAGAAAATTTTAATTTCTTTTCAACCTTACACCTAGCTGAAAATTAGAATAGCACAAAAGACAACAATAATTATGGTATTTTAGCAGGCTTTCAAGTTAACTTTTAATGGAGTAGATTTTACTAATTTATATCCAATTTTGCTGACCGATTTGCATCTGAAAACTTTATATTAACATTAGCATTTTTAGGAGCTTCACTGCTTAACTTAATTGGTTTGCCTTCATTGTCCATAACAAGAGAAAATCCACGATCTAAAACTCTATTAAAACTTGAAGCCTCTAACAATTGACTTAAAGAGTTTAACTTAGTTTCTTTTCTTGAAACAATCTTTTCTAAACAATTTTTAAATTTTGTGTCTAGAAGTTTTGCTTTACCATCTAAGTTGTTAATCAAAATTTTTGGAGGAGTAAGTCTTTGGGCATATTGGACAACTCTATTTTTTTGTTCCACAAATATACTCTTAAATAAACTTTCTATATCTTTATAAATAAAATCTAGTTTTTGATTTTTATTATCGAAAATTTGATCAGGCTTTCCTAAAAGCCTTACTAAACTATTTAAACGATCTTTGTTATTATTAATTTTATTAGTATATGAGGTGTTTAGTCTTAATTTCAATTCGCTGATTCTAGCAAGTAATTCGTCTCTTACCGGCACTGACTTTTCTGCTGCTCCTGTAGGTGTCGGAGCTCTCAAATCTGATACAAAATCTATTAACGTCGTATCTGTTTCGTGCCCTACAGCTGAGATGACAGGAATAGAACTATTAAACACTGACCTAACAACAATCTCTTCATTAAACGACCAGAGATCTTCTAGACTGCCACCGCCTCTTGCAACAATAAGTAAATCTGGTTTTTTTATATTTGTTTTATCAGTGAGTTGATTGAATTTATCAATGGCGTTTGCAATCTGTTTTGCTGATCCATCCCCCTGAACGGCAACAGGCCATAAATAAACATGAGACGGAAAACGGTCTGACAATCTGTGTAAAATATCTTTTATTACAGCACCTGAAGGACTAGTAATTACACCAATTTTTGCTGGAAGATATGGTATTGGTTTTTTATGTTCTTGTTTGAACAAGCCTTCAGCAAGAAGTTTCTTTCTTCTATCTTCAAGCATTTTAAGAAGAGCGCCTTCGCCTGCAACTTCCATACTATCTACGATAATTTGATATTTAGACTGTCCCGCAAAAGTAGTAATCTTGCCAGTACATATTACTTCCACTCCTTCCTCGGGTCTTATAGATAGTCTAGGCAATGTATACTTCCAAATGATTGCAGCGATCGTTCCATCTGCATCTTTAAGTGTGAAGTAAACATGACCAGAGCCTGGAAATGAAGGGCGTGAAATCTCACCTCTTATGCGTATATAGCTGTAATTAGTTTCAACTAATTTTTTAATTACATGAGAAAATTCACCAACAGAGTAAATTGGATTGTTTGAATTATTTTCCATTAAAAAACATTAAAATTTATATTTGTCATAAATTGATACTATGGCATATTGTAAAAAATCTAAAGCCTTTTGGAGTATATAATTTTATGAACATTTTAGTTGTTGGTGGTGGTGGCAGAGAACATGCTATAGCTCAAGCCTTATCTAAATCTTCATTAACAAAAAAGCTTATCGTTGCCCCTGGAAACCCTGGAATTAAAAAATTTGCAGAATGTTATCCCATTGCAGCAAATGATATTGAAGGACAGTGCAAGCTAGCAAAAAATGAAAAAATAGACCTAGTTTTTATTGGACCTGAAATACCTCTAGTGCTTGGATTAAAAGATAGATTGTCAGAAATAGGGATTAATGCCTTTGGCCCATCTGCTAAAGCAGCGCAATTAGAAGGGTCAAAAACATTCTCTAGAAATTTCTGTAAAAAATATAACATTCCTCAACCTAATTTTACATATTGCGATGATATAGAAACCGCAAAACAACAAATAGAGCTATTGAAAGGGTACTGCGTTGTAAAAGCAGATGGCCTTGCCGCAGGTAAAGGAGTTGTTGTTTGTGATACAATAGAAGAGGCTATAACTGCTTCTACTCAAATGTTGGAAGACTATAAGTTTGGAGATGCTGGCAAAGTTATTTTAATTGAAGAAAGAATAACTGGTATTGAGGCAAGCGTATTTGCAGTATCAGATGGTGATACAGCATTAATCTTAGGAACAGCGCAAGATCATAAAAGAGCATATGATAATGATCAAGGACCAAACACTGGAGGAATGGGTGCTATTTCCCCAGCTCCTGCGCTTAATGATAGGTTAAATCAAGAAATTTTTAATACAATTATAATGCCTACCATTAATGGTATGAAGTCAGATGGTATGGTTTATGAAGGTATTTTATACGCAGGTATAATGCTCACCACAAATGGTCCTAAAGTAATTGAGTTTAATTGTCGATTTGGCGACCCTGAAACTCAAGTTGTGCTCCCTCGACTAGAAACAGATTTAGTTGAGATTGTTAAAAACACAGTTGATAAAAACCTCAACGGCATAAAAATTAATCTTTTTGATAATACTGCAATCACAGTTGTATTAGCCAGTCAAGGCTATCCTGGTGATTTTAAAAAGGGTAGTGAGTTACCATCACTCAGTAAATATGATCAAGAGGAAAATATATCAATTTTTCATTCTGGAACTACTGATAATAATGAAAAAAAACTCATATCTAATGGTGGTAGAGTTTTGTCTGTTACAGCTATTGGCCAAAATGTAAAAGAATGTAGAGACAAAGCTTATAAAATTATTGAAGATATAAATTGGGAAAATGGTTTTTATAGGAAAGATATTGGTAAACTTTAGTTTTATCTCAATTTTTTAAAAAAATTTTTCAGTAATTGTTCCGATTTTTCTTGTGAAAAACCTGAATAAATTTCTATAGAACCATTAGCTTCATCCTTTGCAAGAACTTGAGGGCCATTTACAATAGCTCCTCCTTTTTTATCTTCTAAGCCAAAATACAATCTTCTTATTCTAGTTTGTTTTATAATACCTGCGCACATTACACATGGCTCTAATGTCACCCAAAGATCGTATTTATCTAAAAATCTTTTTCCGGTAATGTGAAGAACTTTTTCAATTACTAATTTTTCAGCATGACAAGTTGAGTTATTATTTAGTTCTACCAAATTATGTGCTTTTGCAATTATATTTCCTTTATCGTCAACAATTATAGCACCAACTGGAACCTCTTGTTTATTTTTGGCTTTCACTGCTTCTTCTATAGCAAAGCCCATATAATCAACTTGATTAAACATTAATTTAATTCTTACTCTTTAGAAATATTGCTAATAGTTATTAAAAGCTATAATACAAAACTATGAAAACTTCTTTTAAAAAAAATAATTCTGAAATTTCTGAACAAAATAAAGAAAATCAAGTGCCAGAAATTTTAAGTATAAATTCGGAAAGAATTGCCAAGGTAATTGCTAGAGCTGGACTTTGTTCTAGAAGAGAGGCTGAACGATGGATTATAAATGGACAAGTAAAACTTAATAGCAAAGTCTTAACTGAATGTGGGGTTAATGTAACTTCAAAAGATATCATTGAGGTAAATGGTCAGCCCTTACCATCTCAGACCATTACAAAATTATGGTTGTATCACAAACAAAGAGGTTATTTAGTTACCAACAATGATCCTGAAGGCAGATTAACAATCTTTGAAGATTTAAAAAGTAAAATAGACACACGACTAATTTCAGTAGGCCGTTTAGACATGGACTCAGAAGGACTTTTATTGCTTACTAATGATGGCGACTTGGCAAGAAAGTTAGAATTACCTTCAACTGGCTGGTTGCGTAAATATAGAGTTAGAGTGCATGGATATGTATTAGCAAAAGATTTAGAGCCTTTAAGAAATGGAATAACAGTTGACGGAATAAAATACGGTAGAATAGACGCTGCTCTTGATAGGCAGCAAGGAAGTAATGCATGGTTAACTTTAAGTTTTCGTGAAGGTAAAAATAGAGAAGTGAGAAAAGTTATGAATTATCTTGGTTATAGTGTTAATCGTTTAATCAGAATTTCTTTTGGCCCTTTTAATCTTAAAAGTTTGCCTGCAGGTGAACTAGAAGAAATTAAAAGTAGAGTGTTAAATGACCAACTAGGGTTATCAAAACCAAAAAAATACATAAAAAAATAAAAGACTATGAGAATAATAAGTGGAAAATTTAGAGGGTTAAAACTTCAACCACCTCTTGATTCAAATATCAGGCCAACATCAGACAGGTTAAAAGAAGCTCTTTTTTCAATATTGGAATCTCATAAATATAACTTAAATATTAGTACATCTAAAGTTCTTGATATTTGTAGCGGAACTGGAGCATTAGGTATTGAAGCTATATCAAGAGGTGCTAAGCTTGTATATTTTATTGAAAAAGATCCAAAGGCAACTAACATAATTGAGAAAAATATTTCAAAATTAAAGATAAACAATCAGAATGAAATTTATATTCAATTAATACAGGATGATGCAATTAAAGCATTTGAGAAAATAAGTGCTATGTTTGATATAGTTTTTATTGATCCTCCTTATAACTCATCAATAATTGAAGAGTGTTTAATAGGCTTAAAAGAATTAAACCTAATTAATAATAACAGCTATATTTTCGCAGAAAGTGGTAAAAAAGACAGTTTTGAATTTGATGGATACGAAGTATTTGACACTAAAACATACGGAAAATCTAAATTAACGATCTTACGATTAATTTGATCATGTTCTGTTGAATAATTTTTCAATATCTTTTAATGAAAGACTTATAGAAGTAGGTCTACCGTGATTGCATTGACCTGAATTTGGAGTTCTTTCCATTTCTCTTAGTAAATTATTCATTTCGGTTTCATTTAAAACTCGTCCCGATCTGACAGATCTGTGGCACGCAATATTTCCTAATATCAAATCTATTTTAGCAAGATAAGAAGATGGCAAGCCAGCAGAGGACAAATCATCCCCTAGATCAATAATAATTTGTTTTATGTCTGCATGCCCAATTATTATCGGGACTTCTCTAACTATGACCATACCTGCACCAAAATGCTCAATAACAAAACCTATTTCTGACAACAAACCAATATTTTCTATGATTAAAGCTAGTGGTATTGGTTCAAGGTTTATTACTTCTGGAAGTAATAAGATTTGCTTTTCAATAGATTTATTTATTCGTGCAAACTTCATTTTTTCTAACACTAATCTCTCATGAGCTGCATGTTGATCTACTATTACAATACCATTTGAATTTCTTGAAATTATGAAGTTTTTATTGAATTGAGCGAGGGCTACACCCAAAGGAAAGTGATCTTGTTGATCATTTGGCGATAAAACATTTTCTTCATTGTTACTTTTAGTAGGTTTTATTGATGGAGAAAGATCACTATTATTAAAAAATGATTGATTTTCGCTAACATAGTTTTGTGAGTTCTTGCTAGTATGTGTTTCAAATCTATTTATTGCCTCTTTGGAAAGATCACCTGTAGTTTGACTAAAACTAACATTTAATTCACGGCTAATTGATCCAACTAATAAACTTCTTATCAAAGCATTATCTTGAAATCTAACTTCTGTTTTACCTGGATGAACATTTACATCTATAAACTCAGGTGGGACGTCTATAAATAAGCAGAAAAGTGGAAATCTACCTTTTGGGAGTGTGTCACGATACGCAGCTCTAATTGCGCCTGATAAATTCCTATCTTGAATATACCTACTGTTTATAAATAAATGTTGCTGATTATGATTTGATTTGTTCATAGTCGGTAAACCAACTAAACCATGTATCTTTGCAAATTTTTCTTCTTTAATATGTTTTGAATTGTTTATTTTGATAGATTCTTCTGTAAAACTTTGGCCCATAATATTTGTTATTCTACTTAAGAAAAAGTCGTCGGAACTAATTTCTGGGTTGATATTTAATAATTCTCTACCATTTGATTGAAATTTATAACCAACCTTTGGGTTTGCCAGAGCTTGTTTTAATATCATTTGATGACAATAGCCACTTTCAACTTGTGAAGATTTTAAAAACTTCAATCGAGCAGGTGTTGCAAAAAAAAGTTTTTTTACAGATATGATAGTACCTGATTGCCTAGATGAAGGATAAATTTCTTTAACATTACCTGCCAGCACATCTAAAGACCATGCCTCATCAGAATTAATAGATTTTGTTTGAATGTTTAGTTCACTGACCGCCGCAATTGAAGGAAGAGCTTCTCCTCTAAAACCTAAGTAATCTATTTTGATTAAATCATTATTAGGTAACTTTGATGTAGCATGTCTTTCAACTGATAATGGAACATAATCTTTCTCTATTCCTATTCCGTTATCTGATACTGATATTAAATTTTTTCCACCATCTTCAATTACGATATTTATTTGGGTAGACTTAGCATCAATAGAATTTTCAATTAACTCTTTCAGAGCTGAAGACGGTCTTTCAACAACCTCACCAGCTGCAATTTGATTAATAAGGTTTTCTGGAAGTCTTCTAATTTCCATTAGATGTCCTTATTACTTTATAAGTATTGGTTTTCCAGTATTTTTTTCTATTGCTGGAGAGGGGTTTGCATTAAGCTTTTCACCTGAAGACTTATTATTTCTTAGCCTTATTGCTTCTTTTTTTGAATCAATAATTACTCCACTCTCAGGTATGTCTCCAAATAAAATTTGAAATCCTGTTCTTTCACTTAAAGATATGCCAAGAGTTTCCTCATCAACAATTTTTCTAATATTTTGTGGAATATCTTTTGACAAGAATAATTCCTTAAAACTTGAAACGTTATTAATATCATTAATTATTAGCTTTTCACTTAAGCTAAAATCTTTTTTTAGATCCATTGAATTTTTATTTTTAAAAACCTTGGGATCTATATTATACCCGGGTGGTATTAAAAGAGAAGGTGTAGTCATAACTGAGTATTCGTCTGGAATTACTTTTTCTTTCCCAATAGCCTTTCTTAAATCAGAGCAACTTGAGACAGATATAATTAGGGGCAGAAAACAGAGTGATATTTTTAAAAATTTACTTTTCATAATAAGAACTTTCAGAAGTAAAAAATTGATTAAACAGAAACAACCCTGCACCAATAAATATTATAGTATCAGCAACATTGAAAGCTGGCCAGTGTAAATCTTTAATATAAATATCTATAAAATCAACAACCTTGCCATAAATTATTCTGTCAATTGCGTTACCTATTGCACCACTAGCTATTAAAACAAAACCAAGAGATGAATATCTAGGTAGTTTAAAGGCAGAAAGAATTAACCAAAGACTGACAGAAAAGGCGAAAATTGTTAAACCATACCTACCAATTTCTCCTGAATCTTGTAAAAAACCAAATGAAACTCCACTATTCCAAACTGGTGTCATAGACAAGAACGACGTTAGCTTAATTGATTTGTATTCAATGAATAAATTTTCTATAGCCCATAATTTTGTAATATAATCTAAAAAAATAAATATAATAAAAATTAATAATAAATTTAATATACCAAAGTTTTTTTTCATTCGATTAACGCTTAATTATACTTGAACATCTGTTACAAATTTCAATATCATCTTTGACTTCCTTAACAATTTTCCAACATCTTAAACATTTTCCACCCGAAGCGAGTTCAACTTCTACATCAATATAATTATTTTCTAATTTATTATTTAAATTCATTTCAACATCAGAACAAATGAAAATTTCTGGCAAATCAATGTCATTTAGTTTGTTATATATACTTTTATTGGCTTCAATAATTACTCTTGCTTGTAGACTAGATCCTAACAAACCATCTTTTCTTTTTTCTTCTATTGCAGTTGTGACCATTGACCTAAGCTCTCTGATTTCAGTCCATTTGTTTCCAAGTGTTTCATTATTCCAACCAGATTCTGATTTGAAGTAGGTTTGAAGATGTACAGAATTTTCTTGATCTTTATATCTATTTTGCCATGCTTCCTCAGCTGTGAAACAAATAATTGGAGCAAGCCAAGTTGTTAAAGATTTAAATAAAATATCCATGACTGTCCTGCATGAACGTCTGTTTTTACCCTTTAATTCGTCGCAATATAAAGTATCCTTACGGATATCAAAGTAAAAAGCAGAAAGATCAATAGTACAAAAATTGTGAATATCTGTATAAATATCGTGAAGATTAAATTCTTTTGTGTTTTCTTCAATTTTCTTACTTAATTCAGAAACTCTATGCAAAACCCATTGTTCTAATTCAGGCATTTCGTTAAAATCAATTTTTTCACCTTCTTCAAAATGATTTAGAGCACCTAAAAGATATCTCAATGTATTTCTTAATCTTCTGTAATGATCAGAATGTCTTACTAAAATTTCTTTGCCAATTCGTAAATCATCGTAATAGTCAGAACCAACAACCCATAAACGTAAAATATCAGCTCCAAACTCATTAATTACTTTTTGAGGTGCTGTTATGTTGCCAAGAGATTTAGACATTTTCCGACCTTGTTGATCCAAAACAAAGCCGTGAGTTAACACTGCATCATATGGAGCTCTTCCTCTTGTGCCGCAGCTTTCTAATAAAGAAGAATGGAACCAACCTCTGTGCTGGTCGGTACCTTCTAAGTATAAAGAGGCTGGCCAGAATAAATCATCTCTGTCTTCTAAAACAAATGCGTGAGTTGAACCGGAGTCAAACCAAACGTCTGCAATATCCATTACAGCTTCATAATCTTCAGAAGTATATTTTGAACCAAGAAAATAAGATGAAGGTTTTTCAAACCATGCATCTGCACCTTCAATTTTAAATGCTTCTACAATTCTATTTATAACATCTTGATCCCTCAGAGGTTCTTGTGTTTTTTTATTTACGAAAATGGCTAAAGGAACACCCCATGCTCTTTGTCTCGAGATACACCAATCTGGTCTATCTTCAATCATTTTAGTAAGTCGGTTTTCTCCCTGGGGAGGATAAAATGTAGTTTCGGACAGAGCTTTAAGGGCAGTATCTCTTAGATCATTTGTTTGCATTGATATAAACCACTGAGGAGTTGTCCTAAAAACAAGAGGTGCCTTTGACCGCCAACTGTGAGGATAAGAATGTTTTAGTGTCCCTCTTCCTATTAAGGCACCATGCTCGGACATTATATCTGCAATTTTTTCATTATCTTTTAGAACTCGGAGACCACCTAAAAGAGGTAAATTATCGTCTAATATACCGTTATCTGAAACAGTTTCAGGTATTGGTAAATTATTTTTTTTACCTAATTCAAAATCGTCAGAACCATGACCAGGAGCAATATGAACAAAACCTGTACCTTGGTCTGTTGTAACAAAATCTGCTTCTAATAATAAAACGTCATGATCATAACCAAACTTATGTAATGGATGAGCAAGAATAGAATCTTTTAATTCACTACCTTTTAATTTATTTGAAATTTTATAATCTATTATAGATAATTCATTGATCACATCTTCTAATAGATCAGATGCAATCAAAATTTTATCACCTAACTTTGCTAAAGAACTTTCTTTAACAGAAGATATTTCTAATAATGAATAATCAATGTCTTTACCATAAGCCACTGCCCTATTTCCTGGCATTGTCCATGGAGTAGTTGTCCAAATTATAATTTCATGGCCAGTTAAAATATTATTTGGTGACTTTATAATAGGAAACCTTGCAAATATAGTAGTGCTAATATGGTCATGATATTCTATTTCAGCTTCTGCAAGAGCTGTTTTTTCTACCGGTGACCACATAACAGGCTTTACACCTCTATATAGCCCACCGTTCATAAGAAATTTACCAATTTCAGACATTATGCGAGCTTCAGACTCATATTTCATAGTAGAGTAAGGCGCCTCCCAATCTCCATAAACACCTAATCTCTGAAATTCCTCCGACTGAATGTCCATCCAATTTTTAGCAAAGTCTCTACATTCTTTTCTAAACTCAACAACAGGAATATCATCTTTATTTTTTTTCTTTTTTCTATAATTTTCTTCTATCTTCCACTCAATTGGCAAGCCATGACAATCCCAACCAGGTACATAATTCGCATTTTTCCCAAGCATGGATTGAGAACGATTAATCACATCTTTAATTATTTTATTGAGTGCATGTCCAATGTGTAAATTACCATTTGCATATGGCGGTCCATCATGAAGTATGAATGGCTCGGAGTTTTTTCTTTGTTCTCTCAATTTTTTATATAAACCAATATCTTCCCATATTTTTAATATTTGAGGTTCCTTAGCTGGCAATCCTGCTCGCATAGAAAAGTCTGTTTTAGGTAAATAAACGGTATCTTTATAATCAGTCATTTTTTTCTCTTTATATCCATTAAAAATCAAAAATTTTTTGATTTTATAAAGTCTTAATTTACATTCTATTAAATTAAAGAAACAATCTATTTTAATTTATGAAAATTTTTTGCTTTTTGCGTATCGATCCCAATCTGTTTTTTTAGTTCTAATAAAGAACTAAATTTTATTTCTGGTCTTAAAAACTTCAAAAGCTCAACCTTTATTCTTTTATCGTAAAGATTAGTATCATCACCATGATTTTCAAAATCAATAACATGAGTTTCTATATTAATATTCTCTCCCGAAACCGTAGGTCTTTTACCTATATTTGAAATAGATGGCAACCAATCATTTGATGTTTCATTTATTTTTTGGTCAATCATTTTCAGCTTTGTCACATAAACACCTAGCGGAGGTTTTAAAAAATAATCCATATCAACATTTGCTGTTGGGAAACCTAACTCTCTACCTTGCTGTTTTCCTTTTTTTACAACACCTGTTACGCACCAATTTCTACCTAATAATTTGCTTGCTGTTTCTAATTCTCCATCAGAAATTAATCCTCTTATAGATTGAGAGCTGATAACTGTTTCATCTTTAATATTAAGTGAACTAGTTTGCTCTAAATCTACAGCTGAAACTTCTAATCCTAAAGAATGCGAAAATTCTTTAGAATTTTTTATAGTACCTTCTCTATTTTTACCAAATCTAAAATTAGATCCTGCAAACATTTTCACTACATTTAGTTGTTTATATAAAATGTCTAAGAGAAATTCATTTGCAGTACAGTTTTTTAAATCTTCGCTAAACTCAATTATAATTAAATATTCAACTCCAATCTTTGCTAGTTGATATTCTTTTTCTTGACTGTCCAAAAGTTTAAAGGAAGATTTTTTTGAACTAAAAAAATCTCTTGGGTGAGGATCAAAAGTAACTACACCAAAAGCTAAATTGTCTTCATGAGCTTTAAGTTTAACTGCTTCTAATAATTTAACATGGCCTTTATGGACACCATCAAAGTTACCAATAGCAATTACAATTTTTTTATCAATTACAGTTTGCTGATCACCATATTTCCATTTAATAATTTCCATAAAAACGTTATAACCCCATAAAGAATTTTAACTCAAGCTGATAAATAATTTATTTAGTAAAACTAAAAATTATTATGTGTTATATAAATAATTATTATATGAAATAATATCTTAAATACAAAATAACTAATTTGAAAAGATAATGGAGATTTATTTCTTGGGTGACAACATAAACATCAACTTTGAAATTATTTCAAACCTGATTAATAATACAATTCAAATATTTGTTGCTTATGCAGGACAAGTTATTGGAGCTACAATAATTCTGATATTAGGTTTTTACTTTGCCGGTAAACTTAGTAAAGTAGCACGAAAAAATTTAAGCTTATTTAACAAAATAGACCCTTTAATTGTTCCCATAATTGGCAACATTATACGATATGGTATAATAATTATTACTCTCATAGCTGTTTTAGGACAATTTGGGGTTCAAACGACTTCAATTATTGCTGTTCTAGGTGCAGCAGGTTTGGCTATTGGCTTAGCCTTACAAGGAACATTATCTAATGTAGCTGCTGGTGTCATGCTATTATTGCTAAGACCTTTTACTACTGGCGATTGGGTTGAAACTGGAGGTGTGTCAGGAACAATAAGAGAGGTTGGTCTGTTTACAACTATTATTGATACTTTTGACAATGTTTATGTATCTATTCCGAATTCTAGTATTTGGAATAGTACGATTACAAATCATTCACATTATGAAACCAGACGTATTGACGTTGATATAGGAATTCATTACGACACCAATTTAGAGCTAGCGTCTGAAGTTTTATTAAAATTAGCAGAAGATAGTAGAGTTAAAAATAAACCAAAATCTCCACAATTTTTAGTAATGAAATATGATGATAGTTCGATAGTTGTTAGGCTAAGACTATATTCTCACACAAAAGATTGGTATGCTTTGTATACTGATTTAATGAAAAAACTTAAACCTGCATTAGATGAAGCGGGTATAGAAATACCTTACCCACATAGAGTTATTTCTTCTAAAAATGTACTGTAATGTCCACTACAAAAAAAATAAATGACGGTTCAGTTAAACTAACAAGAGAAAATATCACTCAAGGTCGTCTGGGTGAAAAAATTAAAAGTATCAGTGGAAGTGACAGAGTTCTAACAAAAGACGAACTCATTACAGAACGTAGAAAAATTATACCTGATACTGGAATTGGAGAAGATATTTATATATTTGCATATGGATCCTTATTGTGGAACCCAACAGTTGAATATGAAGAACAATTCTTAGCCAAAACATACGGTTTTCACAGAAGTTTTTGTATGAAAACAAATTTAGGTAGGGGTTCTTTTATTAACCCAGGTTTAATGCTTGGTTTAGATAAAGGAGGATCATGTAGAGGTTCAGCATTTAAACTAAAAAAATCTGATGCCGTTAAAAATGTAGATATTTTGTTTAGAAGAGAAATGGTTACCGGTGCTTATAGACCAAAATTATTAAAGACTAAACTTGAAAACGGTGAAAGAGTTTTATCAGTAGCTTTTACTGTTGATAAAAAACATAAAAATTACTTTGGCCAAAAAGATATAAAAATCAAGGCAAGAATGATTGTTAAAGCCAGTGGTTTTTTAGGAAGTTGCAAAGAGTATTTTGATAATACCTTAGATAGCCTGTCAGAATTAAATATAACTGATACTGAAATGAGCGCTATTTCAAAGTATTTTGAAAAGATTAAATAAAACCCTTTAAATCTTTTTTAATTAAATCCGAAGCTTTTTCAGCCACCATCATAGTTGCAGCATTTGTATTTCCAGACGGCATGGTCGGCATAATAGAAGCATCTGCTATTCTTAAACCTTTAATACCATTGAGCTTTAAGTTTGGGGCTACTACTGAGCCTTTATCAACTCCCATCCTGCAGCTTCCAATTGCATGATAAACAGTTGCTCCATTATTTTTTACAAAATTTAAAATTTCATTATCAGTCTTAACATTCTCTCCAGGAAGAGTTTCACTAATAGAAATTTTTTTCATGTTTGATGTTTTTAAAAGATCTCTACACATCCTAACCCCTTTAATTAAGATATCTTGATCTATAGTTTCTTTTAAATAGTTAGGCTGTATTAAAGGATCATCTTTAATGTTATTTGTTAAAGCTCTTATATAACCTCTGCTTTGAGGTCTTGATTGCCAAACACCACAAGTAATACCTGGTATATTTTGAAGTTTACCTATCATACCTTCTGTATATGAAGCTGGAGTAAAAACAAATTGAAGATCCGGCAGGTCTATCTCTGAAGAAGATCTTAGAAAAGCACCAACGTGAGCTGGACTGTAAGAAATTAGACCTTTTTTGAATACAAACCATTTCATTATTTCAAAAAATAACTTATAACCATGTGCTTTCTCATTTAAAGTAATGGGAAATTTAATACTATTTGAAACTCTCACTGCGTAATGATCCTGAAGCCCCTCCCCAATACTTTTATTTTCATGAATTAAGGGCACACCAATTTTTTTTAAATAATTTGAGTTTCCAACACCTGATATCTGTAACAAATGAGGCGTACCTATTGCTCCTGCGCATAAAATAATTTCTTTATTGGCAAATATTTTAAATTGTTTTTTATTTTTCTCACACAGTAACCCTGTCGCCTTTTTATTTTTGAATATAATTTTTAAAACAGTTGTATTGGTCCTAACTTCTACATTCTTTCTTTTCAATGCAGGCTTCAAAAAGGCATCATATGCGCTAAACCTTGCACCATTTTTAATAGTACGTTGATAATAAAAAATACCTTCTTGATTACCTGCGTTATAATCCTCTTGAATAGATATCCCTATCTCTTTAGAGCTCTCAATAAATTCTTCACATAGAGGATGTTTTTCAACAATATCAGAAACAAATAGTGGACCACTTTTCCCTCTATATTTTTCATCTCCATTTTCTTTAAATTCTGATTTTTTAAAATAGGGAAGTATATCGTCGTACCCCCAACCTATATTTCCTAATTGAGCCCATTGGTTATAGTCATCTTGTTGTCCTCTTACATAAAGATGCCCGTTAATAGAACTTGAACCACCTAGGCCTTTACCTCTGGGAAATAAGATCTCTCTATTATTCACGTTTTCGCTTGCTTCAGTTTTGAAACACCAATTAAACCTTTTATCATTTATAGTTTTGATGAAACCAGCTGGCATTTTTATGTATGGATGCTGGTTAGTTCCACCTGCCTCTAAAACGCATATCTTAATATTATTTATCTCTGACAATCTATTAGTAATGACAGAGCCAGACGATCCAGACCCTACAATTATATAATCAAAATCTTCCATTATAGTTTTCCATTATTAATAATTAAAATAGAGTTGACGATTTTCCAGCAATAGTAGTTCTTACCATAAGTCTTTTTTGAATTTCGCCAATAATTGGTGTTGCTCTATGTAAAACGGCTCTATTGTCCCACATAATTAAGTCGTAAGGTTTCCAGACGTGAGAATAAATAAAACTTTTATTATCAAAATAAGTATTTAATTCTAGAAGTAACTCTGCACTTTCTTTTTTCCCCATTCCATCTATCTTACTACAATGAGCTCCTAGATAAAGTGATTTTCCATACCTTTTATTGGTTAGTACCATTCTCTGTTTTACAGGAGGTAGCTTCTCTTTTTCATTTTTTGATACTAGACCAGGATCTATTTTTGATCTACCAAAAGAGTAATCATGCCAACATATTTTTGAATCAATTTTATTTTTTAATTCATCCGGTAAAGATTTGTATACAGCTCTCATTGACAAAAAATCTGTATTACCTCCATTGTTAGGAATAATTTTAGCTGATAAAATTGAAGTTTTGGAGGGAATTTCTTTAAATGAACTATCACTGTGCCACACTTGATTTGCTAAATTATTTAATCTTTGCCTATCAGAAACAGGTAAGATAGTTCCGTCTTCTGCAAAATTACGAAGAATAATCACTTTAGAACCAGAGCCATCCGTACCCACTTTTGTAAACTCTAAATTTCCAAATAACTCACTAAAAGTAATGTGTTCTTCATTATTTATATTTTGAGCTCTTATAACTACAACTGAAAATTCAGATAAGAGATCCACAATTTTACTAATAATATTTTTATTAACATCTTTTTTTATATTGAGTTCACTAATTTCAACTCCTAAATTTGTTCCAAGCTTTTTAATTAACATTGTTATACCTATTAATTAATAGTTTAAATTTCATAATTTAATATGTTAAAAATGATTACGTGTTTGTAAACAAATTAATAAAAATTTAGGTAAATATGAGTGAAGATTTAAATATAAATGACGATGTAAAAGTTTTAAAATTAAAAGTTTTAAAAGAAAATCTTAAGCAAAATTGGAACTTACATACTGATATATGGAATGAAGAATTTCCTCATGATTACAGGTTTGAAGATACTTATTTACAACTAAGTTTTATTCTTAGAGATTTTAATATAGATGAATTAAAGCATTTAATTTATATAACTGATCTATTTAATATAAGAAATTATAGTCATGATATTTCAACACTTATCAATAATTATATTAAAAGTTGTGTTGAATATTTAAATCATGAAATAGACGGTAACTCAGATGAATATTTTAAAAAATATGACAAAAACAATAACTGTTTTACTTTCGAAAAAAAAATAAAGGACGCACTGTCTAAACATAAAATTGAATATTCATTATTCTTTTATGGGACATTAAAAGCTTCTGAAGTAAGAGAGGCTGTTCTCGGAGAAAGTATTAATAATCATAATATAGTCAATGGAAACTTAAGTCATCACAAGGTTTATAAAGTAAGAGATGCTAACTATCCGCTTATCAAGTATACAAATAATAAAGATGATATTGTTCATGGCATCCTAATATATAACATAACATCAGACGAGCTAGTAAAATTAGATAAATTTGAAGGAGTAAATTATTTTAGGCAATATGTAAAAGTAAATATAGCTGGTAATTTCCTTGATTCTCAGATTTATATGCCCCACAAAAATATGTTATATAGCGAACCTTGGAACTATGAAAATTGGTGTAAAAATGACATGGAAAAATTTTTTAATAATGAATTTAATTTAAATGGTGTTGAAACAATAAATAAAAACTAATCACTCTTGAGCTTTTGTACTTGATCCCAAGCAGCATTTATCGCTCTCATTTTATTCTTACTTTCGTTAATCACCTCAACTGGTACACCTTTACTCATTAATAAGTCTGGATGATGTTCTTTTGATAATTTTATATACTTTTTCCTAATAATCTGAAGATCGTCTGTTGGTTGACTTTCTAGGACAATATATGGATTAAGCTTATCTGATGACTTTCTAGACTCTTTTATACTTTGATACTGTTTCTGACTTAAGCCAAAAATATAGGCAATATTGGCTATCATGTCTTCTTCATCACTGCTTACATGACCGTCAGCCTCAGCTATATAAAATAAAATATTTATAACCTCTTCTAAGACATTTATATTACCCTTAAAAATCTCAGCAATTTGCTTTGCATATGGCTCGTAACCTGTACTTTCATCTTTGGCTTTATTAAAAATTTGAGCAACTTGGTCAATTTCACTGTCTGGGATTTGTAGTTTATCTTTAACAGCAATTAACTCTTCTTTACTAACATGTCTATCAGCTTTACTTAGCTTTGCTGAAAGAATTATAAGTGATAATGCAAAGACTTCTTGAGCATTTTGCTGTCCAGAAATTCTTTTTGAAGAGCTTAATCTAGAGATTTTTCCACCTAGAAAAGATCCTAACAAGGCTCCAAAAGGACCTCCAAAAGAAAAACCAATAACACCGCCTAATAAACTTCCCCAAATTGACATATTTCACTTCTCAACATTTAAATTAATAATTTTATTACATTTACTCTTATACAAAAGTTTATGAAACATATAAAGGAACTTAATTTTTTTACTAAAATTTAAATACGATGTTTTATTTTAGTAAACTCAAGAAGCAAATATTTCTTTGAATAACTTAATACAAATTAGTTTTGAGGTTTAAGTTTCGTAATAAATTATGTTAAAATTTCAATTAACTTATTTAAAGATTTCTCAACATAATCAGCTTTTTTCTCATTTACATGACTTAATCCAACTCTATTGTGCCAGTAGACATCCATATCCATTGATTTAGCTCCTTCAACATCAAATGGCGATCCTGCTACAAATAATGTTCTACTAGGGCTAGTATTCATTTTTTTTAAAATACAATTATACATTTCTGGGTGAGGTTTATAAAAACCAACTTCTTCTGCAGTAACCGTAAAATCAAATTTAACGTCAATTAATTCAATTGCTTCATTCCCTTTTTTAATTGAACAATTAGTTGCAACTCCAAGTGCAAACTTATCCTTAAGTTTGTTTAGGACCATATTTACTTCAGGCCAGGGTTTTAAGCGCTCCCATTCTTCAATAAGCTTAAATGCGTTTGTATTTTTTAAACCTACCTGCTGAGCAGATAACAAAACTAAGTCTTCATATTTTTTATATTCAAACGTATTATATGTTATCTGGAGATATCTAGCTCTCCAATCACGTCCTTTTAACTCAGATCCTGCTATTTCATTCCACAAAGACCAAGAATCAATTAAACCTGTGAGCAAGTCAAAAATAACTGCGTCATATTTAGATTTGTTCATATTTTAAACTCCTGAACAACAAATAACTATCAAATATATGTCAGGCTAAAACATAACATTTACCAGCCATTAATTCTCTTCCAGCTATCAGTAATCATGTTGTTTTCTAAAATATTATAACTACTATGACCGGCACAAGTTAAACAAGAATGATTTGGTAAAATTCTAACTAAACTTCCAATAGGTAATTTATCAAACCAATCAACATTACTAATATTAATTGATCCATGCTCTTGATGAATTTCAGATATGGTTAATCCTAAAACTTCTAATGAATTAGGATCACAAACTAATCCATACCCAACTTCAGGCATAAATTTGTTTGCACTAAAGTCTTTTGACAAAGCTAGTGCTCCAGCATCAATAATTATTTTGTTCTTTTGGTGATTATGTCCAATTACACTTGCTAAAACTGTAACTGCTATATCATCTATTTTACAAATTCCTCTGGACGCCTGTGCTAAATCCCAAAACATATATATTCCTGCCCTTACTTCAGATATATTATTGAGATGAGACGCAAATAACATGGTTGGCGTAGAACCTATGCTGATCAATGGATTACCCTTATTAAAGTTTGAAAAATGTTTTACCGCAGCAAGGGCATCTTCTCTTTCTTTGTTAGCAATTGATAAAATTTCGTTCTTATTATCAGTCAAATAGCTATGACCAGCATGTGTTAAAACACCCATAAGATTTGTTTTGTCGCATACATTAAAAACTTTAGAAATTTCTATAATTTTTTTATCTTCAAAATCTAAACCACTTCTTCCCTCACCACAGTCAATTTCAATAAAGATTTCAAATTTTGTGCTATGTAACTTACTGTAGTCGACTATTGCCTTCGCTACTAAAATTGAATCAATGACTATACGAATTACACAATTATATTTTTTCTGAATAAAGTCCAACCTTCCAAACTTTCTTGGAATAATACAAACAGCATATAGTATGTCTTTGAATCCTGAAGATGCAAAATATTCAGCTTCTTCAAGAGTAGATACTGTTATAGGACCAATTTCGTTATCAAGTGCTATTTTTGCAACTTCAATACTTTTCGGTGTTTTAACGTGAGGTCTTAGAATAGTGTTTAACTTAATACATTTTTCTCTAGCTAAACTACAATTTTTTTCTAAGCGGGTTTTATCTAACACTAAACAAGGGGTATTTAGTTCTTCAAGGTTTTTTATTTCCATACTTAAACTAGAAATGAGCTGAAGAATTAGTTAATGGTTTTTGATCTGGTGGTGTGAAAGTTGTAAGATCAATACCTTCAACTGCAGTTTTGTATTCTTCTATGGTTGGAGTTCTTCCAAGAATTGCCGAAAGAACAACAACTGGTGTCGATGCGAGCAAAGATTCACCTTTCTTTTCAGTAGAGTCTTGGACTACTCTTCCTTCAAAAAGACGGGTTGATGTAGCTAGAACTGTATCTCCCTTTGCAGCTTTTTCCTGGTTACCCATACAAAGATTACACCCCGGTCTTTCTAAATATAAAATATTTTCATATTCTACTCGTGCTTCGCTCTTAGGTTTAATATCATCAAATTCAAAACCTGAATATTTTTGTAAAATACCCCAATCACCTTCTTCCTTCAACTCGTTGATAATATTATAAGTTGGTGCAGCTACAACCAAAGGTGCCTTGAACTTGACACTTCCAGTTTCCTTTTCAAGATTACGAAGCATTTGAGCTACAATTTTAACATCACCTTTATGAACCATACAAGACCCAACGAAACCTAAATCGACCTTCTTTTGAGCTCTGTAATATGAAATCGGCCTGATTGTATCGTGGGTGTATCTCTTCGAGACATCAATATTATTTACATCTGGATCAGCAATCATTGGTTCATCTATTAAATCAAGATCAACAACCACTTCAGCAGAGTATTTCGCGTTGTTATCAGGCGCTAATGCTGATTTTTCTCCAGATTTAATTTCTGATATTCTGGTCTCAGCAATACCAATGAGTCTATGAAGCATTTTATCATCATTTTCCATGCCTTTATCAATCATGATTTGTATGCGTTTTTTTGCAATGTCTAACGATTTAATTAGTGTCTCGTCTTCGGAAATACATATTGAAGCTTTAGCTTTCATTTCCGCCGTCCAGTCAGTAAAAGTGAAGGCTTGGTCGGCTAGTAAAGTACCAAGGTGAACCTCAATAATTTTTCCTTGGAATACATTATCCCCAAACTGCTTAAGCATTTGTGCTTGAGTAGCATGGACAACATCACGAAAATCCATATGATCACTCATCTTACCCTTAAAAGTAACTTTAACTGATTCAGGTATAGGCATTGTTGCCTCTCCAGTTGCTAAGGCAAGTGCAACAGTTCCTGAATCTGCTCCAAATGCCACCCCTTTTGACATTCTAGTATGAGAGTCACCTCCTATTATAATAGACCAATCATCAACTGTAATATCATTTAATACTTTATGAATTACGTCTGTCATGGAATGATAGTTTTCCTTGGGATCTCTAGCTGTAATTAAACCAAATTTGTGCATAAACTTCATAAGCTTAGGAGTGTTTTCTTGTGCTTTGAAATCCCAAACGGATGCGGTATGACATCCAGATTGATAAGCCCCATCAACTGTTGGAGAAATTATAGTTGCAGCCATTGCCTCTAACTCTTGGGCCGTCATTGATCCTGTAGTGTCCTGAGATCCAACTATATTGACCTTTACCCTTACATCTGAACCTGAATGAAGAATAGAGCCTTTTTTTACACCCAATGCATTTGCATTAAATATTTTTTCAACTGCAGTAAGACCTTGACCTGAATGATAAACTTCTTTTGAAGGAGCATATGCAGATTTCAATTCAATATTTAATGTTTCACAGGCAAAACTTTGTAACTTTTTGCCAAAGACTATAGCGTAAGAACCACCCGCTTTCATAAACTCTACTTTTTGTGGATTAAAAGATGATGACAAATCTACCATCTCCTCATCACCTTGTTCGTTATATAACTTTTTTTCTTTAGTATTAATTTTGAAGACAGTGCCTGTTTCAACAGAATATTTCTGTTCAAGTACAGGATTATCATCATTATTGATGATTGGCTTTCCATCTGAGTCTAGTTTTTTAACCCAATTTTTTAGATCTATACCAATACCACCAGTTACACCTACAGTTGTTAAGAAAATTGGAGATACACCATTCGTTCCTGCAACTATTGGAGCATTATTTACAAAAGGCACATATGGACTTGCTTGCTTACCAGTCAACAAAGCAACGTTGTTAACACCAGACATTCTAGAAGAACCTACACCCATAGTACCCTTCTCTGCTATCAACATTACACGCTTATCTGGATTTTGTTTTTGAAGCTCTTTTATCTCAGCTTGCGCTTCTTCTGAAATCATGCATTTACCGTGAAGTTCTCGGTCAGCTCTAGAGTGAGCTTGATTTCCAGGTGATAATAAATCTGTTGAAATATCACCTTCTGCAGCTACATAAGTTATAATTTTAATTTCTTCTTCTAAATCTGGAAGGTTTGTATAAAACTCAGCCTTGGAATAACTTTCAAGAATATCCTTAGCAATGAAATTTCCTTCTTTATACGATTGTTTAATCCTGTCAGTGTCCGCTTCATATAAAAATACTTGAGTTTTTAAAACTTCAGCTGTATCCTGAGCAGTATTAATGTCAGAGCCAAGAGCTAAGTCAAGAAGCACGTCTACCGACGGTCCACCATTCATATGAGACAATAGTTCTAATGCAAAGGCAGACGAAATTTCATTAACAATAATTTCACCAAGAATGATTTGTTTTAAAAATTTTGCTTTTACAAGGGCGGCACTTGTTGTTCCAGGAATAATATTATAAATGAAAAAATCCAAAGATTCTTTTCTGTATGGGCTCTCATTATCTATAATTTGAGAAATGAGTTGTTCTACCATAGGACCATTATCAATAGGCTTAGGTTTTAAAGCTTGTGATTTTCGTTTTTCTATTTCTTCTAAATATGCTTTATACAAATTCATTACTAATCCTACAAATAATTGTTAATTGAGGCTTATCATTTAGATCATCTAATTTTGTAAATCCAAGCTAATAAGTTGTATATTATGATATTATATCGTCATTTCGTCAAATTATTATAAGTAATATAATTACCAAAATTCTATTCTGCAGGATTATTTTTTATATGCTCTTTAAAGTTTTCAAAAAATGTTTTTGATAATTTTTTTGCAGTACTTAAAATTAACCTACTTCCTAATTGTGCTATTTTTCCTTTTACTTCACTCATAGCGACATATTTAAGAACAGTCCCTTCATCATCTTCGATTAATTCTACTTCAGCTCCACCTTTTGCAAAGCCAGCAATACCACCATCACCCTCACCAGATAAAGAATACTTGGTGGGTCCTTTAGATAAGTCTAAAACAACTTTTCCTTTAAATTTTGCTTTTATTGGCCCTATTTTCAATACTATTTTTGCGGATAACTTCCCATCATCTTCTTCAATTAATTCTTCACAACCAGGTATACAAATTTTCAAAACATTAAGATCATTTAAACATTTGTATACATAATCTAAATTAGCAGGGATAAGTATTTCATCATTCAATTCCATTTAACAATCTCCAAAAAGTTATATATAATTATCATTAATTATCTTTTTATAAACATCGGGTGTGTCAATATCCATAAAGAAGCTATCAATATCTGTTTCAAAAAAATGAACAAGTTTTGGGTTTTTTTTAATATAACCTTTACAACCAAAATTTTTTTTATCTTTTTTAATTTCATCGATTATTTCGTTCTTTAGAATAATAGGGTTTCCTCGTATTAAGGTTTTATTTATTGAAGTTTTTTTAATAGGTATCGTTATAGAAGCTTTTTCTGATTTTTTTTTATGATCTGTTAAGATGGAATTAAGATGTTTATCTCTTATGAAAGGTTGATCGCCAAGCCCAATTATTAAATTATCTAAGAAAGGCAAGTTTTCTAAACCCTTATGAACGGAAGACATTTGTCCTAAATTAAATTCTTTGTTCATAATAAAATTAACTTTGATACCTTCAAGTGCTTCAATTATTCTTTTATTATCATACCCAACTACTACCCAGATCCCCGCATTAGAAATATTAAGAAAGTTTTTTACCGTTTTCCTTATTATTGGCTCTCCATTAATAGGTAACAACAATTTATTTTCTTTTCCCATTCTTGAAGAAATTCCAGCCGCTAATAATAATGTACCTGTTCTATACAATTTTAAAATTTTCTATTTGTAAGTTTTCCTGATCTTTTAAATTGGATAATTTCTGCAAAAATAGAAAGAGCAACCTCTTCTGGCATCACAGCATTTATGTCAATTCCAGCAGGACATATTATTCTCTTAAGCTTGGCGTCAGACACCCCATCTTCAACCATCTTTTTCTTCAAAACAGTAAACTTTTTTTTACTTGCCACTAATCCAATATAATTGGACGAATTTTCGAGAGCGTCATTTATTGCTCTCAAATCACCATCACCTTGAGTTGCTAAGACTATGAATTTTTCAGAATTAGAACTAGAGTTTTTAATTCTCTCAGCTTCACTAACAATATTAATAACATTAAAATTATATTTTTTTCCAAATTTCACTAATTCATCAGCAATTGGAGTGTTTCCATAAATAATTAGTTCAGGTTTAGGGTAAAAAGGCTCCACGAAAATATCCATTGAACCTTCGCTTGGACAATAATTTTTTTTGTGGAAGACTTGATCGTCATTTTTAATTTCATTATCGTCTTGTAAATCGCTTGGTCTTAAAACTACTAGTTTTGTTTTTTTTAAATTTATTGTTTCAATTGCTGTATTGCACACAGCAGTTGTAACACAACTACCTCCAAGCCATCCTGACAAAATCTGTCCTTCATGTGATATAATAGCTTTCATTCCTGGCTTCGCTGCTGTCGAAGACATTGTACGAATTACAGTTGCTATTGCAAATGAAGACCCTTCCTCCTCTAACATTTTAAAAACAGTTTCAAAATTCAATTTTTTATTATTTTTTGTCATATTAAACATAATTCTTTTTGTAGGTTTTCTAAATGCTCTATTGTGCTACAAGGAGCAAATAGATCTAAATAAGTTGATGCCTCTTTCATACTAGATGCAACTGGTTCATAATTCTCCCAACCAAGTAATGGGTTCAACCAAATTATTTTGCAGTTTCTTTTTTTTAATCTTTTTAATTCCTCAGAAACTATTTTAGGATCTCCCGTATCATAACCATCAGAAATAATTATAACAACTGTCCTACCATTAACCTTGTTTTTTGAATAAACATTATTGAATTCTTTTAATGATTTTCCTATTTTAGTACCGCCAGAAAATCCTTCTGTAAGTAAAGAAATTCTATTAACCGCGTTTAAAGTGTCATTTTCTTTAAGATATTCTGTAACTCTCAGCAATCTAGTATGAAATAAATATACATCTGCAGATTGATCTAACCCTACCAAGCCTTTAACAAAAGTTAAGAAAATTTGACTATATACCTTCATAGAGCCAGATATATCTAATATGCTTACAATTCTCATTGGCTTTTTAGGCTTACTTTTTTTATAGAGTTTAATAGGATTGCCTTCATAAGCTAGAGATTTACTAACAATTTTCCTTAAATCTAATTTAGCTCCTTTTCTATCTGCAAGTAATCGTCTTGATCTTTTATGTTTAATTGATTTTGCAATTTTCAAGACAGCGGAATGAATTCTTTTTTGTAAATCAGAATCAATTAGTTCTCTTAAATCTGTTTTCTTTTTATTTTCTATAAAACTTGCTGTTATTTTAGATACTGCATTACTTGAAACTTCCATTTCATTTTCATTATTAGTCATAGATTTATTTGTTGAATCATTGTCAAGTGCCCCTTGTTCTGGAGGTGCTAAAATACTTCTAGTATTAATAGTTTTATTATTTTTATTGATATTTTGTTTTTGGATATTTGTTTTTTTTCTTCCTTCGTTTGTCCAGAAAGAATCAAATAATTCGTCAAATTTTTCAAAAGTTTCAAAATTATAACAATATATTGATTTAAGAGCATTTTTCCATTCTTTTATCTTTGATAAATCAATATGTTGTAAACCATTAAGTGATTGAGTGACTTCATAGAATGAGGTATTAAAACCATGAGCAAACATATGATGACAAAAATCTAATAATCTAGATGTTTTTGATGATCTCAACAAAAATTTTGTAGGTTTAAGCATATTATACTTTAGCTAATTTCTGACTTGTTTCTAAAGAAATAATTGCTTTATCAGTTTCTGTCTTTAACAAACAAACCAGAGTTGAATGTAAAATTTTGTGATCTTCAGATAAATCTTTCAACCCCAATCCTGATATAGCTGCAGCCCAATCTAGCGTTTCTGCTATACCAGGTTTTTTCTCTAAATCTTCCATCCTTAAGTTTTGAACAAAGCTTACTATTTGTCTTGATAATTCTGCTTCAATGTTAGGCATTTTTTTTTGTAATATTTGAAGTTCTAATTCCTTTTTTGGATAGTATACATAATTATAAATACACCTTCTTCTTAGAGCATCTGACAAATCTCTAGTACTATTAGAAGTTATTATAACAATTGGCTTTGAAACGGCTTTAATCGTTCCAAATTCAGGAATGGAAACTTGATATTCTGATAAAATTTCTAAAAGGTAAGCTTCGAACTCTTCATCAGCTCTATCAATTTCATCAATTAGAAGAACAGGTGGTTTTTTTTGAGTAATTGCTTTTAACAGAGGTCTTTCCAAAAGAAAATCTCTGGAAAATATGAAGTTATCAATATTTATTTTGTCATTGCTTTTATTTTCATTAGATCGAATTGCAAGTAATTGTTTTTGGTAGTTCCATTCATAAATTGTTGATGCTGAGTCAAGACCTTCGTAACATTGCAATCTTATAAGATTGGTCTTATAGAGTTCAGATAATGCAATGGCCAAGGCAGTTTTACCAATACCCGCTTCCCCTTCTAATAATAGAGGTCTACCTAGATTGCTAGCTATATGAATACTCATAGCTAGCTCATCTGATGCTATATAATCTAAATCATATAGACACTTCTTAATATCTTGCCATTGCATTTTTTTTATCAACTAGACTAATTGTGAAGACCTAGATCTTTAGCAATTTTCCAAACTCTCCAATGATCATGTGGCATATGTGCTTGGGTTAATCCAAATGGTTTGAAAGCATCATGTACAGCATTTGAAAAAGCAGACACTCCTCCAACATTAGGACTTTCTCCTACACCCTTTGCACCAATAGGATGATGCGGGCTTGGTGTTACTGTATAATCAGTTTCATAAGTTGGTGTTTCCCACGCAGTCGGAATAAAAAAGTCCATTAAAGTGCCTGTCATAACATTTCCTTGCTCATCGTAAGCAATTTCCTGTCCCATAGATATAGCTAGGGCTTCTGTTAAGCCACCGTGAACCTGTCCTTCGATAATCATTGGATTAATTCGAGTGCCACAGTCGTCAAGAGCATAAACCTTTTTAATGTCACTAACTCCCGTATCTACATCAATTTCCATAACAACCACATAAGCACCATTTGGATATGTCATATTTGGAGGATCATAATAACTAACAGCTTCTAAACCGGGTTCAACGCCAGGGATAGCCTGATTATAAGAAGCAAATGCGATCTCTTTCATGGTTTTAAACTTTTCAGGTGCACCTTTGACTGAAAATCTATCAACATCCCATTCTACATCATCGTCATGAACTTCTAATAAATAAGCAGCAATCATTTGTGCCTTTGCTCTTATTTTTCTACCAGCCATTGCAGTTGCTGCCCCGGCCACTGGTGTAGAACGAGATCCATAAGTTCCTAATCCATAAGGAGCAGTATCCGTGTCACCCTCTTCTAGTGTAATGTCGGATGCAGGAATACCAATTTCAGATGCTAAAATTTGAGCAAATGTTGTGGCATGACCTTGACCTTGTGAAATAGTTCCTAATCTTGCTATAGCTGACCCCGTTGGATGTATTCTTATTTCACAAGCATCAAACATACCTAAGCCAAGAATATCACAATTTTTTACAGGACCAGCTCCTACTATTTCTGTAAAGTGACTAAGACCAATACCCATCAACTTTCTTGATTTACCGTCTTTAAATAATTGAAGTTGTTTTTTTTGATCTTCTCTTAGTTGTCTATAATTAACGGCTTCAAGAGCTTTGTCCCAAGCTCGATGATAATCACCCGAATCATACTCCCAGCCAAGAGCCGAAGTATATGGGAATTGCTCTTTTTTAATGAAGTTTTTCGATCGAAGCTCAGCGGAGTCTATTCCCAATTTTAACGCAAGAACTTCTATCATTCTTTCTATAAAATATGAGGCTTCTGTTACTCTAAAAGAGCATCTGTATGCAACGCCGCCAGGGGCTTTGTTAGTATAAACACCATCGACAGCTAAATAAGCAACAGGAATGTCATATGAACCAGTACAAATATTCATAAAACCAGCTGGGAACTTAGTAGGATCTGCGCATGCATCAAATGCACCATGATCAGCTGTTGTGTGACACCATAACCCAGTAATTTTTCCATCCTTGGTTGCTGATATCTTACCACGCATCCAATAATCTCTTGCAAAAGCTGTGGCCATTAAGTTGTCCATTCTATCTTCCACCCACTTAATTGGAACTCCTGTTACAATTGAAGCTACAATTGAACAAATGTAACCAGGATAAACGCCAACTTTATTTCCAAATCCTCCACCAATGTCTGGAGAAATAATTCTAATATTATGTTCTGGAATATTTGAAATTAACGAAGCAACAGTCCTTACTGCGTGTGGTGCTTGAAAAGTACCCCAAACCGTAAGTTTTCCGTTAACTTTATCCATTGAAGCAACACAACCACAAGTTTCAAGAGGACAAGGATGAGTTCTGTGATAATAAACCATTTCATCCGCAACAACTTCTGCTTCATCTATAACTTTATTAGTTTCTTCCTTTTCACCTGCCTCCCAGGTAAATATGTGATTCGGATGTCTTCTTGCACCATGAGCCCCCTCTTTCTGATCAGCAATATCTTCTCTTAAAATAGGTGCATCTTTCAGTTCCGCCTTAAAAGGGTCAGTTACTACCGGTAACTCATCGTATTCAACTTTTACCATAGATACACCGTCAGCTACAGCATACCTATCATCTCCAACAACAAAAGCCACTTCTTGTCCTTGGAAGAGAACCTTACCATCTGCGAGAACCATTTGCTTATCACCGGCCAATGTTGGCATCCAGTGTAAACCCAAAGGTCTTAAATCATCTGCAGTTAAAACAGCATGCACACCAGGTAATGCTAAAGCAGCGCTCGTATCTATATTTTTTACTCTAGCATGAGCTAGTGGAGATCGTACGAAATCACCGAATAACATACCTTTAAGTTTAATGTCATCTACATAATTGCCCTTACCTTGGGTAAAACGAGCATCTTCGACTCGCTTTCTTGAAGTTCCCAGTCCACTTAAAGCACTTTTTCTTTCTTCACTTGATGGTGTTTTTACGTCATCCATTATGCAATTTCCTTTTTATTAACTTTTTCTTCATCTCTAATTTTACTAGCAGCTGCCATTATTGATTTTACTATATTTTGATAACCTGTACATCTGCATAGGTTTCCAGAAATTCCAAATCGAACTTCATCTTCAGTAGGATCTGGATTTTCTTGCAAAAACCTATATGACCTCATTATCATCCCAGGAGTACAATATCCGCATTGTAGACCGTGATGCTCCTTAAACATTTCTTGGAGTGCATGCAGTTTATCAGGTGAACCAATACCTTCGACAGTTAAAATATCAGCTCCTTCAGCCTGTGGAGTAAAAACTGTACAAGACTTGACTGATTTTCCGTTCATATCAATAGTGCATGCACCGCAATGAGATGATGAACAGCCAATGTGAGCTCCAGTATATTCTAAATGTTCTCTTAATGCATGAACCAAAAGGGTTCTTGGCTCTACTGTTAAATTTTCTTCTTTTCCATTTACTTTCATGGAAACATTAATTTTTTCCATTTAATCCTCCTAGATTTAAACTCTTTCAATAGCTCTTTTCAGAGCTTTTTTAATTACTATACCTGCAACATATTTTTTAAATTCAACTGGACCTCTTTGGTCTGCAACTGGATCAGATTGATCGACACAAGTTTTAGTGACTCGATCTAACAAATCATTATCTATTTCTTTTCCAACAATCATATCAACTGCTTTGTTACAATATACCGGTGTGTCTGACAAATTAGTAAGAGCAATTGAGGCACTAGAGCATTTATTATTTTCGACTTTTATAATTACACCTGCAGCTGCAGTTGCATAATCTCCAATTTTTCTTTTTTGCTTTTCGTAAGCATATCCACCAGATGGAGATTCAAATGAAATTGACAGTAAAATTTCATCATCTTCTCTTGAAGTAAAATATGCACCTTCATAAAAATCTCTTGCTTTAACTTCACGACTTCCATTCGTTCCACTTAATTTATAAGTAGCATCTAAGAGTTGCATCAACCCTGGCATGTCATTAGCTGGATCACCATTTGCTACATTACCACCTATTGTACCTAAATTTCTAACTTGCGGATCTGCTATTTGCAAAGAAGCTTCTCTAATAATCGGGGCTTTTTGAAATAATTCTTCATTATTTATCAATTCAACTTGCGTAGTCATTGCACCAATTGATATTTCATCGCCTGTTATATTAATTCCTTTAATTTCATCAATACCAGACAAATCTATTAGATGCTTAATGTCTGTAAGTCTTTGCTTCATAATAGGGATCAAACTATGACCTCCAGCTATTACTCTAGCTTCTTCTCCAAAATCTTTCATAAGCGATACGGCTTTAGAAATATTGTCTGGTTTATAGAACTTAAAAGCACTTGGTATCATTTGGCCCCCCATAAATGAAAATTAAACTAGAATCATTCCAAAGTAGATGTTGATATATTTATTTTAAATATTCAATATTTATTTTAAAAAAAATCTTCACATATTAAGTATACTTAATTATTTCAATATTTATTCTCGAAATATTTACTATTTAAATACATGTTTAGATATAATTATATCTAAATTATGAATCGAAAATCATACAAACTTTTATGAAATATTCGTTTATTTTAAATATTATACTGGAGGGAAGGGGATTTGTCGCTGCAACAGATAATTACCTATTAAGTCATTGTTTTATATAAACTATTACAATTACTGATATTTATAAATAGTTTCCAAAATAGTGTCCATTGTAGTGCTGTTTATACAATATTATAAGGGTAGGGAGGACCCATGCCTATCATAGGTTATATACTCAAGCTCTTATACAAATTAGGGAATTTATTTAATAAGAGTTATGATGTCTTCAACTGCAAGTTGAAATTATTTAATTTTAATAACCAATTTTTTTTTTCATTTAAGCTATACTACAAATCTTACATTATCTTATTTTAATTTTGTGATTTTTTATAGGCTGGTTTATTTAAAGTTTTTAAATCATAAGGTTGAAGTTTTTTTGTGCCTTTCCAATTAAACGGTCGGTATAATTTATACACTTTAACTTCTTGTGATAACAATTCTTCGCATCTTTTATTATCATTTAGTAATTTTTGGCAGTTTGTTTCTCCTCTAACACCATCAAAATAAATAACTCTTTTTTTATGTTTAGATTCATTAAACGCTTTTCTATAACGGTCTAAACCAGAAGAATACATACCAAACCTTAAATTTAATTCTTTTTTAGATTTATAGTTAGCTACACCTTTATAATCAATTTTCATTTTTCCATCTATCCAAACTTTCATAAATCCTTTATCTTTATCCGGATGCCAATTAGTGTTGAATAAAATTTCAGTCCACTGCTCTCTCATATCTTTATCATACTTTAAATGATAAAATGCATCTGGAAGAAATGTATCCCCATTCATATCAAAATATAATCCTCCATGATGATAACGAAACATTATAATAACTCTTGACGGTTTCTTTCTTTTCCATTGAATTATAGAAGTTTGTGAGGGTGCTAAAATATTATGTTCTTTAGGTATAAAAACAAAAAACCTATACCATTTTTCTTTTTTCCACTGTTCATCATCAGGTTTGCCGAATTGATTGCTCTTCCATGAATAATAAAGCTCAGACCTTTCTCTTTCATTCTCACAGTCACTCCATTTTGGTTCCTGGCCACATTCACCATTGTTCACTTCAAACCTAAATGACTTATCTCCAACTATAGATTTATCACTAAGGGAAACTGAGTTGATTGCATGAGGAGCGTTTAAATGATGA
The DNA here is from genome assembly GCA_028382005.1 of Pseudomonadota bacterium. GTDB lineage: Bacteria > Pseudomonadota > Alphaproteobacteria > Puniceispirillales > Marisalimonadaceae > Marisalimonas. The sequence goes on from JAOESH010000001.1 coordinate 167,598, forward strand.
AACCCTTTCAAATAAAGTTTTCCATCGTTATCAGCTTTAGATTCTTTTTGTAATTCAGATATTTTAGCTCCATCAGCAAAAGCATTGAATGTTAAAAATAAGGATAGAATTATAAAAATGACTTTTATCAATTTTTACTCCTAAATAAAGTTGCAAATATAACAAACAGAATAATTTAATTAATATGTTAAATAGTCAAAAAAACTAATTTTTAATAAGCTTACATTACGTATTATTTTTATTTTGACTAATAAAATTTGGTAGGGATACCCGGAATCGAACCGGGAAGCCTTGCGGCACTGGTTTTTGAGACCAGCGTGTTTACCTATTTCACCATATCCCCATAAAGAAAAATTATAATTGTACTAATTTTTAGTAACATATATATCAATGTTAATAAATTGGAAGTTAATTATAAATGATATTTAAAAAGATTTTCTGATAACAAATGAAAAAAATAAGCTTTAAAATTTTTGAAAAAAAAATAAGTGCTTTGATTGAGAAAGCTCAATCTAATGCAGTAAAGCCTTTAGCTGATAAAGTTTTAGGTTTTATATCTATGATTGAATCTATAGTTTTTCCTATACCTGTAGACCCTTTTTTAGCTGGTTTAACTTTAGCAGCTCCACAAAAAGCAATGAGGTTTGCTTTGATTTGTACAGTTGGTTCAGTTTTAGGGGGTGTTATTGGCTGGTTATTAGGTTATTTAGTAGGACCATCAATTGAAAGCTTAATATTAAATATTCCTTGGTTTACTCAAGAAAAATTTGATTCTGTAAAAGAAGCATACAACGAAAATGGAATGTTAATTATATTCATTGGAGCATTTACGCCCTTACCTTATAAAATAATAACATTAACAAGTGGCATGGCTGAGGTAAATCTAATAGCTTTCATATTGATCTCAGCAATTGGAAGAGGTATTCGTTTTTTTATAGTTGCATATTTAATAAAATTTTTTGGTAACCCTGCAATAATTTATTTAAAAAATAATATGCTTGTCGCTTCATCTATTTTAGGCATAGCAATTATAATGATTTCATTTTATATTTTTTAAATGTTTAAAAATATCATTTCCAATTTCTTCCAATTAGACAAATTCAAAAAATTAGATTTAATCCTAAAACTGTCTTTTCTTGTTTCCTCTATAATGCTCGTTTCAGCGTTTTATCTTGAACACTTCCACGGGGCATTACCTTGTGATTTATGTATTACTCAAAGATGGTTTCATGCATTAATTATAACTTACAGCTTAATTTTAATAATTTTTGTTAAAACAAAATTAATACCAATTAAATTAATTATTTTAGGACTTTCAATTGTTTGGCTCATAAGTTCAGTTGCTGGCACTTACCACTTTGGTATTGAAATGAAATTTTGGAAAGGGCCAGAAGAATGTTCATCAAATATTGATTTTTCAAAAGATTTACTTACATTTTTGTTGAATAAATCTACTATTAAATGTGATGAAGTAATGTTCACACTATTTGGATTATCTCTGGCAGCTTGGAACGGTCTACTATCGTTCGGAATGTTTTTGTTAATGAATGTCATTTTAATAAGAAGAAGGTTTTATAACGTATGATTAAGGAAACAAGTAAAAACAAAATTGATTCTATTCTTAGAGTGGACCATGCAGGTGAAACAGCTGCTGCTAAAATATATGATGGTCAATTAGCAGTACTCAAAAATACACCTGTTGGCCCAACAATTCAACATATGAAAGACCAAGAAGAAGAACATTTAGATACGTTTAATAGGCTTTTAGTAGAAAATGATACTAGACCAACTGCTCTTCTTCCCTTGTGGAATGTTATGGGATACGGCCTGGGAGTGGCGAGCGCTCTTATGGGTGAGAAAGCAGCTATGGCATGTACTATAGCTGTTGAAGAAGTTATCGGAGAACATTACGCTAAACAGGCTGATACACTTGATAAAAATCATAGAGAACTAAAGTCTACATTAGAAAAATTTAGAGACGATGAATTAGATCATCTCGAAATAGGAGTTGAGCATGAAGGAGAAACTGCTCCTGGTTATGAAATTATGAAAACCATCGTCCAATTTGGCTGCAGAACAGCAATAAAAATATCTGAAAAAATTTAGTATTTACAACAATTACTAACTAGAGTTTTCTAATTCTGTATCCCAATATAAAAAATCACGCCAAGACTGATGTAAGAAATTAGGTGGAAAATACCTACCATTCTTTTTCAATAAATTAGTATTAGGAGCTTCTGGTCTAATCAACGGAAACATATTTATTTCCTTTGATTGCTTATTTCCCTTTTTGAAATTACACGGCCTACAAGCCGCTACAACATTATTCCAATTAGTTTTTCCACCTAACGATCTTGGGATAACATGATCAAAAGTTAGGTCGTGTGATTGTTTGGTTAAACCACAATATTGACAGGAAAACCTATCTCTTAAAAATACATTAAACCTTGTAAAAACTGGTGACTTTTGATTTTTAATATATTGTTTTAAAGATATAACACTAGGTATTTTCATTGAAAATCCTGGTGACCTGACCACTTCATCATATTCAGAGACAATGTTTACTCTATCAAGAAACACAGCTTTTACTGTATCTTGCCAGGACCAAAGTGATAATGGAAAATAGCTCAAAGGTTGATAGTCTGCATTTAAAACTAAAGTAGGTGAAAAAGAAGATGAAGTCATTAGGCCCTGAAAAGAATTATTATTATTAGGTAAGCTTATCAATGTTTAATTTTTATTAAATAAAAAAATATTTTTAATAAATATTAATTTAGTTTTTTTAATATCTCCATACCAGCACTTATCCCTTCTGGATCAATGCCGTGCCCAAGGTTAGGCCTGGATAATGTTTGAACGTTAAATCCAATTTCATTTAAGAGATTTTTTGAATTTTCAAGTGACTGGAAGGGAACAACTTCGTCTTGTTTACCATGTACTAGTAACACTGGAGTATCTGCATATTTGTGTTTACCATTTATAATTTGTAATTTAGCTGCCTCAACATTCTCAGTTCTTAGTGCCCCAGAATAGCCTATTATTGCTCCAAATTGATGCTTATTAATTAATAAACATTGCATACTCATCATTGCACCTTGTGAAAAACCTATCAAGATTACGTCTTTAAATGTTAAATCAAGATTTTTTGCCTCTATATCAATTAAATTAAGCAACCTTTCACAAGCATTAATTGCACCCTTAGGTACTTCTTCAATAGGGAACCATTCTCTTCCTGATGGAGACATTGCACATGGACTTGGAGCGTCAGGTGAGATAAAGCTTGCATTAGGCATAGCCATAGAAAAAGGATTCGCCAGATCAATTAGATCCTTCCCATCAGCCCCATACCCATGAAGAAAAACGACTAAACTACTTGTTTTTCCACCTGCTGCAGGTTGACGCCTATAAATATTACTTTCATTATTCATTTCAAACCCTATATTTTATTTAATTGGAGACATACTACATAATATAAAGAAAAATTTGTTACTTAAATAAAAAAATAAGATTTTATCTTTATAATCAGGTATAATAAAAATATTAGGATAAAATTTTGTTAATTTTATAGAACTGCTTTGAAAATATCATGGAAAATCAAAATAAATTAATTGATCCATTTGGAAGAGATGTAAACTACTTAAGAGTTTCTGTAACTGATAGGTGCGACTTCAGGTGTACTTACTGCATGGCTGAAGACATGCAGTTCTTGCCTAAAAAAGATATTTTAAGTCTCGAAGAAATTGAAGAGATTTGTAGAGCTTTCATGAAACTTGGAACTAGAAAAATTAGACTTACAGGCGGTGAACCTTTAGTAAGAAAAGGAATAATGCAAGTTATCAACAATCTAGGCAAAGAAGTGGGCGGTGATTTAGACGAATTGACAATCACCACGAACGGAAGTCAATTAGAATCAAAAGCCGAAGAACTCTTTGAAGCTGGAATTAGAAGAATAAATGTTTCATTAGACCATTTAGACCCAATTAAATTTAAAGAAATTACTAGATGGGGTGATCTTGAAAAAGTAAAAAATGGATTGAAAAGAGCACGTGAAGTAGGTCTCAAGATAAAAATAAATACTGTTGCCATAAGTGAATTTAATCAAAATCATTTACCAGACATTCTTAAATGGTGCGGAGATGAAAACTTTGACATGACTATCATTGAGGTTATGCCTATGGGTGATATTGGAGGAGATACAAGATATGGACAGTATTTACCTTTATCACAAGTTAGATCCGAACTAGAGAAACAATTTACCCTAGTTGATCTTCCAGAAAGAACTAGTGGACCGGCTAGGTATGTATCGGTCAAAGAAACCAATAATAAACTTGGATTTATCACACCTTTAACTCATAATTTTTGTGAAAGTTGCAATAGAGTTAGGTTAACCTGCACTGGTGTTTTATATATGTGTTTAGGACAAGATGATAATGCAGATTTAAAAACTGTACTTAGAGAACAAGGGCGGGATGCACTTGAAGATGCAATAAGATCTGCAATTGGAAGAAAGCCTAAAGGTCATGATTTTGAGATCTCACGACAATCATCTAATGTCTCTGTAAATAGGCACATGTCTCTAACTGGAGGCTAATCTCTTAATTTAATTTTAGCTTTTGTGGCTTAATTGTTATTATACCAATGAAAATCAATATAATGGGAATGATAGTGTAGAACAGCATTATTTCCCAACCCAAGTTACTGTGAAGGTATCCTGCTAAAAAAGAACCCATTGCAACAAACACAAAAATAATGAAGTCAGTTACACCCTGAACCTTAGCTCTTTCTTCAGGTAATGCCGATTTTGCAATTATATCACTTCCACCAACATAAAGAAAATTCCAACCTAAGCCACATAAGAATAAGGCTATCCAAAAATTTTGAACCGTCTCGCCTAAAATTCCGAAAAACACAGAAAAAGCATAGAGTATTATACCTGCAAGCATTACCTTTCTATTGCCAAAACGAGATATAATTGAACCTGTAAAAAACGATGGAGCAAACATTGCAATTATATGCCACTGAATTACTGTAGAACTTGCACTATTTCCTAATTTACAAATATTAACTATTTGTAATGGTGTTGCTGTCATTATAAAGCTCATAAGAGAATAACCAACTGCAGCAGCCAAAATAGCTATTATCAATGTCTGCTGCATTAAAATATCGCTCAAAGGTCTTAGTTTTTGCGCTCTTACTTCAGCCTTTTTAATTTTAATAAAAATTAATATTATAAAATTTAGAATTTGGATTAATGCTGCTAAAAGATACGTGGCAAGGTAAATATAGTCTGGCAGAAGATCAAAAGAGTATCTTGAAACTTCAGGACCAACAACTGCAGCAATAATACCACCTGCTAATACTAAAGAAATAGCTTTGCTTTTTTGATTATTCGAAACATTGTCAGCGGCTGCATATCGATAAAATTGCTGATTAGCTTGTGAAAATCCTAGTAAAATAGAACCTAGAATAAATAAAGAGAAACTTTTATCAACGATTGCAAAAGCTATCGTTAAGCATCCAAGGAAAGCTGCCATAGACCCTATCAAAAACATTGGCCTTCTGCCAAATTTACCCATTAATAACGAAACAGGTATGAGTGTTAATGCAATAGTCAAAAATTGAAGAGACAATGGAATAGTCGAATAAGATGGATTTGTGGCAAGCAAGGCTCCAACTAAACCTGTATTTATCATATTAATACTTGTTGTAGTAATAGATAAACCTTGAGCAACTGAGAGAATTAATGTATTTCGCCTTTCTAATTCCAACTACTTATTGTCTTTATTTAGAGATGATATTAACGTCATGATACACTCATTCTTTTAAATAAATTTTGGAGATGGATTTGAAACCGATTACTGCCCCTGGATCTAAAAATCTTATAACAGATGTTCTTGGAATTCAAGTAGGTCATGCAGAAGATAATAAAATAGGAACAGGTGTAACTGTTATAATTGGTGACAACCCTTTCTCTGCAGCTGTAGATGTAAGAGGTGGGGGGCCAGGGACTAGAGAAACTGACATGCTTAGTTTAGAAAATTCAATTGGGCGTGCAGATGCAATAGTACTTTCAGGTGGTTCTGCGTATGGACTTGATGCAAGTTCAGAAATACAAGATTTATTACGACACGACGGTAAAGGATATCAATTAGGTAAAGCCATTATACCCTTAGTTCCAGCTGCCGTAATTTTTGATCTTAACATTCATGACGATCCTCATGTGAATAAAATAGGAGAACGGTCACCGTGGAGGAATTTAGCAAATCAAGCTTACAAGTCTAGTGGTAATGATTTTCTTTTAGGGTCTTACGGTGCGGGTTGTGGAGCAACAACTGCAACTTTAAAAGGGGGACAAGGTTCATCATCATGGAAACAAAAATATTCTAATGGTCAAGAATATACTGTCGGAGCAATTGTAATTAATAATGCTGTAGGAAATCCTTTGCTTAATAAAGGTCCTTCTTTTCTTTCTGGATATTTAGAATTAAATGATGAATTTGGTGGGTATGGAGTTTCTGGTGAAAAATTTGATCATGTTATTCGATCAAAAAGATTACCTCATTCAATAGGAATAGCAGATACTTTCAACAATATTCCTAGTAACACAGTTATCGGAGTAGTTGCAACAGACGCACCTTTAAGTCGTTCGAATTTAAAACGATTAGCGATTATGGCTCATGATGGTATTGCAAAATCTCTAAGTCCCGCCCATACACCAATGGATGGAGACACCATTTTTTCTATTAGTACCAATCAAAATTGTAATCAATTAAGTTTAGACAATATAGATATTTTAGCAATGGGATCAAGAATTAGTGATTGTGTTGCTAGAGCATGTAATAGAGCCGTATATGAAGCAGATTCAATAATTCAAACAAAGCCAGGTTGGAAGGAATTATTTAAAAATAAATAATCTAATGATTATTTAAGTTTTAGCATTTAATGCTTCAGCTTTTTTCTTCAACCGCAGATAGAAAATAGAGGCAAATGGCAAGCTAATTATATAAACTAGAACGAGTATTATAAAACCTTTTATAGGGTTACTAATAATAGCATTACTAAGAAGTGCCAATACTATTAACATCGGTATAACGAACGATTTTGGAATTTGAAATACTTTACCTGAAAACGTCGGTAAGTTGCTTACCATTGTTATTGAAATAAAAACTATCCAAAATCCAATAAAATCAGAAGATTTTAGCATATACTCGTTTAAATAACCTTCAATAGCTAGGGGGAAAAGCATTAGAAATGCAGCTGCTGGCGTTGGCACACCGTTAAAATAATTTTTTGCATAACTTGGTCTTTCTGATAACTCCGAATTGAACCTAGCCAACCTTAGAGCAGAGCAAATTACGTAAAGGACAATTACAATCCAAAAAATATTTTCTTGTGGCTTATCCATCCATAAATATACAGCAAAAGCTGGTACTGCTCCAAAAACTACAAAATCAGAAAGTGAGTCAAGGTGCATCCCAAATTCACTTGTAGATTTTAGCAATCTAGCGACCCTTCCGTCTAACATATCAAATACCGATGCTATTATAATCATTATTATAACATTGTCCCAATTACTAAAAAGTGCTTGGTACATTGCTTGCAAACCAAAAATAAGAGCGCATATAGTAAGAAAATTTGGAAGCATCCAAACAACTGAAAAACGCCTTGGTCTTGATTGGAAAGCTTTTTTAGCTAACTTTATGCCACTATTTTTCATCTAAATTATCTTTCACAGATTTAGAACTCTTAGTAAAGTCACCTATTATAGTCTCTCCAGCTATCATTTTTTGTCCCTTGAGCACCATAACAGACACATCTGATGGAAAATAAACATCGACCCTACTTCCAAATCTAATTAAACCAAAAACTTCCCCCACTTTCAACGAAGAACCTATATCTACATCACAAATTATTCTTCTTGCAACCAAACCTGCAATTTGAACAAAAGCTATTTTCTTACCTTTGTCAGTGTCCATTCCAAGAATAAGTCTTTCATTCTTCGAAGAAGCTTTATCAAGGCTAGCATTAAAAAAAGAACCTGGTATGTAGTTTTTGTAAAAGATTTTGCCTGACATTGGTGATCTATTTACATGCACATCAAATACATTCATAAAAATACAAACTCTAGTCCAATCTCCAACAGGCAAACCAATATCTTCTTCTGGAGTTATCTGTGAAATTTCTATAACCCTTCCGTCAGCGGGTGAAATAATGAGATTGTTTTTATTTATACCTGATAATATTGGTGTAACACGGACTGGGTTTCTGAAAAAATAAACACACCACAGAGTAAGCACTAAACCAAAGAAATATAGAGGGCTCCAAAACCAACCTATTAAAAGTGTAAAAATTGCAAAAATAGCAATAAATGGTATTCCAGCAGGATGAATTGGAACTAGCATAGATGTTTTAATAGAATCAATTATAGTCATTTTGGTTTCCTAACTAATTTATATTGAGCTATAGCAATACTTTGGATATAATAATATTATTTTATAAAGTACAATTATATACAATAGTAATTTATTAAACAATAAGATAAGTATTCAATTTTTTTAGGGGATTATTGTGAATAAAATTAAAGAAAATAAATTAAACGCTATAAAATCTGATATTTTAGAAATTAAAGACTTTGTTATATCTAATAGCATTAATAAAACAAATGAAATTACAAGCGATAATCATCTTGATGACAAAACAGATGATACAATTACATTGACAAAAATAGTAGATATTCAAAACAATAGTTCAAATCCAACAGTCTTAGACATTATTAAACAAGATCTAGATTTATTAAAATCAACATTAATTGAACATGAGAAAATTCTTAAAGAGATATTACTTAAAATTAAATAACATTCTGATTATATGATAGTATTTTTTCTGTTAGATATTTATTGTAAAACTTGTTAAATAGACATCTATTATTAAAAAACATGTATCTTTTTTAGTTGTGTGTTATATATTATGTGCTAGTTATTAAGTGAGTGGAGGTTTAGATGCGTTTTTTAAAAGATAATTTTTTGCTTTTAACACTATGTGTTTTAGCAAGTATAACAACGCTTGATTCCAAGAATGCTTTTGCTGGCGGCGACCCAGCAATTAAAGATAAAAAAGTTAAAAATAATATTACACAACATGATCACAGTAAAACTTATGTTGGTAAACAAAAGAATTTATCTTCAAAATCAAATCAGAGCTCTGATGTAACAAAATCAAATTCAAAAGTAGATAAGAAATCTAATAATGACGATAATTCTGAAACAGCCGGGTTCGCTGCAATAGAAGATGTGCCATTAATAATTGATTTGTCATCAGTGACAGACTCAGACGGAATGGGATCGGTAAGCGTACAATGGCAAATATCATCAGATAATAAAAAATGGACAAATATTAGCGGAGCTACAAATCAATCATTTACACCTAGAGAAATTCATGTAGCTAGTAGATTGAGAGTTGTTATTTCTTATGTTGATGGTCAAGGAAATTTAGAACCTTTAACAAGCCCCCCGTCTACCCCAGTAAGAAACGTAAACGATAAACCTACGGGTTCAGCAAGGCTTATTGGATCTTCTGTTGAAGACAGTGCGCTTGTCGTTGACACGTCTAGTATTGCTGATGAAGATGGAATTGGTGGTTTTGACATTACATGGCAAAGATCATCATCAAAATCCTCATGGGAAGCTTATCCTACTGACCAGAATGAAGTTCTTAGGTTAACACAAAATCAAGTCGGTTATTCTTACAGGGCTGTTGTTTCATACATAGATTCTCATGGCACAAGAGAGGTTTTATACACTAGTCCTTCTGAAACAATCGATAACTTAGATGATCCTGTCCAAGGTGAAGTTACTATAATTGGAGAACCTAAAGAAGGTATAACGCTAAGAGCTCTGTCTAATTCTCTATCGGATGAAGATGGAATAGCATCTATTTCTATAAGTTGGGAGACATCAAAAGACGGCCGTAATTGGGTTGGTTTAAATAGCTTGAGTGGACCAGTTCTTGCCTTAGGTCAGCCACTTGTCGGATCTCAAATAAGAGCTAGAGTTGCTGTTGTTGATAATTTTGGAATAGAAACTAATCTATTCAGTCAGGCAACCAGAACAGTTGAAAATGTTAACAACAAACCATCAGGTAGAATAGTTATTAGAAGAGTTGGTCAATAATATTTTAATATTTCGTGTTATAGATACTGTTACATTATATCTAAATTAATACTTAATTTTTATTATTATTTAATGGAGTGTGTTTAATGAAAAAGAAGTCTAATTTTGATAATTCAGCGTCAAATATTATTTCATTTAAAGAATTCAAGAAAAATCAAAATAAAACAGTTACATCTACAATAGCGGTAATATTAGCTATTAAAATAGAGCACCCTAAAGACAGCACTCCCGAGGATTTTTTTATTAACCAGATTGATTCTTATGACAATATAGAAGTTTTGGCTTTTGAGGATGCTTTAGAAAATGAAAGTATTGGACTAACAACTAAAGACGCTCAAAACGAAGCTTCAAATGACGATTAATTTTATTATCAAGTTTTCTTATTTATAATTTTTAGTGAGTTTCCAAATTTGAGGCAGCAAAATTGAAGCAAGTATTAACTTATAAAAATCACCTATAATAAATGGTTGTAAACCTTTTAGAATAGCAAAATCGAATCCTTTAATTATACTTAGCTGAAAAATTCCAAAAAAATAAATTATCAACATACCTAACATCATTGCAAAAACTGATTTAAACAATTTTTTTCCCCATCCTCTATCAGCTAACTCACCAACAACTAAAGAAGCTATAAGAAAACCAAAGAGAAACCCGCCTGTTGGACCAATTAAATAAAGTAATCCCCCGCCATAAGCAAATACTGGCAATCCAACCATTCCTTGAAATAAATAAAAACTAACTGATGCAACTGCTATATTTCTACCGCATAACATAGCAATCATTAATATAGCTAAAGGCTGTAAAGTCATAGGTACGGGATACAGATCAACTTTTATTTTAGCTGACAAGACTAATATAAGACTACAACATAAAATCGTAAATACTTTAGTAATAAATGAAAAACTATTTTCGTTTTTACCTTTTAGGATAAAACACTCAATCCAAGTAGAAGTAAAAATTCTGTCATTACTCATAATTAAAATCCTTTGATTCTATTAATTTAAATATTAGTATTTATTATGAATTTATAACATAAATTGTTATTTTATAAAATTATATTTTACAGGGCCCTATTATGACTGAAGTAGACGATATATTAACTCCACTTAGCGGTTGGTTAAAAGAAAAGAAAAAAATTGCTCTTGCAACTGTAATTTCAACATGGGGAAGTTCACCAAGACCAGTAGGAGGTCAAATGGCTATTGACCAAAATGGTGAAATAATAGGCTCTGTTTCTGGTGGTTGTATAGAAGGTGCTGTAATTTTAGAAGGTATAAAATCATTAGGTGATGGCAAAACCAGAGTAAAAGATTATGGCATATCAAATGACATGGCATGGGAAGTTGGACTCGCTTGTGGTGGTGAACTAAAAGTTCTAATTCAGCCCCTTGAAATTGAGGATAATATTATTTACTCAATGGTTGAAAGCATAAAAAAAAGACAAGTAATTAAATTACGAATAAATTCAGAAACAGGTTTAAGAAAAATCGATAATTCTATAGAAAATCAGTCAAGTTGTTATGATAAATTAAAGAATGAATTTATACATATAATAGATCCTAAACCAAGACTTTTCATTGTTGGAGCAGTTCACATAGCTCAAGAATTAGTGAAGCTAGCTACTATAGCTGACTTTGAAATAATATTGATTGATCCTAGAGATCATTTTGCAACTAAAAAAAGGTTTCCTAGTTGTAAAATTATAAATGATTGGCCAGATAATGCTTTGTCAAAATACACTTTGGATAAAGCTACACACATTGTAACATTAACTCATGACCCAAAGATTGATGATCCAGCTTTAATATATACGCTTAAAAAAGATGTAGGTTATATAGGATCGCTAGGAAGTAAGAAAACACACCAAAAAAGATATGAAAGGTTAACTTCTTTAGGGTTCAATCAGAATGAATTAGCTAAGATTCATGGTCCTATTGGCCTTGATATTAAGGCCAAAAATCCTGCAGAAATTGGTATATCTATTTTAGCAGAGATAATACATTTCAGACGTACACCTAATGATTGACAAAAGTAATAGTAAATCTTTAATAAAAAAAATTGTTTTAGCTGCTGGCTCAAGTACCCGTTATGGTAAAAAAAATAAACTTATTCAATATATTCATGATAAAACTCTAATAAATCATATGATTGACAAGTTATTAAGTATCTTTGACCCTAGTGAAATATTGATAGTCATAGGGTATGAACATAACAAAATTATTAGTTTAATAAACAATCCTAAAATTAAATTTATCTACAATCATGATTATAAAAAAGGTATTGGTACTTCTATATCTGCTGGAGTAAGAGAGTTAGAACTTACTATCAAGGGTGCAATGATAATTCCTGCTGATATGCCAATTATTTCAACAAAGGATTTAATTAAATTGCAAAATAAATTTTTAGAATTAAATTGTAGTAAAGTTGTTTTTCCCAAGTGCCAATCTAAAATTGGGAATCCTGTATTGCTTCCTAGAACTTACTTTAAAATATTAGAAGGCTTAAAAAAAGATTGTGGTGCAAAATCTCAGATTAAAAAAAGTGATATTGTAACTGTAAACACCGATACTGGAACTATTTTTGACATTGATACAATATCAAACCTAAAAGTAGCTGAGAGTATATTATGAAAACTAAGATGCAGCTCGAGCTGCTTTTTTTCTCTCATGCTCTTTTAAATATCTTTTCCTAACTCTTAGACTAATTGGCGTAACTTCAACTAACTCGTCATTATTAATAAACTCTAAAGCAAATTCTAGAGTCACATTAATGGGTGTTGTTAGCGTTACAGCTTCGTCGGTTCCAGAAGATCTAATGTTAGTAAGTTGTTTCCCCTTAAGAGGATTTACTACTAAATCGTTATTTCTACTATTAATACCTATAATCATACCTTCATAAATTTCTACACCTGCCTCTACAATCATCTTTCCTCTATCTTGAAGATTAAATAAAGCATATGGAACTGCTTTACCTTGGCCAATAGATATAAGTGCACCATTTCTTCTTCCAGTATGCAAGCCTTGAACAATCGGTCCGTATTTGTCAAAAGAATGGTAAAGTAGACCAGAGCCAGAAGTTAAAGTTAAAAACTCAGCTCTAAAGCCTATCAAACCTCTACTTGACATATTATAATCTAAACGTACTCTTCCTTTTCCATCAGGAACCATATCTGATAATGAAGCTTTTCTTTCTCCCATTTTTTCCATGATTTTACCTTGATGTATCTCTTCCACATCAATAGTTACACTTTCGTATGGCTCTTGTTTTACTCCATCTAAAATTTTAGTGATTACTTCCGGAGAAGAAACGCCCATTTCAAAACCTTCTCTTCTCATATTTTCAATTAAAATTGATAAATGAAGCTCTCCTCGGCCAGAAATTCTAAATTTATCTGGATTATCTGTATCTTCAACTCTTAACGCTACATTAGTTTTTAACTCTTGTTGCAGTCTATCTCTAATAGACCTACTAGTTACTAGCTTACCTTCTTGTCCTGCAAATGGACTGTCATTCACCTGTATAACCATACTTATAGTTGGTTCATCAACGGATAATTTTTCAAGAATTTCTAATTTACCTTGCTCACAAATAGTATCAGAAATTTTAAGTTCACCTAATCCACTAATCGCCACAATGTCACCCGCGCTAGCTTCATCAACTTCTTGTTTATCAAGACCATGAAAATTCATAATTTGTAAAACTTTTCCTTGGCGTACTGTACCATCAACGCTTCCAATACTTACAGCTTGTCCTTTTTTGACTTGCCCTCTTCTAATTCTTCCAGTTCCTATCAATCCAACATAACTTGAATAACTTAGTGCTGAAACTTGAATTTGAAGATTCCCATTAGGATCCACTTTAGGAGCAGCAACATTATTTATTATAGTTTCAAATATAGTGTCCATATTATCTGTTTTGTTGGATAAATCTTCTGTAGCCCATCCTTGAATTGCAGAAGCATATACTACCGGAAAATCAAGTTGATTTTCATCTGCACCTAATCTATCGAAAAGATCAAATGTTTGATCTAACACCCAGTCAGGTCTAGCACCATCTCTATCAACTTTATTTATTACTACAATAGGACGAAGTCCTGCTTGAAGAGCTTTTTTAGTTACAAAGCCTGTTTGAGGCATCGGTCCGTCAACAGCATCAACTAACAATAATACTGAGTCTACCATAGACAAAACTCTTTCAACTTCTCCACCAAAGTCAGCATGACCTGGAGTGTCTACTATATTAATTCTATAGTCTTTCCACTTAAGCCCAGTATTTTTAGATAGTATAGTAATTCCACGCTCTTTTTCTAAATCATTTGAATCCATAACTCTTTCGACTGTTTGAGAGTGTGCTGCAAAAGTTCCAGATTGCTGTAATAATGTATCCACCAAAGTTGTCTTGCCATGATCCACGTGAGCAACTATTGCTATATTTCTTATTAATTTAATTTTATCTTCTAACGTTACGTTATTGCTCATTGTAAACTCTGCTAATTTTATACATTATTAATTAAGATTGCCTATATAGACCTTTATTAGGTGTTTTGTCACTAAATAAAAAAATTATATAAAGTTTAGATCAAGGATAAATTTGATTTCATACAAATACGTCTTCATCATGTTTAGGTATAGATTTAATTTTTTCAGCTTTCAAAGCTAAAGCAAGTAATGGAGGAACCATAAGTAAGGTTAATATAGCTGAAGTAGCTAAACCTCCAAAAACTACAGTTCCAATACCTCTATACAATTCTGATCCTGACCCAGGGAAAACAACTAAAGGAATCAATCCAAATAAACTTGTCAACGTTGACATGAATATTGGCCTAATTCTATTTCTTGTGGCTTCAGTTATTGCCTCGGCTGCATTCATGCTTTCATACCTGATATGCCATAAGGTTTGTTCGACCATTAAAATCGAGTTGTTAACTACAATACCCGCTAAAATTATAAATCCTAACATTGTTAGCATGTCTAAGGGTTGAGGAGAAAATTGATTTAAGACAACTAATCCCATAACTCCACCTGCTCCTGCTACTGGAACCGTTATCATAATAACTAGAGGAAGAATAAATGACCTCATCAAAATTGTAAGTAACAAGAAGATTACAAATAGCGCTATCATTACATTATTTTTCATAGCTATCCATGTGCGCTCTAATTCACTAGCTGCGCCAGACAAATTTATTGACACACCTTGAGGTATATCTTTTTCAATAGGGTTTATAACTAAATTTTGAAGTTTTAAAACTGCATTTTCTAGAGAAATACTTTCATGAGGCCGCAATTGTAAGGTAATGACTCTTCTACCAGATAATCTTTTTATCTGCTCTGGCACCCCTACTAAACTTATGTTAGCGACCTGCGATAGCCTAACCAGTTCTCCTGTTTTTAAAATTAATGGTAAGTCTTCTAAATCATCAATTTTATTTGTATTAGCTTTGTCAGAGGTTAGTATCAGTTCTATTAACCTACCTTGAAAAGGAATCTCTATTACTCTAATGCCATCATTATAAACATCTAACGACTGAGCAAATTCTCTAGCTGACATACCAATATTAGCTAATTTTTCTGGAATTGGTTCTATCATTACTTGAGGAGACCCTGCTCCCATTTGTGGAACAGAACGAATTTGATGCCCATTTTTTGGTGAAAATTGATTTCGGATTGACCTCATGATTTTTTGTGCTGTTGGCTGTATTAAATCTAGAGAAGATCCAGTAATTTCTAGTTTTATCACTCTTGAACCTCCAACAGATCTTCCAAATAATGATGCTTGTTGAGCAAATGCTCTGGCACCTGGCTGTGATCTTATTGGCTTTGTAAGCACTGGTAAAATTTCTTTAACTCTATCTGGGTTTGCTGTCGCCGCTCCTGCGAATGCACCTCCTGAATAAGCCACAAAGAAAAAACGAGCGATCTTTGGTTTCCCGTATGGACCATCACTTTCAGATTCCCAAAGAGGTTTTGCGGCCCTTTCCATTGCACGAGATATTTCAATAGTAGCTTCTTTATTATAACCAGGTGGCACCATTATTCTTGCAAAAACAAAGTTTCTATTACCATCTGGTAAATAGTCAAGAGGTGGAAGAAACGATGTAATAGTAACTCCGGCGGTTAATATCAAACCAAAAACTACAATTAAGCCAAATTTAAGCGAACTTGTTGACCAAAATGCATATTTTTGTATTGCCTTGGCAAACTTAGAAGCAAATGTATCTAGAAAAATAATTGGAAAATTATTATAACCTTTTTGTTCAGATTTTTTTAATATTTTAGCAGCTATCGCTGGTATTAGTGTAACAGAAACAAGAACTGAAATTAGTACTGATACTGAAATTGCAATACCAATATCTCTGAATAACTGTCCAATTGGTAAATCAAGCAAGAGTATTGGAATAAAAACAACAACAGTTGTAAGAGCGGAACCAAGTATTGGAGCCCAAACTTGTCTAGAACCATTATATGAGGCCATAATGGATGACATCCCTGATTGTTTTAATCTAAATATATTTTCTTGACTTACAATAGATGCATCTACAACCATTCCTACTGCAAAGGCTAATCCAGCTAATGAAATAACGTTAACTGAAAGACCTAACCAAGAAATAGCTACAAATGTTCCTATTACAGACACAGGGATGGCTAACATAATTATAAATGTTGGTCTGAAACTTCTTAAAAAAAGCATGAGTATACATATTGCTAAAATTCCACCAATGATAATATTTTGCTGAACTAAAGCTATAGCTGCATTAATATAGACAGTTTCATCATATACATTTTTTAGTACAAGCCCATTTTCAGCCAGTATACCGTTATTTAGTTTTTTTATTTCTACTTTTAAATTTTCAATTATTTTAACTACATTAGAATTAGGCTCTCTGATTACCGCAAAAGTTATGGCATCTTGGCCATTCATTCTTCTAAAACTTGTTGGTTTTTTGTAAGACATGAAAATTTCTGCTACATCTCCAAGTTTTAAATTTACTGGCCTACCATCCTTACCAATTTCAGATCGTAAAACCATGTTTCTTGCAGTTGACGGTGTGTATGATATAGCTTCAGCTCTTAGAGAATAAGTTCTTTTTCCTTCGATTATTTCTCCTGCCGTAACTTGAGCAGAACTTGCTTTTAATGCATCCAACACAGTTGGTATTGAAATTGAGAATTCTGCTAGTTTTTGAGTATCTAACGCAACTTTTAATTCCTTTTTCTGTCCTCCACGAAATGTGATTTCCGAAATGCCTTCAATGCGTGACAATTTTTCTATTATTTCAAATTCTACAAAATCACCTAAACTACCTAAATTATCAATTTTAGAATTGGGTAATTTAATCATTGCCAATCTAGAAATTGGACTGTCATCTGAATTAGAAGTTCGGACTGTTGGACGTTTTGAATCATAAGGCAAACCATCAATTGACGAAACCTTGCTTAAAAGCTGTATAAGAGCAACGTCCATATCTTGACCAACAGAATAGGTTAAGGTAACTCTTCCTGATCCAAACCTACTATCTGATTCTACATTCTCTACGCCTGTAAGTGAAGCTACTGCTAGTTCAAGTCTGGTAACAACTTCTCTTTCAACATCTTCTGGAGAAGCGCCTGACCAAGACACTCGAACTTGTAAAACTGGTTTATCAATATCAGGTGTCATCTGGATAGGTATTTTTTGAAGAGCTACTATTCCAAAAGCGATAATTAAAAAGACAAAAGCAGCAACAGCAATAGGTTGTTTGATCGAAAGTTTTATTAAATTATTCATTATTTAAAAATAATACCTTATGACTTTTTTCTATTTCTTTTTACTTTGATTGCCTGATTTGGTCTTAAATTTTCATTACCTTTTACAACTACCAACTGATCTTCTTTAAGACCTCGTAAAACTTCTATATTATCTCCTACTGATACACCTGTTTGAATAAAAGTTTGTTTTGCTAGACCTTTATCAAATAAGTATACAATTTGTTGTTTCCCTCTTGGTATTAGGGCATCCTTTGGTATTAGTAATCTAAGCATACTGTCACCAATTGAAATATAAAGAGAAAACCTAGTACCAGAAACATTTAAATTTTTTGGTAAAATATCACTTAAACTTATTCTTATTTTTCGAGTTCCTGTTCTTATATTTTCTGAGTTAACTATACCTCTTACTTTCCCAGAATAAATAGTCTTATGATTTAAAACATCTACCTTGGATCCAATTATAACTTTAGAAGCTAAATCGGACCTTAAATCAGTTTCTATTTCATTTCGACCATTTGCTAAAATTGAAGCTATTGTTTTCCCTTTTGGAATGAAAGCTCCAGTTTGAGCTTCAATAGTGATAATATTTCCATCTACCGGAGATAATATTTTCGAAAAAGTAAGGTTTTCGTTATTTTCATCTAAAGAAATTTTAAGTTTTACGATGTTATATTCTCTTTGAGCAATTTGTTGTTTATTTTGGAGAAGTAGAATATTTACATTATCAAGATTATCTTGAGTGATAATGTTTTTTTCTTTTAACCTTTGTGCGTTTTTTGCTTTAGAAACCCTAAGAGCAAGTTGTTCCTTTAAAAGATTTAAAGTTTTTACTTCTAATTTTAGTTCCGCAGATATTTGTTTTATATTTCTAATTATATCTTTTGAAGCAAGTGTAAATAACAAATCATTCTTTTTAACATCGTCACCAATCTTGAAGTGAATTTTTAAAATTTCTTGGTTAATTTTTGAAGAAACTATTATAGGGTTTAATGCAACTAACCGTCCTATAGCTTCAGTCTTTTCAGCCACTTTTACAACTTTAACTTTTCTAGTTTCAACTAAAGAGGCTCTTTTACCTTTATCTTTAAACTTTGATTGAGCATATAATGGAGATGTAAAAAGAAGACACAAAAAAGTTAGAATCGAAATAAGGATTTTCATATTTTTCCACTTATTTTAATTTTATATTAAAGAAGATCAGTACTTTATAGTTGCGGCCCAGCTTTTATTAAACTTTTTCCTTGCTCATTATCACAGAATTTTTGAAAATTATTTATAAATAATTCTGCTAATTCTCTTCCATTTTTTTCCCATTCGTCAGAAGAATTCCAAGTTGATCTTGGGTCAAGTAGCTCAGAAGAAATCTGATTAACTTTAAGTGGAACTTGTAAATTAAAAATAGGAATATTTTGTGTTTCAACGTCATCAAGTTCGTCATTTAAAATAGCATCAATAATTAATCTAGTATTTTTTAATGACATTCGTTTACCTTGCCCATTCCAACCAGTGTTAACTAAAAAAACTTTTGAATTTTCTTTTTTTATTCTTTGAGATAATACATTAGAGTATTTAGTTGGATGCAACATTAAAAAAGCAGCTCCATAACAAGCAGAAAATGCAGGTTGAGGCTTTGTTACGCCTCGTTCTGTGCCTGCTAGTTTTGCTGTAAATCCAGACAGAAAATGGTACTCAGCTTGTTCATATGAGAGTTTTGAAACAGCAGGAAGAATACCAAAAGCATCTGCTGCCAAAAATATAATTTTTGAAGCGTGTTTTCCTTTTGATACAGGTTTAACAATGTTGTCAATATGATATATGGGGTATGAAACTCTTGTATTTTGGGTAACCGAAGTATCACTGTAGTCAATTATACCGTTTTCATCTACTGTAACGTTCTCTAATAAAGCGTCTCTTCTTATAGCTTTGTAAATATCCGGTTCTTTATCAGCTTCTAAGTCAATGGTTTTTGCATAACATCCACCCTCATAATTGAAAACACCCTCTTCATCCCAACCATGTTCATCATCTCCAATTAATTGTCTTTTAGGATCTGTAGAAAGAGTGGTTTTACCAGTTCCTGAGAGTCCAAAAAACAAAGCTACAGATCCGTCTGTACCTTTGTTTGCTGAGCAGTGCATTGATGCAATATTTTGTTGTGGTAAAAGATAATTCATTACAGAGAACATCCCTTTTTTCATTTCACCCCCGTACCAACTTCCTCCAATTATTTGAATTTTGTCTGTCAGATTAAAAGCTATAAAAGTCTCAGAATTAAGTCCATCATCTTTATAATTTAGGTTGGAAGTCTTAGAACCATTAAGTACATGAAAATCAGGGGTAAAGTCTTTAAGTTCTTTTTCTGATGGTCTGATAAACATATTTTTTACAAAATGAGCTTGCCAGGCTACTTCAACAACAAACCTTACTTTTAAACAAGTATCTTTGTTAGCTCCACAAAAAGCATCAATAATATATAGTTTTTTATTTGAAAGTTGATTTGTTACTAATTTTTTAAGATTGTTCCATACTTTAGTATTAATAGGTTTATTGTCATTCTTTGACAAATCAGAAGTCCACCACAAGTTATCTTTAGTTGTGTCATCTTTTAAAATATATTTGTCTTTTGGAGATCTACCAGTATAAATTCCTGTCATAACGTTCACGGCACCTAACTGTGTATTTTGAACTCTCTCTAAACCTTCTAATTCTATAGAGTTTTCTAGATTATAAAGATCTTCATACGAAGGATTATAAACAATATCTCTTACATTTGTTATCCCGATATTTGATAATTCTTTTTGTATTTTAGTATCCATTTAAATATCCAAAGTTTATTATATAAGGTATTCGTTAATCTTTATTATCTTTAAGAAAACATCAAGTTAAATATAATAAAAAATTATCATTAAAAAAATCAAAAATAATGATGTAAAATATTAGTTTTTCTAATATGTTGGTTTATATTATATATTGTAATAATTTCATAATAATTTGCATGATTTTATAAATATTATTTATGGAAATAAAATAATATGAAGAATAAAATAACTATAATTGGTGGAGGCCTGGCAGGCTGGGCAGCTGCATCTATTTTTTCTGAAAATGGATATTTAGTTGATATTTTTGATAAAAAAAATCAAAACTTTGGCTCGCAACAAATTTCACCAAATGGTTGGTCTGCATTGACTAACTTAATAGATATCAAAAAAATAAAACCTTTTTTTAACCCTTTTAATAAAATACTGATTAAATATATGGATATTAATCAAAGAGTAGAATTACTTTGTAATTTTAATGTGGATAATGAAGATATTAATTATGGCTCTATTGAGAGAGAAAGCATTATAAAATTATTGAAAGACAACGCATTAAAAAACAACTCAATAAAAATTTATAATTCTTATATCAAACACATTATTCCTGATAATGGAACAAATAAAATTATCGATGATAATGAAAATATTTTTGAATCAAAATCAATAGTTGGGGCAGATAGCATAAATGGTATTTCAAGAAAATTTGTTATTGGTTCAGGTGGAAAGTCAAAAAACAAAAAAGTTTTTAGAGGAATTTCTTTCAATAATAGCTCTTACCAATTAGCTAGAAATTCACTTCAACTAATTATTACCTTTAATGGGCATTTCGTTATTTATCCTACCATAATCAATAAGAAAAATGCTACAAATTATATTTTTGTTCCAACAGATGATAGATTTTTTCCTCCAATTATTCATAATAAAATATTAAGTTATTTAATACCTAATGATATTGAATGGAAAATGACTTTTTCTGCTACTATTTCTGAACAAAACAATGTGATCCATAAAAATGGTGTATTTTTAATTGGAGACGCCGGCACATCAATGCCTCCTCATACAGCTCAGGCAGGTAATCAAATATTAGAAGATGCAGTTTTTATAAAAAAAAGCTTACAAGAAAAAAATAACTTTAATCAAATGGTTAATATGTTCATAAAACAAAGATACCTAAAAAATAATATAATAGCTAAAAAATCAGCGGTAGTAGGGAAAATTTTAAGTGCACAAAAGCTAATTGGAACATTAAGAAATTTAAGCTTGAAATCTTATGGAAATGACTTTGTTGAAAGTATTTTAAATCCGATATGGACTAGTAATGTTAATAAGTAAGATATTTTTTTTTATACTTATAATTGGAGCTTCTATGATTAATCAAGTTAATGCAAATGTGTATGAGTTTAGCTTTACTTCTATTGATGGCAAAATTATAAAATTAAGTGATTTTAAAGGTAAACCTATTGTAATAATTAATACCGCTTCTTTATGTGGATTTACTAATCAATATAGCGGTGTTGAAAAGCTTTTTAAAAATTATGCACATAAGGATTTAACTATCATAGCCGTACCTTCAAATGACTTTGGTAATCAAGAATTATCTTCTAACAAAGAAGTTAAAGAGTTTTGTACAACAAATTTTAATACATCTTTTTTATTAACAGAAATAACACATATCAAAGGTGATAATGGTCATCCTTTTTTTAATTGGGTAAAAAAAGAGGCAGGCTTTCTTGCTTTCCCAAAATGGAATTTTTATAAGTACTTAATTAACAGGGAAGGTGAACTTGTTTCTTGGTATGCAAGCACTACTAAACCGACAGATACAAAAATCATAAAAAATATAGAAAAATTAATTTTAGATAAATAAAAAGCCATCTGAAGATGGCTTTTTATAAATAATTTAAATTTTTACTCTCTATTACCCAAAAACATTAACAAAAACTGAAACATTAGAATAAAGTCTAGGTATAAAGTTAAAGCGCCTAAAACTGATTTTTTATCAGACACTTCATTATTGTCTCCAGCCAAATACATATTTTTAATTTTTTGAGTATCATACGCAGTGAGACCTGCAAATATCAATACACCAACAATTGAAATTATAAAATCTAATCCTGAAGATGCCATAAATATATTAACAACTTGAGCAATAATAAGACCAAAGACTCCCATCATAAGAAAGGATCCTAGCCCTGAAAGTGATTTCTTAGTTGTGTAACCATAAAGAGATAAAGCTGCAAAAGACGCTGCTGTTATAAAAAACACTCTAACAACTGATGCACCAGTATAAACAAGTAATAAGGATGAAAGTGAAAGTCCCATTAAACCTGCATATATGTAGAAAAGATTTCTGGCTTTCTGAGAAGACATACTATTAAGTTTTGCAGATATATAGAAAACCATACCCAAAGGTGCTAACATGACCACCCATTTTAGTGGGGATCCATATAACAAATAACCAATTGAGGTAAGTTCATTTAGTGACGGTCCAACTAAAAAGCTGAGGCCTAAAGCGAAGAAACCAGTAATTGCTAATGCTGTTGTCATATGGTTATAAACACCAAGCATATAAGCTCTTAAACCTAAGTCAATTTGAGCAGCTTGGGCATTAGCGCCTGACATAAAACGGTTGTTCATGAATAATTTCCTTTTGATCTATAATTAATATTAATTATAATATAATACCTAATTATGTTCAAAGCAATAGTTGTATAAACTTTAATATTTTAAAGTGAATGAATTGGTACTAATTTATTAATTTGTGACTTTCTAACTTTTTGAGTTTCCGACTTTAATTGCCCACAAGCTGCATAGATATCTTGTCCCCTTGGTTTTCTTATAGGTGATGCAAACCCTGCATCCATAATTATCTTTGCAAATATATCAATATTTTTCTGAGTAGAGGTTTGAAATAGAGATCCAGGCCATGGATTAAATGGAATCAAATTAATTTTAGATGGAATGCCTTTAATTAATTTAATAAGGTTTATTGCATCTTCTTTAGTGTCATTAATATCCTTCAACATAACATATTCCCATGTAATTCTTCTTGAGTTAGATAAAATAGGATAATTTCGACATGCATCTATTAAATTTTCTAAATTATATTTTTTGTTTATGGGCACTAACTTATCTCTAAGTTCGTCATTGACTGCATGCAGCGAAATAGCTAAATTAACTCCGAGGTCTGATCCTGTTTTTTCAATCATTGGAATTATTCCAGAAGTTGAAAGAGTAATACGTCTTCTAGATAGAGAAATACCGTCATCTGACATCATAATTTTTATGGCTTTACTTACCTCTTTGTAATTCAATAAAGGCTCACCCATTCCCATCATAACAACATTAGTAACTTTTCTGTTGTTTTTTCCAGATGGCCAATCATCTAAATGATCCATAACTAACATTAGTTGGCCAAGAATTTCACTTGAAGTTAAGTTTCTTACTAAAGCTTGAGTGCCAGTATGACAAAAAGTACAATTTAGTGTGCAGCCTACCTGACTAGATAAGCAGACAGTTCCTCTATCATCCTGAGGTATAAAGACAGTTTCAACTTCTGAGTTATCTTTCAGTTTTATTAACCATTTTATTGTACCGTCTTTACTCTTTTGAATTTCCGTAATTTCTGGACGGGATATTACTGATAACTGATTTAGCAAATTTCTTGTAGATTTAGCTATGTTAGTCATATCATCAAAAGAACTAAGTCCAAAACAGTAAATCCACCTCCAAAGCTGAGTGGCTCTAAATTTTGGTAGTTCATTTAAGGCGCAAAACTCTTGTAGTTGTTCAAAACTTAAATCTATCAGATCTTGTTTAAACATACCTATCTACCTTCTTCAATTCCTAACCTTCATAAACAACTTTTGTCTATAAGACTAAGAGCTTTTGTAAAACCTGATAATGAATATGTATCTATAACTTTATTACCAGGAGAGGAAGTTCCTGTTACGATTAGTTTTTTGCCTTTTCTCATAGATTGCACTAAATACCTGTCTTGTTTTGAGCTTTCAGACCATGCCCTATCATCTACTGGAAATAATTTTGTTTTCTTTCCATCCACATCAAATATTACATCATGGTTTCTTTTGAAGTTAAAACCAGCTATAACTGAGACTTCATGATTAGCACCTCCTTTTGTGTTAGTTACAAAAATGTATGGCTTACCACGATTTTCTTTATTAAATTTGCCGACAGTCTTTATTGGTTCAGAAGTTATATAACAAGTTTTACTTTTTTTCATTTTAGTAGAGTAAGCTTTCCAATATTTTTTAGAACCTAAAAGTTTAGTTTCTGCAGAAACAATATTAGAAAATGAAAAAGTTAACAGAACAAATATTAACAAAATATTTTTTTTAAAATTCTTCATAATAAATCTCACTTTTTTGCATCTAACATATGCAATAATCTGACCAATAAATATTTATTCCAAAGTGAAATAGTAATAAATTTTTTAAGAACATTCTCAATTACACGTTTGAGTTAAATTAACAATAATTAACAAAACTGACAACTGTTAAAATTGAACTAATACGATTTTTTTGTTACAAAAAGTAAAAAATGACGTAAATATGAGACAGATTTATTGTCTATTATATTTAAATTAATTTATTATATAAAAAATTTATTAATAACCAAAGTGATTTGTTAATAAATTAATGAATAAAATTAAGGAAAAAAAATGACTAAAAAAAATTCTAACATCAATAAAGTGGTTTTAGCTTATTCTGGTGGACTTGATACATCAGTGATTTTAAAATGGCTTCAAGACACTTATGACTGTGATGTTGTTACTTTTACTGCTGACATTGGTCAAGGCGAAGAGGTAGGGCCAGCAAAACAAAAAGCAGAAATGCTTGGAGTAAAAGAAATCTATATAGATGACTTAAAAGAGGAATTTGTTAAGGATTTTGTATTTCCTATGTTTAGAGCAAATGCTTTATATGAAGGTATTTATTTGCTAGGCACCTCAATTGCAAGGCCCTTAATCGCCAAACGACAAATTGAAATAGCTAATTTAACTAATGCTGATGCTGTTTCTCATGGAGCTACCGGGAAGGGTAATGACCAAGTAAGGTTTGAAATTGGATACTATAGCTTAAAACCAGATATAAAAGTAATTTCACCATGGAGAGAATGGGACTTAACTAGTAGAACCAGCTTAATAAATTATGCTGAAAAAAACCAAATACCCGTTCCTAAAGATAAAAGAGGTGAGGCGCCCTTTAGTGTAGATGCGAATCTATTACATATATCTGCTGAAGGTAAAATCTTAGAGGATCCATGGATTGAACCAGAAGAATTTGTCTATTCAAGAACAAAGTCACCTTTTGATGCACCTGACAAAGTAACTGAAATAGAATTAGAATTTTTAAATGGAGATCCTATTGCTTTAAATAAGAAAACTTTTTCTCCTGCGTCAATACTTCATGAATTAAATATTTTAGGTGGTAATAATGGTATAGGAAGAATTGATCTAGTTGAAAATAGATTTGTTGGGATGAAATCAAGAGGAATTTATGAGACCCCAGGCGGTACTATTTTATTTCATATGCGAAGAGCTATTGAATCTATTACTTTGGATAAAGGCGCCGCTCACCTTAAAGATGAGTTAATGCCTAAATATGCTGAGCTAATTTATAATGGCTTTTGGTTTTCACCTGAAAGAACCATGTTACAAGCTGCAATAGATGCAAGTCAAAAAAATGTCTCTGGTACAGTAAGAGCAAAGCTTTACAAAGGGAATGTCATAATTACTGGTAGAAAATCACCATTTTCATTATACAGCGAAAGCCTAGTAACATTTGAAGAAGGGTCAGCTGACTACAATCATTCTGATGCTGAAGGTTTTATTAAATTAAATGCGCTGAGATTGAGAGTAAAGAAAATGATTGAAACTTCTAACTAAATCACCTATTCCACACAAACAGGTCCTATTGAACCATCATAAGATAATTGCTTCAAAACAACCTTATCATTTTGCGCTAAAACATAGGTATTTTTTAACTTTCCAGATTGACAATCTACAGAATTAACAAAGCTATATTCAAATTTACCTGACTTTGAAGCCTTTATTAAAAAATTTTTAACATGTGGTTCTTGCAAGGTTAATAAAGAGTAAAGCGCTATAAAAAATATCATATTTGTCTCCTTTTATTTTTATATACTCTTACTAATGAATGGCTATAATATGACAAATCAAGACAAAATTATGGCATGATATAATTTGAATTAGGAAAAGAAATATGAGTCAAAATCAATTTGAAATACCAAAAGAAATGCATGCTGTTGAAATTTTAGAGTTTGGCGGCCCAGAAAAATTAAAAATGTGTGTCAGACCTATTCCTAAAATTTTAAATGATCAAGTTTTAATAAAAGTTTCTTTTGCTGGGGTCAATAGGCCAGATCTATTACAAAGGCAAGGTAATTACAAAGTTCCAGATACAGCGTCTGATATCCCTGGACTAGAAGTTTCTGGAACTATTGTTGACCTTAAAAACTCTAATGACAATTTTTATATAGGTGATAAAGTCTGTGCGCTATGCCACGGAGGAGGATATGCTGAATATGTGGCAGTTGATATTGGCCATTGTATGAAAATTCCTAAAACTTACTCGATGCAAGAAGCTGCATGCATACCTGAAACGTTTATCACAGTATGGAGTAATTTATTTATTCGAGGAAAATTGAAAGTTAATGATAAAGTCCTTATCCACGGTGGTGCAAGCGGAATAGGTACTACGGCAATTCAATTAGCAAAAAGTTTTGGAGCAACAGTATATGCAACTGCAGGAAATGAAAAGAAATGTTTGGCGGTAGAAAAAATTGGTGCTTCAAAATGTATTAACTACAAAACAATGCAGTTTGAAGATGAGATAATTAAACTGACTAACGGCAAAGGCGTTGATGTAATACTAGATATGGTAGCTGGAAGTTACGTTCCTAGAAATTTGAAATGTTTAAGCTCTGATGGCAGATTAATTATAATTGCTGTTCAAGGCGGCATCAAAGATGAAGTTAATTTTGCAAATATTATGATTAAAAGGCAAACAATAACTGGATCCACATTAAGACCTCAATCAAGCAATTCTAAATCAGAGTATGTTGAAAGTCTTATAAAAGGAGCTTGGGAATGGCTTGAATCAAAAAAAATAAGACCTGTTATTCAAAAAGAATTTGATTTAAGTCAGGCAAGCGATGCTCATAAAGCTTTGGAAGATGGCGATCATATTGGAAAGTTTATTATGAAAGTTTCTTCTTAGCCACCTCAATATCCTAATGGTTTTATAGCATCTCTAATTTCGTCAAAGACTAAGGGATTGTCTACAGTGGCTGGCATTTCCCAATCTACTTTATCGACAATTTTTCTGATAGTGGCTCTGAGTATTTTTCCTGAACGAGTCTTTGGAAGAGCAGAGACAACCGCTACTGATTTAAATGCCGCTACTGGACCTATCTGAGCTCTTACTAAATCTATAATTTCTTTACAAACAACTTCGTTAGTTTTGTTGCATCCATTATTTAAACACACAAGACCTAAAGGAACTTGTCCTTTAAGGTTATCTAACACACCAACAACAGCGCATTCAGCTACATCAGCGTGGTTTGAGACAGCTTCTTCCATCGCTCCCGTTGATAATCTATGACCTGCAACATTGATTACATCGTCAGTTCTAGACATTATGTATAAATACCCGTCTTCATCCTGATATCCCGCATCACCTGTTTCGTAGTATCCAGGGAAAGTTGACAAATATGACTCTATATACCTATTATCTGCATTCCATAGGGTAGGGAAAGAACCTGGAGGTAAAGGTAGCTTAATTGCAACAGCTCCTAAAGTACCCGGGCTAACTTCTGTTCCATGTTCAGATAAAACTTGAACATCATAACCTGGCATAGCTAATGTTGGAGATCCTATTTTAATAGGCAAAATTTCTATACCCAAAGGGTTTGCAGCAATAGGCCAACCTGTTTCTGTCTGCCACCAATTATCTATAACTGGAATTTTTAGTTTGTTTTCTAGCCAGAGAACTGTGTCAGGATCAGCTCTTTCTCCAGCAAGGAATAAAGTTTTGAAATTAGTTAAGTCAAAATTTTTAATAAATTTACCATCAGGATCGTCTTTTTTTATTGCCCTTAAAGCTGTAGGCGCAGTAAACAGTACTTTTACTTTATATTCAGATATAATTCTCCAAAAAGTTCCTGCATCAGGTGTTCCAATTGGTTTTCCTTCAAATAAAACAGTAGTACAACCATGAAATAAGGGTGCATAAACGATATAAGAATGACCAACCACCCAGCCTATATCTGAAGCAGCCCAATAAACATCCCCAACTTCCACATTATAAATGTTTTTCATAGACCATTTTAATGATACGGCATGACCTCCATTATCTCTAACTACTCCCTTTGGCTTTCCGGTTGTGCCTGAAGTATAAAGAATATAAAGAGGATCAGTTGCGCTTACTTCTATAGGATTAGCTAATGGAACATCTTTAATCGCATCAAACCAATCTATGTCTTGATTAGTATCAAGGTCTACTTTCAAAGCATCACGTTGAAATATAATACATTTATTTACTTTATGCTTAGCTATTTCAATAGCTTTATTTAAGAGTGGTTTGTATTCAATTATTTTATTAGGCTCATGTCCACAAGAAGCTGAAATTATTATTTTTGGTTTACAGTCGTCAATACGAATAGCCAATTCATTTGACGCAAATCCACCAAAAACTACAGAATGAACAGCACCAATTCTAGCACAGGCTAACATAGACACTATTGCTTCAGGTATCATAGGCATATAAATAATTACACGATCTCCTTTTTTGACACCTTGATTTAAAAGCGCTCCTGCAAATTGAGATACTTGATACTGCAACTGTGAGTATGATATTTTTCTTTTTACATTTGTTATTGGACTATCATAAATAATTGCATCTTGTTCACCTCTGCCAGCAATGACATGTCTGTCTATAGCGTTATAACTTGTATTCAATGTGGCTTCTGGAAACCATTTATAAAAAGGAGCATTTGTATCATCCAAAATTTTACTTGGCTTTGTCTTCCAAACAATATCCTCACTCTGAATTTTCCAAAATTGAATTTGATTTTTTTTCCAACTTTCATAGACATTTTTAAAGCTTGCCAATTATTTCTCCCTAAAATAACTAGTTAATTATTAGTCCTAAACTTTCTATAATTATGCATTCTTATTAATTGTTCAGATGCTTTGTTAATTGTCGTAGATGCAGCATAAGGAACTGATGTTCCAGGACCAAATATAGCAGAAACGCCAGCGTCATATAAGAAATCATAATCTTGAGCAGGTATTACACCTCCGCAGACTACAAGAATATCTTCAGTTTGCCTTTTCTTAAGTTCATCTATCAACTCAGGTATTAATGTTTTATGACCCGCTGCCAGAGAAGATACACCAATGACATGCACACCCAAATTTATAGCCATTTCGACTGCCTCTGTCGGTGTTTGGAACAAATTGCCAATTTCAACATTAAAGCCAATATCTGTAAATGCTGACGCTATCACTTTGGCCCCTCTATCGTGACCATCTTGTCCTAACTTGGCCATAAAGATTTTAGGGCTTTCACCAGCAATTTTTTTAAAATTAGCAAGAGCTTTATCAACTTCTACAAAATCTTCTTTGTTAGTGTACGTATTTTTATAAATATTTTTTACAACTTCTTGCTTAACACCATAACGACCATAAATTTCTTCCAAAGCATATGATACTTCTCCAACAGTTGCTCTTGCTCGCATTGCAACTATGGTAAGATCAAGTAAGTTTCCTGAGTTCTCTTTTGCAGCTTTCTTTAAATTATTTAAAGTAAAGCACACTTCATCATAATTTCTTTTACTTTTTATATTTTTTAATTTTTCAATTTGTTCTTCACGCACAGCGTTGTTGTCTATATCAAGAACTTCTATAGGATCTTGCTGTTTAGACTTAAATTTATTGACACCAACTATTACCTGTTCTCCAGAATCTATTTTTGCTTGGCGCTTTGTGGCTGAAATTTCAATTTCAGACTTAGGAAACCCTTCAATAACTGCAACCGTCATACCTCCCATATCTTCAATTTTTTCAATCAATTCATTTGCTTTATCTATTAACTCTTTTGTCATGTTTTCAACAAAATAACTGCCAGCTAGTGGGTCAATAGTGTCAGTAATTCCAGATTCATTTTGAAGAATTAATTGCGTATTTCTTGCTATTTTTGCTGAAAAATCTGTAGGCAACCCTATAGCCTCGTCAAATGAATTTGTATGAAGTGACTGTGTTCCACCCAGAGTAGCAGCTAATGCCTCAATAGTTGTTCTAATTATATTATTATACGGGTCTTGCTCTTGAAGACTTGCACCGGAGGTCTGGCAATGAGTTCTTAACATTTGTGATTTTGGGTTATTACAATTAAATAACTTTTTAGTCCACTCTGACCATAAATAACGCGCAGCTCTAAGCTTTGCTGCTTCCATAAAAAAGTTCATGCCTATAGCAAAAAAAAATGATAATCTTGGAGCAAAATCATCTACTAGCAAACCTGTATTTGTGGCTGCTCTAATATACTCAATACCATCTGCAATTGTAAAAGCTAACTCTTGAACAAGTGAAGCACCAGCTTCTTGCATATGATAACCAGAAATAGATATAGAATTAAATTTAGGCATTTTCTTGGACGTGAAGTTAATTATATCAGAAACAATTCTCATCGATGGATCTGGAGGATAAATATAAGTATTCCTTACCATAAACTCTTTTAAAATATCATTTTGAATAGTTCCACTTAACTCTTCAACATCAACACCTTGCTCTTCTGCTGCTACAATATATCCAGCTAAAATTGGGAGTACGGCCCCGTTCATTGTCATTGAAACTGACATTTCATCAAGAGGTATCCCCTCGAACAAAATTTTCATATCTTCAACGCTATCAATCGCAACGCCAGCCTTACCCACGTCACCATGAACTCTTTCATGATCTGAATCATAGCCCCTATGTGTGGCTAGATCAAAAGCAACTGATAAACCTTTTTGACCAGACGCCAAGTTTTTTTTATAAAACTGATTAGATTCTGTTGCAGTTGAGAACCCTGCATACTGCCTGATAGTCCATGGTCTTCCAGTATACATCGAAGCTTTTGGTCCTCTTAAAAAAGGTTCAGTGCCTGGATATGAATGAAGGTGATGTATATTTTTTATATCATCTGAAGTGTATAACGGTTTAATATTTATTCCTTCTGGAGTTTCAATAAATATTCCGTCAATATCTTGCTTTTTAAGCTCATTAAGAGCATTTCTTTTCCAATTTTCTAAGTTAGAATTGTCATTAGCCATTTGGACCTCATAAATTTAAACTTTTTTTTTCAAAAACAAACTCGATAATTATTTCGTCTACTGATATTGTGTCGCCTTCTTTAAAGTGTATTTTACTGATCACACATTTTTTTTCAGCTAACAAAGTATTTTCCATTTTCATTGCTTCAACCACACATAAAGCTTGACCTTCTTCAATAAAATCATTTTCTTTAACTAAGATCTTAATTAATTTTCCAGGCATAGGGCATAAAAGAAGATTTGATTTATCAATCACTTTTATTGGCTTCATATACTTATGATAATTTGCAACATGCTTTGGTAGAATAAATGCGGACAACGAAACACCTCTATAACTTAATTCCAGATTTGGAATAGTATTTTTAATTCTACATATAATATGTTCCGGTATAAGTATCTTAGTTTTCTTTTTATCAAATAAATGGATGTTAGCACTAACTAATTTAGTTATGTGATCTGTTTCAAGGTTGACCTTAATGTAATCATTTATCATGCCCGATACACTCTTTAATGGCATTGGCTTTATATAAATTTCTTGAGAAGGTATAGACAGTTTTTTAATTTTAAAATGGAAATTTCTTGGTTCTGAAGTAATGTTTTTATTCTTTATTTGCACTTCCCATTCATCTGAAAAACCACCATCAACTATAAAATCTTTAGACGTTTCGTTTATATGATAAGCTAGAAGTAATGTTGATAAAATCCATTCCTCATTTTTATCAACGGTTCTACCTTGAAAGCCGTTTGGATACTCATCTTCAATAAACGATGTGGTTAAATCTCCTGACTTAAATCTTTTGCTTCCTAAAATAGATGATAAAAAGGGTATATTATTATCTATTCCTTCTAGTAAAAAATTGTCTAGGGCCGATTCCATTCTTTCAATAGAGAGATCTCTTGTCTTACCCCAAGAACAAAGTTTGGCTATCATAGGATCATAAAACATAGAAACTTCGTCTCCTTCACGGACACCGGTATCATTTCTTATAATTGATCCATCATCATGTGTTTTTTCTTGAGGAGGACTATACTTAGTCAATCTACCAATTGAAGGTAAAAAACTTTTATAAGGATTTTCAGCATATATTCTACTTTCAATAGCAGAACCATTTAAAATAATACTACCTTGGGTAATTTTTAATTTTTCTCCATATGCTACATAAATCATCTGTTCTACTAAATCTATACCTGTAATCAATTCTGTCACAGGGTGTTCAACTTGTAACCTTGTATTCATTTCCAAAAAGTAAAAATTTTTATTTTTATCAACAATGAACTCAACTGTACCTGCACTGGAATAGCCTACTTTCTCAGCTAATTGAACTGCTTGATTACCCATTTTTTTTCTAGTGGATTCGTCTAAAAACGGCGATGGCGCTTCTTCAATAACTTTTTGGTTTCTTCTTTGTATAGAGCATTCTCTTTCACCCAAATAAACTGTGTTGCCATGTTTATCAGCCAAAACTTGAATTTCAATGTGTCTTGGTTCAGTTATAAATTTTTCAATGAAAACACGTTCGTCACCAAAACTATTAATTGCCTCACTAGTTGCTCTTTCAAAACCGTCAGCAACTTCATCTCTTGAAAAGGCAATTCTCATTCCCTTACCACCGCCGCCAGCACTAGCCTTTATCATAACTGGATAACCTATCTCATCAGCTATTTCGACTGCTTTGTCTTTATTTTCTATGACACCTATGTAACCAGGTACAGTATTTATTTTAGCTGATTTAGCTATTTTTTTTGACTCGATTTTATCTCCCATTGAGGCAATGGCCTTTTTGGAAGGACCAATAAAAACAATGCCTGCTTTATCTAATGCTTCTGCAAAGTTAGCATTTTCAGACAAGAACCCATATCCAGGATGCAATGCATCACATTTTTTATCTTTACATGCTTGTATTATAAGCTCAGATTTTAAATAACTCTCCACAGCAGGAGATTTACCGAGGTAAAATGATTCATCTGCCATGCGAACATGTTCAGCATATCTATCTGCATCTGAGTAAACTGCAACAGTTTTAATGTTCATTTTTTTTGCAGTATTTATTATTCTACAAGCTATTTCTCCACGATTGGCAATTAAGATTTTTTTAAACATTGTAAACTTCTTTAATTATTAAAGGGGTATATTACCAAACTTTTTCTTTGGATTACTTTGAGTTTTATTCTTCAATTTTGAAAAAGCTTGAATTAATCTAAAACGTGAATTATTTGGAATGATAACGTCATCTAAAAATCCTCTTTCAGCAGCTATAAAGGGGTTTGCAAATCTCTCCTCATAATCCAAGGTTCTTTTCTCGATTTTTTGAGGATCATCTAATTCATTTCTAAATAATATTTCAACGGCACCTTTTGCACCCATAACTGCTATTTCTGCCGTTGGCCATGCGTAATTTGCGTCTCCCCTGAGGTGCTTAGAACTCATAACGTCGTAAGCACCGCCATATGCCTTCCTAGTAATAAGTGTTACCTTTGGAGTAGTTGCCTCTGCATATGCAAACAACAGTTTTGCTCCATGCTTTATAATCCCTCCATATTCTTGCATAGTCCCTGGCATGAATCCAGGTACATCAACTAACGTCAAAATAGGGATATTGAAGGCATCACAAAATCTTACAAATCTAGCTGCTTTCCTACTAGAATCTATATCAAGACAGCCTGCTAATACCATTGGCTGATTAGCAACCACTCCAATGGTCTGACCATCTAACCTTATAAAACCTATTAAAATATTTTTGGCATAATTTTCTTGTAACTCAAAAAAATCATATTGATCTGCAATTGATAAAATAAGTTCTTTCATATCATATGGTAAATTTGGGTTTTCAGGAATTATCGTGTCAAGAGCAAGTGAAATTCTTTTTCTGGAGTCTTCTGTTTTCCTTAATGGAGCAGATTCTGCATTGTTGGAAGGAATATAAGTAATAAACTTACGAAGAACTGTTAGAGCCTCGACATCATTATTAAATGCACCGTCTGCCACTGAAGAAATTGTTGTATGAGTTTCAGCACCACCAAGCTCTTCAGCAGTAACTTCCTCCGATGTCACGGTTTTTACAACATCTGGTCCAGTAACAAACATATAACTAGTACCTTTAACCATAAATGTAAAATCAGTCATTGCAGGCGAATAGACAGCTCCACCAGCGCAAGGCCCCATAATCATAGATATTTGCGGTATTACTCCGGATGCCAAAGCATTTTGCAGAAATACGTCTGCATATCCACCAAGGGATTCAACTCCTTCTTGAATTCTAGCACCTCCACTATCATTAAGGCCAACTATCGGAGCCATGTTTTGAATAGCTAATTTCATTATTTTAACTATTTTTTTTGCATGATCTGAAGATAAGGAACCGCCAAAAACTGTAAAGTCTTGAGCATAAACGTAAATTAATCTTCCATTAACTTTACCTGAACCTGTTATTACACCATCTCCTGGAATCGTGTTTCCATCCATACCAAAATCTCTAATACGATGAACAACAAACATGTCCGTTTCTTCAAAAGATTCTTGATCTAAAAGTGTGATTATTCTCTCTCTTGCTGTAAGTTTACCTAAAGAGTGTTGTTTATCAATACGCTTTTTACCACCACCTAGACGAGCTTTATCTCTTCTAGACTGTAGTTCCAAAATTATTTCTCTACTTGATTTTTTAATAACGCAGACCTCCCAAAGTGCCATTAATATATATTTATCAAAAATTAAAAAAATTAACTAGTAATAATCATTATTATGTTATTTAAAATAATTACATTATTTAAATTATAACAAAAAAAATAATACATTATACGAATATTTTTAGGAGAAATTTCATGAAGGAAATATTGTCAGAAATAGGAAGACTTAACCACATTGCTATTGCTGTACCTGATATAGAAAAAGCTTCCTCTATTTGGGAAAATGCCTTAGGTGCAAACATTACATCTACTCAATCATTACCTGAGCATGGCGTTAAAGTAGTATTTATTGAATCTCCTAATACGAAAGTGGAATTACTTGAACCTTTAACTAATCAAAGCCCTATTAGTAAATTCCTTGAAAGAAATCCAAATGGAGGCATGCATCATATTTGTTATGAAGTATCAAACTTAGAAAATGCTGCAAAAAAACTTAAGTCCGTTGGCGCAAAAATTTTAGGTGATGGATTTCCCAAAATTGGTGCTCATGGCAACCCAGTTATATTTCTAAATCCAGGTGACTTTTCAGGTACATTAATCGAATTAGAAGAAATTAAATAAAAGTTAAGTATTGGGTTTATATTTGACGGGCGAACCACATTTTTTACAAATTAAATTTGATTTCCTTCTATGAATTTTTTGTTCCCAACAATGGTTGGCACAAAACCTAATCCATTTATAATCTGAAAACTCAAGAGTGTGACAACGTTTTGCTGAGCATCCTAATTTGCTAGCCATTTCTTTCCAAACTTTATCATGTCCATGCATAGGACCTACTAAAGCATGAGCAATTTCATGAAGTATGGTATCTTTAATATCTTTCTCAGAGGAATTCTTAACAAAGTTTCTTGAAAATGTAATTTTTTTTTCATTGAAATGACAAGCGCCAGCTCTAACTTTTGCAAAATCAAGTTGTAAATTCCAATCAAAAAGATTATTTTTATCCATTTCTGATCTTGCTAATGTAAGAAAGTCTTCGAAAAAAACAGAATTGGCTGTAGCTGACTTTTTTCTTTCTGTAGGCTGCTTAATTACAGAGCCTTTTAATATTGTTTTTATTTTAAGAAATTGATTTATCATATTCATTTACTGCGAAAGTGTATAGATTAATAATCTATATATATTTTAAATTATTAGGAACTAAAAAATTTGCTTGAATTAAAAAATATGTCTTTAAAATGGACTTCTCCTTTAGAAGATGAATTTATAAAGAATTTAAGTTTAGAAGTAAGAAAAGGAAAAATTTTAACTATCTTTGGAGTAAGTGGAATTGGAAAATCGTCTTTAATAAATGTAATATCTGGAATTTTTGAAGAAAATTTATCATTTAGAGGCGATATTATTTTAAATAATAAAAGATTAAACGAAACACCTGCTGAAAACAGAAAAATAGGCCTGTTACTTCAAGAAGGTGTTCTATTTCCTCATTTAACTGTAGAACAAAATCTTCTTTTTGGCATGAATAAAAATATTAAAAATAAAGAAAAATCTTTGTTGATTAGTAACCATTTGCTGAAATCAGACATGGATGGATTTCAAAAAAGGTATCCCAACACTTTATCAGGAGGACAAAAAGCAAGAATTGCTTGTCTTCGGGCTATATTATCAGAACCAGATGCTTTATTATTGGATGAGCCTTTTTCATCTTTAGACCCCGATCAAAGAAATAGCTTTAGGTTATTTGTAATAAAGCAAGTTCAAGAGAGAAATATTCCATGTATACTTGTAACGCATGACGAGAGTGATAAGGCTATTAGTGATTATAAACCTTTAGATTTGAACATATTTCATCCTTAAGCTTTTTGAAAATTTTCAAATAATATTTCTTTTCTTAAATAATATTATTTGCTAGTTATTATTATTTTAAACTAAAAGGTGCGCAATGAATTCTTCTTTAAATGCTTCAAAAATTTTAATTGATGAAGACGTTAAAACTGAAATCTCACAAGACGAGGCTGAAAAGGCCGTTAAAATTTTAATTGAATATATTGGTGAAAATCCTAACAGAGAAGGTTTATTAGAAACTCCCAAAAGGGTGATTAAATCTTTTAAGGAATTTTATGCTGGTTATCATCTAGATCCAGAAGAATTATTATCTAAAACTTTTGAAGATATAGAAGGTTATAATGATATTGTATTATTAAAAAATATAAACTTTGAAAGCCACTGTGAACATCATATGGTACCTATAATTGGTAGAGCAAGCATTGGTTATTATCCTAGTAAAAGAGTGGTTGGAATATCTAAATTAGCAAGAGTTTTAGATGCATTTGCTAAGAGGTTGCAAACACAAGAAACTATGACAGCACAGATAATTAATTGTATTGATAAAGCTTTACAACCAAAAGGGACTGCTGTTTTTATTAATGCAGAACATCACTGTATGAGTACAAGAGGTGTTTTAAAGAATGATGTAACTATGACTACTAATCAATTTAGTGGTTGTTTTTTAGAAGATGTGAATTTACAAGATAGATTTTTGAACATGATTAAATAATTTTTATATATTTATACAAATAGTTTAAAGTAAGAATTTTATGAAATTTGCACCAATAATTTATTTAATAGGAATGCTCTTATGCATATTATCATTATTTATGCTAATACCTGCATTTGTAGACTGGTTTTATGGAAGTAAAGATTGGCCAGCTTTTATAGCCTCCTCCCTAACAACTTTATTTGTAGGAGGCGCCTTTTTTCTGTCTGCGAGAGGCAGCGCGACAGAACATTTAGAATTGAGGCAAGCTTTTTTATTAACCAACAGTGCATGGATATCGATTGCTTTATTTGGTTCTTTACCATTCTTATTTTCAGAAATTAATATGAGTATTACAGATGCTATTTTTGAATCGACATCTGGTATTACGACAACTGGCGCAACCGTAATTGATACATTAGAATCAACATCTCATGGAATTTTAATTTGGCGTGCACTTCTGCAATGGTTAGGTGGGGTTGGTATTATTGTAATGGCACTTGCAATTTTACCAATGTTATCAATAGGAGGTATGCAACTATTTAAAACTGAGTCTTATGAAACACCTGATAAAGTTGTTCCAAAGGCAGCAAGTTTTGCTGCAGGGATTAGTATAGTTTACATAACATTGACTGTAACGTGGGCCTTTATGTTGTGGGGGGCTGGGATGCCTATTTTTGATTCAATTGCTCATGCGATGACAACTCTTGCAACAGGAGGTTACTCAACTAAGTCTTCCTCTTTAGCTGCATTTAATTCTTCTACTATTGAAATAATTATAATTTTTGGAATGATTGTAGGATCTTTACCTTTTGTTCACTATTTATCTATAACAAAAAATGGTTGGCGAAATTTAATAAAAGACGATCAGGTCAAATGGTTTTTTATTCTTATAATATCAGTTGTTCTTATTATCACTACATACCTAAATCTTAAAAATATTCCATACCTTGAGGCACTGAGATTAGCTTCATTTAATGTAGTTTCAATTATTAGTGGAACTGGTTTTGGTACAGCTGACTTTAATAATTGGGGTGGGTTTCCTACAACTTTGCTTTTGATACTTATGTTTGTTGGAGGTTGTGCTGGATCAACAACTTGTGGACTTAGAATGGCTAGAATTCAAGTTTTAGTTGCTAACGCAAAAGGACAAATATCTAAATTGATAAGACCTCACGCAGTAGTTGTTTCTTATTATAATAAAAAACCAATACCTGAAAACGTTGCAGAATCTGTTATGGGCTTCTTTTTTCTTTATATAATTTCTTTTGCAATTCTTGCTTGTTTATTAGGAGGATTAGGGTTGGATTTAATAACTTCTATATCTGGAGCCGCTTCAGCAATTGGCAATGTTGGCCCTGGATTAGGAGATATTATAGGTCCTTCTGGCTCTTATAAATCAATTCCAGACCTTGGAAAGTTGTTTTTGTGCGCTGGTATGATCTTAGGTAGATTAGAGATATTTGCTATCTTAGTAATGTTTTCCCCATTATTTTGGAAAAATTAAAATTAAGTTATAAACTGTGATTAAAAGATCTCTCAATTTTACAAAACTCACAAATTACTTTGATATTTCCTTTATCGTCTGAAATCTCATTTAACTCATCTTTATTTAAGTTTTGTATAGCAAACTCTATTTTCTCTTTTGAGCATCTGCATTTATCTTGAATGACTATTTCATCATATACAGTAACTCCAACTTCATTGAATAATCTAAACAGAATGTTCTCAGATGTTAAGGAGACAGATAAGCATTCTTCTTTTTTTAACGTTGACAGAAAACTTATTGCATTTTCCCAAACTTCACTGTTTTGTTCTTCATCCATATCTACCTTGGTAGGCATTTTTTGAATCATGATCAATCCAGATGGGAATAATTTTTCTTTAGAAGCAGATTGAGAATTATAATGATTAAAAACAACAAATCTAGTATCTAATTGTTCAGAATTATTAAAATATAACTCCGCAGATTTAGATATACTTTTATCTTCAAGAGCAACAATACCTTGATACCTTTTAGAATATTTACCTTGATCCAACATAAAAGTTATATGACCAGAGCCCATTAATGAAATTAGGTCACTTTCTTGATTTGAAAAATCAGCATTTAAACCTACATAACCTCGTAGAAAGCCATTATTTGTTATATCAGAAAATAAAGTATGAACTTCGCCAGTACCTTTGGCTTGTATAGTAAAAATACCTTCATGCTTCATTCTAGAACCTAAACATGCTGTAATAGTTAAAGTATCTGCAAGTAGACCCTCAATATTGTTGGGGTAATTATGACGTTTAATAATTTCTGACACAGCTGATCCAAGTCTTACAATGCTACCTCTTACTTTATTACCCCCTAATTGAAAAGGTATTATGTGGTTATCAAGTTTCATGTAAAATCTAACTATAATAAAATTTATTTAGTTCATACAAAAATGCATGATAGCCTTTTGCGCGTGTAGTCTATTTTCTGCCTCATCAAACACAACAGATTGTTGACCTTCAAGAACTTCAGAACTAACCTCTTTATCACGGTATGCTGGCAAACAATGCATAAAAATAGCATTATCTTGTGCTTGTTTCATAATATTTTTGTTAACTTGAAATGGCAAAAATATTTCTTCAGAAATAAGCTTTTTATCCCCCATTGATTGCCAAGTATCAGTAATAACACAGTGAGCTCCATCTGCAACTTGAAGTGGGTTATGATTAATTTTAATTTTTTTATTTCTTTCATTAGCCCATAAGATAGTTTTTTGATTAGGTTTAATCCCTTCAGGACAACCTATATGTAGTTCAAAATCTAATAAAACAGACGCTTCTATCCAACTTTGCAAAACATTATTACAATCACCAAACCAAGCAATTTTTTTATTTTGAAGATCACCAAAACATTCTTTAATTGTAACTAAATCTGCAACAACCTGACACGGATGACTAAAATCAGTAAGTGCATTAATAACTGGGAAATTTGAAACTGTAGAAAACTTCTTTATTTGACTATGCCCAAAGCATCTAATTACAGCCATGTCAGCATATCTTTCAAGAACTCGAGCAGTGTCTTCAATAGTTTCTCTTTCACCTAACTGCATTTCTTTTTCATTAAGTAGATAAGTTGTTCCACCAAGCTGGTTTATGCCAACTTCAAAAGAAATTCTTGTTCTTAATGAGGGTTTTTCAAAAATTAATACAACGTGCTTATCAAGCATAAACTTTGAATGAGATTGGTTTTTGCATTCAATGGACAAAGAAATTATATCAAAAAGTTGATCTTTTGATAGATCTTTTAAATCTATGAAATTAGGCATGGTTTATTTCTTCTTTATCTCAATAACTACTTTGTTTAGCAAATCAAAAGCAGTGTTGATTTCCTCTTTAGAAGTATTTAAAGGAGGCAATAGCCTAATAGTGTTTTCAGCAGCACCTACTAATAAAAGACCTTTGTCTCTAGCAATATTTCCAAAATCTGAAGCCGCATAGTTTTCGTTTAACTCAAAACCTCTTAACATTCCAGCACCTTTTTTTCTAACAATTACAGATAAATTACTTTTGTCATTTTTAATTAATTCATTCATTTTGTTATCAAAGTAATTAATTATTTCTCTCAATGATTGCATAAAACCTTTTTCTAATAAAAGATCAAGAACAGCATTAGCTGATCTCATCGCTAATGGGTTTCCTCCAAATGTGCTCCCATGAGTGCCAGGGACCATAGCATCGCCTACTTCAGCTTTTGCCATTACAGCACCGACAGGGAACCCACCACCAAGACCTTTGGCTAGTGCAATTATATCAGGCTCAATTTCTTCTTGCTCATAAGCAAATAGTGTTCCTGACCTCCCCATACCTATTTGCACTTCATCTGAAATTAATAAGGAGCCATTTTCTAAAGCTATATCTTTTAATAATCTAAGATAACCTTCAGGAGCTTTCCTAGCTCCACCTTCACCTTGGACAGGTTCAACTAAAATAGCCGCAACATGCTTTCCTATAAGGGTTTTCAAATTTTCTATGTTTCCCCATTCTACATGAGTAAAACCTTGAGCAGATGGTCCAAAGCCTTCTCTAAATAATGGTCTATCGTTAGCTGCCAACATAGCAAGTGTTCTTCCATGGAACGCACCTGTTGCACATAATATCTCAGTTCTATCTTTTTCTCCATTTGCCCAGGCATATCTTCTAGCAACTTTTACGGCTCCTTCTGTAGCTTCTGCTCCAGAATTGCAAAAGAAAACTCTTTGAGCACACGAGTTAGCAA
Organism: Pseudomonadota bacterium; assembly: GCA_028382005.1. GTDB lineage: Bacteria > Pseudomonadota > Alphaproteobacteria > Puniceispirillales > Marisalimonadaceae > Marisalimonas. The sequence continues at coordinate 210,101 of JAOESH010000001.1, forward strand.
CAAGTTTCTCAGCTACAAGCTCTTGTTCAGGAATTCTATAAAGATTTGAAGTATGCCATAGTTTATTCGCCTGATCTGTAAGAGCCTCCACTAGTTTTGGATGGCAGTGACCAAAAGCATTTACAGCTATACCACTCGCATAATCCAAATATTTTTTGCCATCTTCAGAAAAAAGAAAACTTCCTTCACCATGTGTAAAAGCAATATCAATTCTTCCATAGGTTGTCATGATTGACGGGCTGATAGTCATTACGAACTCAATCTTATTTTATTGTAAAATTTAATATACCAATAAGATTATAAAAAGAAAAAGAAAATAAATTTGTTATTTTGATTTATATAAAATGTTTTGCCAATTTTAAACTCTGGGCCTGATAATTACTAGTTCCACCGGCTTCACCATATAAGTGTTTAGGAACGCTTGCCATTGGTTCATATACCAGTCTACAAACAGTTTGACCTTGTTCAATTAAAAAAGGCACATCATGAGACCTAACCTCTAAAACAGCCTTAGTTTTAGAAGCTCCTAATTCGTTTAAACCAAATCCAGGGTCAAAAAAACCAGCATAATGAGCCCTAAATTCTCCAACCTTTGTATCATATGCTCTCATTTCAGCTGCATAATTTGAGGGGACCGAAACAAACTCCTTGCTCGCCAAAATGTAAAACGCATCTGGACTTAAAATTAGAGAACCTGAATTAATACCATTCTTTGCAGAATATGACTGTGAAATTAAATCTTCAGTTGTTATTTTTTCCCAGAAAAGTTCTTTTTTATAAAAATTAGGTTTATCAATGTCGATAAGCATAGAATGTTTCCTAGCTTTATAACCTATAAGTCCATTTTCACCTATTAAGTCTACAGAAAGTGGAACACCATTTTTAATTTTATCAGGCAGGTTTTCGGCATCTTGACTTCGCACTAAACCAACATGCTTTTGTAGAATTTCCATTTCCTTATCACTAGTAATCGATAAACCTCTTCTTAATCTAAGTTGATTTAACTTAGATCCCGTTCTTACAAGAACAGAAAAAGTTCTTGGAGATATCTCAGCATAAAGTGGTCCTTCGTAGCCAGCTGGAATATCTTCAAACTCTTGAGCCCCATCTACGATTAATCTTGTAAAAACATCCAATCTTCCTGTTGAACTTTTAGGGTTAGCAATCCCTGATAAATCATTCGGTAAAGATACCTTCTCTAATAGCTTAACTATATAAACACAGCCGCATTCTAGCACTGCACCGTCTATAAGGCTAAATTCATGCATAGCTAATGACTTTAATCTATTAGACACTTTATTACCTTTACCTGGAAGAAATGAGGCAGGTACCCTCCAAGCTTTAACACCTAATCTTAAATCAATAGATGCTGGTTGAATAATTTCTTTATCAATTTCTTGGTCACTATAAATAATATTGTTATTTATTAAATCAAATATTTCTTGGCTTGATAATACACCATTCTCTTTCTTAACTTTATTCATTTTAGATTTTCCACAATAGTAATTAACATTCTAAGATCTAAGCCTGTAACCTGATTTCAAAATATACCACGCGCAAAAACCAAGAACTATATTACAAACAAATAAAATTAAACTTCCTGTCACGTGAGAAGCATCGCTTATACCTAAAAAACTAAATCTCAAACCATCAATAGCATAAAAAATTGGATTACAATAAGCTACCATTTTAAGTGAATCTGGTAGTCTATCTATAGAATAAAACGTGCCTGACAGAAAAGCTAAGGGCTGAATAACAAAATTAGATATAATTGCTAATTGATCAAATTTTTCAGCCCAAATACCAGTTATCATTCCTATAGTTGCTAAAGCAAATGCCCCTTGAAACAAAAATAATAACATCCAAAAAAAATGTTGTGGAAAATTTAAAATGCCTAGAACCCAAAGCAAACAAAAAGACGCTGTAAAAACACATAGTCCTCTTGTAATTCCAGCTAATGTGTGTGCAATTAAAATTTCTATTGGGCCTAAAGGTGACATCAAAAGGTCTACGATTGAACCTTGAACTTTAGCTGTCATGAAAGCGGATGAAACGTTAGCAAAGGAGTTCTGTAAAACGCTCATCATTATTAAACCAGGTACTAGGAATGTTATAAAAGAAATGCCATTAAAACCAGCGCTTCTATCAATAGCTATTGAAAAAACAACTACAAAAAGCAAGGTAGTTACCATTGGTGCTGTAATAGTTTGTAAAAATACATTAGTGAATCTTTTGACTTCTTTTAAGTAGAGAGTATATAAACCATTCCAGTTTATAGATCCAATATCTCTTCTTATGCCTAAATTTAGATTTTTATTAATCACATTTTTTCTCATAAAAATAAAATATTCACATTATTTTAATAATGAATATATAATTGTATATAAGTAGGATGAATAAACTTCAATGAACAATTTTATGAATAGTGAAGAAAAAATAATTAAAAGATTAAGAAACTCTGCTTTGTCTTATTTAGCTCGTTATGAAGTCTCTGAGTTTCAATTTAAGAGTACTATGAAAAGAAAGTTGTCTTACTTTGAAAATAATTTAAATGAATTAGAAAAAGATAAATTAATAAACCAAATTAAATCAGAAATGGTTTTATCCCGTTTCATAGACGATGATAGATATGCCGAAACAAAAATCCGTACAATAAGAAGACAAGGTGGATCAAAAAGGTTAATCTTCGCAAAATTAAATGAAAAAGGTATTTCAAAAGATGTTATTCAAACTGCTCTTAACATTGTAGATGAAAATCACGAAAATGCAGAAATAATTGCAGCAGTTAATTTTATTAAAAAAAAAAATATAGGTGTGTTTTATAAAAATAAAAAAATAGGTAATGAAATAGATAGTTATACTTTAAAGGATAAATGGTATGGTGCTCTTGCTAGAAGAGGATTTTCTCTAGAAATAGTAAAAAAAGTTCTTGATATTGAAGATATTAATAACGCTCATTTAATTTTAGAAGGTAAAATATAATAAAAGAAGTAATTAGGAGGTAACATAATGAAAGATGACAATATTTTTAAACCAGCATCAAATATTGTTGAGAATTCTCATGTAGATGAAGCAACCTATAATCGAATGTATAGAGAATCGGTTAACTCTCCAGAAACATTTTGGAATAATCATGGAAAAAGAATTGACTGGATTAAGCCTTACACAAAGGTAACTGACGTATCATACAAAAAAGAGAATGTTTACATAAAATGGTACGAGGACGGGACTCTTAATGCAAGCTTCAATTGCCTAGATAGACATCTAAAAACTAAAGGCGAAAATACAGCAATTATTTGGGAGGGTGACGATCCTGGTGAATCAAAACACATCACTTATAATCAACTTCATAAAGATGTTTGTAAATTTTCAAACGTTCTTAAAAAAGCAGGTGCTCAAAAAGGTGACCGTATAACAATTTATATGCCAATGATACCAGAGGCAACAATTGCTATGTTAGCTTGCACAAGAATAGGAGCAATTCATTCAGTAGTATTCGGTGGTTTCTCTCCTGAAGCATTAGCAGGAAGAATTGAAGATTGTAATTCAACAATTATCATTACTGCAGATGAAGGTGTTAGAGGAGGTAAACCTATTCCTCTAAAGTCAAATGCAGATGAAGCAATCTCAAAAGCAAAAATGTGTAAAACATCAATAGTAGTCCAAAGAACAGGCGCAAAAGTTAATTGGGTTGAAGGACGAGATCTCTGGTACCATGAAGAAATGGAGATGGCATTAGATGAATGTCCACCCACTGAAATGAGTGCTGAAGACCCTATGTTTATTTTGTATACTTCTGGCTCCACAGGAAAACCTAAAGGTGTACTCCATACTACTGGAGGCTACATGGTTTACGTATCCATGACACATCATTATGTTTTTGACTATCAAGAAAATGAAATTTATTGGTGTACTGCTGACGTTGGTTGGGTTACAGGTCATTCATATATTGTGTATGGACCATTATCAAACGGAGCCACAACTTTAATGTTTGAAGGAGTGCCAAACTATCCTTCTGTAAGCAGATTTTGGGAAATAGTTGATGAACATAAGGTAAACATATTTTACACGGCTCCTACTGCTATTAGGGCATTGATGGCTGAAGGAGACGAACCTGTTAAAAAAACTAGTAGGGCTAGCTTAAGAATTTTAGGAAGTGTTGGAGAGCCAATAAATCCAGAGGCTTGGAATTGGTACAATAATATAGTTGGTAACGGGAAATGTCCAATAGTTGATACTTGGTGGCAAACTGAAACGGGTGGCATATTAATAACACCTTTACCAGGTGCAACTCCTACAAAGCCAGGGTCTGCGACTAAACCATTTTTTGGCATCCAACCAATTTTAGTTGATGCTGAAAACAACGAATTACATGGTCCTTCGGAAGGTAATTTATGCATTAAAACTTCATGGCCTGGTCAAATGAGAACAGTATATGGCGATCATCAACGTTTTATTGATACCTACTTTTCTACTTTTCCTGGACGATACTTCTCTGGTGATGGCTGTAGAAGAGATGAAGATGGGTATTTTTGGATTACTGGCAGAGTAGATGATGTAATCAATGTGTCTGGTCATAGAATGGGTACTGCTGAAGTTGAATCTGCACTCGTTTCTCATCCTAAAGTTGCTGAAGCAGCAGTTGTAGGATACCCCCATGACATAAAGGGACAAGGTATTTACGCATATGTGACTGTGAATATTGATGTAAACACTTCAGATGAATTATTGAGTGAATTAAAAAAATGGGTAAGAAAAGAAATAGGTCCTATTGCAACTCCAGATTTAATTCAATTTGCTCCTGGTCTTCCAAAAACTAGATCAGGAAAAATAATGAGACGGATTTTAAGAAAGATTGCAGCCAATGAACATAATGAACTTGGAGATGTTTCAACATTAGCAGACCCTCTTGTGGTACAAAACTTAGTTAAAAAGAGAAAAAATAAATAATATATTGTTAGTTTAAATTAAATACCCCAAATTCTATCAGCAAATTCAGGATAGAATTCTGATACCATAGGAGCAATTTTGTTTCTTAAAATTTTTAATCTTGATATATCAGGGTCTGACATAACAGATACACGTTTGTTAACGTCAAATTTAAATCCTGTTAACTTTTCTATACCTTCAGTTGTTTCATTCTGATTTAATTTTAGCAATGAGAACTTTTTCAAATCTTTATTGAATTTAAATAAAGCTCTATTAGTTAATAAGTATTTAGGTCCACCGGGCCTATATATTTTTTCATCTGATACGCCTGGTGCAGAAATAAAATCTACTTTGTTCACTAGCGTTCTAGGAGAGTGTTCTTCTCTAAATAAAATAATTTGAGGAACAACAAAATACATCAAGGCAGAACCAAAAGAGCCAGGAAATCTTTTAATGACTTTGGGATACTCACCTGTACCTACAAGGTTTATATTTGCTTGAGCGTCAATTTGAACACCTCCAAGAAAAAAAGTGTCAATTCTTCCTTGAGCTGCGCAATCAAATAGTTCTCTCGCACCATCAGTAAAGTTATTATATTTATTAGAATGTAAGATAGTTACTCTTAGTCTTCTGTTTTTTGCTTTTGCTTCTTCTTTTGCTAAGAGCGCTGCAGCCCCTGGGATAGGTGACGCAGCTCCTACAGCTACGTGTTTATCATGAACAAGTAGGTCTGCTAATTGACTTATTAAAAGTTCTTCTCTTTTAATTTCTTTATTCACTTATTATGTCCCTCAGATTATTAAGATAATGAATATTTCATATATTCGTCAAAACCCTGTTTTGTTTTGGCCGCTATTGAATATTTTTTTATCTCTTTATTATCTGCTGGATAGACTCCAGGAAGTGCACAAGGCCACGCTCCATTTTTAATGACCGATATTCCATCAATATATAGCGCTGGAAGACACGTAGCTGCTGTTAATTCATTTTCAAAAAAATCATCGTTTAGAATTTTTTCTACAGTAACAAATACTTTTTTTGAAGCATGAGCAAGAGTAGCAAGTTCTCGTCTTCTGCCAATTTGAATATTTCCATTTCTATCGGCACATGCAGCATGAAAAACAAAAACATCTAACTGAACAGCCGGCAAAAGCAAAATCGGTTCATCCTTTACACCTGAAGAATTCATTGGATTCTTAATAATCTGCCAGTCTTTTCGATATTTTTGAATATCTGAACCTATAACACCTCTCAAAGGCATAAAAGGAACTGATTTTTCTGTAGCTTGAAGTTGTGCATGCAAGGCAGGACAAGTAGAATCTTTAATAACTAGATCATTGTGCTCTATAGCATGTGAAAATTGAGGAGCTAAACCAAACTCACCTAATGTAACGGCTGCAGCTTCAATTTCAGAAACACACCCACTCCCTATTAACATGTCACCTTGAATTGTTGTTAAAGGCAGGCAATATAGCCTCAGATTTTTAACGCCTTTTTTAATTAATGCTTTAGTAAAATGCATTGGTACACCCGAGTAATCCGCAGGTATACCTAAAAGAGATCCGTTAGAAACTTCATTGACTAATTCTTTTAAAGACAATTGATCAAATGAGTTCATAATTTCACCTTACATTTTACTTCAAATATTTTTTTAATAAGTACTTTTTATTCCTTTTTGGGAATTTAATATTGATTTTTTTAATATTTTTTCTTCACTACAGCCAAGAAAGCATATACTCTTTAGTTTTTTCAAATTTGCTTTTGCTTTATCTAATTGTCCTAGGGTGATGTACATTTCTCCTTGGTATTCAAGTGCACCTTTGTGCTTTGGATCAATGTCTAATGCCTTTTCATAGTTTACAGCTGCTAATTTCATGTTTCCCATTTTTCGATATGAAAAACCTAAATAATTATAAATGTCGGCGTCTTTTTTTTGATCTTTTTCTGCTTTATTTAAATTTTCGACAGCAGCTTTAAATGATTCTTTTTTAATTAGCTTCAAAGCATCATAATAGTAAGTAGATTTAGATGTGTTCGTGCTCGAACCTCCTGAATCTGAACCCGCGCTATATACTGGATAACTGAATAAAATCATAAGTAAGAATAAAATTATTTTTGATTTAAAGTAATAATAAAATTTTAGAGGGCCCAATTGTAATCTCCTATGTTTCAACTATATTAATATATATAAATAAATAATAAATTCTAGGGCTCAAATGAAATACCACATAATAATATTAGTTTCATTATTCTTCTTAAACTTAAATAAGGTTTATAGTGACGTTCTACCTAATGACATATTCTCATCTGCAGAAGTTGTTGAATTACAGATGACCTCTTTACAAACAAATTCAAAAATCAATAACTTAGGTATTTATCAATGCTGGCTTTTTGCCCATCCAGAAAATAAAAAGTATACTGGTCCATTTACGAATTTTAAAAGTATGATTTCCGATACGTCTTATAATGTGTTATTAAATTCTTTAAAATTTAAAACTAAGTTATTATCAAAAAATAAAAAAATTACGAAATTTTCAGTAGATGTAGACGCTTATGACAATAAACGCTACAATTTAACGTGGGTTTTAGAAAAAACTTACTTAAACAAAGATTGTATGAATTGCTGGATGACAACATCAGTTACACAGCCGAAATTTATAGGTCGATTAAATTAAATTATAATAAAGAGGCAAAGATGAAAACAGCAAAAGACTACCTTCAAGAAGCAAACCTAGTGGTTAAAAAAATTGATGTTAATGAAGCAATTGAAAAACATAAGTCAAAATCTTCAATTTTTATTGATGTAAGAGATAGTGCAGATATCAAAAAAACCGGAACTATTCTTAATGGTTTAGAAATACCACGAGGTTTAATTGAATTTGTAGCTGACGAGGCCACTCCACTTTATAATGAGGCTCTTAAAAAAGATGCAGAAATTATATTAATTTGTGGAGTTGGAGGACAAGCGGCATTGGCTGGAAAAACATTAATAGAAATGGGATATAATAATGTTTTGAATGTTGGAGGTATTCCTGAATGGGAAAAAAATGGCGGTCCAATGCAAAAATAAAAAATATCTATTTGATATGGTTAAATAATGAATAATATAACTATTGGTATATTAATGCCTGGTGATATGGGGCATGGATGTGGCAAAGTATTTATAGATAATAATTTTAAAGTTGTTTCTTGCCTTAATGGTAGAAGTGATAGAACACAAAAACTAGCTCGTTCCGCTGGTATAATAAATCTGCCTAATATTGAAAACGTAATTCAAACGGCAGATATAATTCTTTCGATTTTGCCACCAGAATCAGCACTTAAGCAATCTAAAATTGTAAATGATATAATTCTTAAAGTTAAAAAAAATATCACTTATGTAGATTGTAACGCTGTATCTCCAAAAACAGCAAAACTTATAGATGATAGTATATCATCTGAGTTTTGTAATTTTATTGATGCCGGTATTATAGGATTAAATCCCATTGTTGAAAATGGAAATACTAGATTATATGTCTCCGGTCCAAATACTAACCCAATTAAAGTGCTTCACGATAAAGGGTTTATTATAAAAGATTTGGGTAAAGAGATTGGGAAAGCGTCAGCCATGAAAATGGTTTATGCTAGCGCTACAAAAGGTACTTTTGCACTTCACGCCGCAGTATTAACTGCTGCACATAAGTTAAATTTATCATCTAATTATTTTGAAGAATTAGAATACAGTAAACCAGATATGTTAAAAGCCATGCAAAGGATGGTTCCTAGAATTCCTTTAGACGCTGCTCGTTGGGAGGGTGAAATGTTGGAAATTGCAGAAACTTTTTCTGACGCAGGGTTGACTCCAAAATTCCATGAGGGATCTGCCGAAATAATGTCTTTGGCTAATAAAACTTCAATTGCTAAGGAAACCAGAGAAACCGTTGACGTTAATCGAACCTTAATTCAGGCATTAGACATGTATGTTGAGGCTCTAAAAAAATAACTTATTTTATTTATATATTTTCCTTTAATTAACATATACATTAATTTTATTGGATTTTATACCAAATCAACAGACTGATCAATCATGCGAGAAAATGTTTTAAAGTATTTTAATACTAAATTTTTTTACGGTTGGATTATTGTTGGTGTAGCAAATTTAGGTATTTTCTCTAGTGGCCCAGGCCAATCTCACACATTTAGTGTTTTTGTTGGCCCTATAAGTAAGGATTTGGATTTATCAAACGCCTCAATTGCGTCAGCTTATGGTCTTGCAACTTTAATTGCTGCATTTTTACTCCCTTATATGGGAAAAATTATTGATAAGTATGGACCTAGAATTAGCCTTATAATTATAAGTATTATTTTAGGAATTTCATGTATCTTCTTTGGCGCAACATCTAATTTTCTAATGTTAACAGTTGGATTTGGATTTCTAAGATTTTTTGGTCAAGGTTCACTAATGCTTGGCTGTGCAAATATGGTTTCTCAATGGTTTGATACTAAAAGAGGTTTTGCAATGAGCTTAATGGCTCTTGGTTTTGGGATATCAATGGCCATACACCCACCATTATCTCAATTGTTAATTGAACAATTTGGTTGGAAATATGCTTGGGTTATTTTAGGCATCTCAACGTGGATAATTATGGTTCCTGCACTATATATTTTAGCGTGGAACACCCCAGAAAGCGTTGGACTTAGACCCGACGGAGTTAATCAATCTAACTCTCAACAAAATGATGTAAAGGAAATTGAAGGACTCAACTTATCTGAAGCTATTAAAGAAAAATCCTTCTACATATTAAGTGCTATGTGGTTTGGTATGGCTATGCTTGTAACTACACTTCATTTTTATCAAGTGACTATATTAACAAGCCAAGGTATTACAACTGATTTTGCAGCTGGAATTTTTTCTGTCTCTGCTGTTGCTATGGTTTTATTTATGCCTTTTGTAGGCAAGCTATTTGATAACTATCCAACGAAATATATTTTAGCATTAGGTTTAACTATAAATAGTATTTCTCTATTGTTTATTACTTTCGCGAATAATGAATTATACGCGATAATATATGCAATTTTTTTTGGTATTAATAACGCCATTAGTATGACTATGTTTGGTTATGTTTGGCCGAGATACTTTGGAAGAAAACATTTAGGCAGTATCCAAGGAACTGGGCAAATGATTGGTGTTATCGGAGCATCGTTAGGACCTTTACCTGTTGGGTTTGCAATTGATTATATCGGAAGTTCATTAGAAACCGTCAGATATTTATCAATTTATCCAATCATTATAGCGATAGTGACTATATTTTTCCTAAAGTCACCTACTTCACTTTCCGTAAATAAGAAACTCGATTAACTATCTTAAATTAATAATGGAAAAGATATTTGGTAAATCTTTTTAAGGCTCAATCTAATAATTTTAAAGCAATAGTTGCTATGATTATTGCTGTTTTCAGTGTGACTTTAATGAGCGTTCAAGCAAAATTAATTGGAATAGATTATCATCCAACTCAAATTACATTTGCAAGAGGCATAATTGTTTTAATTTTTTTATCTCCACTTATTTATAAATTAGGAGGCCTTAATTTTTTAAAAACAAAGAAACCAATCTTACATTTCTTTAGAAGCATTGCGGGCCTTGTCGGTAATTTAATGTTCTTTTTTGCGTTTCAAAGATTACCTGTAGCAGACGTAACTGTCATTTCTCAGGCTGTACCAATATTTTCTGGTATATTAGCTATTTTTTTCCTTAGGGAAATAATTGGATGGAGACGATGGACCGCAATCTTTATTGGTTTTTTAGGTGTAATAATAGCCATTAACCCTTCTGGTGAAATTGCATTAGCATCAATTTACGCTTTAGTAGCTACTTTAATGTGGTCAATTACTATTATCTTTTTAAGATTACTAGGTACTACTGAGCATCCAGTTAAAACAGTTTTTTATTTTATGTTTATCAGCGTGATTATAACTTCTTTATTCCAGCCCTTTTTATGGAAACAACCTTCACTAGATATAATTTTATTATTCTTTGGGCTAGGAACTACAGCTTTCATAACTCAAATACTCATGACATATGCCTTACAAAAGGCACCAGCCTCAATTGTAAGCCCTTTTAATTATTCAGGTATAGTTTGGGCAATAGTATTTGATTACATGATTTGGAATTCAACTCCAGTTATCACAACAATTATTGGGGGTATTATAATCACTATCACTGGTATTTATATATTTAGAAGAGAAGCCATAAAAAAAGTTATATAAATTTATTTTTAAATTTATATATTAAAACGTACTTAAAAAAAACAAACCCAACTATTGGCATAATCATCATACCTATACTTAATGGAATAATTTCACCAATAGAACCTAATAATATACCTCCAATTGTTAATGATCCAAATGACACACTTGACCACCATGTTAAAACTCTAGCTCTATATAAATCATCAACTTCAAGTTGAATCATGGTTTGCGTTCCAATGCCAATTGCAGTTGTACTAAAGCCTACTATCGTAAAAGCAAATGCCATCAAATACATATCATTAATAAAGCCAAGAACTAAACTTGTAATAAGGCCTAATAAAAGCATTGGAATAAGCTTTTTCTCAATTTTTAAATCATCTTTTTTTCTAATTCCTATCCATATAGAAGCTAATAAGGCTCCAAAACCAGCTGTAGCTGTAATTAGAGATAGTCCCAAACTTCCACTATCAAGAATTTCTCCTGCTATTGTTGGTTGAATTTCTAACATTCCTCTTACAAAAAATGCACTGACAAAAACAATGAATAAACCTTTAAAAATTATTGGTGTTTTTAATGCTACCTTTCCACCGGCAATCAAACGATCAAAATAATTATTGACGTCTTTAGATTTCTTTCTTTCTCTCAAAGGCATATACATGAGCACTGGAATCAATGGAATATATGTCAGCATAGCAATAAAGAATGTGGTTTGAAGGTCAAAAAGAGCTATTGAAAGACCTGCAAAAGCAGGCCCTACAACTCTTGACCCATTAAATGAAGCTGAGTTCAAGCCTACTGCACTAGCTAATAATTCTCGAGGAACAACTACTGAAACAAAAACTAATCTTACCGGATGATAACAGGCGCTAAGAAGACCTTGAATGATAGATAATGAGGCTAATGAAAAAAGTGTATGCTTATCAATAAATTCTATATACCAAATTAATCCACTAACTAAAAACATCAATACTTTAAGTATGATACTGGCTTTTCTCATTTCCCATTTTTCAGCAAGAACTGCAAATAAAGGCCCTATAATTCCTGCAGGTGCCATTAAAGCTAACGTAACAAAACTTGTCCAAAAAGTAGATTCAGTTATTTCCCAAGTTAACCAACCAACCCCAATTTTTTGAACCCATAGACCAAGGAGAGCTAAAGTATTAGTCATAAAGTAATAAGAAAATGAACGACTTGATAAAGCGTTCATTAATTTTACAAAAAATCTTTTAAAAGAATATTGAAACTTTCAGGGTCCTCACAATATGGAGCATGTCCTACATTTAATATTTCTTTTGTTATTGCTTTAGGCAAACTATTTCTTAATGCTATTTTTTGTTGTTCAGATACAATTATATCTTGGGAGGCCGTAATTATTAAACAATCTGTAGAAAGGTTTTGTAAATTTTTTGAAGTGTCTAAAGTTTGCATCGCCATTCCCCCAGCAGAAATAGCTCCTACTGTGATTTCCTCACTTATAGAAGTTAAAAATTTAAATGTTTCTTTATTTATTATATTAGATTTAGATAACATTTTAGAAACTCTGATTTTTCCAAACTCTTGATTTGTTAGTTTTTTCCTTTGCTCAATTCTTTTGACATAATCTATACCTAAAGGTTTTTCTTTTGATATAGCAAAACCATTATGTGTGCATGACAGAATTAGTTTATTAACTAATTTCTCATAATTAATAGCCATTACTTGAGCTAACATACCTCCCATAGAGTGACCTACAATTTGGAAACGACTTATATTCAATTTTTTTAATAATCTAATAAACATGTCTGCAATTGTTTTCATGTCAGTATCTAAAGCAGTAGAGTTTCCAAAGCCAGGGAAATCAATAGCTATAACCGAACGCTTATTTTTAAAATATTTGAATTGGTGTGCCCAACTTTTACTGTTTCCATTAAAACCATGTAAAAATAATATAGGTAATTTTTCATTTTCTTCTACATATCTATAAGAAACATTCAAACCAAGCTTCTTATCAAAATATAGTTTTGAAACTGGTAAAAAATCTATCAATTTTTTATTATTCATTTTATCGTATCTAATTAATTAAGCTTAAAAAATTTGTAAATATAATACATAATAGTATTTTAATTTTACGTTAGGAAGTAAAAATATGACCATTCATAATAAAATTAAATCATATATTCCTGAAATGGAAAGATGGCGACACCATATTCATGCAAACCCAGAAACAGCCTATGAAGAGCATAACACTTCTAATTTTATCGCAACAAAATTAAACGAATTTAATATAGAAGTACATCGCGATTTAGGTGGAACTGGAATAGTGGGTATTATTTATGGTAAAGATAATGGTGCAAGCAACAGGTCATTAGGTATTAGAGCTGATATCGATGCATTGCCTATGAAAGAAAAAACTAACTTAACTTATTCGTCAAAAAATGATGGTAAAATGCATGCTTGTGGTCATGACGGTCATACTACAATGCTCTTAGGGGCAGCAAAATATCTTGCAGAAACTAAAAATTTCTTAGGTGCTGTTTATTGTATATTCCAACCTGCAGAAGAAGGTGGGAATGCTGGGGCTAAGTCAATGATTGACGACGGTCTCTTTTCAAAGTTTAATATAGATAGTATCTGGGGAATACATAATTGGCCAGGTGTTCCAGTTGGGCAAGCGGTAATTCATGAAGGTTTTGCTATGGCTGGTGGGGATATAATTGTTATTACAATAGAAGGAAAGGGGGGACATGCAGCTCAACCCCAATTTTCTAACGATCCTTTAGTTTCCGCAGGATTAACAATTACCGCCCTTCAAAGTTGTATTTCACGTCAATTAAATCCTTTTGACCAAGCAGTGCTTTCATTAACAAAAATTGAAGGAGGATCTGCGTTTAATGTTATACCGGATATAGTGACTATTGGTGGAACCTTAAGATCAACTAATACAGCCACTAGAAATGACATGCTTGAGAAAATTAAAAACGCAGCCCAAGGTGCATGCTCTATTAATAATTGTTCCGTGAACATTGAAGTAAGACCAGGGTATCCTTCAACAATCAATGATAAGAAAAGTGCCCAATTTGCATCAGCAGTTTTTGAAAACACTTTTGGAATTAATTCACTTAACAAAGAAGAAAAACCCACTATGACTTCTGAAGACTTTTCATATATGTTACAAGAAAAACCTGGAGCATATATTTGGATAGGAGCAGGCGAAAAGTCAGAGAAGCTTCATAGTGCACACTATGATTTTAATGACGAACTTCTTCCTATAGGTGCAGAATATTGGGCTAATTTAGCTGAAAAAATACTAGAATAAAAAATTCTTAAATTAATATTTCTCCATTTATATACTTTTCTGCTTCTACGGTTTTAGGGCTTTTGAAAAATGTTTTTGAAATTGTTTGTTCTAACACCTTCCCCTTATTTAGGAAAATGACGTCTGTAGCAAGTCGTTTAGCTTGAGACATATCGTGTGTGGTGAATATAACAGTTTTTCCAATTGAATTTTCTTCTAAAACTAAATCTTCAATTAAGTTTAGGGAGTAAGGGTCTAAATTAGCTGTTGGTTCATCAAGTAAAAGCAAATTAGGATTAACCATCAAAGCTCTAGCCATGGACAATCTTTGTTTTTCTCCACCAGAAAGCAATCTGGCAGGTTTTTTTTCATAACCTTCTAATCCAACTTTATTTAAGATATTTTTAAGTAATCGATTACTTTCTTTGTTACGTAAATTTGAGACAAATTGCATGTTAGCCATAACAGTTCTTCTCAACAAAACTGGCGTTTGGAAGACCATAGCTTGTTGCTCTCTAATTTCTTGGTTATTTTCCATTAAATTAAAAGTTAATCTTCCACTTTGAACAGAAACTAATCCGTTTATAGTTTGTAAAAAAATACTTTTACCAGCTCCATTTGGCCCTAAAATTGCAGTTATTGAATTACTTTTAATTTTGCAGTTTATTTTATCTAAAATTATTTTTTGGCCCACAACAACTGATAAATTAGTGAGTTGTATTGGGGTCAAATTTTGTGCGTATTCAAAGACTTTTTTAGACATACATTCTCTGCTTAGCTCTAATTTTTAAACGTATTAAAATAAAATTCGTAAATAAGGCTATAGAAAGAAGTATAATTCCTAAAGCCAAAGCGAGTGATAAATTACCCTTAGAAGTTTCTAAAGCTATTGTTGTCGTCATCACTCTTGTTAAATGATCAATATTTCCACCTACTATAATAACCGCACCAACCTCTGATATTGCCCTACCAAATCCTGCTAACATAACTGTTAATATTAAATATCTAGCTTCAAAAAGATAAGCGATGACAGCCTTGTGAGGAGGCACAACTAAAGAATAAAAAAGTAATTTATATTCTTGATGGATCTCTTCTATGGTTTGGGCAGTCAATGATACTATAATCGGTATGATAAGTATCATCTGCGCTATTATCATTGCTGTAGGTGTGTATAAAATTCCTAACCACCCGAAAGGTCCTGATCTTGAAATTAATAAATATACAATTAGCCCAACAACTACTGGTGGAAGTCCCATCATAGTATTAAAAAAAATTAATGTAATGTCCTTTCCCCAAAAATTTTTGATAGCCAAAAAAGTTCCCAAGGGTAACCCTATTAAAGAAGAAAAAAATAATGATAAGCAACTAACCTTGAGTGAAAGTAACAATATTTCGTATAAATCAGTATTAAAAGTAGATACTAACTCAATTGATTGTTTGAAAGCTTCAAATAAAATATTCATATAAATCTTGATTAATTATGTTTATATATGCAATATTATGTGTAATTTACATAAATTACAACTTTTTTATGATTTTGGAAACTTTATGTTTAAAATATACCCTTTAATTTTATGTTTAGTTATTTTCGCTAAGCCATCCCTGGCAGATAATTCTATTGTCGTTCAATCCACCACTTCTACTTATAACTCTGGTTTTTACGACTATATTCTTCCCTTGATGAAATCAGAGACGAATATAATGGCCCATGTTGTTTCAGTTGGTACTGGAGCCGCCCTTAAAAACGCTGCCAACTGTGATGGCGATGTCATCATAGTTCACGCAAAGAATAGAGAATTAGAATTTGTTAAAAATGGAAACGGAGTAAATCGTCAAAATTTAATGTATAATGATTTTGTTATTATTGGCTCCAAACGAAATCCTGCCAAAATAAACATTAGCGACGATCCAATAAAAGCATTTAGTAAAATATACAATTCATCATCTGTTTTTGTTTCTAGAGGAGACGATTCAGGAACGCATTTCAAAGAAATGAGTATATGGAGAAAAGCTAATCTAGACCCAACTCAATTTTCAGGAGGTTGGTATAGAGAAACAGGCTCTGGAATGGGAACCACTTTAAACTTAGCTAACGGAATGGAAGCCTACACATTAACGGATAGAGCTTCGTGGATAAAATTTAATAATAAAAAAAACTTAGATGTCATAGCAGAAAAGGATAAATTGTTATTTAATCAATATGGGATAACCATGGTAAATCCTTTAAAATGCCCTAATGTTAGACTCAAAAACACAAAAATTTTTATAAATTGGCTATTATCTGAAAAAGGACAAAAAGCTATTAAAAATTTCAAAATAAAAGGGCAACAATTATTTTTTCCAAATGCAAATTAAGCCTTGCTGCATTGCTTCAATGGCAAAATGTGAGAATGTTTCATTTCTTGGAGAGAAATACTTGAAGACATTTTTGTAAACTCAAGTTCTCCAATCAATTTTTGTTGAAAAAAATCATAATCTTCAATACTGGGAGCAACAATTTTTAACAAGTAATCAGAATCTGATCCAGTTAACCTGTGCGTTTCAATTATTTCATCATGTTTATCTATGATGCTTTGAAAATTAGAAATCCAATCCTTAGAATGATGGCTAACCCTAATGGATAGAAATACTACTATAGGTAGATTGATAGCTTTTCTATTAAGAACAATAGTTCTTGCTGAAATAACTCCCCCTTCTTCCATTTTTTTTATTCTATTCCAGCACGGTGTTGGAGACACACCTACTCTCTTTGAAATCTCTGATAAAGGAAGGCCAGCATTTTTTTGAATAACTGTTAAAATTTTTTGATCTATGTTATCTATCACAATTGCCTCATTTAGAAAATTATTCTTTTTTTTTAATATATATAGAACTATTTAATAAAATCAATTAAATTTTATAAAATAAAAAGAAAAATTATCTTTTTAAAAATAAAAAATAAGTCAAATACAGGATAATATCATAAGGATGCTGTAATTCCACCATCAACGTAAAGTGTGTGTCCGTTGACAAAATTAGAAGCACTTGAACTTAAAAAAATACTGGCGCCTACAAGCTCCTCTACTTCTCCCCATCTACCAGCAGGAGTTCTTTTCTTAAGCCATGTTGTAAATTCGTTGTCTGAGACAAGAGCAGAATTAAGTGGTGTATCAAAATAACCTGGAGCTATAGCATTGCATTGAAGACCATATCTAGCCCAATCTGTAGCCATGCCTTTGGTTAAATTGCCAACAGCTCCTTTAGTTGCTGTATATGGAGCAATTCCCGGTCTAGCTAATAAGGTTTGGGCACTTGCTATATTAATAATTTTTCCTGATCCTCTTTTGATCATATGTTTAGCGATTACTTGACTAACATTAAATACTGAAGAAACATTCGTTCTTAATAATTGCTCAAACATTTCAGGAGGGAAGTCTTCAAGCGGCGTCCTATGTTGCATTCCAGCGTTGTTTATTAAAATATCTATTGCTCCAAATTGATCTTCAAAGTTATTTACTGCCTCTTTTGTTTCATCATAATTAGTGACATCAAAAGATAATTGAAATAGTTTTCTATCTACTTTAAGTTTGTCCGCAGATTTATCTAATTTCTCTTTATTTCTGCCATTTAAGATAATTTCTGCTCCTGCTTCGTATAAACCCTTGGCTAATGCATATCCTATTCCTTGAGATGAACCCGTGATAAGCGCCCTTTTTCCTTTTAGGTTAAATAACTCGATGCCAATAGCCATAGTATTCTCCAATATCTATAAAGGTAAAACATATATAAATAATAAAAATATTGCTAATTATCTTTCAAAAATTTAGTTTGAATCATTGTTTTTTATAGGAGATATTTGTGAAAGCTTTAAAAATTCATGGAGCAATGGACTTAAGAATTGAGGATTTTCATTTAGAAGAATTAACTCCTAATCAAGTTCAAATCTCTGTGGCAATGGGTGGTATATGCGGAACTGATCTTCATTATTATAAACATGGTGGCTTTGGTCAAATAAAGTTAAGGGAGCCGATGGTTCTTGGTCATGAAGTTTCTGGGCATATTTCTAAATTAGGATCAAAAGTAACTAATTTAGCTATTGGACAATTAGTTTCAGTATCTCCTTCAAGGCCATGCAACAATTGTGAATTTTGCCTAAAAGGGTCCCAAAATCATTGTTTGAACATGCAATTTTATGGTTCTGCAATGCCCTTCCCTCACATTCAAGGAGCATTTAGAGAAACGCTTATTGCTGAAGATTATCAGTGTATTCCTGCTGATGGTTTATCAGCGGGAGAAGCTGCAATGGCTGAACCTCTTGCAGTATGTCTTCATGCAATCAATCAAGCTGGAAATATTTTTGGTAAGAAAATCCTAATAACTGGATCTGGGCCAATTGGAACATTATGCGTGTTATCAGCAAGAAGAGCTGGAGCAGAAAAAATAGTTGTTACAGATATTTCTGATAACGTTCTAGATTTTTCAAATTCTGTTGGCGCAGACATGATAATTAACACTTTAACAAATTATGATCAATTAGAGCAATTTCAAGTTGGGAAAGGGGCGTTTGATTTTGCTATAGAATGTTCTGGCTCTGCTTCTGGAATAAATGATGCTATTAAGTCCCTCAAACCTAAAGGTACTTTAATACAACTAGGGCTGGGCGGAGATATTTTAATGCCTTTAGTTGCTGTTACAACAAAAGAATTAAATATCAAAGGATCCTTTAGGTTTCACTCCGAATTCCAGTTAGCTGTAAAAATGATGCAAAAAAAGCTAATTGACGTTAATCCACTAATTACACACAAAATCCCTTTTAAAGATGCCGAAAAAGGATTCCATATAGCAATGGACGAAAAAGAAAATAGTATGAAGGTTCATTTAGCATTCTAATATCTAGCTAAACAGTTAAAATTTGACTTTTGATATAGTTAATAAATTAATTAAACATTGACACTTCCATTCAATTAACCGCACCATTGGATAAATAAAAATTCAATGGAGATTTTAAATGAAAAAATTTAAGAAAATAATGTTAGGTATTTCAGCTATGGCCGTTGCCTCAACAATATCTGTAGCATCTGTAGCTGAAGAATGGCGTGGATGGAATATTCACAAGCCAGGTTACCCAAATACGGTAGCAATGGATAAATTTGCTGAACTTTTAAAACAAAAAACAGGAGGAGAGATTACTCTCAAGATGTTTCATTCAGGTGTTTTAGGAAATCAGCCTGATGCTATTGAACAAGTTAGAGTGGGCGGACTTGCAATTGGAAACTTCAATCTTGGCCCTATAGGTCCAATGGCTGCAGAAGCAAATGTAGTATCTTTGCCTTTTATATTTAAAGACATGGGACATATGCATAGAGCTTTAGATGGAGCTGCAGGAGATAAAATCAGCGCAGGAATGGCTAAAATTGGTATAATAGCTCTAGCTTGGTATGACTCGGGGGCTCGTTCATTTTATAACTCCAAAAAACCTATTATGAAACCTTCTGATGTAAAAGGCTTAAAAGTAAGAGTAATGAATAATGATCTTTATTCTGGAATGATTTCTGCTTTAGGAGGTAATCCTTCGCCTATGGCTTTTTCAGAGGTTTTCCAATCACTAAAGACAGGCGTAGTTGACGGTGCTGAAAATAATTGGCCTTCTTATGAATCAACCGGTCATTTTGAAGTAGCTAAATACTACTCACTATCCCAACATTTAATTATACCTGAGTGTGTTTGTATTAACGATAAAGTTTACAACAACTTATCAGCTAAAAATCAAAAAGCTGTAAAGGACGCTGCACGTGAATCAGCGGAATTACAAAGAGCTTTATGGGAAAAAAGGGCTATTTCAAGTCGTGATAAAGTAATGAAAGCCGGAGTTAAATTCAATGAAATTCCAAATAAACAAGCTTTTATGGATGCCATGAAACCGGTACACACAAAATATTTATCAGCAAACCCTAATTTAGTACCATTAGTAAATCTAATTAAAAACACTAAATAACTATTAAAGTTTTGTGGCCATATAATATGTGTGGCCACAAAATTTATTAAGTTATGCGGAGACTAATTATAAATAAAATTTCTGCTAAATTAATAAATAATTACACCAACTTTTTAGACAAAGTTGCTTATCTATGTAATATTATCACTGGATTAGCTTTAGTTATAATGACAGTAATTTTTAGTTGGTTAGTTTATGGAAGATATGTATTAAATTCTACTCCAACTTGGGTAGAGCAAGTTTCTCTTTTACTTGTAGTTCTAATTGGCTTTTTAGGTGCGGCTATTGGCATTCATAAAAAAACTCATTTGGGTGTTACGTACTTTAGAGACAGAATGCCTAGATTTTTACAAATCACTTTTGATTTGATAACTCACTTAATGCTTATAATATTTGGTTACGTTATGATGGTTTATAGTTATAAATTAGCCGTCTTTAAATGGACTACCCAAATACCCTTAATTCACATTCCAGAAGGACTTCGTGCGGTTCCTATAATGATTTGTGGAGCTCTAATTTTACTTTTTTCAATTGGTCACATCTTAAATTACAAGAATAAAATTACTGATAACAACAATTCTGAGTAAGGAAAAAAAATGGGCCTATTAATAATGATGGGAATTTTTGCATTTGGAGTAATTATTGGTGTTCCTGTTGCCTTTGCTCTGGGCATTGGCGCAGTTTCCGCTTTCTACTTTGAAGGACTACCTCTAATTATTGCTTTTCAAAGAATTATATCAGGGATTAATGTTTTTTCTCTACTTGCTATTCCCTTTTTCATCTTTGCTGGTGAATTAATGTTTCATGGAGGAATTGCAGTAAGGTTAGTTAGATTGGCTTCTTCTGCAGTTGGAGCAATAAGAGGCGGGCTTGGAGTAGTTAACGTTTTTGCTTCAATGCTTTTTGGAGGAATTTCAGGATCCGCTGTTGCAGATGTATCTGCACTAGGATCAATTCTAATACCTGTTATGAAAGAAAAAGGTTACGATGAAGATTACGCAGTCAATGTAACTGTCACTTCGTCTATAGCAGGCATTATGATACCTCCAAGTCATAATATGATCTTATATGCTGTTGCAACGGGTGGAGGTGTATCTATTACACAATTATTTCTCTCTGGAATAATTCCAGGTGTAGTAATGTGTATTTGTTTAGCATTGGTTGCTTATCTTGTAGCGGTAAAAAGAGGGTATAAGTCAGAGGTGTTTCCCGGTTATTATGCTCTATTTTTACATTTTGTAACTGCTTTACCAGGTCTTTTTACTGCCGTTATAATAGTGGGAGGTGTTTTATCAGGTATATTTACAGTGACCGAATCTGGAGCTTTTGGGACTCTTTATGCATTTCTTGTTACCATATTTGTATATAGGGCACTTACATGGAAAAACTTTAAAATTGCTGTTGTTAATTCTGTTAAGACAACATCTATGGTAATGATACTCGTTGCTAGTGCTTCAGCTTTTGGTTATATGCTTACCTTTTACCAAGTTCCATCCCAAATGATCACGTTTATGAATGGTATTTCAAGTAACCCTATTATTATTCTATTAATGATTAATATAATGTTGTTAATTTTAGGGATGATTATGGATATGGCAGCATTAATTCTAATTTGCACTCCTATTTTTCTTCCATTAGCAATTTCTCTTGGCATGGACCCTTTACAATTTGGAATGATTTTAATGATGAATTTAGGACTTGGCCTTTGCACTCCACCAGTGGGAGCTTGCTTGTTCGTAGGATGTGCAATAGGCAAAGTTCCTATTGAAAGAGTCGTTAAAACAATTTGGCCATTTTATTTTGCTATTTTTAGTGCACTTATGCTTACTACTTTTATTCCTGCTATTTCTTTAACTTTACCAAATCTAATAGGCAGCTAAGACAATATATATTCTAATTTATTGAGGATGATAAGTTGAATAACATAAAAATTGATTGTGTTTTAGATGCTAAAGCAAATCTTGGAGAAGGTGCAATTTGGTCTGTGAAAGACCAAATGCTCTATTGGGTAGATATTAATAAAGGTCTCTTATGCAAGTTTAATCCTGAAAATGGCAAGAATATATCCTTTGATTTTAAAAAACCTATTGGTTGCTTTGCATTAAAAAGTAACCTAAACGTTATTTTGGCTCTAACTGATGGCTTTTTTGAATTTGATCAAATTAAGAAAACAAAAATTTTAATAGATAACACAGAAAGTAATATTTTAGAGAATAGATTCAACGACGGAACAGTAGATTATAACGGCCGTTTCTATGCAGGAACAATGGCTATTAATGGTTCTAATATAAATGAAAGTGCAAAAGGTAGTCTTTATTGCCTTGAACCTTCCGGAAGAGTTAACAAAACTATGGGTGGGTTTTATACTGTTAACGGTTTGGCATTTTCACCTGATTACAAAACTGCATACGTATCAGATAGTGCTTACTGGATTAGAACGATTTGGGCATATGACTATGATTTAATTGACGGTATTTGGAGTAATAAGCGTACTTTTTTTGATACAAAAAATGTTGCTGGCCGTCCAGATGGAGGCTGCATTGATGCCGATGGATGCTATTGGATGGCTGGAGTTTCTGGTTGGGAATTACTAAGAATTACACCACAAGGAAAAGTAGATATGACTATAAAAATGCCAATTGAAAAGCCAACTAAAATTGCATTTGGTGGCTCAAAGCTGGATACAATATATGTTACATCTATAGGCCAAGAAAATATAACAAAGGGCACTGAAAAACAACAACCCAATGCGGGAGGTCTTTTTGCTTTTTATATTCCAGGGGTAAAAGGAATTCAATTTCCTTGTTATGGATAAAGTTATTGCTCAACTGCTATTGTGATTGAACCGGTGAAACTTTCGTTTGGCTTTAAAAATTGATTTTTTATATTCTCTATTTTCTTGTGTGCTAAGTTAAAACTATCAGTGGGATGACTTACAGGTTCAATGCAAAAATACTTTCCACCGTTTGGAACATGCACAATTAAATGATTAAAAACTCTATCCGCCTTAATTTTAATTTCTTTATTTTTATTAACCCAAAAAATTTGAACCTCTCCTTCAAAGTTCTCATAGCAAATAGTCTTTTCTGTTTTCCATAATTTCTTTCCATTATTAATATTGAAACTATTATCAACAAGCTTAGTTTTTGTTGGAAAGTTTTCAGGTAGGCCTATCCATTCTCTTTCGGCTTTGAACTTTAACTTAATTTCATCATCAAAATTAAAAAAAGGATGTATTCCAAAACCAAACGGCATATTAATGCTTGATTTATTTTTTAACGTTAACTTTATAGTGCATTCAGAATCTTTTAAAGAAAATGACTGTTGTGCTTGATAAGGCCAAGGCCATCCCAATTCGTTTGAATTGTGTTCATACTTTATAACTGTACTTGATTTTGTTTTTTTTATTACATCCCAACTAACATAGTTACCATGACCATGTATCGAATGCGGAAATGCATTTGTATTAATTTTATAAAAAATATCTTCAAAATAAAACTCTGCATTTTTTAATCTATTTGAAAAAGGAACTAAGGCAAAGGATCCTCCTTTATATGCTTCTTCTAAATTAATTTTACCTAATGGTATTGGACGAAAAATATTAAAGTCTTCATAGGTAAAATTAATTATTTTTCCTCCATATTCAGGTGTAATATTTAATTTTAATTTACTGCTTTCAATACTTATAATTTTTAAAACTCTCACAAATCTTTAATTGTAGTTTTTTTTATAAATGTATCTTTAGAGTTTAAAAGAGTGTCATTTAGTTCCACACCTAGTCCAATTCCATCCATAGGAAAGGCAAATCCATTTTCTATTTTAGGTAGATGCGTAACTAAGTTTTTATAAAAACCATTATAATACGCCCTAACACTCTCTAAAATCATTGAAGTTGGAAAGGCAAGACTGATATGCAAATTTGCTATCCAAACTACAGGGCCAGTGCAATCATGTGGACACATCATTCTGTTATTTGCATGAGCTAAACCTGAGATTTTTATAGCTTCTGTAATACCACCTATCCAACCTAAATCGTAATGCATGTAATCAATAGCATTCAAAGCTAAAGCGTCACGATACCATAAAGATGTTCCTAAGGCTTCACTCCCCGCAATTGGAGCTAATGTCTTATCTCTAAACTCAGCAAGATCTTTTAGATAAGCCATATTTATAGGATCTTCATGCCAAAAAACGTCAAAATTATCAACTTGCCTAGCTATTTTTAAAGCGGGAGCTAACTGCCATAACGAATGGTATTCAAGCATTATATCTATTTTAGAACCAACTGCTTTACGAATTTTTTCAACACGGTCTAAACCCTTTTTAAGATTTTCGAGAGTTATAGTTTGACCTTTTGTAGGGAAAGCAAATTCATCAAAAGGCCATATTTTCATTGCTGATATGCCATCATCTAAAAGGCTTTGCGCTAATTCACCTGGATTTAAAGCTTGTAACTCCAAATCGTCATACGATTTTTTATTATCCTTGATACTTTTACTACCTGATCTAGATAAAGAATTTGCTTTCCAGTTATATCCATCTGCAGCGCAAGTATTATAAATTGGAATACTATCGCGACTTAAACCTCCCAACATATCCACAACACTAAGATTACTCGCTTTAGCTTTTAAATCCCACAGAGCAATATCGACCGCAGAGTTACCTCTATATTCGACTGACCGAGTTGGGTAACCAATATATCTATTTGCTGTCCAATTTATTAAATTATCAGCATGCTCATTTATTCTTAATGGATTACGACCAATTAAATAAGGTGCACATGTTTCATGAATATAAGAAATTATTGCTTCTGGGTTTCTGAATGTTTCACCTAACCCGGTTAAACCTTCGTCTGTGTGAATTTTAACCCAAATTAAATTGGAATATTCTTTATTATGTATTGTTTCAATACTTGTTATTTTCATATAAAGTACCTTAATAAAAAGAGGTTAGGATGTATACTTTAGCCCCTAGAAAGAAAAAAAATAAAGTTAAAACTATTGCAACACCCAATAATCCCATACCAATTGCTTTGAAGATTTTTATCCCTATTAACTATTAAAATGTATTTTACCTAAATTATCAATATTATAACCTTCGAAACTCGAAGCTAATTTTAAAAAGTCTTTAGTTTTAGAAAAATTGAGTAAAGCTTGAAATGGATTTTCAAACCAATATTTTCTGTAAACAATTAAATCAAACCTTTCTGTTACAATTGGAATAAACTCTAAGTCAAATTTATTAGCTTCAGATTTTAAACCAAAACTTACATCTGCCTGATCTGATAATATTAAAGAAACTGCATCGTTTTCTGAGTATGCTAGATCTGAATTGATATAATCATCATAACTTAGATCTTCATTTTTCAATAAATATCGAAGATAAGTATCAGCTCCAGAACCTGGTTGCCTTATAACTAATATTTTGCCCTTAAAGTCTTTAAACGATTTCTTTTTTTTATTATTATTTGTTGATTTAAAAATCAATCCTCTTTGTCTTGTTGCCCACTCCATAAGTACAACTTGCTTCGCCTTTAACTGACTTTTAATTAAAGAAACATTCCAATTCTTCAAATTGTGGTCATAAATATGCAAACCTGACGCTATCCCCTGATTTAATTTAAATCTATCTATACCTTGAATGCTACCGTCAAAAGACATTGCAATTCCTGACTTGGAATGTTTTACAGCTAACTCCAAAAGAGGATCATGACTTCCTAACAAAACATTTGGTATATTCTTCATTTCTGAAACGCTTTTTTCCGTACCTGAAATCCAATTCGAAATTTCTATTTTAGAAAATAATAGCTTACCCATGACTCTTGAATGTGGGATATTACCTTTTGATATTAAGTCATAAACTTTCCTGGGTTTAATCCTTAGAAATTTTGCTAATTCATCAGTTGTAAAATAATCTGACATAAGTCATTACCATAAAAAATATTTAGTTTATTTTAACATTATATCCTATAATTTGTTAATGAAAAATAGATCAACCGATATAAGGCGTTCTTCATTACCTCCCAGACTTTTAAAGGAAAATGAGAACGGTGTAAGAATTAAAATATATGTTCAAGGACATATGATCGGGGCTGGTAAAATGGAATTATTTCACCTGGTATCTCAAAAAGGTTCAATAAGAGCGGCGGCGGTCAGTATGGGAATGAGTACTAAAAGAGCTACACTTCTTTTAAAGACTATCCAAGAAGCATTTCCAATCCCAATTTTAGAAAAACAACTTGGCAATAAAGGTACAAAAATAACTTCTTTTGGAGAAGAGCTCTTAATTAAATATTTAGAATTATGCCATCACTTGTCAAAAGAATCTGAAAACTTTATTAAATGGACTGCATCCAAACAAATTATTAAATAAAAGGCTAAATAATGGAAAACAATAAAGAATTTTATATTTCACCAAATTTAGAAAATGATGATTTAACAGAAACGATTAATTGTATTAATGAGGCTGGTGAAAATATACAACTTCCTGTGGTAAAAGAAATTCCATTAACAATTTACTTAAATAAACAAGAAATTGTTACTGCTATGACACTAGGGGACATGCCTGATATTTTAGCTGTAGGATATCTCCTTAATCAAAATATGTTGCAAAGAGATGATATAATTTCTGACATTGATTATGATTCCGATTTACAGGTAGTGATAATAAGAACAGAGCGAACAACTAATTATGAAAAAAAAATGGAAAAGAAAATCAGAACAAGTGGTTGTGCTGTAGGCACTGTTTATGGCGATATAATGGATGATTTTTCTTCTGTTAACTTAAATAAAGATGCCAAAATTAAAACATCCTGGATTTATGCAATTTCAAAAAAAGTTAATACTAGACCAAGTTTATATCTAAAGGCAGGTGCACTTCATGGCTGTGTTTTATGTAAAAATGATTCTCCTATTATATATGTTGAAGATGTAGGCAGACATAACGCAGTTGATAAGATTGCTGGATGGATGTTTTTAAATAAAGAAAATGCTAGTGATAAAATATTCTATACTACTGGA
The DNA here is from genome assembly GCA_028382005.1 of Pseudomonadota bacterium. Classification (GTDB taxonomy): domain Bacteria; phylum Pseudomonadota; class Alphaproteobacteria; order Puniceispirillales; family Marisalimonadaceae; genus Marisalimonas. Next base: position 237,525 of record JAOESH010000001.1, read on the forward strand.
AGACTGACATCTGAGATGGTCATCAAGACTGTCCAAATGGGTATCCCAATACTAATTTCAAGATCTGGGTTTACTGAATCAGGAGTTCAACTTGCTAAAGAGTCTGGTCTGACCTTAATTGGGCGGGCTAAAGGTAAACGAATGATTATAGCGAACGGTATAGAAAGAGTTATTTTTGATACTGATGTGCATTCTGTTAAAAGCGAAGATGTTGTATCTGCTCAAAGAGCACTAATTAAATAAAGGTTTTAATAAATTGGAATTATCAAATGAAATAGTACCATGCGTTATTTTAGCAGGAGGCAAGGGTAGAAGAATGGGTGGTAAAGAAAAAGCTCTAATTCCACTCTTAGACAGACCATTGTTATCTTATGTTTTGGAAAAAATATCTGGCAAAGTTGCTCCAATAGCATTGAATATAAATACAAACTTAGAACAGTTTACTAAATTTGGTTACCCTATTATTGAAGACCCCATAAAAGGTCACCTAGGACCACTAGCAGGAATATTGGCATCTCTAAATTGGGCAAAAAATAATAATAATGATTGGGTCATGACTTTACCTTGTGACACTCCATTTCTTCCAAATAATATTGTCCAATTCATGTTAAAAGCTAAAAATAGTCAACCAAATATTGATCTAGTAGTCGCTAAATCGAGAGGGTTCAATCATCCAGTGATTGCCTTGTGGAAGTCAGAAATTAATATTAAGTTACAAAATGCATTAGACGAAGGTATTAGAAAAATAGATATTTTTACATCTCAACTTAAAATTGCTTATGTAGATTTTGATAGCATTGACAATTCAAGTTTTGATCCTTTTACTAATTTGAACTCTCCTCGAGATCTAATAGATGCACAACAAATTCTTGGAAAGTTACCTCCTTTTTTTGGTCTCGCTGGTTGGTCAGGATCAGGAAAGACAACACTCTCTACAAAACTGATAGAAAATTTTACAAAGATTGGTATTAATGTTGGAACTTTAAAACATGCCCATCATAAATTTGATATAGATAAACCTGGCAAAGACTCTTATAATTTAAGAAAAGCTGGGGCAAGACCAATGATTATATCGTCAAAGGAACGGTTTGCATTAATACAAGAAAATGACCAAAACGAAGAAAAAAGTTTGTTTGAAATGCTAGAGATGTTCTCAAAAAACCCTATCAAAAAATGTGATATAATTATAGTCGAAGGCTATAAAAATGAGAATATACCAAAACTTGAAGTATATAGACCTATTATTAACAAACCACTTTTATTTACAGAAGATAAGAATGTTTTTGCTATAGCTACGGATAGTAAGATAGAAGCTTCAATACCATCCCTCGATTTAAATAACATTAATTCAATTACTGATTATATTATTCAAAAATACAAAATATCTTAAAATACTTTATTATTGGGAGGATAAAGTGACTAAAAATAGCTCTAATATTACTAAACCAAATTTTTTAAATCTTTGGCCAACACAATTTATGGAAATGTCGCTTCCTGGTTATGAAACTGCCAATGCTGTTATTGCTGATATTGTTTTATCTAACAATGCAGAACAAGAAAACATGACTGAGAATTATGTTAGCCAAAATATTTTAAATATGGATCATCCCGCTATGTATTGGTTAAAACAATGCCTAGATAGAGCAATATATGACTATGCTCAACATTGTGGAATTTCATATGAATTGAAATGGTCTATTCAAGGTTGGGGCAATGTAAATATGAAAGGTGACTATCATAATCTTCATAACCACCCTCACTCATGGTTATCAGGCACTTATTATATAAATGTTCCAGATCAATCGGATGCAGAGGTTTTTAGATCAGATCTTAATCCTGGATCAATAAGTTTCTTTGATCCAAGACCTCAGGCAAATATGAATTCTATTAAAGGAGATAAACAGGTTGATCCAGAACATCGAGTTTTACCAAAATCAGGTGATTTATTATTATGGCCTGCGTTTATTCATCACTTAGTTCACCCTAACATGTCAGATTTTCCTAGAATATCTATTTCTTTTAACGTTATTGTAAAATGGGACAACAACCTTATTCCAGATTAATTAATTATAAACCTCTATGATCAAATGGGAAAAAATTTAAAAGTTCTCCCTTTACAACACTTTTATATTCCATAGGTATTTCTACTATGCCGTCTGCACCAGTTAATGAAGAAATAACTCCCGCCCCTTTTCTTCCATGAATTGTAATAAAAGTTTTTGCATTTTCGTTAATAATTTTGGCACGAAGATATTCTGCTCTACCTGTTTTTTTATTATGTGTGAAACCAGATGGTAATTTCACGCTTAAAGGATTTAAGTTAACTCCACCTGCAAGCTTAATTATCAAAGGTTTTATTAATAATTTAGTACATACAAAGGCTGCTACAGGATTTCCAGGAAGGCAAAAAATTATTTTTTTACCCAACAATCCTATAGACATAGGTTTACCTGGTTTCATTGCTAATTGCCATACTATACATTTTGCACCTATATCTTTAAGCGCGTTTTGAGTGTGATCTTCTACTCCATCTGACGCTCCACCAGATGAAATTACTACATCACTTTTAGATATGCACTCATTATACTTATTGGCTAAATCTTCTCTTATATCTTTAACTATTCCCATATCAATAGTTTCTAAATAATTAGAATTTAATAAAGAAAGTAACATTGGCCTATTAGCATCATAAATTTGACCATTTGATCTTTCTTTGGATATAGAACTTACTAATTCATCGCCTGTAGAAATCACTGAAATTTTTATTTTATTATAAACTTCTATTTCATTATTACCAGATGCAGCAAGTTGCCCTACATCAGCAGCATTAATAATTTTACCTTTATTTACAACTATTTCATCTTTTTTTAAATTCTCTCCTACAGGACGGATATTTTGATTTTTAATAACATTACCTTTTATTGTTACTTGGTTACCAATTCTTTGACAATTCTCGTGCATAATTACTGTATCAATACCTTTAGGCGTAACTGCACCTGTATAAATTTCTATAGTTTCATTTGGCTGTATTGTTTTATTATAAGGGTGCCCCGCTTTTGCTATACCTACCACTGTCAATTTTAATTTGGGATTAGATACAATAATACTGTGCAAAACTCCATAACCATCTACGGCAGAATTTGCAGTTGAAGGTAAATTTATTTTACTTTTGATTGTAGAGCAACTTACACGATCTAATGAATTCACAATTGGTACTTTTGTTTTTTCATTTTTCAAACTAATGGTTTCAATTAGTTTGTTTCTGGCATCCTCCAACTTTGTAGGTTTTATAAACATATTAATTTTTCATTAGAATATCATAATTTTCAGTTATAAATTGATTAATCAATTTTATATCTATTGCAAAATTTACACCTGCATCAATATCTGCTTCTTTTGTATAAATAGCGTCAACCATACCAATTAACTCACCATTTTTATTTACTAACGGCGCTCCAGAAGCACCAGGATTTACAGCTGCATCTGTTTGAATAAAATTTTCGATTGGATTAAAGCCTAAATTTTTTCTATTTTTTGCTGATATTATACCACATGACAGGCTCGGACCTAAACCAAAGCTATTTCCAATTACACAGACTTCGTTTCCAATATCTAGGTTTTGTTCGGAAGTTTTTATTGCTAACCCATTAATTTTTGATTTTAAAATAGCTATATCTCTTTTTAAGTCCACTAATATTACTTCTGCTTGCTGTGTAATATTTTTATAATCTTTTATTTCTACCGCTTTTGCATTTTTTATTACATGGGCTGCTGTCATAATAAAATGTGTATTATTAACCTTTTTATCAATTAATATATAAAAACCTGTTCCTGCTGGCGCTGTTCCTGTTGGAGCTCCAAACCCAGGCCTATTATATCCAGGCCAAGTTGGCAAAACAATTACAGTTGACTTGTATGCTTCTTTCCATGCACGGGATGCATCATCACTTTTAGCATTAAAAGAAAAAAATAGAATATTTACTAGGCAAACATAGGTAATATATTTTATTTTATTCATTCTTTTTAATCATTAGATATATTTAATTTACTATAATCTTACGTTAATACTAGACATAACGTTCGCAGAATCCATACCTATATTTATTAATATATAATATGCTCCAACGCCGACTATTATACTAAAAATTCCACTTGTTAATACCATTTTCATTAATGTCTCCTTTTTTAATTAGTTACTTTTTTTAAATATTTAATTAAATCACGTCTATCTTCGTATTTTTTCATTCTTTGTATAGGCATTTTTGTTCCTGGTGTTACTTTATCTGGACCTTCATCAAACAATTGATGTATTGTTCCTTCATTCCAAATTAAATCTGATTTTAATAGTGCCTCAGAATATTTATATCCCTTAAGTGTTCCAGCTTTCCTTCCAAATACTTTGTATAAAGTTGGACCAGCTCTTTTTTTTCCATTTATTGACAAAGTATGACAAACACTGCACTTCCTTGCAAATTGTTTTTCACCATTCCCTACTTCCTTAATTGGGTTAAATCTTCTTGCTGGACCTGGTCTTTCTAGTATTTCAGGTGGAAAATCAAAAATTTCCCATCTAGTTAAAAAGTCGTCTAACCCTGCTACAATTAATGAAGAATCATTTGGAAATAAAATATTATCCCATATTGGTCCATTTACAGCGTTAAAATCTCTTACCAATGACCATTTTTTAGTATCAAGGATTATCATCCTACCTTTTGCATTTCCAAAACTTATTAAATTTTCTTTTTTTAAGTAATACATAGATAAAATTGGAGTTCTATCCTCTCCTAATTCTAATATTTTTTTATCTTTATTATATTCACTTATTATAATTTTCCCATCAATAGATCCATATGCAATGAAGTTATTTTCTTCACTTACCTCAAATACAGATACACCCCATCCATTTTTTATAAGTGGTCTAATAAACTCTCCATTTGATCTTTTCCATAATCTAATTTCTCCGTCATAACCTGAACTATATATATATTTATTATCATCTGAAAATTTTACTGAATAAACTGGACCTTTGTGACCTTTAATAAATCTAATATTTTTTCTTTTTTTAACATCCCAGTAACCAATACTCCCGTCCCAACTAGCTGTTAGTAAGTATTTACCATCTTTTGAAAAGTCTATATCTACTACTTTTCCTTTATGTTTTCCTATAATGTTTGGAAGAATTTCACTGTTTTTCACGAGAGGTTCGCTAATTGTCCAAAGTATTACTTTACTATCATCCCCACCAGAGGCTAATAAATTATTTGATGGGGAAAATTTGACTGTATTTACTGATGCGTCATGCCCAATCAGAGTACTATTTTCTTTTATTGGATTTAAGTTCCAAATTACAACAGAATAATCAAAGCTAGCACTTGCTAGGTACTTATTATCATTTGAAGCAGCTAGCCCTTTTACTGGACCCCCGTGAGCTGTAAATTTTTCAATGGCAAATGTATTATTTATTAATAAGAAAAAAGGCACCAAAGAAAATATTATATTTTTGATGCCTTTGTAGATGTCTAATTTAAACGTCATTATTCTTATTTTAATTACTCTGCAGGTTCAGGATTTTTTTTGTTTTTTTCGTCTTCTTCCTTTACCCATAAATTATGATGTTCTTTAGCCCAATTCCTATCAACTTTACCACTATTCATTGCATCAATTGCGCCTTCCATACCTACAGAACCTATATAGATATGTGCAATTATCATAATCATTAATCCTAGTGAAACAATACCGTGCCATAATTGATTATATTGTTGTTCTTGAATAGCTGTTAAATTAGTAGGTAAATCTAAACCAAAAATATTTAACATCGCGAATGTTTCAGAAAACATTGTAGTTTCAAATGGAAACATCAGTGCTATACCAGACATACTTACTGATAATCCACCGATCATAGTTATCCAAAATATCATTTTTTGACCTGCATTAAACTTTTTTGCAGGTGGATGCATTCCAGCTTTAAAAATTCCACCACCTTTTTTTAGCCATTCCCAGTCAATTTTTGTTGGTATATTATGTCTTACCCATAATACAAATGCTATTGCAAGACCTATCATAAAACCAAAAGACAAATAATTATGTATATATTTTCCAAAAACTGAAATGGCACTGAAAAACTCTGGTCCTAGAATAGGTAATAAAACATACCTTCCATACAACATATTTAATCCAGTAAATGCTAGGAGCACAAATGAGCCTGCCATCAACCAATGAGCAAAGCGGTCAATTGTAGCAAATCTTAGAATTGTTTTACCTGTCAATCCTGATTCAACTTTAATTTTACCTCTGTAAAGATAGAACACAATTAACAAACCAATAATTCCAGCTAAGCCAATTCCTCCAAATACAGAAACAGGACCATTTCTAAGAGCTCTCCAATTATCCCCTTCTGATTGTATCATGACAGCCGCTAACTGATCTTTCATTTGAGTAGATCCGGTATTTCCATTCCTTATAAATCTCCACAAGTCTGCGTCTGATTTTAAACCTAGTGATTGACCTGGCACTTCACCTTTTGACTGAGCTTGTGCAACATTAAAGTTAGAAATGACAGCAATATTTATTATAAATACCATCATTATCCCAGCTATTAATTTTTGTAACATTTTTTCCTCCGAACAAATATTGATATACTAGTAACTACTTTGTCTAGATGTATGCATTCTTAATTTTGTTATTTGTTTTTCTGTGAGAGGTTTATCTTTTTTACCAAGATATACTCCCTTTTCATAATTTAAAATTCTATTTTGCTCTTCTTGTCTACATGAGCTCATTAGAAGAGTGCTAGTTGTAAACAATATTATTAATGTAATTTTATTAAGCATTTTTACCTCAATTTTACTTAGGTATTTTAGAATCAAAAAAAAGGCGGGAACTTTGCTCCCGCCTCTTTATATTTTTTTTAACCTTTTAGTTGGTAAGCAGTTCCCCAACCCCAAGCTCCAGATCCAAAGCCACGAGCCACAACTCTTTCTCTGAATATGTCTGCAACTTCGTCACCGTCACCAGCTAGTAATGCTTTTGTTGAACACATTTCTGCACATGATGGTAATTTTCCTTCAGCAAGTCTATTACGACCATATTTTTGGAATTCTGAACTAGACATGTCATCTTCAGGGCCACCTGCGCAAAATGTACATTTATCCATTTTTCCTCTTGAACCATAATTACCTGCTTGTGGATATTGTGGAGCTCCAAAAGGGCATGCATAAAAACAATAGCCACAACCTATACATAGGTCCTTAGAGTGAAGTACCACACCTTGTTCAGTTTGGTAAAAACAGTCTACAGGACATACAGCCATACATGGTGCATCTGAGCAATGCATACAAGCTACTGATATTGACCTTTCACCAGGCTTACCATCCTGAATTGTGACAACTCTTCGTCTATTAATTCCCCATGGAACTTCATGCTCATTTTTACATGCCGTTACACAAGCGTTACATTCAATACATCTTTCTGCATCGCATAAGAACTTCATTCGTGCCATTTTAAGTCTCCCTTAAGCTAGTTCAATTTCACACAAAGAGCACTTACTCTCTTGCATTTGGGTTACAACATCATATCCGTAAGTCATCGCTGTATTTGCGGATTCACCTAATACATAAGGATCTGAACCTTCAGGATATTTAGACCTTAGATCTTTACCTTCCATATGGCCTCCAAAATGGAAAGGCAAGAAGGCTACACCTTTTGCAACTCTTTCAGTGACTTGCGCCATCACTTTAATCCTTGCACCTTCTGGTGTTGCCACCCAAACCATTGCTCCATTTCTTATACCTTTAGAGTTAGCATCAAATGTGTTTATTTCTACAAACATATCTTGTTGCAATTCTGCTAGCCATGGATTTGATCTAGTTTCATCTCCACCACCTTCATACTCAACCAATCGTCCTGAAGTCAGAATTATTGGAAATTTCTTTGAGTGATCTACATCTTGAATAGACTTATAAAGTGTTGGTAGTCTGTAAGCCATTCTATCAGCGTAAGTAGGATAATCCGCTACAAGATCTCTTCTTGAAGTGTATAACGGCTCTCTATGCAATGGTATTGGGTCTGGGAATGTCCAAACCTTAACTCTTGCTTTTGCATTTCCAAAAGGAGCACAACCATGCTTGATTGCAACCCTCTGAATACCACCTGATAAGTCAACTTTCCAGTTTGTTTTATCTCCAGCTACTTTGTCGATGGCTGCTTTTTCTTTGGCTGTTAAATCTTTATCCCAACCGAGTTTTTTAAGCATAGCCATTGTAAACTGAGGATATCCATCCTTAATTTCAGAACCCACAGGATAAGAACCTTCTGCCAAGAGATTATTGCCCTCATGCTCCACTCCAAATCTTGCTCTAAAACATAGTCCACCTTCTGCTACTGGTTTTGATGTATCATAAAGCAAAGGTGTTCCTGGATGCTTCATTTCTGGATTTCCCCAACAAGGCCAAGGAAGACCATAATAATCACCATCAACCTCACTACCTATAGCTTGTAAAGTAGTTCTGTCGAAAACATGTTGATTCTTCATATGAGCTTTTAATCTTTCAGGCGACTGACCAGTGTAACCGATAGTCCACATTCCTGAGTTAAACTCTCTTGTAACATCTTCAATCAACGGTTCATCGTTAGTCACCTTGATTTGCCTAAACATACGGTCTGCAAAACCAAACTTTTTAGCAAACTTATACATGATTGTATGATCTGGTAATGAATCAAATGAAGGCTCAATAACTTTCTCTCTCCACTGAAGAGACCTATTTGATGCAGTAACTGATCCGTAAGTCTCAAACTGAGTTGTCGATGGCAATAAATATACACCATCTGTTTTGTCAGAGAGAACAGCTGAAACTGTTGGATATGGGTCAATTACAACCATTAGGTCTAACTTCTCCATTGCAACTTTCATTTCTTTCATTCTTGTTTGAGAGTTAGGTGCATGACCCCAAAATACCATTGCCTTTAGATTGTCTGGCTGTTCTATGTTAGCTTTATTTTCTAGAACTCCATCAATCCATCTGGAGACAGGTATACCTTTTTGGTTCATAAGGCTCTTAGTCTTACCATCTTTACCTTTTATTGAAGCAAATCGTGCTTTAATCCAGTTATAGTCTTCTCCCCATACTCTAGACCAGTGCTTCCATGCACCTGCTGAGAGACCATAATATCCAGGCAATGAGTGTGACAAAATACAGAAGTCAGTGGCACCTTGAACATTATCATGTCCACGGAAAATATTTGCACCACCACCTGCAGTACCCATATTACCTAGAGCTAATTGAAATGCACAATACGCTCTAGTATTGTTATTTCCATTAGTGTGCTGAGTACCACCCATGCACCAGATAAATGTACCAGGACGACTGTTAGCCATAATTTTAGCAACTCTTTTAAGCTGTTTTCCTGGGACACCAGTAACTCTCTCAGTTTCTTCTGGGTTCCATTTTTTAACCTCGGCTCTAACGTCATCCATTCCATAAACACGTTGCCTAATAAATTCTTTATCTTCCCATTTATTTTCAAAGATATGCCACATGAGACCCCAAATTAGAGCAACATCAGATCCTGGACGAAATCTTACATATTCGTCTGCATGAGCAGCTGTTCTTGTAAATCTAGGATCACAAACAATTAATGGAGCGTTGTTTTGTTCTTTAGCTTTCATTAAATGCATAAGTGAAACTGGATGAGCCTCAGCTGGATTTCCACCAATTACAAAAATTGCTTTTGAGTTATGAATATCATTATATGAGTTTGTCATCGCGCCATAGCCCCAGGTATTTGCAACACCTGCAACTGTAGTTGAGTGACAAATTCTAGCCTGATGATCTCCGTTATTAGATCCCCAATATGCATAGAATTTTCTAAACAAATAAGATTGCTCATTATTAAATTTGGCTGAGCCTAACCAATATACTGAATCAGGACCTGATGATTTTCTTATTGATTCCATCTGATCGCCTATTTCATTTATGGCGTCATCCCAAGACATTCTAGTCCATTTGCCGCTAACAAGCTTCATAGGATACTTAAGTCTTCTTTCTCCACTAGCTGTTTCTCTAACTGATGAACCTTTAGCACAGTGAGCTCCTAGGTTAATTGGGCTGTCCCAACCTGGCTCCTGACCAGTCCAAACACCGTTTTGAACTTCTGCAATTACAGTACATCCAACAGAACAATGTGTACAAACTGTTTTCTTTATTGATACTGCTGCATTTGAAACTGCTGCCTGAACAGGCTTTACATTCGAACCAACTAAAGCCGCAGCAGTAGCTAATCCTCCCACAGCTAATCCAGAACCTTTTAAAAAAGCTCTTCTATCGACTACTTTATCTGTAGCTTTACCGATGAAAGATGAAGTTTGGGAGCCTATCGCCACCCCGTTCGTCTTCTTTCTAAGCATAGTATTCCTCCTAAAATAGAATAATTAAAATTAAAATCTTAAAGTTTCGTAATATGTTTTTACGTGCTTTGTTTTCTGGTAGCCTGAACCAGAAGTATTCATAGTCTCGTCAGCAGATACTGTTTTTGAGACAGTTGCGGCCACCGTAGCTGCGGCAGCTGTTACAGCAGCGCCTTTTAAAAAGTCTCTTCTACCGTTTTGTGGTTTTTCACTTTTCATTTTCTACTCCTCAATAATTAAGTTCAATTATTTGAACTCATGAAACAGGGGCCTATCGCTACCCCGTAACATCCATTTTGAACGACGAACGTTCAATTTCTAAAAATTCTCTTCCTATAGTGCCAACTGGCGAATAAAATACTGCAATCTTTGAACTCTCAATATCCCTCATTAATAAATCAGCCCATGGGGCAAGATGCTTATTAAAAAAATCTCTTTGCTCTCCAATAGTATAATTTCTAGTAAACTTTCCAAGAATCAGTCCAGTCATCATATCAAACAAACTAGCTATATGATCCTCAGGCTCTTTAACATCAGCTTCTATTTCAATACCTATTTCTTTCATGTCATTTCTGAGTTTCGCTAATGGCTTGTCTTTAAGAAATCCAGTCAGGTAATAAGATGCAAAAGGAAGTATTTCTCCTCTACCAACACCGATAAATATTCTAACATATTCATCTCTAATTGATGGAAGGTCTAGAGAAGAGGCTAGTTTTGACAGAATTTTTATGGATTTTCCAATTGAAGAGTCGTCAGATTCTAAAATAGTTATTTGTTTAATTAATTCAGCGCTAGGTTCTTTTCGAAGCAAGCTTGCCAAAAAAGAATACATGTCAGCTCTAAGCTGATCTTCGCTGTCAATTATATAAGATTTAGCTGTACTTAATGAACTCAAAATATATCTCCCAATAATACTATTCACCATAATTTGAGAAAAATAAAGTTTTTTTTAGTTAATTTGTTAATAAATAAATAAGCGTAACTATTTGATTTTGCTTGTGATAATCATTATCATTCGTTTCTAGGTTTGAACACCATCATTTTAGGTGTAGGTTTTGCTTCAACAGTATTGTTTGATAAATCTATTGCTTTTACTGTTTCTAGTTCTGCATTATTATTTTCTAAATTCGTAGCGTCTAGATTTTGAACTTCATTTTTATTTTCATTGGGCATTAAAGGTACTTCGTTTTTAATTTTTGATTTTGACGCTTTATTTACCTTTGCCTTAGGTTTAGAATTTGTCTTTTTGCTTTCTTTTTCTAAATTATCATTGCTATCATCTGAAATGTCTTCATCCTGTTCTTTAATAATTTCTGAAAGATAACCTCTACCTACCTGATAGGCTGTTTGCATTCCTTCAATAACAGTGGCCGCATCTGTAAAATCTTCGTGATAATCATTTATTTCTGCATCAGCAAACCTAATGATAGGGTTTAATTTCCAAACTCTTCTAAGAGCAATCTGCCTTAGTCTGTCAGGAACTCCATCTTTGAAAAATAAATCTAATCCTTTTTCTTTTTTTATTTTTTCTGGATCTGGCAATTCAAACTTATCTAATAGCTCTTTATCATTTAGCTCGTCGTACTGATTTTCATCGAGCTCTTCTTTAGTAGATAATTGTCTATCTTCAGATTTACTTTCTTTATCATTATCTTCTAAAGATTTATTTTTATCTTGATCAGACTTTTCACTTGATTTTCTTTTTGACCATCTTGAGATAAACCCTTCATTCAATTTATTTTCAGTATCATCTTTCATTTATTTATTACTCCATTAACTATTAAAGTTAATTATATGTATTTTTTTTATTTAATCGATCATCTCCCCCACGCCTTTTATTTTGATCTATTTCTTTTTTATCCCTTTTTCTTTTTTTAAACTCTTCAGGATGGAAATGAAACTCAACAAATTTTTCGACAAGCTCCGCAATGGGTCCATATAATGGAATTTTTTCTACTTTATCCTCTCCACAATCTTCGTAATCTTGAATATGATATGGTGATAGAGATACTTCAGCTAAATGTATATCTATGTTATCGTTAAAATGATTATTGTCTTCTAATTCATTATTATCGATTAGGTCGCCATCTCTTAAAACTATGTATACTGATGGATCTGATGATTGAAGATTTTCAGCATAACCTTCTGCTTCTGCGCGGTGCAAATCTATAGAAGCTTCAGCAAAGTACAAATTTTTATTTGCTCCATCTTCTTTTTTAACATCATTAATTAATGGCTTAATTCTGACGTCATTGATTGGAGGATATCCTAATCCGTCACTTATTTCTAAGGGTATCAAATCATTGACAATCCATTTATGGTTTTCCCAAATATTATCAATTTTTCTTCTTTCTAGAATAATCCTTACAGCATATAAGAGGTGCTTTTTACTTTCTAGATTTTTCATAATGTTCTCTGCAAATTTAAATTATGTTAAATAAATAAAGCTGTAATCTAGCAATATTAAAAATAAAAAAACAAATTAAAAATTTTTATGTAAACAGAATTTTATTGACAATTTATCAATTTTGATCCTTTGATGCATTAATCTTGGGAGATTAAAATTGGATATTATTAATAATAAAATACTAATTTGCAATTGCGAAAAAACTATGAACATTGACGGCGATGCTCTTGCTAAAGCCTGCTCATCAGAGACAGGTTGCACGGTACATCAAAACCTTTGTGGATCTGAAACACATATTGTACTTGATCAACTTAAGGAATCACTAAATACAAATAAAAGTTTATCAATTGGGTGCACACAAGAACAAAAAGCATTCAATCAAATAGCAGAAGAAAATAATTTTGAAGCTCCAAAAACATTCAATATTAGAGAGTTTGCTGGTTGGTCACATGAAGGTGAAAAATCAATGCCTAAAATAAGTTCCTTGATCAACTCTTCATTGAAAGTAAATAAACAAACTCCGAGTATAACACTTGAATCTACAGGAAGATGCTTCGTTTATGTAGATAATAATAAAGGTGGTAACCCAATTGAAGTTGCATATGATTTATGCAAAAAATTATCTTCCCATCTAGGCGTTACATTAATGATAAATAATATAAAAGATGATTTAATCTTAGAACCAAGCAATTTTAAAATAACAAAAGGTTATATAAATAAAGGTCAAGGATATTTTACAAAATTTAAATTAGAAATAAATAATTTTGCGGAGGCATTGCCAAGTAGTAGATCCAAAATAAATTTTGGAGACTTTTATAATAAAGTCGATACTGATTGCGATCTAATCATAGATCTTACTGAAAGCACTCCCATGTTTACAGGTTCACATAAACGTGATGGTTATTTTAGAGCGAGCACTAACAGCCCTTCTGATCTTTTTAATATTTATACAGAAGTAATTGAAATGATCGGCCAATTTGAAAAACCTATTTATGTAAATTTTGATGAAAATTTATGTGCTCATTCTCGTAATGGTATAACTGGATGTACCAAGTGTTTAGATGTTTGCCCAGCTGGTGCAATTCTGTCAATTGGAGATATGGTTTCAATTGATCCAGGAATATGTGGTGGCTGTGGATTTTGTGGCTCAGTCTGTCCATCAGGAGCGATCCAAACAGATTACCCTAGTCTTGATATAATTTTGGATTCGTTATCAGAATTAAGTAATAAATTTGTTTCGGCGGGTGGAAAGGATCCTGCTTTAATTCTTTTTGATACAATTTTTGGTAATGAAATGATTAGTTTAATTTCTAGATATGGCAAGGGATTGCCTGCTAATGTCATACCTTATGAAATGCATTCAGTTGGAAGAGTTGGTCACGATCTTCTTGTTTCTTTATTTGCATTAGGCTTTAAAAAAATATTTATTCTTATTAACCCGAAAAATAGTGAAGAATATACTTTTTTACCTAAGCAAGTTGAAATAGCAAATTCTTTACTTTCTGGAATTGGAAAGAATGATAAAAAATCAATATCAATATTAGAAGAAACCGACCCAGAATTAGTTGAAAATGAAATTTACCAAACTTCAGAATATACGAGAATAAAGCCTTCTCCTTTTATTCCTCTTGGTGCACCAAGAGGAATTTTGAGAGCCAGTATCCAAGGATTATCAAAAAGTAATAATAATAAAAACTCAATGATCCCGTTACCAGAAGGTTCACCTTACGGGAAAGTAGATGTTAACCTTGAAAGTTGTACTATATGCTTGTCTTGCGTAAGTGCATGTCCGGCTGGCGCCCTTCAAGATAACCCTGATGCTCCTCAATTGTTATTTAGAGAGGACGCTTGTCTGCAATGTGGTATATGTGAAGCAACTTGTCCTGAGAAGGCGATTTCTCTTGTGCCTCAATTTAATCTTAGCGATGAGGCCATGTCCGCTGAAGTAATTATAGAAGATAAACCTTTTGACTGTATTGAATGTGGTAAAACATTTGGAACTACTAAATCTATTGAACGAATTATCGACAAATTATCATCTCATTCAATGTTTGAAGCGGATGGCAGGACAGAAATGCTAAAAATGTGTGAGGATTGTAGAGTTGGAGCAATGTTTGCACAAAATGATAAAATGCTTGAGGCAAAAGATAGACCTAAGCCAAGAACTACAGATGATTATTTAAACTAAATTTATAATAAATCAGCTAAAGGAAGATTTGTTAAAAGGTTTTGAGGTTTAAACTTTATTATTGAATTTTGTCCCATAGCCAACCCAACATAAACCGGCTTGCCTTGCATTGATTCTTTAAATCCTTCTTTAGCCTCAAGTTGGAACAAACATAAAATTTGTTTTAACCTATCTTCACTTACTTCTGCATCCTCATATAGATCATTTAAGATAGAAGTAGCGTCGCTGTCTAAACCTAAATGCCAAGACCATTTGTCATCTTCAATTTTTTGCATTGGTTGAACAGACACTTCAATTGATAAAAAATGAAAGATCCATTTTTCTATAACTCTTGCTAGAGCATCTAATCCAGGTTTTGTATATGCTAAATCGATAGACGTATCAAACTTATCAGATCTTTCCCAATAATTATCAGCAGAACTTTCTCTTAAAATATCAATGTCTACCTCTAATTGATTAGATTTATTTTTACTTATGTTTTTTTGTTCTGCTTGCAATTGAACTACAGCTTCGTCAGCTACCATAATTTCATCTTCAGCTATAGTAACAACTTGAGTTCTAAAAAATAGCTCAGAAGCCCTTACCTGTAATGCAAATGAGTTTTCATTAAGAATATTTCTTAAAATAATTTGTACCAACTGGTCAACAAATAGAGGTGGAAAATTAATAGATTGACCTCTTGAAATTGCTAAATATGCTGCCTCTAAAGTAGAATAATTAGACAAAAAATCTCTAAACTTTAATATAACCTCATAGTTAAAAACTACATCTTTATCCTTAATTGAATCAAGATCTGTTTTGTCAACTTTTATAAAAGGTGATTCAACTAACTTTTTATGTAATCCTATTTCAGCTTCACAAGATTCCTCAATCGGAGCTACTTCTGGCCTATAAAAATATGCTCTCATGAAATCTTCTGTCGGAACAAGACAACCTGATTGATCTTTATCTAAAAGATGCCATCCAGACGTTAACCAAAAATCGTTTATTGTCATTTTATAAATTCCTCTTAAATTTTAATCTTCCTCAACAACAGTCCATATTTTTTGTTCAGCACATGAATCTGCTTTTGGTAAATTTCTAAATCGTTCCTTTATACCCTCTTCAGACCATTCCCTTGAAATACTTAAAAGACTTCCTAATTCATGATCTTTACAAAGATCACTCATAAAGTTGATTTCCTCAGAAGCCGCTTTTTCAGCAATTATTTTGGAAGGAGCCCCATAATACTCCATAAAATATTGACCTAAACTATACTGTAAATTTGTTAAATCATCTTCATTAACTTTTACAAGACTAACCAATGTCGAATATCCAAAGCTAGAACACCCTATAAAACCATTGGAAAAGGCTTGCTTCACTTTACCTTTTAAGTCTTCATTTTGGATATTACTAAAACTAAAGGTTCCTACCAAAGCAAGTTCACCTTCTTCAGCAGCCACTGGAAAAATGTTTAAATCTGACTTATCAAAACGGATAGTTCTAGCAAACTTCATTTTAAATCAAAATCCCCAAATTGTTCAGAAATATCTATAGGCGATAAAAACAGTTCTTTTGCATTTGACTTTACAATGGCTAGACCATTTTCATCTAACCCTACCCAAGACACTTGTTGATCATTCTTTAAAGTAATAACCTTAGTCTCTTCTCGTCTTTTGTTCCATACTTCAGTCACTGGTTTAAATCCTTCGTCTTCCCACTGACTTATCCATGCAAGAAAATGTCTAGACAAAGATTCTATTGCTCTTGTTCTGGAGACATATCCTCCTCCTTCGTCCGCTAAAGAGGTTATATCTGCATGAATTTCGTTTTCATTAATTTCAATATTATTATTTAAACGCAACTTTAGGCCAACCACCATCCAATCAGGAATTGACTGATCGTCATTTGAGGGTGCAACCTCAATTTTAACTAATCCAGCTTCTCCTCTATTTAAAAAAATAAAACCAGGAAAGGCATAAGTCACTGCTACTTCCGGTGGTGCAAGTGCACCAATAGCGTCTCCAGAAGCAACCATCATAATATATAACATTTGATTACATTTAATTTTAGGCACTTCAGGTGATAAAATAATTGCAACTTCTACATATTCAGGATTTTCTGAATAAAGTACTGTTCCAGTTTCACTTTTGCCTGCTACGGCTATTGCTTTTGCAAAGACATCGACATTTTTGACTACTGGAATTGGTGTTAATATAGGTGGTAATAGAGGTGGATCATTCTCATTGGCAGGATCTGGTTCATAATATAAACTCATTATAATTCCTCTTCATCAAGCTTTATCGATTTAATAATACTTTTTGCAATTAATCTATAATTTTGTGATTGAATAGATTCAGGTTCTGATATGATTATAGGGATACCTGCATCAGAGCTTTTTCGAACGTCAACTGAAATTGGTATTTCACCTAACAAATCTATATTTCTTTTCTTAGCCTCAGCTTTCACCCCACCTTCTCCAAAAATATGATCAACTCTTCCACAATCAGGACAAGACCAATATGACATGTTTTCTATCATTCCTAAGACAGGAACGTTTGCCTTTTGAAACATTGTTAAAGCTTTCACTACATCCAATAGAGCTATATCTTGAGGTGTTGAAACAATAACAGCACCAGCTAAATTAACTTGTTGTGCCAAAGAAATTTGGATGTCACCTGTGCCAGGAGGTAAATCTATAACTATTACATCTAAATCACCCCATGCTACCGAATTTAGCATTTGTGTAAGAGCAGATTGAACCATTGGACCTCGCCAAATCATTGCTGTATCATCTGGCACTAACAAACCCATAGACATCAAACTGATACCAAAGTTTTGAAGTGGCGCAACCATATCACCTCCAACAGATGCTGGTCTTCCACTAACGCCTAACATTCTAGGTTGTGATGGACCATAAACATCTGCATCTAACAAACCAACACTATAACCTTCTAATTTCAGAGCTATTGCCAGGTTAACTGATGTTGTAGATTTTCCAACTCCACCTTTACCTGATCCAATTGCAACAAACCTCTTAACATTACTTTCTAAAACTTTTTCAACTTTATCTTCTTTATCTTCAGAAAATGTTGAAGTTTTTTCTTTGTTTTCATGAGCAGTGACTACAACTGTGGCGCTAGTAACACCATTAATTTTTAAAACTCTTGCTTGCGCAAGCTTTCTTACAGGTTCCATAGAAGCGCCTCTATGAACAGGGACTTCCAAAGTTACAGCAACATTGCTATCTTTAATCGTAATACTATTTACTAAACCAAGTGAAACAATATCTTTAGATTGTGAAGGATCTTCAATTTCTTTCAAAGCTTCTAAAATTAAATCTCTGTTAATATTAGTCATTTTTTTTAGGGAGCAATAATGTTGAAGTAATTGTATGATTGAAACTTAATTCTTCAATTTTAATATTAGCTGTAATATTTAATGAAGAATTTTCGCTTAACTCACCATTTTCTATTTTTTTGTTTATAAGATTTTCTAATTCTTTATGCGTTGTAACTCCTAAGTTTTTTAAAAATTTTCTAAAACTTATTTCTGAGTCAGTCATTTCAGACATGTCTTTTTTATCTCTCATAATTTTCTCCAATAATTTCTTAATAAATTTGAATAATTTTATAACTTTGGATCAGCCAAATGCTCTCTTAACATGTCAATAAATTGGCCTGACATGTGCTTTACATATTCCTCGTGATTATCAATCTCTATAACGTTTTTTCCAACATGAGCTGAATAACGAGCTGCTGCATATAGCATGATATATTTTAAATCAGTAGACTTTACTGTTTTATTTTTAGTGTTCGCAAAAGTAATGAAATGATCAGCTAGTTTTAAGAAGTTCTTTCCATCTAGGACACCTTGATCAGTTATTTTTTTTTCTGAGCTATCTGGTCGCTCATGCCATTTTGGTAAATCCATGTTTAATCTATATCTCCCCTTTAAAATGATAAACTAATTTTAAAACTTAAGATAGCCTACAAATTTTCTTCTTTATTTAAAAATTGTTTCTTATTTATAAAATTTTAAAATAGAATAATGTTTTGTGGGAGAAATTAAATGAAAGAACTTTGGAAGCTTGACGCTTTTGCAATTTCAAAATTATTTAAAAAAAGAGAAGTATCTGCTGTTGAAATTTGTGAGCAAACAATCACTCACATTCAAAATACTAATCCAAAAATAAATGCTATTGTTATTGATACTTTTGAAGAAGCAAAAAAAACAGCTCATCTACTAGATCAAAAATTAAGTCATAATGAAAACTTAGGAGAGCTTGCTGGAGTTCCTGTAACTGTTAAAGTTAATACCGATCAAATAGGGTACGCTAATACTAATGGCCTAAGAATACAAAAAGATCTGATTGCGAAACAAGATAGTCCAGTAATTAAAAATTTAAAAAAATCAGATGCTCTTATTGTTGGAAGAACTAATACTCCAGCTTTTAGTATACATTGGTTTACTAGAAACAGTCTACATGGACACACATTAAACCCTCATAACAAAAACATCACTCCTGGTGGTTCTTCTGGAGGAGCGGCAGCGGCAACTGCTGCTGGAATGGGGGCTATTGGACATGGCACTGATATAGCAGGATCAATACGTTACCCAGCTTATGCTTGTGGCATCCATGGATTAAGACCAAGCTTAGGACGCGTGCCTATGATGAATTACACAACCCCAGATAGACATATAGGCGGACAGATAATGGCTGTCACTGGACCATTGGCTCGTTCGATAAAAGACATAGAGATTGGATTAAAGGCGATGAGCCAAGAAAATTTTGATGATCCTTGGTGGACGCCAATACCATTCTCATTTGAAATGCCTATAAAAAAAATTGCATTAGTAACAGAAATAAAAGGGTTAAATATTGATCCCATTATCAAAGAACAATTAAAAAAAGTAGCAAAATGTTTAGAGGAATCAGGTTGGATTATAGAAGAACCTAAGGCACCAGATTTTTCTGAAGCTGCTAAATTTCAAGCTACCTTATGGCTGAGTGAATTTAGAAGAACTGGAGGAGAAGCAATAAAAAAAGAAAACGACCCAGACGCAAATTTTATTTATGATCAAATGACTAGAAGGTGTCCTGACACTAGCTTAGATAGTTTTATGGACGCACTTCAACAAAGAGCTAAAATAAGCAGGGAATGGAATACATTTTTTGACAAATATCCTTTGATACTTTGTCCTGTTACTGGAGATTTACCTTTCCCAGATTTAAAAGATTTAGAGTCACCATCTTCATTTGATTTAGTTTTTGATTCTATGCTTCCACAAATTGCGCCTCCTTATTTAGGTCTTCCTGGATTATCTTTTGCAACTGGAAAAACAGAAACTAATATTCCATTAGGAGTTCAGTTTATTTCAAGGAAATTTAGAGAAGATATTTTATTAAAAGTAGGATATGATTTGGAAAATTATTTTCTACAAATAAAACCAGTTGTGCCTAATTTTTAATGATAATTTCAAAATAAATGTTGATAATTCAATTTATAATATTGTAGATTTTAATTAAATTGAATTAAATTTATGAAGAATTTTATATGTTAAGAACAAATATCAAAATTACATACGCAGAATCTTGGTTACCATTTCATCATAGACTTTTGATACATGTTGTAGAATTATTGTCTGCAAGAATTTCTTTAGAAAAGCGTTACAAAAACTTTATTACTCTATCTCATAATAAAACAGGAACACATCTATGGAAACATGCATTGAGTTCAATGGGTATACAAACACCAAGGTTAGCTGCTTTACCTAAAAGAAAGAAATCAAAAGGATTAATTATAGCTGCAAATCATCCATTTGGAGTTGCTGACGGAGTTTTTTTGTCCTGGTTTGCATCTACTTGTGACGAAAATTTTAGAGTTATAGCGCATGGAGTACTTCAACGTGAACCAACTTTAGCAGATAATATTCTTCCAATAGATTTTAGTAATAGAAAAAATGCGATGCGTGATAATGTTGTAACCAGACAAACAGCTATCCAAATACTTAAAAATGGTGGAGTTATAGCAATTTTCCCTGCAGGTGGGGTGGCTTGGTCTAGGAAAAAAGGTTTGCCGGTTCAAGAAGATGATTGGAAGCCAATGCTTGGAAGATTGATAAATGACTCTAATTGTGATGTCATAATTACTAAGTTTGAAGGACAAAACTCAAAGGCCTTTCAACTAGCGTCTCGACTTCATCAAACAATAAAACAAAGTTTGTACTTATATGAAATTAAGAAGAGTTTAGATAAACCTATGAAATTTAAAATCTTGGAATATTTTAAAAATCAATCTCTTCCTAAGTTAAATGATAAAGAGCTATCTATTTATCTTCAGAAAAAATTAAATAAAAGAAATTAATTATTAAATAATTTACCACCCGTTTTAGAAAGTTCTGGAGGAGCTGTTGGTCTTTTTAAAAATGTATCAACGTCATTAACATCTAGAAATTTATTACCTGCTTTTATTATTTCTTCGTTTTTAAGTTTATTTAACGGTGTGTATTTTGGATGATGGTGATCTATAAAAGGGTCGTTTCTAGCGGCATTATAGCAACACAATAATGTCCAACGTCTATTTGGAGAATTATTTTTATCTGATCTGTGAAGAGTATTACAGTGGAAAAACAAAACATCTCCTGGATCCATCTCACAATAAACTAATTCCAATTGTTTTTTTGCTTCATCTACTCTTTTTAGGTCAACTCCAACTTGACCACTTTCAAGCAATGCATGGTCAATTCTACCTAAATTATTGGATCCGGATAAAACTTGCAGACAACCATTTTCTTTTGTGCATTTATCTAGCGCAATCATTACAGTGGCCATTAAGGGAAATAGACACCCATTATTATACCAATAACCATAATCTTGATGCCATTCCCATGCACCTCCTTCAAACGGTTCCTTTGCAGTGATCTTTGAGTGATAGTGGTATACCTCTCCACCAAGCAAGCCTTCCATAGTATCAACAATTTTTTCAGATCTTGCTGTTACACCGTATATACTGTCATCTGGATGATTCCATGCCATCATCTTTGTACTTAATCCTTCCGAATCTTTTCGGTCATACAAATGTTCTCTTATGGTTGGATCTTGAGTTGAAGCATTTTGTAAAAGTTGTGTTTCCTTTTTATTAAAAAAATTTTTTACAATTACAAAACCATTTTTATGAAAATCATTAGTTTCCAACTCGTTTAAAATTGATGCCATCTTAACTCCCTAGAAAAGTCAATTTAATTTTAAGACATGTTTTTTAATTTATGCCAATTCATGTAGCTTTTTTTTACATCAGCTTCACAGGCAAACACATCAAATACTTCTTGTAAAAAAGTTATCAGGTTTTTATTTATTACTTTTTGATTTTTTAAATTATATTTATTCTTTAAAAGTTCTACCCAAATGGTCATTGCACTGTGAGTAACCGCTATTGGGATTGGATCAACATTCATTATAATCCCGCTTTTAAAGTCTTTATTTAAAGTCATAACTAATTTTTTAAAATCCTTTTGTAAATCTAATAGTTTTTTCAACATTATTTGGGTTGAACCGTCTAGACTTTCTTTTGTGTTGGGTTCTTTCTCCCATTTTCTATCTAATAATTCTTTAATAGGTTTTGGAATTTTCTTAATTTTTGAATTTAAACTTTCAAAATCAGAACCTATTTTATTTAATAACAATATATTTTCATCACTATTATTAATCTTAAATTTTTCGCCAGATTTATAAACATTGTAAATTAAATACATTCTTCTAGAACTCTCAATAAGTTCAGTTAAAGTAAGCTTAAGGAATACGCTTTTTTTAGCTCTTTTAATTACAGACCTCAATTCAGATTCTATTTGTTCTTGCTTCTTCATAATTATTTCAACTAGAGTTTATCAATTTTTTCAATACAATTATGTAAAGTATTCCTCATACA
Source organism: Pseudomonadota bacterium (assembly GCA_028382005.1). Taxonomy (GTDB): domain Bacteria; phylum Pseudomonadota; class Alphaproteobacteria; order Puniceispirillales; family Marisalimonadaceae; genus Marisalimonas. The sequence continues at coordinate 260,429 of JAOESH010000001.1, forward strand.
CATTTTATACATTTCTTCGGTTTTATAACGCTCGTCTTCATTCATTTTCTTTTCTAACATTTGAATGTTCTGTCTTGCACCATTTAGGTTAAGGTCTTCTGCAAAACGCCACCAAAGATGAGCCTTAATGTAATTTTTATTAACACCCTGTCCATGATAGTACATATTACCTAATAAGAGCCTCGAGGTAGGATGACCTCTCATGGCTGAGTATTTAAATGACCTAAAGGCAGATAAATAATTTTTTTTTATACCTAAGCCCTTATAATAAGAGTGACCTAAAGCATAATTTGCTAAAATATTTCCTTTATTTGAAGAAAGAAAAAACCATGCAAATGCTTCGTTATGATCAACAGGGACACCTAAACCTTTTTTGTACATAACACCTAAGTTATACTGAGCTTTATCATCACCTAAGTTGGCATCATAACTTAAAAAGTATAGCGCTTTCTTGTATTCTCCATTTTCTAAGGCTTGATAACCTTTTAGATTATCACTTGCTATAGTCGCTGAACTAAAATTTAATATAATTAGAAAAATTAACTTTAACATTTAAAATTTTCCTTTTGATCACCTTTAGCTTATCATTGTAAGATATCGAGAAAAATTACTACAAGTAATTCTAGCTTGCGCCCATTTAAAATTTTAAACAATAATATTTATAAATATAGATAAATATTAAAGTATGGACTTATAAGTGTCATTCACAAAAAAATTTAATATAATTTCAAATAATTTGCCTGCGCCATTAATGGCAATTAGTTTTATGATTATATCAGGTTTATTTTTTGTTGTAATGCATAGTGCAGTTAAATACTTATCAAAAGAAGTTCATATATTTGAAATTGCTTTTTTCCGATGTGCATTAGTTGTTTTTGTTTTGGCGCCAATTATTTTTCAGCAAGGCCGAAGTATTTTTAAAACTAAACAACCAAAAATGCAATTATTAAGGATTACTACCAACTCTGTTGCCATGTTATGTTTTTTTTATGGAATTTCTACTACCCCTTTAGCTCAGTTAACTACATTAGGGTTTACTGTACCAATTTTTGCAACAATATTGGCTGTAACCTTTATGAAAGAAAAAATTAGATTAAGGAGAACAACTGCTTTAATTATTGGTTTCATTGGCACAATAATCGTAATGCGCCCTGATATTTCAATTGAGTTAGGTGCCTTATTAATAATTTTTTCATCATTTTTATGGTCAATTTGTCTAATTTTTATAAAAAAACTTACTCAAACTGATAGCGCTGTCACAATATCTCTTTATTTTGGTATTGGTATGATCCCAGCTACATTTGCACTTGCTTTTCCTGTTATGGAAATAATTGACCTGAGGCAATTTATTATCCTATTATTTATAGCAATTACAGGGACTTTGGCTCAGACAATTATGAACTACGCATTAAAAAAAGGCGAACTAGCACTAATTCTCCCATTTGATTTTTTAAGATTAATATGGTCAGTATTAATTGGGTATGCTTTATTTGCTGAAGAGCCCACTTTTACTCTGTGGATAGGTGGATTTCTAATTATAAGCTCAACAAGCTATATTGCTTGGAGAGAAGCAAAATTAAAAAAATAGCACATCACTTTAATCTGAAAGTGAGGAAGCTCCACCATGGTTTGCAGACCATGTCATTGGATCATTTAAAAAGCTCTCAACCTCTCCAATAGCACTAGTTTCAAAATAGTTGTTATCTTTTGCAACTTTTAGAACATCCCACCAAGTTGCTAATGAATGCATTTGTAATCCAATATTATCAAGAGCTTCTCTTGTCTGAGGAAATATATCATAATAAAAAACTACAAAGGTGTGATCTACTTTAGCTCCAGCTTCTCTCAAAGCCTCACAGAATTTAATTTTACTATTTCCATCTGTTGTTAAATCTTCAACCAGAAGTATGTGAGAATCATTTTTAAAATCACCTTCTATCTGAGCGTTTCTTCCAAATCCTTTTGCTTTTTTTCGAACATACTGCATAGGTAACATTAACCTGTCAGCTATCCATGCAGCAAAAGGTATTCCAGCTGTTTCTCCACCTGCGATTGAATCAATATTTTCAAATCCAATATTTCGAGTAATAACGGAAGCTGCAAAATCCATCAATGTGTGCCTAACTCTTGGATAGGAAATCAATTTTCTGCAGTCAATATACACAGGGCTTGCCCAACCAGAGGTAAATTTAAAAGGTTCACCTGAACTAAAACGTACAGCCTCAACTTCAATTAACATTTTAGCTGTAATAGTTGAAATAACTTCTTTATCTGGGAAACTTGTTGGAAACATTTTTTAATTTAACCTCAATTAATATGAAATATAATAAATAATAGAATTACTTCATAGTCTATTTGTACGAAAATTGCATTAAATTATTTTTTACTTTCTATTAGAAAAATGTTGCTAATAATCAATTATAAATTTTTTAAGAATAGATAATCCAGCCATAAAATCTTTTATATCCATAGCTTCATAAGGGTTATGAGAGCCCTTATCATTTCTTACAAAAATCATGCCTGTTTTAATTCCAACGTTCGCAAAAACTGCCGCATCATGCCCCGCTCCACTTGGTAAGGACGCTCGTTCAAAACCAAGAGATTCTCCAGCATCTAATAAATTTTTAATTATAACTTCATCCAATTCCGCCGGAGATGATTTTATCAAATCATCAAATTCAAACTTTACTCCTCTTTCTCTTTCTATCGTTTTACATTCAGATTTTAATAATGCTTCAAGGGCATCTAAAGTAGCAACATCTTGACTACGAGATTCAAAACTAAAAAAAATTTCTCCAGGAATTCTTGACATAGCATGATGATCTGAGTCTGTATGAAAAATACCTGATGTTAGAACAAGGTCTCCTCCATGTTGTTGTATAGTATTCCAATGATCATCCATACGTGTAATCAAATCAGCTCCTGCAAAAACTGCATCTTTTCTTAAATACCTAGGAATGGTTCCCGAATGTCCCGCAGAGCCTTTACATATTATATTATGATGACGATTATTACCTCTAATGCCTGTGACAATCGCTGCAGGCCAATTTCTATCAACTAATATTGGTCCTTGTTCAATATGTAATTCAATGAACAGCTCTATATTTTCTTTGTCTATTAAAGAAATTGAAGATTGTATTTTATTTATATCAACTCCGCAGCTTTGCATGGCTTTGGATAATTTCTCACCCGTTTTTCTATGAGTTGAGTTTAAATCTTCTTTTGTAAGTAAACCAAAAATTGACTTTGATCCTATATAATTTCTTCCATACCAGGCACTCTCTTCTCCTCTAAGCGCTATAACTTTTAAAGGCAAACTTAGATTTATTTTGTTTTTAGATAGATATGATAAAATAAGAAATCCGGCAAGCACTCCAGCTAAACCGTCAAAGTTTCCTCCTAAAGGTACGGAATCCATATGAGAACCTATTAACATATATCTACTATTTACAATAGGTTTGGAGGAAAAAAATACATTAGCTGCATCATCAACTTCTACATATAAACCCAGTTCAACTGCTAACTTTGATAAATAATTAATTGCATCTGTTTCGCCTTTACCATATGTCTCTCTTGAAACTCCATGTCTATCTTTCGTCAATACAGCAATATCGTCAAAGATTGTAATTGCCAATCTCTCTATCCATTTCTCATCATATATTGGAGCATTACTAAGTTTATTGCTCATATGTCAATTTCCATAAGAGCAACTGTATCAGGAGTGTTTTTGTCATCAACTAAACCAATTAAGTCAGAAATTTTAGACACTTTGTTTTCTTCACAATAGTCTTTTATACCCGATAAAATTGACAACATTACATTGGGGTTAATAAAAGTTGCTGTTCCAACTTGAACAGCTGAAGATCCAGCTAGAATAAATTCTATAACATCTTCAAAATTACTAATTCCACCACATCCTATGATTGGTATATCAACAACCTTTGAGCATTGATAAACCATCCTAAGAACAATTGGTTTTAAGCCTGGACCAGATAACCCTCCCATTATGTTTCCCAATGACGGTTTATATGTTTTAATATCAATCTGCATTGCTAGAATTGTATTTGCTACAACTAAAGCATTAGCACCAGCATCCTGAGCAGCTTTTGCAACTTCAATTGTTTCCCCAGTGTTTGGTGTAAGTTTTGCCCATATAGGAATATTAGTTATCGACCTAACCTTTTCTATAACTTTAAAAGTAGAATTAGGTCTCATTGCAAAAGCTTTTCCATCATCTTCGATGTTTGGACAAGAAATATTTATTTCAATTGCATCTACACCTGGTACCGAAATTTTATCACAAATATAAGCAAAACCGTCAGCAGAAGGAGCTGAAACACTAGCTATAAATGGAGTGTTATATTCTTTATATATTGGTAATATATTTTTCTTAAAATCTTCAATTCCCTTGCTTGGTATACCAATAGAATTTAACATATTATAACCACTTTCAGAAACGCGAGGCGTCGCGTTTCCGCTTCTTATTTCAGCAGTTATAGTTTTAGCAACATGAGCCCCTAGAAGGTCTATGTCAAATACACTAGCTAAATCCTCTGAAAATGTTCCAGAAGCCGGCATAATAGGGTTTTTAAGAATTATATCACCAATATTTGTTTTTAAATCTACCAAGGCAATGCCTCCGAAATTCTAAAAACTGGACCTTCATTACATACTCTTTTTTGAATAATTTTATCTCCAATCTCAAAGGGCCTTACACAACAAAAACACATGCCTATACCACAAGCCATTTGCTGTTCTAACGCTATTTGACCAGGTATGTTATTCAACCCACATACTTTTTTTAATAATTTCAAAATTCTGTTTGAACCACATGTAAAAAAAGCATCAACACTTTGACTTGACATCAAATTATTAATTAATAATTCAAGGTTAAACATAGAGCTAGATCCGTCATTATCTGTAACAGTAATAACTTTATTAGAAAGTGAGTTGAATAAATCTATAGACATTAAATGTTCTTTAGATCTAGCACTGCAAATTACGGTTAAATTAATGCCTTTTTCAAATGCTAGATTTCCTAAAGGAGCTAATGTTGCTAAACCAACACCTCTTGCTATCAAAACTATATTCTTATAATTTTCTTCTATTACAAACCCTTTTCCTAAAGGGCCTACAATATTAAAAATATTATTTTTTTTTAAATTTGAAATAGCTCTAGTGCCCTTGCCATGTAATTTATAAAGAAACTCAATTTGTTTTTCTTTTTTACTGAATTGATAAACACTCATCGGTCTTCTCAAAAAAGAAATTGAACCTTCAAAGGTAGGACATTGTAGATGAAAAAACTGCCCTGGAACAATATCTAGGGCCCTAGAAGGTGCTCTAAGGACCAAGTGCTTATAGTCATTACTTATATAATTATTTGATATAACTTCTGTATCAACTTCGTAAATTTTAATTCTACTTTTATTATCCATAATATTTTACTAACAATTAGTTTCTCATTAAGTTTGGAAGAAAAGTTGAAATTTCTGGCACATACGTAATTATAAGAAGTACTATAATATTAACTAAAAGAAACGGCCATATACCACTTATAATTGTAATTACAGATTTATTTAGGGTGGAAGATGCAACAAAAATATCTAGACCAAATGGAGGAGTAATCATCCCAATCCCTATGTTTAAAGTGACAATAAGTCCAAAATGTATTGGGTCAATTCCAAGAGAAGCTGCAACTGGAAATAATGGAGGCACTAGTATTAAAAGTGCTGAATTAGGATCTATAAACATACCTGCAAGAAAAAAAGCAATGTTTACTACCAATAAAAAAGTGATCATACCAGCATCAATATCTAACAGAAAATCTTTGAGAATTTCTGGTACTTGAACAATAGTAATAAAAAAAGAAAGTACACTTCCCATAGCAAGCAATATAAAAATTACTGATGAAGATATTGCGCCTCTTTCTATTATTTTAAAAAAATTAGACCAATTTAGATTTTTGTAAATAATAGACTCAATTAAAAGTGCGTATATGACACTTATTGCCGCAGCTTCAGTTGGAGTAAAGAAACCTGAATAAATACCTCCTAATATTATGGCTGGCATGCCAAGCGCCCATTTTGCTTGTAAAAACTTATCTAAAATAGCACCTTTTTCTCTTTTTACATTTGAGATCAAATTGTTTTTTCGGCTTTCAAATATTACTAAAATTGCGAATGCTAGTCCTAAGAAAATTCCTACAGCTAAACCTCCAGCAAAAAGAGCGGTAATAGACGTTCCTGTCATCCAACCGTATATGATCATGGTTATACTTGGTGGTATTAAAATGGCTGTTTCTGCACTTGAAACAATAAGTCCAAGACTAAACTTCTCACTAAATCCAGCTTTTTTTAAATCTGGATACATCAGTTTACCAATTGCAGCAACTGTGGCAGCGGCAGAACCTGACACTGAACCAAAAGCCATAGCACTTCCAATAGTAGTATGACCAAGGCCGCCTGTAAAATGTCCAAAACATGCTTTAATAAAATTGGTTAATCTTCTTGCAATCTCTCCAGAGGACATTATTTCTGCAGCAATTATAAAAAAAGGAATAGCAAGCAAAGTTGAATGATTAATACCACCTACCATTTTTTGAATAATCACAGTATCTGGTATGTTAGAAAAAAATATTTCTTTTACTATAAGTGCAGGAACACCAAGAACAATAAACATTTCAAAACCAAATACTAAAAGTGTTAATGCAAAGATGACTACAAGAAATATCATTCGTTTACCTTAATATTTTCCATTGAATTATGTTTTAGATTAAATCTATTCTTGAAGTTTAGAAAACTTAAAGCATAACGAATAGAAATAAGTAAGAAACCTAATGTAGGAGCTACATACAAAATAAACATTGGTATGTTCAATGTTGGACTAACCTGTCCAGAGTTAAAAACAAATATAGTTATTTTGAAACCTAACCAGATACAGTATAATGAAAATACAAACCCTAACAAATCAATGATTTTACCAAAATAAAGAAAATTTTTATTAGAAAAAGAGTTTATAAAAGTAGTCATGGCTATGTGACGCCCTCTATCAAATGCAATTCCTATAGATAAAAAAACAACCCAAACCATTAGAATACGTGATGCTTCGTCAATCCATGCAAATAGACTTGCATATTGAGGAGTAATTTCTCTAACAATAACATTTAAACCATATAGACCTATCATAGAGACAGTAAAAAAAACAATTATAAACCGCTCTAAAAATAGAACATTTTTGATAAAAAGTTGAAGCCTATTTGACATAATTAACTATATTTAAATAAAATTATAACCCTCAGAAAAATCTGAGGATTATAATAATAATAAGCTTATTTTGTTAGTCGAGAATATTCAGTGCCATATAAAGACATCAGTGTACTTCCTGTGTCTTTAGCTCTCTCAATATAAGCTTTTTTGGCATCGTCAAACATCATGTCTCGCATTTTCATTCTTTCTGTAGAGCCTGCCACTCTAACGTTAATGCCAGATTTTTTAATATGATCTAGAGCTGCTTTTTGTCCTGCAATTGCACGTTTTTCAAGACCAGGTATAACTTCCTTGAAAGTAGCTCTGATAATATTTTGATAATTTTCTGGTAATTTACTCCACCAAGATGGGTTAAATAAAACAATATCCTCCATTGCACCGTGTTCTGAAACAACTAGATTTTTCTGCACTTCATAAAACTTCATAAAACGAATAGTTGTCAAAGGATTCTCTTGCCCATCAACAACTCCATTTTGAAGAGATGTATAAAGCTCCCCAAAAGGCAAAGCAATTGCTGAAGCACCTAGAGAATTAAATTGTTCAATTAAGATTTTAGAATCCATAACTCTAAATCTCTGTCCTTTAAAAGCGCTTATATCATCTAGAGATTTATTAGAAGTAAAATTTTTGAAACCATTTGGCCACCATCCAACTGCAGTAAAACCACTTGCATCAAATGATTTTAAAAGAGCTTCACCAAAAACACCTGCTCTTAATTTACGAGCTTGGTCAATATTAGACGGTAATAAGTAAGGGATATCTAAAACAGAGATAGCAGCATTAAAACCACCTAAGAATGCTGCTGGAGAGACCGTTCCTTCTAATGTTCCCATTTGAACACCTTCATTCATCTGTCTAGCATTGCCTAATTGAGCAGATGGAAAGAGTTTAAATTCAACAGCTCCATTTGTTCTTTTTTTCACAAGATCAGCAACAATTTCTAATGTCTGATGTCTAGGTTGCTTTGCTGATTCTAAATGGCCAATTTTTGCTGTAAACTCGGCTGCATTAACATCTTCATTAATTATAAACCCAGATGAACCAAAAGTTACAAGAGCTAGTAATAAAATTAATTTTCTTATTTTCATAAATATCCTCCATTTTATTAAATAGGGATTCAGCAACTTGATAAAAGGAATGTCAATTAAAACTTTAAAAAAATTTGGTTTTTATAAAGAATCTCTTATGAAAAACATCTGATTATTGTTAGATTTTTCGGGACTAAACATATATCCGTTTAAATTAAAATTTTTTAAACTTGCTTCGTCCAAAATACGATTCTGAATTATAAAACGAGCCATCGCTCCACGCGCATTTTTTGCATAAAAGCTCACAATTTTTTCTATACCATCCTTGCGTTCTAAAAAAACTGGAGTAATCACTCTTAATGACAAAATATTAGTTTTAATTGCATTGAAATATTCATTAGAAGCACAATTAACTAATACTTTAGTTTTGATTTCTTCTCCATACTGATTTAGACTTTTAGTTATTTTTTCGTTCCAATATTCATAAAGTGAACTTCCGTGCTCTCCTCGTAATTTACTCCCCATTTCAAGTCGGTATGGTTCAATGGCATCTAAAGGTCTTAATAAACCATACAAACCAGATAAAATTCTTAAATGCTTTTGAGCCCAAACAATGTCATTTGAACTCATTGTTTCAATATCTAGTCCCTTATAAGTATCGCCTGCAAAGGCAAAGGCTGCAGCTTTTTTTTCTTGATTGCCAAAATCCAGAAATCTTTCTCTGTTTAGCTCTGCCAGTTTTGGGCTAATATCCATAAGCTTTTGTAAATCATCAATGGTTAAATCACGCGCTATATCAACTAGTTCATTTACATTTTTAGAAAAAAAAGGTTCCGTTTCCTTAAAATTATTAACTGAATTCATATTTAGTTTTTTTGCAGGTGAAACCACTACTAGCATATTTTTCTCCACTATTTACGATATTAAAATAGTGCATATCCAAATAAATGTCTAGGTCATGAATTTAATCATAATAAATTTAAAGCATTATAAATTTTGTGCTAGATAATTTATAAATTATTTTATTTTATAATCTTGGTTAACAAATGAATTTTATTTTTTCACAAAAAATTATAGCTGTGCTTCTCTTAATTTTATTAGTTTTAGTTTGGAGTTCAGTTTGGTCATTGTTTAGGATTGCTATGGAAGTGATCCCTCCTTTGAGTTTCAGGGTTATTATAGGCCTACCTGCTTTCATGTTGTTATTATTACTTGGGTTTAAAAAAATGAAAACCGTTAATGTTCCCTCGAATGAATGGAAGTCTCTTTTGTTAATTAGCTTTTTTAATGTAACATTGTGGCAGGTACTGATGTTATATGGAATTGGTATGCTTGGTGGAGGAAGAGCTGCTGTCTTAACTTACACTATGCCAGTTTGGGCAACTATTTTTGCATCTATATTTGGTTATGAAAAAATTAATATTTCCATAATTATTTCATTAATCTTTGGAATAATTGGTATATTTTTTCTATCCATTGAAATAAATATTTTTGAAAATATGTTAGGTTTTTTAATAACACTCTCTGCCGGTTTAAGTTGGGCAATAGGCACAATGATTGTAAAATATGGAGGTATTAAGTCAGATGGATTAATTGTAGCAGGTTGGCAACAAATAATCGGCATACTGCCTATCATACCTTTTGCATTCTACTTTGATTTGAATAACTTTGGATCGATTGAATTTAGACATATACTAGTGATTCTATTTGGAATCTTTTTATCAAGTGCTTATACATATTGGGCTTATTTTACCGTTTTACAAAAATTTTCAGTCAATATTACATCTATTTCTGTAATGGCTGTTCCAGTTTTAGCTGTTTTAATTGATTACATTATTATTGATGTTGAATTTTCTATTTTTGACTTATTAGCTTTAATTTTTATAGTTACAGGGATTTTTGTAGCAGCTAAAAAACCATTTAATAATTAATTCACCTAAAAAAAGTAACTGATTCTTATAAATGTTCCACAATCTTATTTATAAATAATTCACCATATTTTTGAAACTTTGTTTCTCCTACACCGTCAATTTTAAGCATGTCTGTCTGATTGTTAGGTTTAATCTGTGACATTTGGATTAAAGAACTATCATGGAAAATCGTATATGCTGGTAGGTTTCTCTTTTTAGCAATATTAAGTCTAAGAGCTTTAAGAGCATTGAGTAAATCTAAATTTTCAGTAGATCTATCTTTATTTTGATATCTATTATTTTTTGTAAATTTTTTGTCTCTTTTTAATAGTATGTCTTTATAAAAAAAATTTTTTTCATTTTTTAAAATTTTTACACCAATCTCTGATATTTGAATAGCACCATATCTTTGAAAATTTATTTGTAAATGTCCATAAGCAAGTAATTGTCTTAAGAATGACTGCCAAAAATCCTTTGATTTATCTTTACCAATTCCATAAACTGATAAACGTTGATGCCCCCTTTCAACAATTTTTTTATCCTCTGACCCTCTAATGACATTTATTACGTGAGCCTGACCAAAATACTGGCCAGTCTTATAAATTGTTGATAAGAGCTTTTGGGCTAGGACTGTTCCGTCTATTAATTTAGGTGGATTTAGACAATTGTCACAATTATTACAACTTTTAGGCACATCGTCAAAATAAGCTAATAGAACTTTTCTTCGACACTCTGGTGTTTCAGAATAAGAAAGTAAAAAATCTAATCTTTTATTTTCCCTCAGTTTATATTCATTTTCTGAAATGCTATCTTCTATCATTCTTCTCCTTATTACTAAATCGTCTAAACCGTATATCATTAAAGTATCGGCAGGTTTGCCGTCACGGCCTGCTCTTCCAATTTCTTGATAATACGACTCCATGCTTCCTGGAAGATTTAAATGGACAACGAACCTAATATCAGGTTTATCTATTCCCATGCCAAACGCAATTGTAGCGACAACGATATGAGATTGTGCTGTCATAAATATATTTTGAACTTTTTTTCTAACTGATGCGTGTAAACCAGCATGATAACAACTGGCATTAAAACCCTTTTTAATTAAAAAAGAAGAAACCTCTTCAGTTTTTTTTCTCGATAAGCAATATATTATACCAGATTGTTCTTTTCTAGGATTTAAGAAATCAATAATCTGTATCTTCCAATTTGTTTTTTGATTAATCGAAAGACTTAAATTTGGCCTATCAAAACCTTTAACAAATAGTTTTGCATCATTATCAAAAATCTTATTTATAATATCTAATCTTGTTGTTTTATCAGCAGTTGCGGTAAAACCAACAATATTACTCTTTGGGAAAATTATTTTTAATTTAGATAATTTTTCGTAGTCCGGTCTAAAACTTTGACCCCATTTTGATACACAATGTATTTCATCAATTACAAACAAACCAATTTCAAATGACTTTAAATTATTAATCATATTGTCTGTCATTAGTCTTTCAGGTGAAATATAAAGAATGTTAGTCTTGCCGTTTTTAAAATTTTCCCATGAAGAAGCTAGTTCTTCTCTTGACTGGTTAGAATGAAGCTGTTCAACGTTAACTCCACACTCTTTTAAACTAGAAACTTGATCTTCAATAAGAGCTATCAAGGGAGCAATTACTATAGTTTTTTTTTTAGACATTACAGCTGGTAGTTGGTAACAAAGTGATTTGCCTGCACCTGTAGGCATTATAGCAAGTGTCTGTTTTTCACTCAAAATATTTTCAACTATTTCCTTTTGTCCATACTTATAGTCGGAAAAACCAAAAATATTTTTTAATATTTTGATCGCTTTTTCATTTAATTGTAAAGAGTTCATAAATTTTATAAAAAGTATTTTAAAGGATTAATAATCAAAAAACATTATAATTACATATTGAAATTTTTGGCGGAGAGGACCTCCTCACCTATTCAGTATAACTATCTGAATTATGTATGTTTTATATTTTTATTTTTATTCAGTCTACAATTTAGTCTACAAAAACACTCATTCTGATGGACAAAATTCTTCTTTATTAGATTTTATGAGAAACTTTTTTATTTCATCGCTCAGTCTATCTCGGTTAACACAAACAAAATCTTGATTTGGTTGACGTGGTAAAATTTCTAATAAATTACCCTCATAATCTCTTATTGTCTACACGCCTTGGAAATCATTTGGGTAGTTCTGAACTCGCAATAAAAAAGGCTCTATTCGAGGCTGGAATGTTAGCAAAAGATGGTGAGGGCCGATACACAAAAAAAGTGAGTGTAGAGGGACGGCGCGAAAATGTTACATGCATTCAAGTTAGTCTCTTAATGGATATTGAAGAAATTGAGAGAGAGCCGTCCGAGGATGATGAACCTCTTGAAGACAACTTACCATTCTGATGTCCCACTGTCCCGTTTGTCCCAGTATATAATAGGCCCCCCAAAAAAATATTCATCTTTTTTACTTATCAATACATAACAACTTTATAAGAGGTATATAATAATATTGGGACAGTGGGACACTTCAACTTAACTATATGATTTATATGGGATATTAGCTGTCCCAGTTGCAATATCGTACTGGGACAATTGGGACACAACACCATATTTGGGAATGACCTATTGCGCGGAGGTTAAATAGCATCGTTCGCAAACCGCAGTTCTTTATTTGCGTTCCACAGCTCCTTACATAGGCTTTGACGTCTTTATAGTAGGGCTTTTCTTAGTTTAAGATTATTGTTCTCGGTAGGTAACAAGATATAGTGTTTTCACTCTCTTAGAGTTTGCCCCAATCTTTGCGCCAGTTCTTCTCCAAATGCCCGTAGTCAACGAACCAGGATTCTAACTCCTTAAGTTCATTTTGTATCTTGCGTCTTTTCTCAGCTATTTGTTTGGCCTTTTCACGCTCCGACTTTGTAAATCTTCCATGCTTAATTTTAGATTCTACGAGGCGTTTAAGGCCGTCCTTAGTCCTTGGTCCTGTGCTAGCGCCGCCATGTAGTCTACATCGACCCACTGGTAATTTAGCGGGTCTTTGACATAGTGTACCTCTTCTGGTTTTTGCTTTGCACCTTTGACCTGGCCAATTAGGCCCAAAACGCCAGGGTATACCTTTTAAAAGGTTTCTTTTTGTTATCTTGTGAATATTACCTATCATGAGGTTTTATTATACCACAAATTAATACACTTATCAGCAGTGTGGTTACTTGAAACTAAAGTCCATGGTCATTGGATGGTGTTACTTTGACTATGGTTGCTTAAGGAGTAGAACTTCTTGCCTTAAAAATACTTTACTCATATTTGTTTTAATAATTAAGAAGTAACATTAACAAATGAATTAACTATATTCATGGCTATTGCTGTACCACTAATGGCAGAACCAATCATAATGGCTCTATCACTCCATTGCATTCCAACATAAATCCAACCAACAGTACTAATTAAATAAGCAATTTGACCATAAAGTGTAAATGATGCACTTATTAAAAAAACACCCGCCACAGCTAATAACATTGACAGCCATTTAACATACCAATCAGGTGTGCCTGTAGGGGTGGTCGGTTTAATATCATCATACTCTGTTTGAAGTTCTTCTAATTCCTGCTTTAATCTTCTTTTCTCATGAGATAATTCCATGGCTAACCTACCAGCCTTTGTCATAGTGCTACCAGTAAGATTAGAACTTATTTCACTTATTTCACTAATTTCATTAGTGTCTGATTGTACTAAAGTTATATTTTTATCTTCCATGATCTTAATCCATAAAAAGTTTGACTTTAAGTTTCTTTATCACAATTAATTACAATTAGATAATCAAAAAGGGAATCTAGAAATTAATAGCTTAAAGAAATGAAAGAGCAAAACTTAGTAATTAATGTGAAACTTAGAATAGAGATAAGGATTAAATATCTTGAAACCTGGTGATAAATTTTATTTAATTGAAAATCTTGATATTTATGTTGTAATTATAGATGAAAAAATTATGAACAACATTCCTCATTATAATATTGTCATTTATAGAGGTAAATCAGAGACTCAAAGTTATTTAAGCAAAATAGCAATAGAAACTTTTTATCAAAAATCTCCAATAAGAAAAAAAGGTTTTTTTGAAAGGTAACTACAAACAAAAAAACCAAACACCATCTCCACCAACCCATCCTTGAACCCTGGTCCATGCTCCACGGACTACGGTCAATGGGCAGAGCACCCCCTGACCATTGACCATTGTTGATTAGGAAAAGGGTGCAGTAACCCTTTACTTTCAAAATTAGATTAACCTAATTCTAGAAAGGTAAAGTGTTTAACCTATATTTCAATATTCACCTGCACATATCTAAACAATTGACTAGCCGTCTTGTGACCACTTATTTAATTAATTATGTGGGGTAATATTTGGAGTATATTTAACGTTACTTAATAAAATGATTCAAAATCAATTACTTATGAGAGATGGTGTCAGACCCTCCCTCCTCGTTATCTCATTTTAATCATCAGATTTAATTAGATTTTATCGAATAATATTTATTCAGTCTACAATTTAGTCTACAACAATATTGTTAGTAAATTATATTTTTGAGGAATACATGACAAAAGCTAAAATATTTGTAACTGGCGGAAGTGGAAAAGCTGGAAAACATCTAATCCCATATTTATTAGAAAAAGATTATTCCGTTGTAAATGCAGACCTTGTTCCACTTGTAATGGATGGAGTTGACAATATAAACTTGGATATAACTGACTCTGGTCAAGTTTTTAATGCTTTATCTGGTTACGCAAACATACCTGAACTTAAATCAGGTGAAGGTCTAAAAAGTTTTAAAGCAGTTGTTCATTTAGCAGCAATACCAAGAATTTTAGTCAAACCAGATAATGAAACATTTCGTATTAATACATTAGGAACTTACAATGTAATCGAAGCTGCTACAAAACTAGGGATTAAAAAAATTATCTTTGCTTCTTCAGAAACAACATACGGTTTTTGTTTTGCCCAAGGCAATCCAATTCCCAAATGGCTTCCAATTGAAGAGGACTATGAGACAAGTCCTACTGATAGCTATGGACTTTCAAAAGTTTTAAACGAACAAACTGGTAAAGCTTTTCAAAAAAGAACTGGAATTGATATTTATGCATTAAGAATAGGAAATATCATTGAACCTGATGAATATCCCAGGTTCGAAGAATTTTGTAAAAATCCAAGTGTAAGATTAAGAAATCTTTTTAATTATATTGATGCTAGAGACTTAGCTCAAGCAATTGAACTATGTATTAAAAAAGATGGGCTTGGTTATGAGGTTTTTAATGTTACTCATGATATTAATTCAGTTAGTTTAACGACTGAGGAAATAATTAAGCAATTTTTTCCTAATACAAAAATGAGAAGAGAAATGAAAAAATATGAGTCAATACTATCTTCTAGAAAAATCAGAGATGTTCTTGGTTTTAAGCCCATGCATGATTGGAAAAAATATTTAAAAGTTTAAATTAAAGGTGATAATATAATGAAATTACTTGTTTTTTTGTTTTTTGTTTTGATTTCTATAAATGTTAATGCAGGTCAAAAATTAACTTATTCTTATAATAACGAAATATTTGAGGGTTATCTTAGTAATCCAAAATCACAGTCAAAGGGTTTGATTATACTTATTCATGATTGGGATGGTTTAACAAAATACGAAGAAAAAAGAACGGATATGTTATCTTCTCTAGGATATACAGTCTTCGCTGTTGACTTGTATGGAAAAGGTAATCGTCCAAAAGAAATGAAACTTAGAAAAGCAGAAACAAGAAAGCTTTACGAGAATCGTACTAGAATGAGGGAACTAATATTAGCTGGTATTAATGAAGTTAATATAAAAAAACAAAAAACATTTGTTATGGGTTACTGCTTTGGAGGGTCTGCGGCACTTGAATTGGCTAGGTCAGGTAAGGGAAAAAATATTGTAGGCTACGCCTCTTTTCATGGAGGTCTTAAAACTCCTGAAGGACAAAACTATACCACAAATACCCCACCAATATTTATAGCTCATGGTGGAGCTGATAAAGCAGTGAAATTAGAAGATGTTTTTAAAATTACTAATGAATTAGAAAAAAATAAAATAATATATGAAATCAACATCTATTCTGGAGCTCCACACGCATTTACAGTCTTTAATTCAAAAAGGTACAGAAAGAAAGCGGATGAAAAATCTTGGGAATCATTCTTAAGTTTTGTAGAAAAGGAAATGTAATTAATAAAAAATTATAAAATCATTTATTTGGATATTATAGAACTATAATTACTCAGTCCAAAATTTAGTCTACAACTTGAGTTTTATACAAATAAAATTTGTTGTTAGAAATTATATTTAGTACCTATTGTAAATAAGTAATATCGGTTTTACCTATATAATATTTATCATAACCTGCAACTAGAGAGAGGTTATCACTAATTTTATACTCAGAGCCCAAACCAACAATTATTTTGGTTCCGTCATATTTTGCTGAGCCTGATGTGAGTGAACCAATAATTTTAGCTTTTAATTTTCTATCCGCCATAATTCATAATAAAACATAATGAAAACAATAGGTTACATAAAGATATTTCTTTCTACCCACATTAAAATAATTCTTAAACGTTTCTCCGAAATACTGGTATCAGCACCCCTACCCCCTGGATGCACCCCACTTCTCAAACTGGGAATCCTATATATATATGACTAATCTGAACGAAGGAAGGCTAAAACGGGAAATTCCAGGAGATTTAAAAAAACTTGATTAATTAATTCTTCACGTGTGTAATTAGGTTAAATTAATGTAAATTTTATAAGGATATTTTATGAATATAAACACCACAATTTCAGGAAGTTTACCAAAGCCAAGCTGGCTTGCTGAAGGAGAAAAAATTTGGGCTCCTTGGAAATTATCTGGAGAAGAGCTTTTAGAAGCAAAAGCAGATGCCTTAAAAATTGCAGTTTCAGACCAAGATCTTGCAGGTATTTCTATAATATGCGATGGAGAGCAAACTAGACAACATTTTGTTACAACTTTTATAGAAGGTTTAAGTGGTGTAAATTTTCAAGATAAAAAAACAGTTAAGATAAGAGATAGATATGATGCAGAAGTTCCAATAATTTTTGAAAAAGTTCATAGAAAAAAACCTGTTTTTTTAAATGATGCTAAATTATTGAGATCACTTACCAAAAAACCAATTAAGTATACTCTTCCTGGTCCTATGACTATGATAGACACACTTTATGATAACTTTTATGGAAGTAGAGAAAAATTAGCTTTTGAGTTTGCTGAAATCTTAAATGAAGAAGCTAAAGAGCTTTGTGATGCAGGTGTAGATATTATTCAATTTGATGAACCTGCTTTTAATGTCTTTTTTGATGATGTTAAAAACTGGGGTATCTCGGCTCTTGAGAGAGCTTGTGAAGGATTAAATAAAACTGCGGTTCATATATGTTATGGATATGGGATTGAAGCTAATATTAAATGGAAAAATACATTAGGAAATGAGTGGAGACAATACGAAAACATTTTTCCAGCATTAGCAAATAGTTCTATAAATCAAGTTAGTTTAGAGTGTATAAATTCAAAAGTGCCAATTGAATTAATTAGCTTATTAAATAATAAGGAAGTTATGATTGGTGTTATTGATGTTGCTAGTAACGAAATAGAAACTCCTGATAATATAAATCAAGTTTTAAAAAACGCTTCTAATTATATTGACAAAAAAAATATAATTGCATGTACTAATTGCGGTTTGGTGCCTCTGAAAAGGAAAGTAGCCAGGCAAAAATTAAGTGCTTTGGTTGAAGGTGCAAAAATTTTTTCTGAAAGCTAAATATTAATTTTAACTTTTGCCTTAAACCATTCATTTAACCTTGAACAAAAGTTTGAAATTGGTCTCCTAAGCCTTCAAGTCCAAGCTTCATTTTAGTCCTAGGGTCATAGATAGTGGAAAGTTGTTTTTTGGTTGTGTTTTATTAGCTTTTAAATGTTTCCTTTTGTTTCTTTTTTATGATTTTATATTTTTATTTTATTCAGTTCTGATTTTAGAAATAATGCAATTTCTTCCATACCATTTTTGTTGTTAATTGATTGTTTTTCAGCGTTTAAATTATAGTTTGTATTAGTATTTATATCATAGAAGATTGGAACACCATCTTTGTTCCTTATAAATTCAACTCCTGCGACTTCTATTTGATGTTTTTTTAAAAAGAGGGTTAATTCTTTGGCTAGCTCTTTATCAGGTGTCTTGTCTATAAAAAAACTAGGTTGAGAATTTTTTATATCATTTATTTCATTAACAGGACAAAATTCATCAAAGTCAATTTCACATGTATCAGCAGGGCATAATTCAAAACTATTTTTACTATAGACTTTTAATGAGTATATAAAATTTCCTCCTACAAATTCCATTCGAGTTATAAAATCATCATTTGTAGAAATTTTTTCCTGTAACAACCATGTGTCATCCTTAGAAGAAGTAATTAAGTTATCTTTAAGCATTGTATCAAGTTCATTAATTGTATTTATCAATTTTACACCAAAGCCTTTACCACCTTGATTAGGTTTAACTATCATAGGATAAATATTTAAATTGGAAGCTGCTTCTTTAATTCTATTTGTTCCAACAGCAACAATTGTTTTTGGGGTTTTAAAACCACTCTTTTTTAACAATAACTGTTGCAATACTTTAGAAAATTCTAGTTCTAAAACATTAGTCCCATTAATAACTCGTCTGTTATGATTTTCTAACCATGTTAAAATTATATTTGTACTTTGATTAGAGTGTAAGTGATTACGTGTAAAATTTGATGCGCTCATACGAGAAAAAAAAACACCATTTGGTGGAGTTTTATCAATGTTTATGATCATATCATTTAAGAGCCATTCTTCATATTGAACATCAAACTTCTTAAGAGCTTTACGTAAAGGTATCAACCATTCTTCATTTTCATGAATAATATATGATTTTAATTGATTTTTCATAAAACATTTTTCCTAAATAAGAGTGAATTTTTAATAAACTAATGAATAATTCTATTTTGTTAAGTTAATTGTTTTTACTTGAGATATTATTTTTAAAAAAAAATGAGACAAATATTCTTAAATTAATTAAATAAGCAATTTTTTTTTCTATTGATTTTTTTGTATTTTAAAATCCTATTTCTAACCAACCCAACTACTAAACCCCCGTCCATGGTCAATGGACTAAGGTCAATGGGCAGACCACCCCTTGACCAAAGATCAATGTTGATTAGGAAAAGGGTGCAGTAACCCCGGACCAGGGGCTTTTTCTACTGTAGACTTAGGAATTTTTTTAAAAAGTTTTTGGATTGCCATCAACAAGATTGGATTTAATATTTGGTAAATTCTATTAATTCTTACATTTGAATAACTAACTATTTAATATTCTTTTTTTGATTAATTGATTGTATTTTATGTTTTTAAATTCTGATCTTGGGTAACTCATGTTTATGATTTGAGAATTTTCTATTTCTCTAGGTTTAGTTTTTTTAATGATTAAAACACGATCTGACATACTAGTAGCTTCATTGATGTCGTGAGTTACCATAATTATAGTTAGTTTTAATGAGACCCACAATTCTTTTACATGTTGATGAAGATTTGTTTTAGTAAAGCTATCCAATGCGCTAAAAGGTTCATCAAGCAAGAGAACCTTTGGTTCTCTTACAAGGGCTCTCGCAATTGCTACTCTTTGCGCCATACCTCCAGATAGTTCTCTTGGCCATAATTGTTCGCAATTCTCAAGACCTACTTTTTGAAGTGTTTTAGATATTTTTACTTTTTGTTCCTTCTTATTCTCATTTAGAATTGATAGCTTAATATTGTCATAAACATTGAGCCATGGCATTAATCGGGGGTCTTGGAAAACCATACCGATATTTGAGCTTGGTTTTTTAATAATCTTGTTATTTAGCTTTATAAACCCGGTAGAAGCTTTTTCAAGTCCTCCAATTATTCTAAGTAAAGTTGATTTGCCGCAGCCACTTTGACCTACTAATGAAATAATTTCATGATCGTTAATAAGTAAATTAGTTTTTTGAAGGGCGGCTAAATCTTTTTTATTATTTTTAAATATTTTAGATATGTTACTAATTTCAAGCATTATTAGCCCCTACTTGCATTGTGTCTAATGATTCTTTCCATTTAAGAAATGGCTTAGCGGAAAGGTAAATTAGTTCATCAGTTAGCTTGCCAATAATTGCAAATAGTATTAATGCTCCAATTATCAAAGCTGGTCGACCAGTCATTTGGCCATCTATCATAAGATATCCAAGTCCCTCGCTTGCTCCCATAAGTTCTGCAGCTATAACAAACATCCATCCTAGTGCAAGGCCACTTCTTAGTCCTGTAATCCATTCAGGTATTATGCCTGGAAGCAAAATCCATCGAATAGTTTGAAATAAATTTAGGTTATTAATATTAGCTACTTCAATCATTCTTTTATCTATTTGTCTTATCCCCATCATTAAATTTAAATATACTGGGAAAAAAACTCCTACAGAAATTAGGGCTACCTTACTATTTTCAAAAATACCAAACCATAATATAAATAATGGAACCCAAGCTAATGAAGGTACAGCTTTTAAAGCTTGAATAGTTGGATCAAAAAGTTTTCTAATAAAAGGAGAAACACCTGTTAGAATTCCTAAAATTGTTGCTGCTATTCCTCCGCCTATAAATCCATAAAAAACTCTGGTTAAGGTAATTTGAATATGGCTAAATAACGTGTCTGCATTTGCAAGTATTAAAATTTCTTTTAAAACTTCGTTAGGTGTTGGTAATAAGCTGTTTCTTATAGTTTCGGTTACTGCTAAAAAATACCATATTAGTAATATAATAACTGGGAGAATAATTCCAATTAATGGTTGGCTAAACTTTGCCTTAAATAAATTATATAAACTCTTAAGGAGCTTATATAATTTATTATTATTGATTTTAAAAAAAATATTCATTTTTCATTTATAAAATTTAGTTTTTTGATAAAAAGCTTGTGTCTACTAATTCGTTAATAACATCCTTAATAGAAACAGATGCTTTAATGATCCCAATTTTCTGTAAAATATTTCCTGCAGTTAAAAATGTGTTAATTTGCTTAGGCCCAATATTTGGATTAGTAATATCAGTTCTTTCGTTTAGTTGTTTTTGTGCAACTGCGCCTGATAATTTTACAGCTTTAATTAAAGATTGTTTTAATTCATTTGGATTTTTAATAGCGTGCAAACGATTTTCTTCATAGATCTTTAAAACTTTTTTAACAAGTAATGGATATTTGGTAGAAAATTCCTCTCTAACATTAAGTATACCATAAGTATTTAAATCTGCGTTTCTATAGAATAATGGTGTTTGAGTTTCTAATTCACCTTTGGCCATATGAGGATCAAGTCCAGCCCAAGCGTCCACTTGTCCACTTACTAGTGCTCTATATCCATCAGGATGTTGAAGAAGTACTGGTTTGATATCTTTTTCAGTAAGACCAACACTATCTAGAGCTTGTAATAAGAAAATATGAGGGTCTGTTCCTCTAGTAACTGCGACTCTTTTGCCAACAAGATCTTTTATGCCAGTAATACCACTATTTTTATTTGTTACTAAGGCTGTCCATTCTGGCTTAGAATATACATATATAGCTTTAATTGGAATTCCGTTAGCTCTACCTATTACAGCAGATGCTCCTGCAGTAGAACCAAAATCTATACTTCCTCCATTAAGATATTCAAGAGCCTTATTAGATCCTAATGAAAGAACCCATCTAATTTTTATATTATCCTTTTTAAATGCTTTTTCTAATGAGCCTCTATCTTTCATAAGAAGACTTACAGGATTATAATATGCGTAATCTATGTTTATAATTTTTGGAATTTCAGCATATGATTGGCTAGAAATAAGTGAAATAGTTGTTGATGCTATTATTGTGCCTATAAAAGTGCTGAAGAATTTTTTTGTTTTTCTAAATATCATTGTAATATCCTTTTAGATATAAAATTTTTTTTAATGTTTATTTAGATATATTTTATTTATAATCAACAAATTATGTTTATTTTTCTTATTTATTCTTTTAATAAAGACATAAAAAGAAAATTATTCTTATATCCAATATTTACATAAAAGATAATTTTGATCAAAAGTTACTTGATCTTATTCAAAAAAACTCTACTCCGCACAATAGGATGTTTTTTTGCATCCATATTAATCCAAGCACTCAATCCACCAACCCAACTACTAAACCCCCATCCATGCTCCATGGACTACGGTCAATGGGCAGAGCACCCCCTGACCATTGACCATTGTTGATTAGGAAAAGGGTGCAGTAACCCTTTGAAGACAGTTTGTCTTGTTTTGATCTGATGCTTTGTGGTGGGTAGAATGGTGGGTATAGATTTTATCTAATTAATAATATCAATTAAATCAACAACTTAATAGTATTTAATGGCGGAGAGGAAGGGATTCGAACCCTTGAGAGGCGTTAACCCCAACACGCTTTCCAGGCGTGCGCCTTAAACCGCTCGGCCACCCCTCCGAAAAATTAGGACTGTACATCAACAAATTTTTGCTAGCAAGTTAATATAAGCTATTATTTTATTGAAATAATAATTATAACTTTCTAATAGAGTTATTACACAATATTTTAGGAACTAATTTTGATAATAGGCAGAATATTAATACTTTTAGGAATAATCTTTTTCTTACTTACTTTAACAAGCAATTACTTTGATATTGCTTTACAATTGGACAACAAAGCAGAAATTACTCAATTAGGTCAACTTTGGTTTTATTTTTCTCCAAGTAGCCTACAATTGACTGAATCTATAATTAGTAGGTACATAGATCCATGTTCTGCTTTAGACGTTTTGAATTGTTCTGGGTTTATTTGGCATCCCTTTATATCATTCATATTATCCCTGCCTGCTGCACCTTTTTTAGCTATACTAAGCTTTATATTTATAGCATTTGGAATAAAAAAGTCTGGAAAGACCAGAGTGTTTAATAAAAGAAAAACAAATGAAGCCAATAAAATTTAGTTAATTATCTCCCATCTTAAGCGCTTCAAAGAATGCATTTTGAGGTATTTCAACTTTACCAAATTGTCTCATTCTTTTTTTACCTGCTTTTTGTTTTTCAAGAAGCTTTTTTTTACGGCTAATATCACCACCATAGCATTTTGCTGTAACATCTTTCCTCATAGGGGCTATCGTCTCTCTAGCAATTACTTTTCCTCCAATTGCAGCCTGCAATGCAACTTTAAATAATTGCCTAGGTATCAAGTCTTTTAATCTTGTGCAAATAGCACGACCTCTATTTTCAGCTTGGTCTCTATGACTAATCATAGCTAAAGCATCAACAGGTTCTCCATTTACTAAAATTGACACACGAACAAGATTACCTTGTTTGTAACTATCTATTTGATAATCAAAACTCGCATAACCAGACGTCATGCTTTTTAATTTGTCATAAAAATCAAAAACCACCTCATTAAGTGGTAATTTATAAATTATCATAGCTCTAGTACCAGCGTAAGTTAGATCTATTTGTTCCCCTCTCCTATCAGTACATAGAGTTAAAACAGCTCCAACATACTCATCTGGCACCAAAATTGTAGCTTTAATCCATGGCTCTTCTATGAAATTGATGTGATTGATATCCGGTAAATCTGCTGGATTGTGAAGCAACACATTTGATTCGTCAGTTTTTTGAACTTTATACACAACCGAAGGTGCCGTTGAAATTAACTCTAAGTCAAATTCCCTAGTTAACCTTTCCCTTATTATTTCCATGTGTAATAAGCCTAAAAACCCACACCTAAACCCAAAACCTAAAGCAGCAGAAGTTTCTGCTTCATAACTGAAAGAAGCGTCATTTAAAGATAACTTACTAAGGGCTTCTTTAAGATCAGAAAATTGGGCATTATCCATCGGAAAAAGTCCACAAAACACAACAGGTACAGAAGGTTTAAAGCCTGGCAACATTGTTTGAACTGGGTTTCTTTCGTCAGTTATAGTATCTCCAACTTTACAATCTGCAACAGTTTTAACTGATGCAGTAATAAAACCAATTTCTCCTGGTCCAAGTGTGTCTACATCAATAATTTTTGGTGTAAATATTCCTAGTTTTTCAATTGTATGTGATACTTTTGTAGACATAAAACGAATTTTTTGACCCTTTTTTAAACTTCCTTGCACCACTCTTACTAATGTTAAAACACCTAAATATGGATCATACCAACTATCTATAAGAAGTGCCTGAAGAGAGGCATTTATATCACCTTTAGGAGGAGCAAGCTTTTCAACTAAAGAAGATAGAACTTCTTTTATTCCTTGACCAGTTTTTGCAGAAACTTCAATGCCTTCGTCACCTGGCAATCCTATTACATCTTCAATCTGTTTTCTTATTCTTTCCGGTTCAGATGCAGGCAAGTCTATTTTATTAAGAACTGTTAAAATTTCGTGATTAACTTCGATGGCTTGGTAAACATTAGCAAGTGTCTGTGCTTCTACACCTTGAGAAGAATCAACAACTAAAAGTGAACCTTCACAAGCAGACAAAGATCTGGAGACTTCATAAGCAAAATCAACATGACCTGGAGTATCCATTAAGTTCAGGGTATAAGTCTTATTATCAGTGTGCTTATACAACAACCTTACTGTTTGGGCCTTAATAGTTATGCCTCTTTCTCTTTCTATATCCATGTTGTCAAGAACTTGCTCTTTCATTTCTCTATCGGCCAGCCCCCTGCATTCTTGAATAAGCCTGTCAGCAAGTGTCGATTTTCCATGGTCAATATGAGCTATAATTGAAAAATTTCTTATTAGACTAGTGTCTGTCATTAATACCCTACAAAATGATCTCTAATTATAAACATTTTAATGCAAAGTAGTTTTAAACATGGTAATTTGCAATATTAAAAATGTTTTATTCTTTGTTAAAACTTGACTAAATAAATACTCAATTGATAAAGTCTAGATATTATGAAATCAAAATATAATTCACATCATACAGAGGTTTTAACTTTATTAAGTAACCCGCGCTCTGCGGAGTTCGGGATTGTCTACTTGTTAATTAATTTAACTTGAGTTTTGAACTTAATAAAAGGTAAAGAATTATGAATAAGAATTTTAATAAATACAACCCATATCCTCCTATTAATATCTTAAATAGGCAATGGCCAAATAAGATAATAACTAAAGCGCCTACTTGGTGTTCAGTAGATTTAAGAGATGGTAATCAAGCCCTTATAGAGCCTATGGATGCCACAAGAAAAATGAAAATGTTTAAACAATTGATTAAAATGGGCTTTAAAGAAATAGAAATTGGTTTCCCGTCTGCATCTGAAACTGACTTTAATTTTGTTAGAGAGCTAATCGCAAACAATCACATACCTTCAGATGTAACCGTTCAAGTATTAACTCAATCTAGAAAAGAACTTATAGAGAAGACTATAGACAGTTTAGAAGGATGTAATAAAGCAATTGTCCACCTTTATAATTCTACAAGCACGTTGCAGAGGGAAGTGGTTTTTAAAGAAAGTATGGAAGGGGTCAAAAAAATTGCAACTGACGGGGCTAAAATTATTATAGACCATTTATCTAAATTGAAGAAATCAGAAATAAGGTTACAATATTCCCCAGAAAGTTTTACAGGAACAGAATTACCATATGCCCTTGAAGTGTGCGAAGCTGTTTTAGATGTTTGGAATGCGACTGAAGACAAACCAGTTATTATTAATCTACCTGCCACTGTTGAAATGTCTACTCCTAACATTCATGCTGACCAAATTGAATGGATGGGAAATAATTTTAATAACAGAAAACGTGTTATTCTATCTCTTCATCCTCATAACGATAGAGGCACAGCGATTGCCGCAACAGAATTAGGTTTAATGGCAGGTGCAGACAGAGTTGAAGGAACTTTATTTGGAAATGGTGAAAGAACTGGCAATGTTGATCTTGTTACATTAGGGCTTAATTTATTTACTCAAGGCGTAAATCCTAATTTAGATTTTAGCAAAATAAATGATTTAATTGAAACAGCAGAATTTTGTAATAGGCTTCCCATTCACGAGCGACACCCATATGCGGGATCTTTAGTTCATACCGCATTTTCAGGCAGTCATCAGGATGCAATAAGAAAAGGGATGGACGCAATAGCTAAATCTAAAAGTGACACGTGGTCCGTTCCATATTTACCTATCGACCCTGCTGATATTGGTCGTGACTATGAAGCCATAATAAGGGTAAACAGCCAATCTGGGAAAGGTGGAACGGCGTGGATACTTGAAAATGACCATCAAATTCGTTTACCTAAAGGCGCAGAGATTGAGCTTTCTTCACAAATACAAAAAATTGCTGATACAACAGGTAACGAAATTACAAGCGATATAATTTGGAAAACTTTCTCAGCAAATTTTATTATTGACGGACCTTTTACCTTAATTGATTTTAATGTTGAAGGTGCAAATAGAGAGTCAAATTTAGAAATAGTTAATACTAAAATTAAACATAAAAATGAAATTTTTGAATTTTCTTCTCAAGGAAATGGTCCTATATCAGCATTTGTTAATGGAATTCGAGAAAACTTTGATTTACAATTTACATTAGAAGATTTTGGACAAAACACTAGAAGTGCAACATCAAAAGCTGAATCTGCTGCTTATGTGGAACTAAAAATCAAAAACGGCGAAAAATCTATTTTTGGTTGTGGCATCAATACAAGTATCACATTGGCACCAATACTAGCAGTAGTGAGTGCTCTCAATAAGTTTGGAAATTAGAATTTAGTAATGAAAAATAAAAGTATCTTTCTTAATAACAGAACCATTTTAAAAATATCAGGTTCTAATTATTTAAATTTTTTAAATAAAATTTTAACCTCTGATATTACTAAACTTAAATCAAAGGAGGTTATACCTTGTGCATTGTTAACTCCACAAGGTCGTATTTTATTTGATCTGTTAATTAGCCTAGGCCCTGTGCAAAAGATTAGCGATTTAGGATGTGTTTTAATTGAATGTGACTTTGTCCAAGCAGACAATTTATTTAAAAAAATTAATATGTATAACTTGAGAAAAGAAGTTTTAATTGAACAAACTAATTATAAAGTATTTGTAACAGATCATCCTAAAGATTATCCCTCCTCATTAATTGATAAAAGATTTTTTGAAATAAGCATAGGCCGGATTTATAGTACTTCAAAAGTTGAAAATATAGATTTAGAAATTCATTCAATTAATCAAGAGAATGTAAACTGGTATGATTTATTAAGGTATAAAAACTGTATTCCTGAAGGACCAAAAGAAATTATATCTAACGTTTCTCTACCCTTAGAAATAAATCTAGATTTATTAGGTGGAATTAGTTTTGAAAAAGGTTGTTTTATTGGCCAGGAGGTTAATGCAAGAGTTAAATGGAAAGGTCTAGTTAAAAAAAAATATGTTCCTATTGTATTGAAAAATAAAGATGTCTCGACAATAAGATTAAAAGAGCCTGGCAAAAATGGTATCTATTTAAATAATGCTGAAATTGGTCAGGTTATCTCAATAACTTATGATCAAATTGATAATAAATATCATGGCATTGCAATAATAAAATTAAATAATCTATATAACTTTGAAGAAAATGCGTCTCTTGAATGTGACTTTGAAGAATCAAAGATTAATATTAAATTTCCACAATACCTGCTTCCACTACCTCGCAAACCATAAACTTCTTAGATTGACAAATTTACGGTTTCAAATTAATTATTAATTTTATTCACTTAATTCAAAATATTATTATATAAAACATCATTTATGTTATCATATTAATAATATAGTTTAAGTCAAAAATTTTGATTAAATTTGCAGGAGTTATATAAAATGTCATCACTTCTAATGCCAAAAGCAACTGCTGTATGGTTAATAGACAATACTGCGTTAACATTTGAACAAATTGCACAGTTTTGTAATCTTCACTTGCTTGAAGTACAAGCGATTGCAGATGGAGACGTAGGTCAAGGAATTCTTGGATTTGATCCAATATTAAATGGACAATTAACACAAGAAGTTATAGATAAATGTTGTAGTGACACCAGTCTTTTTTTAACAAAATCCTATTCTTCACTTCCAGATTCAAAGACTAGGTCAAAAGGACCCAAATATATACCATTAGCTAGAAGAGGTGACAAACCTGATGCTATCGCTTGGATTGTAAAAAATCATCCTGAATTAAAGAATAGCCAAATTTCAAAATTAATTGGAACAACTAAAGATACAATTGAAAAAATTAGAACACGAAGTCATTGGAATATTTCTAACATTACTGCCAAACATCCTGTATTGCTGTCTCTCTGCTCTCAAGAAGATTTAGAAAACGCAATTATAAAAGCTGGAGGTAAAATAGATACTAACGAAAATGAAAGCCTTTCAGCTAATGGTTAGAATATAATTTTAGATATTAATATTAATGAAAAATATCTATAATATTAATACATTAATTTATATTGAGATAAATTATGGATGATAAAAAAATTACACCATTAGTAGCTCTAATTATGGGAAGTCAGAGTGATTGGGAAACTATGAAGTTTTCAAAAGAAACATTATTAGCGCTTAAAATTCCATTTGTTTCAAGGATTATTTCTGCACACAGAACTCCAGAAAGAATGTACAAATTTGCTAGTGAAGCACAAAACAATAGTTTTAAGATTATTATTGCGGGTGCAGGTGGAGCAGCGCATTTACCTGGCATGGTTGCCTCGCATACAAACTTACCAGTTTTAGGTGTTCCTATTGAAAGTTCGTCTCTTAAAGGAATGGATAGTTTACTTTCAATAGTACAAATGCCTGGCGGAGTTCCTGTGGCCACAATGTCTATAGGAAAGCCAGGGGCAATTAATGCAGCTATTTATGCTGCAAAAATACTAAGTTTATCAGATCAAAAGATAAAAAACACATTAACCAATTGGCTTTTCAAGCAAACAAATAACGTCCCTATATCGCCTAATATGAATAATGATTAATCTTAATTTACCTATATTGCCCAATGACAAGAATGTGATAGGCATTCTTGGGGGTGGCCAACTAGGAAAACTAATAGCTTTAGCTGCTTCTAAAGCGGGATACAAAACACATTTATACTGTCCTAAAGGTGACAACCCAGCTGAAATGGTTGTTGACAAGATTACTAATGGGGAATGGAATGACTTTGAAAAGTTAGTTCAATTTTCAGAAGATGTTGCGTGTTCAACTTCTGAATTTGAAAACATTCCTTCTAAAACATTAGAATTATTATCAAATAATACAAACGTAATACCTAGCAATATTGTTTTTAGATGTGCTCAAATTAGATCAAAAGAAAAAGAAATGGCTTTAAAGTCAGGGTTCAATACACCTAAATGGTTTCTTATTAAGAATACAGACGATTTGATAACAGCAAGTCAATCTCTAGGTAATAAAGGCGTTTTAAAAACTAATTCTTTTGGATATGACGGAAAAGGTCAGATCAGAATTGATGTCGAAACCAATCTTTTTGAAGTATGGGAAAAACTAGGAGCTGTTGAATGCGTGTTAGAAGAGCTTTTAGATTTTAAAAGAGAAATTTCAATTATGTATTTTAAGAGCACTGATAATACTGATGGATTTTTTCCTCTATCAGAAAATCTCCATCAAGATGGAATTCTAAAAAAGACAATTGCTCCTGCCATTCTAGACGAAACTGTTGAACAATATTTAAAGCTAAAAACAAAAGAGCTATCACAAAACCTAAATTTTTATGGTATTTTGGCAGTTGAACTATTTGAACTTGTTGACGGAAACATCATTTTTAATGAAATAGCACCTAGACCTCACAACTCGTTCCATTGGACTATAGATGGTTGTGATAATAGTCAATTTGATATTTTGGTTAGAACGATATGTGGGTTGAACGTTAAAGATGTTAGCTCTAATGGTAAATGGGAAATGACAAACATAATTGGGGATGATGTTAATGATTTAATAAATGTATATAACAATCAAAATTATTTATTAAATTTATATGGTAAAAAAAATACTAAGCCTGGAAGAAAAATGGGTCATTATAATAAAAAAATTATTTAATTTTTTTGTTTGCAAAAATCGAATGGTACGTCTTGGTAAACTTCATTTATAAAGTTAGTAAATAATAAAAAGGCATATGGACGCCATCTATTTATAGGTTCTTCATTAATGTCGTCGTTAGGAAAATAATTAACAGGAATTGATATTTCGTTCTTTTCTGACCTATCTCTTACAAACTCATCTCTTAAAGTTATTGCGTCATATTCTAAGTGGTTAAGTATAAATAAATCTTTTGTTTTGGGACATCTTACCATACCAACACCAGAATCTTTAGAAAAAGCTATAATTTCTAAACCAGCTTTTAAAATTTCGCTTTTCTTGTTTTCAGTAAAACGAGAAACAGGCATCGGAAACCTATCTATAAAACCATTCATTAATCTGTATTGTTTTTCTTGATTTAAATTATGGTCATATACACCAAACAATTTGTGATTAACTGAATATTTCTCAATTTTATATATCTCTTTTAATAAAGCCTGAGCTCCCCAACAAACACCTATCTTTCTAAAAATATTTGTTGAAGACCATAAAATAATTTTTTTTAATTCATCCCAATATTTTACGTCTTCAAATGGGATAGTCTCAACTGGAGCTCCTGTAATTATTAAAACGTCGTAAAAGTTATCTTTAATATCATCGAGTGTCTTATAAAATTCTAAGAGGTAATCCTTTTCAGTATTTTTAGGAGAATACGTTTCTGTAGTCATTAAAGTTAATTCAATTTGTAAAGGTGATGCTCCAAGGATTCTTGCAAATTGAACTTCGGTTTCAAGTTTATGGGGCATTAAATTCAACAATAGAAATTTTAGTGGTCTGATATCTTGTTTTTCAGCACTTGTGCTATCAATTACATCTACGGATTCTCTAAGAAGAGTTTTTCTTGCAGGCAAATTATCATGTATTTTTATTGGCATGTTTTATTATCACTTTAAATCAAAATGGTTTGCTAAAACTCGAATTCTTAATTTGATTTAATTTTTTAATAATATCAAAAACAGATTTTATTTTAACAGTATCTGTAGTTTTTTTTAAATTAGAAGAAAAGTTTTTCAAAACGTTAAAAGGTTTTTTAAGTTTAGAAATTTTAGATATATCATTTAGCCTTCTGTCTAAAAAATACTCTGTATTTTCTTCATCAGTAGATGAATCATTTAGCCAAAATAATAATGTTGAGGTATAGACAGCTGCTAAAGATACTCTCTTAGTGTAAAAGGAAAAATCTGTGGCTTTATCACCTGACATTCTCCAAATATTATTGCAAGTTCTATAAAGAAATTTTATTGATTTTTTGGAATTTTTTGGAAGGGCCGTTATTGATAGTGATGACCTAATAGCATCCTTATATTTATGACACAATGACAGTCTCATTAGAATGATTTTTTTAATTTTTTCTGGTATTCTTTGAGGCTTTTTTTCCAAGTTATTGTAATTGTTTTTGACTTCAACATCTATTATCTCAGAAAAAATATCAATAAAATCAATTGCACCATTTTTAAACAAATTTTTGTATATATCCATGCGTATATTTGCAGTGTTACTTTTTTCAAAGTTAATATCAACTGCTCCATTTTCCATAGCGATCCACGTCCATCCGTCAAACGGAACATGGGATAACATTGCTTTCACTAAATCATATTTAATATTAATATTATCAGTTAATTTATTTGCCATAATAGTTACCAATTGTTTTTAATATCTTAATAATTAGATTATCCTCATGTTAATTTCAATGAAATATAAAATAAAATGGTTTTAAGCACTAAAACACTTGCTATTCGATAATGTTGTGTGTTACTTCGCTATTAAATATTTTATAAATTAAATATAGGTTTAAGTATGTATGTGTCTGTTCGTGACAATAATGTTGATCAAGCTCTTAGAGTTCTAAAGAAAAAAATGCAGAGAGAAGGCATGTTTAGAGAAATGAAAAACAGAAGGGCTTACGAAAAACCTTCTGAGAGGAGAGCAAGAGAGATGGCTGAAAGTACTAGAAGAGTAAGAAAGTTGATGAGGAAAAGGTTAGAAAGAGAAGGTTACTAGGCCTTTCTCATTTAAAACTTAGTTAAACCGCAGTTTTGCGGTTTTTTTTTGTAAAACTTTTATAATACTCAATTCTTTGATATTAGTTTGTTATTAAAATTTATCTGTGGAGTCATTCGATATGAAAATTGGTAGCCCAAAAGAAATATTTAAAGGTGAAAACCGTGTCGCAATGACACCTGATAGTGCAAAACATCTTCAAAAATTAGGTTATGAATGCATAGTAGAATCAGGCGCAGGTAATAATGCTAATTTTTCAGATAAAGATTATAAAGACGCTGGTGTTAAAATAGCTAAAACTAAAGAACAATTATGGAAAGAATCAGACATAATTTTAAAAGTTAGAGCCCCGGAAAAATCAGAATTTTCAAGAATTAAGTTAGGTCAACATATTATTAGTTTCATTTGGCCAGGACAAAATAAAGAATTACTTAATAGTTTAAAAAAGAAAAAGGTTACAGTGCAAGCAATGGACATGATTCCTAGAATTAGCAGAGCACAAAAAATGGATGCTTTATCATCTATGGCTAATATAGCTGGTTATAGAGCTGTAATAGAAGCTGGAAATCAGTTTGGTAGATTTTTTACTGGTCAAATAACAGCTGCAGGAAAAGTTCCACCAGCTAAAGTTCTTGTAATTGGTGCAGGTGTTGCTGGATTAGCAGCTATTGGAACTGCACAATCAATGGGAGCAATTGTAAGGGCATTTGATGTTAGGCCTGAAGTTGCTGAACAAATTGAATCAATGGGTGCCGAGTTTCTTATGCTTGACTTCGATTCTGATGGCACTGGTGAAGGTGGTTATGCAAAACCTGCTTCAAAAGAATTTATTAAAAAAGAAATGGAGCTTTTTAGAGCACAAGCTCCAGAAATCGACATTGTTATTACTACTGCATTAATTCCAGGTATGCCTGCACCTAAACTTTGGCCAGCTGAAATGGTCAAATTAATGAAGCCAGGTTCAGTTATTGTTGATTTAGCTGCTGAACAAGGTGGAAACTGCGATCTTACTGAGCCTGATAAAATGATAGAAACAAAGAATAAAGTTAAAATAATTGGATATACTGACTTACCAAGCAGAATGGCAACTCAGTCATCTAGCTTATATTCAACTAATACCCGTCACATGATAGATGACTTAACTCCTGATAAAAACGGTGTGCCTTTTACTAATATGGAAGATGATGTAATTAGAGGGGCTACTGTATTAAATAACGGTGACATAACTTTTCCTCCTCCAAAGCCAAAAATTGCAGCTATAGCAAAACATGTAAATGAAAAAGTTAAGGAAAAAACACCAGAAGAAATTAATAAAGAAAAAATTGATGCTGAAAAGAAATCGGGCCGACTACAAGCTCTGCTTCTTATAATTGGAGCTTGCTTAACTTGGTGTGTTGGTATTTATGCACCACCAGAATTTATGCAACATTTTATAGTTTTTATATTATCATGCTTTGTTGGGTATCAAGTAATATGGAATGTTTCACACTCACTTCATACTCCGCTGATGGCAGTAACTAATGCTATCTCAAGCATTATTATACTTGGAGCTTTATTACAAATGAAGACTAGCAATGATATTGTCAGCGTATTAGCATTAATTTCTATCTTTATTGCAACTATAAATATTGTTGGGGGATTTATGGTTACAAAAAGAATGTTAGCAATGTTTCAAAGAAGTTAAATAAAGGATTAGAAAATGACTATAGGAATACTAACTGCCTCATATATCACTTCTAGTGTGCTTTTTATTTTAGCTTTAGGAGGCTTGAGCAATCAAGAAAAAGCAAAACGAGCTGTATGGTATGGTATATTTGGGATGGCCATTGCCGTAGCAGCTACAATCTTTGGTAATCAGGTGTTTTTAACTCAATGGTTAGATTGGCTTATTGGAGCAATAGTAATTGGTTCGGCTATTGGTGTTATAGTTGCAAAAAAAGTTCAAATGACAGGCATGCCACAGCTTGTTGCTGCACTTCACTCATTTGTAGGATTAGCAGCTGTATTCATTGGAATTAACTCTGCTCTACTACCACATTCTGATTTTTCGAATACACAACTAACAATTCACAATGTTGAGGTTTTCTTAGGGGTGTTTATTGGAGCAATAACCTTCACTGGTTCTATAATAGCTTTTGGCAAGCTATCTGAACTAATAACAGGAAAGGCTCTAATATTACCAGGTAGGCATGCTTTAAATATAATTATGTTGTTAGCATGTTTAACTTTTGGGTATATGTTTCTTGACCATGCTGGTACCTGGACACTAATAGCCATGACGATAATTGCTTTTATAATTGGCGCTCATTTAGTACTAGCTATTGGAGGTGCTGACATGCCTGTTGTAGTTTCAATGCTTAACTCTTATTCTGGATGGGCTGCAGCAGCTACAGGCTTTATGCTTGGCAATGATCTTTTAATAGTTACTGGGGCACTTGTGGGATCTTCTGGTGCAATTCTTTCATATATTATGTGTAAAGCTATGAATAGAAATTTTCTTTCTGTTATTCTTGGTGGATGGGGGGATACTACAGGACCTGCTATGGATATTGATGGTGAAATGATATCAATAGATATTGAATCTGTTGCATCTGCATTAAATGATGCTAACAGAATAGTTATTGTCCCTGGATATGGAATGGCTGTAGCACAGGCTCAAAGTGCCGTTTCCGAGTTAACTTCTAGACTGAGAGCAAAGAAAAAAGAGGTTAGGTTTGGAATACATCCAGTTGCTGGACGACTTCCTGGCCACATGAACGTTTTACTAGCCGAAGCTAAAGTTCCATATGACATTGTCCTTGAAATGGATGAAATTAACTCTGACTTTCCTGATATTGATGTTGTAATGATACTTGGTGCAAATGATATTGTGAACCCTGCCTCCCAAGAAGATCCCAATAGCCCTATTGCAGGAATGCCTGTACTAGAAGTTTGGAAGGCTAAGCAAGTTTTTATTTCAAAGAGAGGTCAAGGAAGAGGTTATTCTGGAATTGAAAATCCACTATTCTTTAAAGAAAATTCAAGAATGGTATATGGTGATGCTAAAAAATCCTTGGATAATATTTTATCCAATATTAATTAATCTTCATTAGTATATTGTGATGTTTGTTTAACTAAAAACTGAGAAAATATCTAGTTTTTTTTGATTATGAATAGCTTCTTTATACAATAATAAATCAGTTAAACTGTCTATTTCAAGCCAACCTCTTTTAATTGGAATCACTTTAATGTTTATATTATTTTTTAATAAAATTCTTATCAAATCAGTCATATAAAGATTATCTTCAATTTTGTTTTGTGAATTTAGTTCACTAATGAGATTTAGTGTTCTTTTATTAAATTTCATTAATCCAATATATTGGGCCATTATTTTTTTTAAATTAGTAGTTTTATTTCCAATTTCTAGTAAATTATAGTTTTCGTCAAAAATCAAGGTTTCAGCATCATCAAGAGGTTTTTCAAATCTTTTGGACCAAAGTTTGTACCAATCTAAGTCTACAATTATTCCATTTTCATATTTCGAATTCATTAAAAACGATACTATGTCAGTAGAATAGATTATATCTGAATATGAAATTAACAAATCTGAATTAAACAGATCTTGCGCTAATAAAAGACTTTTGACCATATTAGTGGACAAATAATCACTGTTGAAATAAATTTTATTCAATCTTTTATCCACCTCATCATCCTTATACTTACAACAAGTACTGTTCTTTAATAGGAGATACATCTGAAGTCTCTAAAGATTTATCTTTTAATGAAATGAATAACAAAGCATATTTAGAGCAAATAACTTGTATGAATAGTACTATTTTAAAAATAATCAAAATGCTTAAAGCTAAAAAATTATACGACAACTCTCTTATAATAATAACTAGTGATCACTCGGTTGGAGCAGTTGATTTTATTCTTAAAAAAGAAAAACAAATCACTAATGTTACTAATGAGAACTTATCAAAAATACAAAAAAATCAGAAATTTTTTAATGAAACTGTTAATAAAAGAGGTTCCATACCTTTGTGGATTAAACCAGCATATCATAAAAAAGGACTTATCTATGACGATAGAATGATACTTAGCCTTGATCTTCCTGTGACAACTCTAGGTGCTGTAAATCTTAAAAAAGATACTATGCCAGGTCTAGATATACTAGACGATAATATTAGTGATAACACTTTTAATAAAAGAACTAAAACAATGATAATGTATGGTCAATATAACGGCAAATTCAAACCTTTTACATATCTAGTAGAAGAAAGAAATAATTGGAGTATAATTGAAGAAGAAAAAGCAATTCAACTTGAAAAAAATAATTTTTTTATAAAATAGCTAATAAGCTTTGATTAAAAATATATTTAACTAAGATTAACTTTATTAAGAGCAATTCTCTGTTTTTTTTCTAATTCAGTTTCACTAAAATTTCCTACTAAATCATGAAAGATCCTATACCAGTTTAACTTAGCTTTTAAATGCATAAAAACAGAGCCTAAACCCACTGCTGCTCTATCCATTAAAACAAACTCTCTAGGTGGTTTTACACCTCCTATCTTTTTTAATTCTTCATGAACTTTTTCAGCTGTTTCTTTCCCATATTGACCTGATGCGCTTGGGTTAATTAACCTGACCTTGTCTTCTAATAAGGGTTGGTAAATAAAATTAGCCCATATATTTAATACACTTATTAATTCTTTTGAAGGATTTTCAAATCCCCATCTTTTATAAGCATTTACTGCTTGTTCTTCATTTCCATCTCTAAGCGCTTTATATAATTCTATTACACCAGTCACAAAATCAGGTCTAAAAACTCTTATACATCCAAAGTCCATTAAATTTATTCCACCGTCTGTTCTAATAGAATAATTACCTAAATGAGGATCTCCATGGATTACTCCAAATTTGTAAAAAGGTACATACCAGGCTTTAAACATATTCATTGCAACCTGATTTCTAATTTCTATATCAGAGTTTTCAGCAATAAATTGCATAATTTTTAAACCATCAATTCTAGTCATTGTAAGTAGTCTGTTAGTAGACAAACTTTCTATTGGATTAGGCAAAGTTATTTCATTGTAATCAGATAACATATGTCTATAAAGGTTCATGTTTCGTATTTCATGAGAATAATCTAACTCTTCTTTTAAACGGTCTGATAATTCTTCATGAATAGATTTAGTTGAAATAGCACTGTCATACTTTTCATATAATGAAAAAATTAACTTCAGTTGTTTTAAATCAGCTTGAACAGCTGATCCCATATCAGGGTATTGTAATTTACAAGCTAATTTCTGCCCTTGATTATCTTCAGCAAAATGAACCTGTCCTAAAGACGCAGCTGCTGACGCACTTTTATTAAAATCTCTAAATTGAGTTAACCAGTTTTCTCCTAACTCAGCCTTCATTCTTCTTTTTACAAAAAGCCAACCCATTGAAGGAGCGTCAGCTTGAAGATGAGACAATTCATTTACATATTCTTTGGGAAGAGCGTCTGGTATTGTAGCTAAAATTTGTGCAACTTTCATAAGGGGTCCTTTTAACCCCCCTAAGGCAGCCCTTAAATCAGAAGCATGTTGTTCTCTATTTATTTTTATACCTAAATATTTTTCACCTGCTAATCTAGCAGCTAAACCACCCATTGCTGATGTAACTTTTGCATATCTTTTAAACCTTCCACCTGTCATCGAAGAACTTAATTCGTCATCTGTATTATCTTTATCTTTCATAAAAAAGGAACCTAATTAAAAAAATGTTGTATTTAAATACTCTCTAATTCGTCCATAAGACCAGAAATCATAGAAACTCCTTTGTCCCAAAAACTGTTATCATAAGCACTTAGATTAAA
>JAOESH010000009.1 GCA_028382005.1 Pseudomonadota bacterium
AGAGATCTTAGGTATTAATTTTAATGGTACAAAATCAATATAAGCCTCATCTAAACATAATAATGTTTCTGCTGGTAAATTTTTAATTAGGTTGCTTATATTATTAACTGAGTTTAATGTTCCCATTGGGTTATTCGGGTTCGAAACGTAGAGCATTTTTGCTTTCGTTTCTTTAACCTTAGTCAAAAGATTATCTAAATCTTCAGTGTCGTCTTTGAAAGAAACTTTATGAAGTTGACCTCCAAAACCTTCTACATGATAATTGAATGTTGGGTATGCACCATCAGTAGTTACAACATTATCTCCTTGTTCTACAAATAATCTAACTAAATATCCCAATAATCCATCAATACCCTCTCCAACTATAATATTTTTAAATTCAACATTGTGTTTTTTAGCAAGAGCATGCTTTAGATCAAAACTTTCTGGGTCACCATATTTCCAAGCTTCGCCTATTTCATTCTTCATTG
This sequence comes from Pseudomonadota bacterium, assembly GCA_028382005.1. Taxonomy (GTDB): domain Bacteria; phylum Pseudomonadota; class Alphaproteobacteria; order Puniceispirillales; family Marisalimonadaceae; genus Marisalimonas. Next base: position 471 of record JAOESH010000009.1, read on the forward strand.
CTAATATTGCTTTTGGAGATGGTCCAAAAACACTTTCATTAGCACCTATTCTAGCTCCAAAACTTTTCCCTAAAACTCTCTCTTGCGCTTCAGGACCAACGAAAGGAACTGAAGAAGGAAGATTTTGGACGATTTGAGTGTATTTAATGCTCAAAAAAAAACTCCATTTTTTAAATAAATAAAACTTTTAACATATTTGATACATTATTCAAATTCTTGTGTTCTAAAGAAGATCTTATAAATCAATATTTTTAAAATCTGACATTTTTATATTATATGTTTTAATTGCAGTCTCAGAAAAAAGTAATTTTTGTTCATCAAACGAAAATTTTTCTACAATCTTTTTAAAATTAGTAAATAAATCATTAAATGTTATTTTTAGACTAGAAACGGGAAAATTACTTGCAAACATGCATCTTTTAGGACCAAACAAATCAATTAACTCATATATTATTTCTGCATTTTGTTTATAATTCCAATTTTGGCCTTTAACACCAAACTCAGATAACTTTATAAAAGTGTTTGGTTCATTAGATATAGCTTTAACGCCTTTTTTCCAAAAAGCTAACCCTTCTTTGCTTCTATCCCAAGGAAATCCACCATGATTAATGATTACTTTTGTATTAGGGATTAATCTAACTATTTCAGTTGCTTCTTCTAAATGCCAAGAAGGAACCCTTAAATCATAATTAAGGTGATATTTTTCTAATAACTTTAATCCTTTTCTCCAGGAGGTATCTTGCATAGACCCAATTTCATTATAATCTTTACTAGTTGCAGAAAATCTAATTGTAGGTTTTGATCTAATACCCTTGACGATGTTAAAACTTGCTTGTTCAGCTATAATTTCTTCTGAATTTTTTCTATCGAACCAGGCGTGACCTACAATAGCCGTTGGTAATTTATTTGTTTCAGCAAGCTTTTTTAACCATTGAGTTTCACCAATTTGATCCTCCCTATCCCATTCAGCTTCACAATGTATTGTTCCAATAACGTTATGATCTTTAGTATCTTTTTCATAGTCACTTGGAAGGTAGTTTTGTCTGATAGCAGAATAGTCTCCTAAAAAAAAGTCATTGTCGATTTTATCACTTAAAAATGGATAATAATTTTTATCAAGATCCCAGAAATGATGGTGTGCATCTAGTATTTTTATATCTTCATTCATGTTAAATCTCGTTACTTAATTTAATATGATTATCCGAAAAAAATTCTATTTCACAAGTTGCTTGTTTTTATTTATTAAAATTAATGAAGAAGATATAATAGAAATACCTGACATAATAAATAAAGCTGAAATACATATATAGAAATTTTCAGCTCCTCCAAAGAAAATAATTAAATACCCCGATAGCCCTCCACAACCCACTTGAAAGGCTCCCATCAGCCCACTTGCTGAGCCTTTATTTGTTTTAGATGAATTGATAGCTCCAGTCATACTATTTGCAACAGCAAAACCGTTTGAACATCCAAACACAACACATATTAATGATAGAGTAAGAGGACCATTCGTACCTATATAATTATTTAAAAGAAATAAAAAAACAGTGAAAAAAGAAAACGAAGTCCCTATAAAACACATTTTTTCTAAACCAATTATTGGGCTGAATTTTCCGTTTATTATATTTCCAAATATATACCCAACAGAGGTAAGTGAAAACCAGATACCAAATTCTGATATGCTAACGCCTTTTCTTGCAAATTCGTATGGCATAAAACCGTTCATAGCAAAAAACATTGATGTCTGCATGGCGGTTGTTACAGTAAAAAGTCTAAACAAAGAAGTTTGGATTAAACTTTTATATACAAGAAACATATTTAGAAAACTTACACTCTTTGATTTGTTGACTAACGTTTCTTCTAAAATTAAAAACATTAATATAATTAAGGCCATACTAATTATGCCTAGAGCTGTTAAATTTGTTCTCCAACCCAAAAATTCAGCTAAAATTCCTCCAAAAATAAAACATGAAATTGGAATAATCGCCATTATGGCTGTCATTTTTGACATTTGTTTAGCTGCTTCAGCTATTTCAAAACAATCACTTAAAACTGTTCTACCTATTGACAGACAAGCAGCCGCACCGAAGCCTTGAACACATCTTAATAATAACAAAATTTCAATATCTGAAGAAGCTGAGGCCATAAAAGCTGCAACACAGTAAATTGAAGCTCCTAATATTAAAATTGGTTTTCTTCCATATTTGTCTGAAAAAGGTCCAGATATAATTTGACCTAAAGCTAAAAAAAGAAAGTATAATGTTAAAATTAACTGTGTCTGTGAAAAAGATATATTCAAATCATCTTTTATAAGAGTTAATGCTGGAGATATAATTGTCATTCCAATTACAGGAACTGCAACTATAATAGCCAACAAATTAATGTTAGGCTTTGCCAAATATTACCACCAATCATATATAAGAATTAATTATTAGAAAAAATTAACGTTTATTATTCTTTAACTTCATGCACTTCAATAACATTTCCATCTGGATCATAAAAAAATATTTGTTTCCATCCAGCAACAGCTGTTTCTCCCCAATCAGAATAATTAATACCTAATTTTTCCAGATGTTTTTTAAAACCATCCAAATCATCTGTTCGATAGGCAATGTGACCTTTTTCTAATGGATTTATACTATGTCCAGTATTAAAACATACATCCAAATCTTTTTCTGCTAAATGTGTTTGTATAGTCCCATCTGAAACAAAAGCAACATCACCTGAATAGCCTTTTTTCTTTTCCAATGTTGGCAAACCTTCAGTTTCAGTTTTTAACTGCATAACCTTTAAATAAAACTCATTCATTTCATCTACTTTATGAGATGATAAATTGATATGATGTAATTCAAGTTTCATAGCAACCTACATTTATTATTATTTTCAAATTTATTTAATATTAATAATTAACTATTAACAAGTTAAAAAGAAAAAGTTAATTTCTATATAAATAATGGCGAGAGTGACGAGACTCGAACTCGCGACCTCCGGCGTGACAGGCCGGCGCTCTAACCAACTGAGCTACACCCCCTAAATGGTAATAACCTATTTGATAGAGGTTGAAGTAGTTTTGGTCAAGAGAAGAATATAAATTAATTAATTAATTGATTTTTCTTAATAGATAATTTGAAAAGAAAAGTTTCGACTTAATGAAAAACTCAAACAGAGCTCCAAACAACACTGTGCTAAGAAGTGTGTTTCCAAAAAATGGTATACCCATAATATAACAATTTATTAAACCTTGTAGGTTTGGTGAATAAAACGAACTAGTCAACCAAACTCCAAAATTAGAAATTATAAAAAATATTAATGCGCCAGTAATTGTCATAAAAACTCTTGAAATGATGTTAGTTCCAAACTTTGAAATAACTCCAATAATTACTAAACTACCCCACGTCCAAATTAATAAGCTATGAAAACCAATAAAATAATCTGTAATTGCAAAAGCTAAAATTATAAACGGTAAACTCCACAATCCAAAAAAAAGTGGTAAATAAAAGCTCATTGCAATTACTGGTGTGAAATTAGGTGGGTGAGGAATTATTCTAAATAAAAGAACTATTCCTACACATCCTAAAAACAAACAAAGATTATTAAATGTGTTGTTTGATTGCATGTTATCCCTTAAAATTCCGATTTAAAACCCAAATACAAAGCTCTATCAGAAGTATTATAACCTCTATTAACAATATAATCTTCGTCAAAAACATTTACAACTGATAAATTAAATTTAGTGTTGTTATTAATTTTGTAATTAGCTTTTAAACCAACAAGTGTATAACTTGGCAACTGAACGTTACTTGTATCGTATGAGCCTTCAGAATAACTGAAATTAGTATTTAAATTAAAAGCTTTATCAAAAATATAATTTAAAGATCCTGACAGTGAATATCTAGGAAGTAATTGATTTTTTTTATTATCCGAAGTTTTCTTATGTGTTGATACAAATCCAAAATTAGAAAACAATTTTTCTCGTAATTTTGAATTTATATTACCTTCTATCCCTGAAATATTAGTGTCACCGTCTGCATTGTAATAAATATAAGTCCCAGAAGCTGAAGCTATTAAGTTAGAAATTTTACTTTTATAAGCATTGAATGAATAACCACCATTTATTATTTTACTTTTACCCGAAATAGTAATTCTGTCTGTTTCAGTAGTTTCTGGAGTAAGTGTTCTCGTTCCATAAGTAGAGTCAAACGTCTCATATAAAGATGGATTTCTAAATCCAGTCGAATTAGAAAGAGCAAATTTTAAACTAGGGTTAAATAAATAATATGCTTCTTTTCGAGTGCTTTCTTGAGAGCCATATGAAGAATCACTTTCTTTTCTTAATGAAAAATCATATCCTACATTACTATTTAAGTTACCGTTAATACCCGCTACAAGTGAATGTCTATCTTTGTCAGCTCTTAAAGTTTTATCATTATACTTTTCATCATCATATTCAAAACCCAGAGTTATAATATGATTAGGCAAAAATTTATATTGATTTAAAAAATCAAAATTAAATGTATCTCCGTAATATTGATATGTTCCAAACTGACGAACAGTTCTCTGCTTAGAAAACTGAACAAAACTATCTATTTTATTTATTTTTTTTTCAATCTTAACACTTCCAGCCGTTTGTCTTAATTTATTAAAGTCATTTGTAGTGTATGCATTATCATATTGTATTTTACTGTCGATTTGTCTTAGTGTCCCGAAAAATTTAAGGTTATTATCATTTTTGATAGATGCTTTTAGTGAAGTTTTAGTAGAATTAAAACTGTCGTTTTCTTCTTCTTCAACAGAATTTTTTGCTGAAAATCCATCTGAATGTATACCATTTACAGAAAGATTCCAGTCCCATTTTTCTGTTGAATAACCAGTTTTGAGCGTAGTAGATACAGTACCGTATGATCCAAAAGTAGATTGAAAAGATGTGCTCATTCCTTTCTTGAAATTACCCTTAGTAATTATTGAAATTACTCCACCTGCTGCAGAAGAACCATAAATTGATCCCTGTGGACCCTTTAAAATTTCTATTCTTTCAATTTCATCTAGGGAAATAGAATTTAAATATGTTTCAGATTGAGTAGGAGTATTATCTGCATAGCTAACTCCATCGATCAAAATTGAAATGTACTTCTTTTCAAATCCTTGAATGAAATATGAAGAAGTTTGACCAAAACCACCTTGATTACCTGAACTTATGCCCGGTTGTGCATCTAGTATTTCCGATAGTGAATTACTGCTGGATCTTTCAATATCTTTTCTATCAAGAATAATAACATTTGAAGCCGTTTGATTAATTTTAGTTTCAAAACGAGTGGGTGTAATAAGAATTCGTAAAAGGTTGTCATCAGAAGATTCAGATAAACTATTAGAAGTGTTAGTTAATATAACTAATAAAGATAAAAAAAACGCGCGTATAATCATAATAGCCTCCAGCAAATAAATAAATTTAAAGAGCCTAAGCCCTCAACTAATTTAGTCGCTAGACGATATATAAGACGTGCCATCCACTATACCCGGTAGCTGACAAAGCGACAATTTATGGCAGGTCTCCTGGCTTGTGCATCAATGTTTAGGCTACCTTCCCAGAAAATTATCCAGTGGCATATTAGCCTTCACTCAACACTTACAGTTGCGGGGACAGCTTTGGCTTATAGTTCTAATGAACTACCAAATTCCCATTTTAAGCTTGAAGAAATCTTCAAAGCACCATAAACAGTTTATTAATAAGTTAAATTAACTGAACAAAGCAAGGGAAAAATTGAATTTTTTTAAAATGAATAAATTAACAATACTAGGAAATGGCTATGCAGCTCAATTTTTATCAAAAGAAGCTCTCAAAAAAGGATTTGAAGTTTCTATTATTACTAGAAATATTACAAAACCTAAAAAAAATATTCATTATTTAAACTTCCACGATTCTAATAATGTTTCTAAAAATCTTACAACTAATCATATTATTTCAACTATTCCTCCTGACGGAGATGGAAATGACCCAGTAATTGTAAAATATGGAAATTCAATTGCATCAAATAAAAATCATATGATTTATTTATCTGCTACTTCTGTATATGGAAATGGAGAAGTTAATGAGGAAACAATACCCGATCCTAAAAGTAAAAGAGGTGAAAAAAGATTAAATGCTGAAAAGGATTGGAATCAAAGAAATAAGAACATCTCTATTTTTAGAGTTTCAGGTATTTATGGTCCTAAAAGACACCCTATGATGAAGTATATAAATGGAGATAACAAGGTTATAGTTAAAGAGGGATTTATATCTAACAGAATACATGTTGAAGACCTATCTGCAATTGCTATAAAATTTATTTTAGAAAACCATCATGATCACATTGTAAATGTTAGTGATCAAAATATTATTAAAAATTATGATGCAATTCAATATGTTACTAATAAATTACAACTAAAAGAACCTATAATTGTAAAATACAATCCTGAAGAAGTCTCTGATATGTTGAAAACATTTTATGAAGTTAACAGAATAGTAAAATCCAAAGTTATAAATCATCATTTTGTATACAAAATGAAGTATCCTGATTATAAGAAAGCCTTACTAGAATTAACTAAAAAAAAATTAAAATTAACAAATAAAAGTTAGGAAAATTGTTTGTCTAAATTCTCTAATAATTATCAAAAAATAACTTTTATTAAACATTGGACTGAAAATTTATTTTCATTTCGAATTCAACGACCTGCTAACTTAAAGTTCAGATCTGGAGAGTTTGTAATGATTGGATTACCTAATCAGAATGACAAACCTATTTTAAGAGCTTATTCAATTGCATCACCAAGTTGGTCAGATGAATTAGAGTTTTATTCTATTATTGTTAAAGACGGACCTTTGACATCAAAATTAAAAAATATTAAAATTAATGATGATATAATTTTGATGCCAAAATCAACTGGAACTCTAGTTTTAGATGCTTTAAAACCTGGACAGAGATTATTTTTATTTTCATCAGGTACAGGTTTTGCACCATTTTCTTCATTAATAAAAGAACCAGAAACTTACGAAAAATTTGAACAAGTTATTATTACTCATACCTGTAGAACTGTTAAGGAATTGAAATATAGTCAGCAAGCAATCATTGAATGTAATAATGATGAAATAGTTTCAGAATTCATTGCTAACAAATTATTGAGCTATCACTCTACTACAAGAGAGGATTATACTAATAAAGGGCGTATAACAGATCTCATAACTTCTAAAAAGCTTTTTAGTGATTTAAATATAAATCAAATATCTTCTAATGACAGATTTATGTTTTGTGGATCAATGGGTTTAAATAACGATCTTAAAAAAATACTTCTAAATTTAGGTTTAAGTGAAGGGGCTAATAATAACCCAGCTGAATTTGTATTAGAGAAAGCATTTGTAGGATAAACTGCTTAAAAAATATATTCATATTACCATAAGTATCTAAATATGAAAAAATTTAGTACATTATATTACAAAGTTAAAATGGTGGGCGGTGACGGTCTCGAACCGCCGACATTCTCGGTGTAAACGAGATGCTCTACCAACTGAGCTAACCGCCCCATATAATAACTTTATACTTAATTTTAATAAAATTGACAACAAAGAACTTATTTATTTTGAATAAAAAAACTATGATTGAGGGAAATTAATTGGATAAATCTATGAATAATTTAAAACCTTCTACTTGGATAATGAACCAAATTAATGCCTTAAAAATTAGAAGAAAAATTAATATTTTAGATTTTGCTAGTGGAAACGGAAGACACGCTATTAATTTATCTAAAAACTATTCAATGATCACAGCTATTGACAAGGATATCGAAAAGCTAAATTTATATAAAAATATAAAAAATATTAAGACTATATGCTTTGATTTAGAAACTAATGAGGATTGGCCTTTAGAAAAAGAATCATTCGATATAATAATTGTAACCAATTACTTATATCGTCCAAGAATAAAAGAATTAGCAAATTTTTTAAAAAAAGACGGATTTATATTTTACGAAACATTTGCAGTTGGAAATGAAAAATATGGGCGACCTAGTAATCCAAGTTACTTGTTAAAGAACGAAGAACTAATAGATATATTTAAAAGCACATTTGATATTATGTATTATTTTCAAGGTAAAGTAATTAATGATCAAATTTCAATTAAACAAAGATGTAGTTTAAAAAAAAGGCTTCTGAAAAATAGAAGCCTTTTACAAAATAAGTATTAAATTATTTAGTTATTTACGGCTTCTTTTAATGGGCTTCCAGCTTTGAACTTCGGTTGCTTTGAAGCTTTGATTTGAATTGCTTCCCCAGTTCTTGGGTTTCTTCCTGTAGTAGCAGCACGATTTGCAACTGAAAAAGTACCAAAGCCAACGATTCTCACGTCACCACCTGATTTTAAAGCACCAGTAATAGATTCAAATACACCATCAACAGCTTTTGCTGCATCAACTTTAGATAATCCTGAAGTTTCAGAAACGCTTGCAACTAACTCATTTTTATTCATTCGTGCCTCCTAATATGTTAAATAATAATTATATATAATACTTATTTATTATAAGAAATCCATAAATAAAGTAATAATAAGAAAAAAAAATCAAAGATTTTGTAACCTAAACTAGTGAGAAACACTAGATTGATCATTTGGACGTGATTTATTTCCAGAACCTAGAGCAGAAGCGTCTAGTGGTGATATTTTTTTTGGTAGATCAACTAAAGCATTTTTAACAACTTCATCAATTTGTGACACACAAATAATTTTTAATTTATCTTTTATGTTATCTGGTATCTCAGTTAAATCTTTTTTATTATCTATGGGTATTAAAACTGTTTTTATACCTCCTCTTTTTGCAGCTAACAATTTTTCTTTTAACCCACCTATAGGAAGAATACGACCACGTAATGTGATTTCTCCTGTCATTGCAACAGAACTTTTGACCTTAATACCTGTTAACGCTGACACAATACTTGTAACCATTGCAACGCCAGCTGATGGTCCATCTTTGGGCGTTGCTCCTTCTGGAACATGAACGTGAATGTCATTTTTTTCTAAGTCAACAGGATTTAACCCAAATGAAAGAGCTTGTGATCTTATAAAAAATTCTGCTGCCTGAACAGATTCTTTCATTACTTCACCAAGTTTACCTGTTGTAGTAACTTTACCTTTACCCTTTACATTAACTGCCTCAATAGATAATAACTCCCCACCTACTTCAGTCCAAGCTAAACCTGTAGTTATTCCAACAAGATCTTCTTTTTCAATTTCTAGTCTTTGAAAAATTGGGACACCAAGTATTTTAGTTAAATTATTTTTAGTTATTGATATTGATTTTATTTCCTTCTTTTCGATTAATGTAACAACTTTTCTAGTTAATTTAGACAATTGTCTTTCTAAACTTCGAACACCAGCTTCTCTAGTATATGATTGAATTATGAGCTTCAAAGCTTCATCATCAATTGAAAATTCAGTTTCCTTGAGTTTACAATTATCCATTTGTTTTTTAATTAAATGTCTTTTAGCAATTTCTAATTTTTCGTCTTCTGTATACCCTGCAAGTCTTATAACTTCCATCCTATCTAATAAAGCTTGTGGCATATTTAAAGTGTTTGCGGTTGTAACAAACAATACTTTAGATAAATCATAGTCAACTTCTAGATAATGGTCTTGAAAAGTTTTATTCTGTTCAGGGTCTAACACCTCTAACAAAGCTGAAGAAGGGTCACCTCTATAATCGTTCCCCAATTTATCAATTTCGTCTAAAAGAAATAACGGATTTATTGTTGAAGCTTTCTTCATGCTATGTATTATTTTTCCAGGCAAAGAACCTATATATGTTCTCCTATGCCCTCTAATTTCAGCTTCGTCTCGAACTCCACCTAAAGCCATCCTTACATATTTTCGTCCTGTTGCCTGAGCAACAGACTTACCTAAGGAAGTTTTGCCAACACCTGGGGGTCCTACAAGGCACAGAATAGGACCTTTTATCTCTTTTGTTCTTTTTTGCACAGCTAAAAATTCAATAATTCTATCTTTAACTTTATCTAATCCGTAGTGATCATTATCTAAGATCTCTCTAGCTTTAATAATGTCAGATTTAACTTTACTAACTTTTTTCCAAGGGATAGTTGTTAGCCAATCTATATAAGATCTGACTACTGTTGCCTCTGCACTCATTGGGCTCATATTCTTTAATTTTTTAAGTTCAGATTTAGCTTTTTCTTTAGCTTCCATAGTTAAGTTAGCTGATTTTATTTTCTCTTCTATTTCATCAAATTCATCTTTACCATCTTCAGAAGAACCTAATTCTTTTTGGATAGCTTTTAATTGTTCATTTAAATAATATTCGCGTTGTGTTTTTTCCATTTGTTTTTTGACACGACTTCTTACTTTTTTTTCTGAAACTAAAACACTTATTTCAGTATCAATTTTCACAATCAACTTTTCTACTCTTTGTAAAGGTTCAATTATTTCAAGAAAAGACTGTTTTTCTTCTATATTTAACAAAAGATGGTTTATAATTGTATCTGTTAAAATACTAGCATCTGTAATTTCTGATATAGTTGACAAGATATCAGAGTTAATTTTTCCATTTAATTTTACAAATTGTTCAAAAGCTTCACTTAATCTATTAATTTGATGAACTGAATTATCATTTTGGTTACTTGTTTCATTAATTAAATTTACCTTTGCAATTAAATGTGAACTAGTAGTTGAAATTTTATCTATAATACATCTAGATTTACCCTCAACTAAGACCTTAACAGTTCCATCGGGTAATTTTAAAAGCTGTAAAATACTACCAATTGTACCAATTTTATATAAATCTTTTGGGTTTGGTTCATCTATAGATGATTTTTTTTGGGTCAATAATATTATTTCTTTATTATTTTCCATTACAGATTCAAGAGCATTAATAGATTTAATTCTTCCAACAAAAAGAGGAGCGATCATGTGAGGAAATATAACAATATCCCTAAGAGGTAAAACAGGGTAAGTAATTTCAGCCAAAATAGGATCCTTTGAATAAATTAATCATAATTTATAAATGATAGTTTGTAATGAAAATTCAAGAGAAGAATTTATAAAGAGTTATTTATTTCTTTTTTCTTTTTCTCATGAACTAAGAGAGGTTTGCTCCCCTTTAAAATTACATCCTCATTTATAATGACTTCATCTATATCAGGTTCGGAGGGTAATTCAAACATTGTATCCATAAGAACATTTTCAATTATAGAACGTAGACCTCTTGCTCCAGTTTTAAGATTAATGGCTTTTTTAGCAACAGCTTTTAGGGCATTATCTCTAAATTCTAATTTTGTATCTTCCATTTGAAATAATTTTTGATATTGTTTCACAAGAGCGTTTTTTGGTTGCGTTAGTATTGTAACTAAGGCATCTTCATCAAGATCATCTAAAGTTGCTAATACTGGGAGTCTACCAATAAACTCTGGTATTAGTCCATACTTAACCAAATCACCTGGTTCCACATCTTTAAGAACGTCACTTCCAGATATCTCTTGTGAATTAACTATTTGAGCACCAAAACCTATTGAAGAGCCTTTATTTCTATTTGATATAAGTTTATCGAGACCAGCAAAAGCACCACCACATATAAAAAGAATATTTGTTGTGTCAACTTGGAGGAATTCTTGTTGAGGATGCTTTCTTCCACCTTGAGGAGGAACTGCTGCAATAGTACCTTCCATAATTTTCAATAAAGCCTGCTGAACACCTTCACCACTAACGTCTCTAGTTATAGATGGATTTTCTGATTTTCTTGAAATCTTATCAACTTCATCAATATAAACAATACCCTTTTGAGCTCTTTCAACATTATAATCAGATGCCTGTAATAACTTGAGAATTATGTTTTCAACGTCTTCCCCAACATAACCTGCTTCAGTTAGAGTGGTTGCGTCCGCCATAGTAAAAGGAACATCTAGTATTTTAGCTAAAGTTTGAGCCAATAAAGTTTTTCCACAACCAGTTGGACCAACTAACAAAATATTTGATTTAGAGATTTCTATGTCATTCATGTCTGTTAAATTTGTTAATCTTTTATAGTGATTATGAACAGCTACTGACAAAACTCTTTTTGCTTTAGGTTGACCAATAACATAATCGTCCAAAATTTTACAAATTTCAGCCGGCGAAGGTATACCTTTTTTATCCTTTGTGATTGTAGATTTATGTTCCTCTCTTATGATGTCCATACAGAGTTCAACACATTCGTCACAAATAAATACAGTTGGTCCAGCAATTAATTTTTTTACTTCATGCTGACTTTTACCACAGAATGAACAATATAAAGTTGTTTTATTCTTACCTTCATTGTTCTGTTCGTTCATTTTAATACCTCTACAATCAATATATTTAACATTATTCTATTTATTTAATATAAAATGCAATATAAAAAATTAAGTTTCTTTAATACTTGGTCTTTTAGTTACCACCTCGTCTATTAGACCTTTTTGAAGAGCATCTTCAGGTGATAAGAATGTATCTCTATCCATTAATCCTTCTATTTCTGCAATTTTCTTGCCAGAATGTTTTACATAGATTTCATTCAGTCTTGACCTTAAATTTATAATTTCTTTAGCGTGAATTTCAATGTCACTAGCTTGACCTTGAAATCCTCCAGAAGGCTGATGGGTCATGATCCTAGCGTTAGGTAAGCAATATCTTTTATTTTCAGCACCTGCAGTTAACAGGAGTGAACCCATACTGGCAGCCTGTCCAATACATACAGTAGATACATCTGGCTTAATATATTCCATTGTATCATATATTGACAAACCAGAAGTAACAACACCCCCAGGAGAATTAATATACATTGATATATCTTTTTTTGGGTTTTCAGCTTCTAAAAATAATAATTGTGCACATACCAAGGACGCAATTCCATCGTCAATAGGACCAACTAAAAAAATAATCCTTTCCTTTAATAGTCTTGAATATATGTCATATGATCTTTCACCCCTACTAGTTTGTTCTACTACCATAGGAACAAGAGCAGCCTTTTTATTATAAGGGTTAAAAGAATTAAAGAAATCATTGGCCATTTTTTAATTTTCTCCTCAAAAAATATTATTAAATTTTACACCTTGTCTTTGTTTTTTATTTTAGGTGCTGATTTTTTTGTTTTTTTATTGGTAACAAGTTTATTTGATTTTTTGGCTTTTTCTGCCTCTTTTTTTAAATCTAAATCTTCTTGTTTGTAAAGATCTTCAACTGAAATTGTTTTTTCTTTCGTATTTGCTAATTCCAAAATAAAATCGATTATTTTATCTTCAAATATTGGTCCAGAAAGTTGCTGTTGTGCTTCTGGATTATTTTTAAAATAATCCATAACCTGTTTTTCTTGACCAGGATACTTTTGTATCTCCTTCATCATCGCATTTCTAGTATCCTCTTCTTCAACTTTAATATTATTTTTCCTACCAATTTCTGAAAGTAAGAGGCCTAACCTTACTCTCCTTTTTGCTATTTCAGATGCATCTAATTTTTCGTCTTTAGTCATCCCTTTATCAGATTCTGGTTCATTGTTTTCATTATCTGGCTGCGCATTTGGATTCATGGATTTGCAAATACTATTATATTCTTCTTTTTCAAGCGTTTCGGGAAGTTCAAAAGAAACAGTTTCAGCTAATTTATCTAAGATCTGTCTTTTAGATTTTTCTCGACTCGCTTGATCATGTTGTTTGCCCATTTGTTCTAAAACACCTTTTTTAAGAGCACTTAAATCTTCCATTCCTAATGTTTTTGCAAAATCATCATCAATTTTTAAATCTATATCTTCTTTAATTTCATTGATAATTGTTGCAAAATTAGCTTTTTTCCCTGCTAAATTTTTAGCTTGATAATCATCTGGGAAAGTAACTTTTACATCTATTTTTTTGCCCTTTACAGCTCCAATCAAACCATCTTCAAATCCAGGTATAAAAGAATTTGATCCAAGCTTCAAATTATGACCTTTAGCTTCGCCACCTTCAAAAGGTTTCCCATCGACAGTTCCTAAGAAATCAATAACAACTGTATCACCAGCTTTTGCAGCTCTAGCCTTCTTTATTGCAGAAGTACCAATGTTATCCTTAGCTATTTTTTCTACAGCATCATCAACTTCATTATCGTTAATCTTCACAACATGTTTAATAATATCTAAACTCGATAAATCTGGAATCTCAAAATCAGGCATGATCTCAACTGATAGTTTTGCCTTAAGATCTTCACCATCTTCAAAAGAAACTATTTCAATTTTTGGTTGAGATGACGGCGTTAGTTTGTTTTTCTCCATTACTTCTTTAGTAGCACTATCAACAGATTCTCTAACAACTTCACCAAGCACCTGTTTTCCAAATCTATTTTTTACTACTGAAACTGGAACTTTTCCTGGTCTAAAACCAGGAAGAGTTGCTTCTTTGGCAATATTACTAAGTTTTTCATTGACTAATTTACTTATTTCCAAACTAGTAATAACAACTTCAAATTCACGCTTTAGACCTTCCGACAAAGTTTGAGTAATTCCCATATTATTTTAAACCTCTTAAATTTCTTAAATTAGGTTAGATTTAAATATTATTGGTGCGGGCGAAGGGACTTGAACCCCCACACCTTTCGATACAAGAACCTAAATCTTGCGCGTCTACCAGTTCCGCCACGCCCGCACGTTGATAAAATTATATCTAATTTAATTAATAGCTAACTTAGGAAAGCTTATACGTCAAGTTAGAATGATACAAAATAAGTTGGGGCGAGTGACCGGCTTCGAACCGGCGACCTCAGGTACCACAAACCCGCGCTCTAACCAACTGAGCTACACCCGCCATACTTAATTTAAATATAAATAATATCCATGGAAATTAATAATATTTATTTTAGATTTAGTTATGTATAAGTATTTAATAATTTAAATTTAATCAAGGTTTTATTAAATGGAAAATAATTTTTATAAAATTGCTAATAGAAATAATAACTTAGGAACTGAAACAGCATTTACAGTATTGGCAAAAGCTAATAAACTAGCGCTCGAAGGGAAAAGTATTATTAATTTAGGAATTGGGCAACCAGATTTTACAACTCCTGAACATATAGTTGAAGCAGGTATAAAGGCTCTAAAAGACGGACATCATGGATACACTCAATCAACAGGCATGCCAGAACTTAGAGAAGCGGTATCAAACGATATTCATAAAAGACATAAAGTAAACATATCACCAGACAATATTTTAATTGTTCCTGGTGGCAAGGTAATTATATTTTTTTCAGCTATGTTACTAGGCGAAAAGAATAAAGAAATTTTATATCCAAACCCTGGATTTCCAATATATGAATCTGCAATTAATTACTCAGGTGCAAATGCTATACCCTACAGACTAAGTGAAAGTAAGGGTTTTTCTTTTTCTGCAAACGACATACTTAATAAAATTAATGATAAAACTAGTTTAGTTATTATAAACAGTCCAGCAAACCCAACAGGAGGCGTTGTGCCTAAAGTTGAATTAGAGATACTTGCTAAAGGATTAGAAAAATTTCCAGATGTAGTCTTAATGAGTGATGAAATCTATGATCAATTTTGTTTTGGTGAAAATACTTTTACTTCTATGTTAACTTTTCCAGAAATTAGAAATAGGTTAATTATTTTAAATGGATGGTCTAAGACTTATGCTATGACTGGATGGAGACTAGGTTACGGAATATTTCCTAAAAAACTATATGGCATAGCTGAAAAATTAGCTGTGAACATCCACTCGTGTGTTAATGCAAGCGCCCAATTTGCAGCTTTAGAAGCATTACAAGGTCCTCAAGATTGTGTTTTAGAAATGAATAACACATTTAAAAGAAGAGCTGGAATGATGCAAAACAGACTCAACAAAATCGAAGGTTTTAGTTGTCAAGAACCTAATGGTGCATTTTATTGCTTTCCTAATATTACTGGAACAAAAAAAACTTCTACTGAAGTTCAAAACAAGCTATTGGATGAAATAGGTGTTGCTACAGTAGCTGGACCTTCATTTGGTCAATATGGAGAAGGTTTTTTAAGACTTTCTTGTGCTAACTCTGATGAAGCCATAGAAGAAGCTATAGCAAGAATTAGAAATATTTTTTAAATAGAATTTGCCTAATTTTTAATCACTTTTTTTTTATTATATAGATTTATTAAATGTTATTTGAGAATTTATGAGAAATAATAAATATGTAAATTAGTAAAGGTGCAAATATGAAAAAAATTGAAGCAATTATAAAACCATTTAAGCTTGATGAAGTAAAAAACTCGTTATCACTTATAGGTATTCAAGGTTTAACTGTTTATGAAGCTAAAGGATTTGGACGGCAGAAAGGTCATACAGAATTGTATAGAGGAGCTGAATATGTTGTTGATTTCTTACCAAAAGTCAAAATTGAAATTGTTGTAGACGATGAAATTGTTGAATCGGCAATTGAGTGCATAGAGCAATCTGCCAAAACAGGAAGAATTGGTGATGGTAAGATATTTGTGTCATCTATTGATCAGGCAATACGAATTAGAACTGGTGAGAAAGGTAACGACGCAATTTAAATTAAAAATGGAGTAACTACAAAATGTCAGATGTAAAAAAAATTATCGAAATAATTAAAGAAAAAGAAATTCAATTCATTGATCTTCGTTTCACAGACCCTAGAGGTAAAATGCAACATGTATCTCAACACGTGAGTACTATAGACGAAAAAAGTCTTGTTGAAGGCTTTATGTTCGATGGATCCTCTATTGCAGGATGGAAAGCAATTAATGAGTCAGATATGAAATTAATGCCAGACTGCTCGAGAAGCATTGTTGATCCTTTCTTCTCACAACCTACATTATCAATATTTTGTGATGTACTAGAACCAATGTCTGGAAAACCATATGAAAGAGATCCAAGATCAACTGCTAAACAAGCTTTAACTTATATGAGTTCAATTGGTATAGGTGACACTGCTTATTTTGGCCCAGAACCAGAGTTTTTTGTCTTTGACGATGTTAAATATGAAACTGAAATGCATTCTTCATCTTATAAAATAGATTCTGCTGAGGGTCCTTATAATTCAGGTAAAAACTTTGACGAAGGAAACATGGGACATAGGCCTGGTGTAAAAGGTGGTTATTTTCCAGTTCCTCCAGTTGACTCTGCCCAAGATTTAAGAAGTGAAATGGTTCTCTCACTTGTCGACATGGGAGTTCCAATGGAAAAACATCACCATGAAGTTGCACCTTCACAACATGAATTAGGTATGATGTTTGGAACTTTGATTGATACAGCTGACAATGTTCAATTATATAAATATGCAGTTCATAATGTAGCTCATTCTTTTGGTCAAACAGCTACTTTTATGCCTAAACCAGTTGCAGGTGACAACGGTACTGGTATGCACTGCCATCAATCTATTTGGAAAGATGGTAAACCTTTGTTTGCTGGGGATAAATACGCTGAACTATCAGAAATGTGTTTATACTATATTGGCGGTATAATTAAACATGCCAAAGCCCTAAATGCTTTCACAAATCCATCAACTAATTCTTATAAAAGATTAATACCTGGTTATGAGGCTCCAGTTATTTTAGCTTATTCTGCTAGAAATAGATCTGCTTCTTGCAGGATACCTTTTACTGACAGCCCAAACGGAAAAAGAGTAGAAGTAAGATTTCCTGATGCAACAGCAAATCCTTACTTAGCTTTTTCTGCTATGCTTATGGCAGGTTTAGACGGCATTGAAAATAAAATCCATCCCGGTAATGCAATGGATGAGGATTTATATGAGTTACCAGCTAGTGAGCTAGCAAGTATCCCCACTGTTTGCGGTTCTTTAAGAGAAGCCTTAGATGCCCTAAGAGAAGATATGTCTTTTTTAACAAAAGGTAATGTGTTTACTGAAGATCAAATTGAAGCTTACATTGATTTAAAAATGGAAGAAGTTGTCCAGTTTGAACATGCACCACATCCTGTTGAATTTAAAATGTACTATTCCAGTTAACTAACTGTATATGAAATAAAAAGTCCAATCTCACGTTGGGTTTTTTTGTTTTAAATTTATTTAATTACTGCTAAATGTTGTTACTTAAATACCAACAACCACTAAATCATGTGATATAAATTTTTTATGAAACAAAATCTACTAAATCAAAATACATATTCTGCGTCAGAAATTGAGGTTCTAGAAGGGCTGGAACCTGTTCGTCATAGACCTGGAATGTATATAGGTGGAACTGATAGAAATGCATTACATCATTTAGCTGTAGAGATAATTGATAATTGCATGGATGAAGTTGTTGCAAAACACGCAACCACCATAAATGTAGAACTTTTAAAAGACAACTTTATTGCAATAAGTGATAACGGTAGAGGCATACCTGTAGACAATCATCCAAAATTTAAAAATAAATCAGCATTAGAAATAATTATGACAACCTTACATTCTGGAGGTAAATTTTCAAATAAAAACTATATAACCTCTGGGGGACTTCATGGTGTAGGAGCTTCAGTGGTAAATGCTCTATCCGAATATATGAAAGTAGAGGTTATAAGATCAGGTTTTTTATACAGACAAGAATTTTCAAGAGGATTACCTACGACAGGACTTTTAAAAATAGAACCTACAAAAAAATCAACTGGAACAATGATTTCATTC
The DNA here is from genome assembly GCA_028382005.1 of Pseudomonadota bacterium. GTDB lineage: Bacteria > Pseudomonadota > Alphaproteobacteria > Puniceispirillales > Marisalimonadaceae > Marisalimonas. The sequence goes on from JAOESH010000009.1 coordinate 19,103, forward strand.
AAACCAGATAATACTATATTTGTTGACAACTGTACTTTTAGTCCTGAAAAAATTTTTAAAATTTTAGAATATAAAGCATATTTAGTTGCAGGAGTTCAAATTAATTGGAAATGTCATTCTTCATTAATAGTTGAAAACAGTAATTTACCTATATCAAAAAAACTATGTTTTTTGAATGGATTGAGTGAATATATAAATTCTAAAACATCTAATACCCAAATGTTTACAGCCTCTTCTTTTGAAGACAACGTCAAAATAGAACAAGAAAGTGTAGAATGGGCAGTTAGGTGGTTTACACATGATGAGGATAGTTTTATAGACACTTTTTGTAATACAGTTCCAACTCCCCTTGGTGGTACTCATGAATTAGGTTTTAGACAAGCTTTTACAAAAGGTATAAGAAGTTTTGCAGATATAAAAGGATTTAAAAGAGCTAACGAACTTGTCTACGATGATTTAATGCTTTCAAGTGGTTCAATATTGTCAGTTTTTGTTAAAGATCCTCAATTTCAAGGTCAGACAAAAGAAAAACTAGTTAACACTTCAACTACCAAACTTGTAGAAACAGCTATCAAAGACAGATTTGAGACTTGGTTAAATAATAATACTGAAAGAGGCGAGGCAATCCTTAACCAAACAATAGAGCAATATGAAGAAAGAAAAAGGAAGAAGAAAGAAAAAGACGTATCAAGAAAAACTCTAACAAAAAAAATTCGTTTACCAGGTAAATTAGCTGACTGTTCTAGTAATAAATTTGAAGAATCTGAGCTATTTATTGTAGAAGGAGATAGTGCTGGAGGCTCTGCGAAACAAGCTAGAGACAGAAAGACACAAGCTGTTTTACCCTTAAAAGGTAAAATTCTAAATGTAGCCAGCGCCTCAAATGAAAAAACGGCTCAAAATCAAGAAATAAACGATTTAAAACAAGCAATGGGTTTAAGCCAGGCTTCAACTAAATATATTAACAACCTTAGATATAACAAAATTATTATAATGACAGACGCTGATGTTGATGGTGCGCATATAGCGGCTTTACTTTTAACTTTTTTTTATAATAATTTTCCTGAAATTATAGAAAATGGTAATTTGTACCTTGCTCAACCTCCATTATATAGAGTTACACTGAATGGTAAGTCTTTTTATGCGCAAACAGAGGATGCAAAAAATACAATAATAAATAAAAAGTTCTCAGGAAAAGGCTTTGTTAGTCGCTTTAAGGGTTTGGGAGAAATGCCTCCATCGCAATTAAGAGAAACAACTATGAACCCCAAGACAAGAGTTTTACTTAAAATCACTCTTCCAAAAAGAGACATAAACGAAGCAGATGATAGAAGATTAGTTGACGAGTTAGTTAATATTTTAATGGGGAAAAAACCAGAGCTTCGCTTCAAATATATTCAAGAAAACGCTAATTTAGTAAATAATTATGATATATAATTAATTTTTTTTAATGAGTTTTAATTGACTTTTTTAAATAACAAAGTATTAACCTATAAAATTATTATGTAAGGAATGTTTGTGAGTTTTGAAAAACTAGGTTTATGCGAAGAGATTCTTAGGTCAATTAAAGAAAAAGGCTATATAAATCCAACTGAAATTCAAGAAAGCGCTATTCCTCAAGTTTTAATGGGTAGAGATTTACTGGGATGCGCTCAAACAGGCACAGGCAAAACTGGATCTTTTATAATGCCTTTAGTTGAAATATTAAGCTCAGGCAAATCCAAATCAAGAATGCCAAGATCATTGATATTAGCTCCTACAAGAGAATTAGCAATGCAAGTTTCTGAAGAATTTAATTTAATAAACAATTATCTCAAACTTCAAATGGCTTTATTAATTGGGGGGGTGTCTTTCATTGAGCAAGACAACAAGTTAGCAAAAGGTGTGGACGTGCTGGTTGCTACTCCAGGAAGGCTTATAGATCATATAGAGAGAGGTAAAGTAATTTTAAAAGATGTAAAGATACTTGTGATTGACGAAGCAGACCGAATGCTAGATATGGGGTTTATACCAGACATAATAAAAATAAATAAACTTTTACCAAAGATAAGACAAACATTATTTTTCTCAGCTACTCTTTCTAATGAAATTAGAAATATTGGAGAAGCCTTTCTTATAAACCCAAAAGAAATTACGGTTAGCCCTCATTCAACTACTTCATCCAACATAGAAACTTATTTAATCAAGACCATTAAAAAAAATAAACTAAATGATTTAAAGAAAATATTAAATATTGAAAAAATTAAAAATGCTGTTATTTTTTGTAATAGAAAAAATGACATAAATAAAGTTAATCTATTTTTAACTAAAAACAACTTTAAAACTGTCTGTCTTCATGGTGATATGAGCCAAAACTCTAGAATTCAATCACTTGAAGAATTTAAAAATGGATTAGTTGAAATTCTTATTGCTTCTGACGTGGCTGCAAGAGGGATAGATGTGGCCGGATTAAGCCACGTATTTAATTATGATGTCCCTAATAATCCTGAAGACTATGTTCATCGAATTGGTAGAACTGGAAGAGCTGGTCTTAAAGGAAAGGCATTTACGTTATGTGATGAAAACGACAACAAAAATATTTTGATGATAGAAAAGTTGATTAAAAAGGAAATTCGATCATATTCTTTTGATAATATGATTGCTGAAGATAACAGCATAAAACTTAATTCTACTGTTGAAATAAATCCAACCATCCAAGAACCTACTAAAAAATTCAAAAAAATTAATTTTCTTCCTATAGAAAATTTTTTAAATTTTAAAGAAAGCGGCCATATTCCAAATTTTTTGATTAAAAAATAACTTTTATCTCAAAGCTTTATTGACTATTTCTGACAAATCTGGGGAAATAGATTGATTAGATATATTTTTAAGAGCTTTTTTCATTTTATTTTTTCGAAACTCATCGTAATTGCTAAATCTAGTTAATGGTAAAACTAATCTTGCAGCAACTTGAGGATTATTTTTATCAATTAAGCTAACCTGCTCAGATATAAAATCATAGCCAGAGGAATCATTTGCATGGAATAGCAAAACGTTTTCTTTTTGAAATGCCCCTAAAACTGATCTAATTTTATTTGGGTTTTTATATTCAAATGATTCATGTGAAAGAAGATCTTTTATAAAGATCAACCCTTTTCCTTCTATATTAAGAGAAGACATTAATTCAAACCACTTTTCTATAACTAGATTGTCATTTTTCCATTTTATAAAAAATTTATTTAATAAATCTAAGGGTGGTTCACTTCCATATAAACATAAAGATTTAAGACCAGTTATTGATATTGTCATATTTTTACTTAAAGAAATTTTTTTAGCTAAATCAACACCTACTTTATTGTTAATCAATACTAAATAATTTAATATTTTATCCAAAAGAGCTCTTTCACCATTTTTTTTATCAGCATTAATTTTATAGTTAAAAAGCTCTACAGCTTTAATTTCAAAAATATCCTGTAAGGCAACTCCAATTATTTTCATAAGTTCTTTTCTTTTCTTAAAAATCTGTATTGGATTAGATATTTTTAAAAAATGTTCAAACGTACCTCTAGATGGAATATCTAATAGAAATGATAACAAAGAAAAATTAATAAATTTTTTAGATAATAAATCTCGAAGAACCAAGGTTATTGAATATACATTGTTATTATTAAGATAACTGTCTAAATATAAATTTTGAATAGCGTCCCATTTATTGAAGCCATCATTATCAAATTTAAGGATATGCAAATAATCATTAATTACTAGGTCAGTTTTTAAGATAACTGGAGCAGAAAAATTTCTTAACAAAGAAGGCGTTACTTCTAAAGTTTCAGAAGAAATTTTAATATTATCATTACTTTTTGAAAGTAGGTAAACATGTTCAATATTTAATTCTGAATTATCTATTTTAAACTTAATTAAAGATCCATTTTTATTAATTAAAGAAATTTTTATTGGTATAGGTAAATCACTTGGTTGATTATTAATTGATTGAGAAATATTAAAATTCCAATCATATTTATTTTTTGTTCTTATTATATTTACATTAGGAGTACCTGATTGATTATACCATTTTTTGAAAAGGTCTAAAGATATATTACTTCCCAACGTAAGCGCTTTTAAAAAATCTTCACATGTTACAGCTTGTCCGTCATAAAGTCTAAAGTAGGCATTCATTCCATTTCTATAATTTTCCTCACCAATATAATTAACAATCATTCTTATAACTTCGGCACCCTTTTCATATATAGTTGGAGTATAAAAATTGTTTATTTCTATATACTCATCTGGTCTAATGGAATGGCTATTCGAGCCAGCATCTTCAGGAAACTGTATTGATTTAAGTAACAGGACATCTTCAATTCTTTTTACATCTTTATCATTCATGTCAGCTGAAAATTCTTGATCTCTAAAAACTGTTAAACCTTCCTTCAAGGTTAATTGAAACCAATCTCTACAAGTTACTCTATTGCCAGTCCAGTTATGAAAGTACTCATGAGCAACTATAGATTCTATATTTCCTAAGTCTGTATCAGTTGCCGTGCTCTCGTCTGCTAAAACAAATTTAGAATTAAAGATATTTAAACCTTTGTTTTCCATTGCCCCCATATTAAAATGACTAACAGCAACAATCATAAAAGTTTTTAGATCATACTCTAATCCATATTTTTTTTCATCCCAAGCCATTGCCTTTTTTAAGCTTTTCATAGCATGTGTAGTTAAATGCTTATTTCCTATTTCTGTAAAAATTTTGAGTTCTATATTTTTGTTTGAAGATGTAATAAATGAAGACTCTGAAATTTCCAAGTTGCCTACAATTAAAGCGAATAAATAAGATGGTTTTGGAAATGGATCACTCCAAATTGAAAAATGTCTGCCAGTTTTTTTCCCTTCAACCTTAACATTACCTGCTTCAATCAGGTTACCATTCGATAACATAGTGCTATAAAAATTAGATCCTTCTATTCTAACTTTAAAAGTCGCTAAACAATCAGGTCTATCTGTAAACCATGTTATTTTCCTAAAGCCTTCAGGTTCACATTGAGTACAAAACATTTCATTACTCTCATATAAACCCTCCAAAGATATATTCTCTTTAGGATAAATTTTAACTTTGGATAATATTTTTATTGAAAAAGCATCTACAGGGACTGGCAATAACAAAACTTCATTTCTTCTAGTTAATGTATCCAAGTCAATATTAAAAGGTTTATCATTATCAATTATAACTGAAAAATAAACAGTTTCTAAATTAACCCCATTTAATTCTATATAATGGTCTAAACCATTTTTTTTATTAATGAAAAGCTTATTTTTTTTAAAAAAGATTTCAGATTTAATTAATGAAAAATCATCAAAAATACTAATATCCAAAAAAATATTATTAGGAACCCATAATAAAGGCTTGTAATCTTTTCTGTTTTTTATAATAGATCTCATAATCTATGTTATTAGCTTTCCCTTGCATTAGTATAAGCTAAACTAGAGTGTTCTTGACAATATGGTCTACCTGGAATTATTGAAATGCCACAAAAAGAAAAACCAGGAAGCTTTGGATCACCAATAGGCCAGCAACACCTATTTCTTGACCATTCAACATCTCTTAATAAAATCTTTAGAGGTAAAACTTTATTATCTTCTTCAATATTTAGTTTTTGATTTTTTCTTAGATCACCAGACTTAGAAATTGGAGAATTTCTTTTAGGAAGACCCATTCTATGAGCCTTCCCAGCAATTGCATTTCTTGATACACCAAGCTCATTACCAATTTTAGTTATAGGTAAACCTTTGTCCCAAAGAAGTTTTAATTTATTTAACTTTTCTTCATTCCAAACTAAATTATCCATTTTTTTCCCTATTAAGTTTTACCAAAGATTTAAAAAACCGCCTACTAAATCAATTTGGCTTTCTATCATATCTTTTCCGAAATGAACAGGTCTTCCAATTGATTTTGCCTGTTTTAATAGTTCTGTTTCTTCAGGTTGCATAATAATGTCAGCTATTATACAGTTTGAAGGACTACTGTTAATTTCAAAAGGCAATTTATCGTTTTTATTAAGGCCTAAACTTGTAGCATTAATAATTATATCACAATCATTTATTTTATAGTCATTTGTAGAAAAAATACTTATTTTTAAATCTTTATTTATAAAATTTAATCTTTTTTTAAGCTCAATAGCTTTGTTTACATTCCGATTAACAAGCTTTAATTCTTTAATTCCTTCATTAGCAAGTGAGCAAGCAATTGCTACAGCTGCCCCTCCTGCGCCAAACAAGCAAACTATTTTATTAATGAATATATAATTTTTATTTAAAAACCCATTAACAAAACCTTTCCCATCAAAATTATTACCTATTAATTTTCGATTATCATCAAACTTTATCCAATTGACTGCTTGAGTAGTTTCTGCCTCTGGATCTAAAAAATTACATAATTTAACTACTGCAGATTTGTGAGGAATAGTTACTGTCATTCCTTGAAAGTTATTAATTGATTTTAAGGTTTTAATTAAATTGTCCAAATTCATTGATGAAACATGTAAGGGTATCATAACTGCATCAATATTTTTACTTTTAAATATAGATGTAAAAAGAGTTGGTGCTTTTACATGGTCAATAGGATCTGCAATGCACCCATAGATTTTTGTTGTTCCAAGCATTTATTTATCTTCTTTGTTTCTAAAATTTAAAGAAGCTGAATTGATACAGTACCTTAAGCCTGTTGGTTCAGGTCCATCAGAGAACACATGGCCCAAATGTGCACTACACTTTGAACAATGAACTTCAGTTCTTTCCATAAAAAAAGAATCGTCAACGGTAGTTTCTAAAATATCTTTAGAAATTGGTTGATAAAAAGATGGCCAGCCTGAATGTGATTCATACTTTGTTTCACTTGAAAAAAGCTTAGCATCACAACAGATACAATTATAAATTCCAATATCTTTTTTGTTCCAATAGGCTCCAGAAAAAGCAGGTTCTGTTCCTTGTTTTTGTGTAATCCTATACTGTTCTTCATTCAAATGTTTGGTGACATTTTTCATAATTATGACCTATACTGTTAATATTAATAATGTTTGTTTATAGAATAATTTCAAATTATTTACCAAAAAAAAATTAAAGAATAATTATAATTATCTAGTTAATAATTTTCTAATATAAATAATTCTTGTAATTGACGTAATCCAACATAGTGAGCCAAAAATATACGCAATTAACTCTACTGATTCGTAAAAGGTCAACATTAATATAAAAAATATAATTGTTTCAAATCCTTCCGTTATACCTCCTATATAAAAAAATGATTTGCTTTTTTTATTTGAAATTAAAGTTTTATTTTTTTCAATTATCCATGCTGAAGCCAAAAAAGTTGTTTGTGTGGAAACAAAACTTAATAGTAAAAAGCATATTGCGTATGCATTCCTAATATCTAGAAAAATGAAAGCAATTGGAAATAAAGAATAAAAAATAAAATCGAAAGTTATATCATAAAAGGCTCCAATGTCACTTGGACCAATTAAGCGAGAAATTGCTCCGTCTAAACCATCACAAAATCTATTGAGAAAAAGAAAAAGGAAAGCGCTAAAAAAATAAAAATTTACTATAGAATAAAAACAACACAAACCAAAAATAAATCCGATAATAGTAACTGTGTTTGCTGAAATTCCTAATTTAATAGTTTTTTTAGCTAAATAGCTTAAATAAGGTCTTAAGTAATTATTTAATCTATCATCAATCATTAAAATTTATTTTTTATTTTTTTTAATTTGAGTAGGTATTACAAAAAGTTGTTTAGGATAAATTAGGTCTGGGTTATCTATCTTATCTTTATTAAGTTTAACAATATCAATATAGCGATTACCTAAACCTAATCTATTAAATGCAATATTCCAAAGAGCATCTCCTTTTTGGACTATTACTAAAGTTTTACCATTAGCATTTTGTATAGCTTTTCCAGTAATATTAATTGAATTTTTACTTAAGATTTCTCCTTTTTTCCCTAATAAAACAGCAAATATTTTCTGTTTTCCTGAAATTAGTTTGCCTGGAATAGACAATGACCATTCGTCATTTAAAATCTTAGTTGATGATGTTTCTTTACCTGAAAAACCAGCATTGACCTGTACACCGCTATGAGCAATACCTGACAACATTAACTGGCCTATCTTTGTGTCATAAGTCATAGCTAATATCGCAATATAAGGTTTTCTATGATTAACAGTCACATTTTTATCTTTTTCTAAAGGACTAGACTTCTCAATCAAGCCTGGTGCTTGAATAACTCTAGCTCCAGCCTTGCCTTGACTGTCAACAATAGCAACGATTGGGATATCGTTTTTTTTACCTGTTACATTTATTGCTACAGTCTCATTTGCAATAATTACATCACCATTTTTATTAGTTTGTTTAAAGGATAGAAAGTATTCACCACCACTAAGTTTTTTCTCTGGTACAGCAACAAATTCTCCGACTTTATCGCTAGTAGTTGTAGTAATTACTGTTGACCCTGAAATTATTTCTATTTTAGAATTTGGTATACCTTTTCCAGCTATTACCAAACTCCCATCGGGTTTGACCCTAATCACCTCGAGTTTAATAGTCTCACCATTTTGTTTTCTTGATGTTTTGACTTCAATCGTTTTGGCATCAACAACCTCTTTCACTAAAGGAACTACTAATTCTTTTTCTTCTATTAAATTTGGTTGGTAAAAAGCAATTAAGATAGCAACAACTGCTAGAACACCCCCGCCAAATAAAAAATATATAACTTTTGACACTTTCATTAAAAAAAACCTTAGCTAAAATAGAAAAATCATCTTAAAGTAAATTCTTATAATAAGATAATATTTTTTAAAAATTTACAAATAAAGTTGAATATATTTTGAAAAAAAAAATATGTGTTTTTGGCGGTTCTAAGTCTGGACTTAATCCCGAAAATGAGAAGAATGCTCAGATGATAGGCCAGATGATCGCTGAAAGTAATTTTGATATAATTTATGGTGGTGGTGAAAAAGGAATAATGGGTGCTGTCGCAAGCTCGGGAATTAGTTTCGGAGCAAAAACAACAGGTATAATACCTAAATTCCTAGTGAGCAAAGATATTGTAAACTCATCTCTTCCTAACCATTTCAATTCAGAATTAATATTAACTGAGTCCATGCATGAAAGAAAAAAATTGATGTATGAGAATTCAGATGGTTTTGTAATATTACCAGGTGGTATTGGAACGCTTGATGAATGCTTTGAAGTTTTGACCTGGTGTCAGTTAGATCAAATTAAGAATAAAAATGTTGGTATTATTAATTATGAAGGTTATTGGAACCCCCTAATTTTTTTAATTAAACATCTTATTGTCGAAGAGTTTATGACTTCTGATAATTTAAACTATTTTGAAGAAATTAAAAATAATAATGAATTTAAAAAATATTTAAAAAACATTTAATTTTGTTCTAAAATTTTGTATGTATTAGTTAAATGATATAAAATTCAATCATTATATCAGTTAATTAACATCATAAAATTAATAAGGTCTGAAAAAATGTTAAATTTAATAAACATAGCAAAAACAGAAGCTGAAGGTGGTGATTTAAATAAACTCCTCAGTAATCTTTATTCAGAAACTGAAATACGACCCAAAGATTATCCTGATGCGATAGTTTGGCAAGGTGGCAAACATTGTGGTACTATCAACCCAATATGTCATTCTTTAACTGACGCCTATGCCTTGCTAGGAACAATTGCTGCTGCGGATATTTTAAATCTACCATTTTATGCTGTACCAATGTGGTCGCAAATTAGGCATGACAGTAAATTAGAAGCCTTAAGTTGGTTTGGTAATATGCAAAACACCTCTATTAAATGGTCTACGGCAGGCGATGCTTATGTAAACGATGCTAACGGAAATAGAGTAGTAGTAATGGGAAAATCTGGTAATGCTCCATTACGTACTCAAGCAGGTGTTTATTGTAATGTTCGTCCATATGGACCAATTACTGTTGTAAGGTGCATGCCATGTCTACCATACTCTCAAGACAAATCAAAATTCACAGTTAATGATCAATCGGGCATAGTTCATACAGAAATGAATACTCCCGGAATACAAATGGCACATGCATGTCGTCTATTTTTAAAAATGATTAACGATTCAGGTAAATTAGGTAGAGTTGCGTTTAAACCAACACAAGCAATGGAAGACGGAATAAATGCCGGATTATTAATCTGGCTTTTAGAAGGAACTAAATTTAAGATAGGTCGTAAATGGGCTGTAAATGCTTACGAAGAACATAAAGAAAATATTGATAAAATAATATCATTATTACCCAATGATTTTAAAGTAGGAATGGAAAATTGGTCTGGTAAAATAGAGCAGCATATAGCCGATACTAACTATGGTTTATTGATTTGGGATTTAATAGAAAATCAAGAATGTATAATTTTGGCTACAGATTTGGATGGAGATAGGTTAACCGATTTACTAGCTGATATATCAGACCCATTACGCGCTTTTGGACAAAAAGTTCTAAATCATGTTAATAGCGATGTTACTATTGATAACGCATGGAAATCAATGGGATACTCAACTGGTAACGGTAGAGATATGACGTCTGTTATGTATAGAATGGAGGGCCCTCCTATCCATGAACAAACATTAGGATCTGCAGATGCAATGTTACTCAGGCTCTTAGACGGTGATGAAACTATGAAAGGCACTAAACAGCCATATGACCCAAGAATACACTTTGTTTTAATACGAGATGCTTATTTGGATGCAAACCCAAACAATACTGAATTAAAAATTTGGTTGGACAATATTTTAAAAACTTTTGATAATATTTATGGTTTAGAAAGACCAGGTTTTATAGAAGGTTATAAAAAATTAAAGGAAGTAATAACTCCTTGGTAAAATACCTGGTTTTATAATTATACAGCTAATTTTTATTTAATATTGGCTCAAGTCTGCTCATTATTTCTTGAATAAATTTTTCCTTAGCGGCAAAGCAAATTCTTAAGTGCCCCTCTCCAGATTCACCAAAAGCTATACCCGGCGCTACACCAACATTTGTTTCAACAATTAATTTCTTTGCAAATTCTAGCGAGTTATCCATACCCTTAACTTTAAAAAAAGCATAAAAAGCAGCCTCTGGAATACTGCACTCAACTTGGTTCCAAGTACTTAATTTATCAAACATCATATCTCTAGATTTTTTTAATCGTTGTCTCAAATCATTTGTAATATTTTTATAGTTTTGAAGCGCCGCTATAAAACCAATTTGTAAAAATTCTGGAACGCCTGTAGTAGTTATTTGTACTAGCTTAGCTATGTGTTCACCTAATTCCTCAGGGTGAGTAATCCAACCTATTCTCCACCCAGTCATATCAAAACTTTTAGATGCTGAGTTTATTACAATTAATCTATCATTAGGTTTAGAAAATTTAAGAAAACTAGGTGCAGCTAAACCATTAAAAGTTATTTGGTGATATACCTCGTCTGAAATTAACCAACAACCAAACTTTCGAGTATGTTTTAATAATAATTCTTGTTGTTCTTTTGAAATAATCCAACCTGTAGGATTGCCTGGGCTATTAATAAAAACCATTTTTGTTTTAGAAGTAATTGAATTTAACAAATCTTCAAAGTCAATTTCCCATCCATTTTTATTTAACTTAAGCGATATTTCTTTGATTTTACCTTTCTTTAATAGAACAGAGGATCTTATATTAGGCCATACGGGACCTACTAATACAACTTCGTCGCCAGAATTAACAATTAAATCACAAACTAGCCTTAATCCCATCATGCCACCATTAACAACACTATGATGCTCTGGCTTAGTATTTATATTAAAGACCTCATTCATATATTTAGAAAGTTGTAAACGTAGTTCTGGGATACCATTTTGATATGTATAAAATGTTTTACCACTATTAAGAGCATCTATAGATTTATCACAAATTATTTGGCTAGTAGAAGCATCACCTTCTCCAAACCAAGCTGGATAAACTTTGTGTCCCGTAATTTGTTCACGATTTCTTCCAAAATTTGCTATTTCCATAATAGCAGTCTCTTTGAAAGATATAATTTCTTTATTTAAATTTTCTAACAATATTATTACTCTAGATTTATTTTCTTATATATTCTTTTAGCATCTTTATAGCTTGATTACAGTTCTCTGGAGAAGATCCACCTGACTGTGCCATATCGGGTCTGCCACCTCCGCCCTTACCACCTAGTTTCTCCGATACATGTTTAACCATTTCTACTGCACTAAATTTATCAATATTATTTTTATTAACCGCAATAACTATAGACGCTTTGTTATCAATTTTACTAATTAGACATACAATCTTAGAGTCACTGTTTTTAAGAATATTTTCTGCTGTTGGTTTTAACTCTTTAATCATCATCTCATCAAAAATTTTATATTCAAAGATAATGCCGTTTATTTTTTCTTTATTTGAAACGTTCTTATCTAAAGTTGTTGTATTCATTTTAAGTTGTTTTAATTGCTTATTTATATTTTTATGCTCAACAATCATTTGTTCAATTTTCTTAACCACTTGCGCTGATTCTGTCTTTAAAAAATTTGAAATAATTTTAATTTTAGCTAACTCAGAATTATAAAAATCTATAGCTGCTGTATTAGTAATTGCCTCAATCCTTCTAACACCAGATGAAACGCCTGTTTCTGAAATGATTTTAAAAGTAGAAATCTCAGAAGTTTTTTTTACATGAGTTCCTCCACATAGTTCTACAGACCACGCATTTCTTTTAGCTTCAATGCTTTTGCCCATTGATACAACTCTAACTTCGTCACCATATTTCTCACCAAAAAGAGCAATAGCTCCATTTTCTATAGCTTTACTTGGTGTCATAATCCTAGTTATAACGTCTTCATTACAGAAAATTCTTTCATTAACTTCATTTTCTATATCTTGCAATTTTTTTGGTTCAATTGGTTTAGAGTGACTGAAATCAAATCTTAATTTTTGATTGGTAACTAAAGACCCTTTTTGAGCAACATGAATACCTAACTTTTGTCTTAAAGCTTCATGAAGCAAGTGAGTTGCTGAATGATGAGAGCATATTTGTTTTCTATAATCTAAATCTAGGTTTTGAGTTACAGTTTCACCTATTTCTAATTTACCTGATATAATTTCAACACTGCAAAGAAAGATATTAACGTCATTACCTAATTTAATCTTACTAGACTTTATAACATTAGCAGTAAAATTATTGCCTACAATTGAACCTTTATCAGAAATTTGACCTCCTGATTCTGCATAAAAAATTGTTTCATTGAAAACAATATCTACTTTGTCACCAGATTTACTTCTTTTAATTATTTGATTATCTTTAAGTAATAAAACGATTTTAGTTTTCAAATATATTTCGTCATATCCTTTAAAATTTGTACATGGAATAGTTAAAAAATGTTTCATTACATCGGGTTTATATTGTTTATCTCCAGAACCAACCCATGATTGTCTTGCTTTGTCTTTTTGTGCATTCATAGCGATTTCAAAGCCGTTATGGTCAACTGTCCAACCATAACTTTTTAAAACATCCTCAGTTAAGTCTAAAGGGAAACCATACGTATCATATAACTCAAAAGCTTTTTCGCCTGAAAGTGTACCATTAGAAATTCTATTATCAATTTCGTTCTTTAGTAAATTTAATCCTCTATCTAAAGTATCTTTAAATTTTATTTCTTCATCTTTTATAGTATTCTTAATTAAATTATTTTCTTTGTTTAACTCTGGAAATGCTTCCCCCATTTCCTTACATAAATAGTCAACTAGTTTATATATAACTGGATCGGTTGCACCTAATAAATGAGTATGTCTCATTGCTCTTCGCATTATTCTTCTGAGTACATAACCTCTACCTTCATTACTCGGCATCACACCTTCAGCTATGAGAAAGGATATTGATCTTAAATGATCTGCAACCACTCTATGTGAAATCAAACTATTCTGGCTTTTATCTACACCTGTTATTAAACATGAAGCATCAACGAGATTTTTCATCATATCAGTTTCATAATTATTATGAGTATTTTGCAGTACAGCTGAAATTCTTTCTAAACCCATACCCGTATCAATACTAGGTTTAGGTAAATTTACTCTTTCTTGTAATGAAATTTGTTCATACTGCATAAAGACTAGATTCCAAATTTCTATAAATCTATCACCGTCTTCATCTTTACTACCTGGGGGGCCTCCTGGTATAGATGACCCATGATCAAAGAAAATTTCTGAACAAGGACCACACGGACCAGTATCTCCCATACTCCAGAAATTATCAGTTGTTTTAATCTTAATTATTTTATCATCATTTAAACCTGATATTTTTTTCCAAAGTTTTTCTGCTTCAGTGTCAGTATGATAAATTGTTACCAATAACTTTTCTTTAGGTAAATTATACTCTTTTATTAATAATTCCCAGGCTTGATAAATTGCTTTTTCTTTGAAATAATCTCCGAAAGAAAAATTTCCTAACATTTCAAAAAATGTATGATGCCTAGCTGTTCTTCCTACATTTTCTAAATCATTATGTTTACCACCAGCTCGTAAACATTTTTGTGAAGTCACTGCTCTAGAATATTGCCTTTGTTCTATCCCAGTAAAAGTATTTTTAAACTGAACCATACCTGCATTAGTAAACAAAAGAGTAGGATCATTATCAGGAACTAAATTACTAGAAGATATAATCTCATGATTGTTTTTATTAAAATAATCAAGAAACTTAGTTCTTATTTTATTTACTGAATTTTCTCTATTTATTGTCATTTACTTAACTAATTTGTTATTCAAACTTGATAACATCAATTCTCTAAAAAACAAATCCACAAAAAATTTATTTTTCTTCTTCTGGATTTTGCTGGTCAGGATTCATTAAAATCTCTTCAACTAGATCTGTATTTCCCTTTATTTTATCTTCAATTTCATTTGCAATTTCTGTGTTTTCAGCAAGAAATTTTTTTACATTTTCTCTTCCTTGGCCTATTCTTTGTTCATTATAAGAGAACCACGAACCTGATTTTTCAACAATTTCAGCTGCAACACCAAGATCTACTATTTCACCATTTTTAGAAATACCTTCACCGTACATAATATCAAACTCTACTGTTCTAAAAGGAGGAGCCACTTTGTTTTTAACTACTTTTACGCGTGTTTGATTTCCTATTATATCGTCCTTATCTTTTATTGCTCCAATTCTACGTATGTCAAGTCTAACAGATGCATAGAATTTCAGAGCATTTCCTCCTGAAGTTGTCTCTGGATTTCCGAACATTATACCAATTTTTTGACGTATTTGGTTTATAAAAATAACAAGACAGTTAGATTTAGAAATTGAAGATGTGAGTTTTCTTAATGCCTGGCTCATTAACCTTGCTTGAAGTCCCATATGACTATCACCCATATCACCTTCTAACTCTGCTCTTGGGACAAGTGCAGCCACAGAGTCAATAACCAAAACTGATATAGCACCAGATCTAACTAAAGTATCTGCTATCTCAAGTGCCTGTTCTCCAGCATCGGGTTGAGATATTAATAAATCATCAATATTTACACCTAATTTTTTTGCGTAAACTGGATCTAATGCGTGCTCTGCATCAACAAAAGCACAGGTACCACCAGTTTTTTGTGACTCAGCTACAACGTGAAGAGCTAATGTTGTTTTACCCGAACTTTCAGGTCCATAAATTTCAACAATTCTACCTTTAGGTAAACCACCTATACCTAAAGCAACATCTAGACCAAGAGATCCCGTAGAAATAGCTTGAATATCAAGATTCATTCCAGATGTACCTAATTTCATAACTGAACCTTTTCCGAAGGCTTTTTCAATCTGACCTATAGCTGATTCTAAAGCTACACTTCTGTCTTTATCTTGATTTGACATTTTTATTACCTCAGCGCTCATTTTTTTATACTCCTTACTGACACATGGATTGAATAGTTTCAACCCAAAACAAGATAAATTATATTCACCTTTTGTTCTTATGTCAATATTTGTTCTTCTTTTGTTCTTTAAGATAAATATTTTATTTACTCATCTTTATGAACTCTCTCCATTTTTTCGTGACGTTCCTGAGCTTGTACACTTAAAGAGGCAATAGGCCTTGCTTTTAAACGGCCTAGACCTATGGGCTCACCAGTATCTTCACAATAACCATAAGTTTTTAAATCAATCCTTCTAAGAGCTGCGTCAATTTTACTTATAAGTTTTCTTTCTCTGTCACGAGTTCTTAATTGAATTGAAGCGTCTGATTCTACTTGAGCCCTATCTGCTATATCTGGTCTTTGAAGACCTTCAGCTGAAAGATTCCCTTTAGTGTCTAAAGCTTCTTCAAGTAACTCAGACTTCCAAATTAAAAGTTTTTGTCTAAAAAATTCTAATTGGTTATCATTCATAAAATCTTCTTGGTCATTAGGAGAATAATTTTCAGGTAGTACAACCTCAGTTCCTAAAACTCCACCTCTATTAGCACCATTTGCAAAAATTTGTTTTTTTTCTGAACCATTTTTTTTAGTTGAATTCACTAATAAACATCCTTAATAATTAAAATAACTATTTTTATATTTGAACTTCAAAAAAGTGCAAGTAGGAAAATAGAAATTATGACTATAAATAAATATTAAAAACATTGAAATTCGTATTTTTTACATTATTTCAATAAATATCATTAATAACTATTCCGACAGTGAAAATTAAATTGAACTATTCTGACAAATTTCGAAACTCTATCAACAAATTAAAGTTTGAAGGTAGATATCGTGTATTTAATGAAACTAAAAGAAAAGTTGGTTTTCATCCTTTGGCTATTTGGAATAATAATTCTATTACATCAGATATTATAGTTTGGTGTTCTAATGATTATCTAGGTATGAGCCAAAATAAATATGTTACTAACTCTATGATAAATTCAGTTAAAGAAATGGGCACTGGATCGGGTGGCACTAGAAATATATCTGGAAATAGTAGTGCAATTGTTGAGTTGGAAAGAGAATTAGCAAGTTTACATCAAAAAGAGAAAGCTATTGTATTTTCTTCTGGTTATGTAGCTAACGAAGCTGCCATAAGTACATTACTCCAAATTTTAGACGATGCTATTGTTTTTTCCGACGAAAAAAATCATGCTTCTATTATTTCTGGAATAAAAAAATCCGATGCACATAAAGAAATATTTAAACATAATGATTTAAATGAACTTGAGAAGTTAATTAAAAAATATCCATATAATAGGTCAAAAGTTATAATATTTGAGTCTGTATATTCTATGGACGGTGATATTGGAAATATAGAAGGCATAGTAAAAATTGCAAAAAAATATAATGCAATGACTTATGTTGATGAAGTACACGCAGTTGGAATGTACGGTAAAACAGGAGCTGGAATTTCTGAACAATTGGATATCAGCGATTCGATAGATATAATTCAAGGAACTTTAGGTAAAGCTTATGGTACAATGGGTGGTTACATAACTTCAACTGACTTGATATGTGATGTTATAAGAAGTTATGCTAGTGGTTATATTTTTACAACTGCATTGCCGCCTGCACTTGCTAAAACGGCTACTCAGTCACTTAAATACCTAAAAAATTCGGATGTAGAAAGATCTCTACAACAAAAAAATGTAATGTTATTAAAAAAACAATTATCAGATAATAATATAAATTATCTAGATAATAAAAGTCATATAATTCCAGTAATGGTAAATAATCCAATAAGATGTACAGAAATAAGTAATATTCTGTTAAATGAATTTGGACATTATATTCAGCCTATTAACTACCCTACTGTTCCAGCAGGCACAGAAAGACTGAGAATTACTCCTGGCCCGCTTCATACAGAAAAAATGATTGCTGAATTAACTTTTTCACTTAAACAAGCATTTAAAAAAACTGAACATATTAACTTCAAAAAACCTGCTTAAAATTAATTATATAGAGGGACATAGTGGCCATTATAAAAAAACCTTCCGATCACGCTTACTTTCCTTCAAAGGGTAAAATAGGAATATTATTAGTAAATCTAGGCACACCTGACGGAACAGACTATTGGTCTATGAGGAAGTATTTAAAACAATTTTTAATGGACAAAAGAGTTGTAGATATTTTTAGACCACTTTGGTGGTTAATATTAAACGGACCAATACTTACTTTTAGGCCTTCAAAATCAGGAAAAGCATATAAAAAAATATGGGATAAAGATAATTATGGTTCACCTCTTAGAAGACACACAATTAATCAAACAAAAAAATTACAGCAACTTTATAAAAATAATGAACAAATTATAATTGAACATGCAATGAGATATGGGAAGCCTGCAATTGACAATGTTCTCCATAAGATGAAGGAAGATGGATGTACCAAAATTGTTCTTTTACCTTTATATCCACAATATGCAGCAAGCACATCAGCAACTGTAAAAGATGAAGCTTTTAAATGGTTATTAAAACAACGATGGCAACCAGATATCAGAACTGTTGCTCCATGGTTTGACAACAACTACTACATTAAGGCACTTGCGAATACCATTAAAGATAACCTTAAAAATAAGACTAAACCTGATATGTTACTTATATCATTCCATGGTATTCCAAAAAGGTATTTTATGGCGGGTGACCCTTATCACTGTCACTGTATAAAAACAGCTAGGCTGTTAAGAGAAGAACTTAAATGGCCTGAGGATAAAATTTTAGTAACCTTTCAATCTAGATTTGGTCCTGAACCCTGGCTTCAACCCTACACTGATAAAACAATTGTAGATCTTGCTAAAATAGGAACAAAAAACATTGCCTTGGTTGCTCCAGGGTTCATATCTGATTGCTTAGAAACACTTGAAGAAATAAACGTAGAGGCTAAAGAACTTTTCATTGAAAACGGGGGAAAGAACTTTCATTACATACCGTGCCTAAATGATAATAGACATTCAATAAACTTATTGGATAAAATTATTAAACAAAATCTTTTAGGTTGGACTGAATAAATCAATATTTTTAATTCATTTTTATTAAAAAATAACAAGTTGTTATTTACAAATTAATGTTTAAAGACTATAAAACCAATTCTTATTGTGCGGGTATTGTGTAGTGGTAAGACCTTAGCCTTCCAAGCTAATGACGCGAGTTCGATTCTCGCTACCCGCTCCAAAAATTAATATTGTCTCCATGTAACACGTTGAAATTCAAATATTTAATTTGAAAATTCAATTGTGGGTAGACAAAATGGTAAAAAAAAAACTTCCCTTATCTTTATAAAAAAAGAGACGTGTTTTACTTTAGTAAGCATGTTCCCAAAGACTTAAGAAACTATTACCAATGCGATCGTATTGTAATGTGCTTAAAAACTAAATGTCCTTCTCAAGCTTTAACATTATCCAAACCTATTATTCATAAACTTGAAGCTTACTGGTTCAATCTAAGATTTAAAAATACAGAAATACCTTTAGAGAAATTACTTATTAACACTGATCATACTAAATCAGAAATATTTACACCTAAACTTTCTGATGCTTTAGAAGTCTATTTTAAGCTTAAATGTCATGGTAAAGGAGACATCTTTTTTAGAGCTTCAAAACGAGCTATTAAAGACACTATAAATTTACTGAAAGATCGCCCCATCAATAATTACACCACGATAGACGCAGCAAGGTTCCGCGATCATATGTTTGAGCGCAAACTTGCTTCATCATCTATTAAAAGAGTTTTTGCCATTATTAGAGCCGTTATCAATATTACAATCAAAGAACATGGGCTTAATTGTCCTAATGTTTTTTCTGGTACTTTCATACCCTTTCTAGATGACACTAAAAAAAGGCAACCTATACCAATTGAAACCATTATAGATATTCAAATTTTAAAACGTTGCAACTAACATTATTAATTAACTGTTCTTAGTATGGACCCTCTGGGTCCCCCTTCTTGGATTCTAACTCTATCTATTTGTTAAATTAAACACTTTGATGTAGACAAACTATATGAACTCATTTGATGAATTATGACCCGTTGTTTACATAACTGATTGCATTCAAGCAATAGCATAGGATATGTATTGTATACCTAATGTCAATACGCACGATACGCACATCAGTTTGTGCATCCATAACACCTTTTATTTCACAATAAGTTCTTGCAAAGTAATATTCCTCTTGAATACTTTGAGAATCTTGATGAAGGATGCGGAATTAAATTATTTATATAATCGTCGTCACATTCATTGGAAGTCTTCACCTCCATAACACATTCTATATCTTTACGAACAGTTTGAAAATTATATTTATTAAATTTATAAGATATGTTTCTATCAAAAGTTAAACGTAATGATTTTAAGCTAAAATACTGCCTTTCATAACTGACGATAAGCGTAGGATTTAATTTGCCAAACGATTGATCTAAATAATCAAGTTTGACTATTGCGTTTATACTTTTTGGATCTTTTATGTTTTCAGAAATTTTATAACGGCCCTCTAAGGATGAAATTTTTGTTTCTTTAGTAAATTTAAGTGTAGTATTGTACCACCTTATTCTAACTTTTTTTCTTGGTAACACTCCTTCTTCGGAATTTTCAAAAAAAGTTAAAGTGTCGTTATCAAAATAACAGCTATTAATAATCCTAGAAGGATGTAACTGCTTCATACCCTCTATAAATAAATCCTTTTGCATCAAAGCCATATCACTAATTGACAGCCTATATTTTTGTTCTTTTCTGAAACTCACTTTGTACCTAATAGCTTAATTGAATTTTTATCGATTATATATCCTTTTTTACAATCAATGTATCCAAATTTTAATCTTGCACCTCCAAACTCTTGTTTTTTTTGAACTGCCTCAAAGCAATATTTAACTTTTTTGAATTGTGCAGTAATTACATTTGTTAAAGATAAATCTTTTGACGACAATCCAATTTCAGCAATTTCCACAAGAAGTTTATTTATTTTCAACTCTGACTTTTCACCAATTGAAACACCTTTGTCTCCACAGTTACTTAGATTAACTATTTTAAATTTATATAAACCACCACTTACGTCAACACAATCATTGCCAGCATTTGAAACTTCAATATGATCAATATTAACACTAGAAAAATCAATGTCCAAGGCATCGGAACCAGCGTCTTTAACATCAATTTTCTTTATATTACCCATTGAATTTACTATGTTAGCACCATCTTCACAATTAGCTTTATTCACACTAATTGATGTTCTATCAAACAAAGTATTATATAAATTTAAGCATCCTGTCATACCACTGAAATTGAAAACTTGATCTTTTTCCTGTGCATTTAAGTTTTTATTTTTAATGCCAAAGAAAGAAACGTTCCACCCACTTAAGTTTGCATTTTTTATCAGAACCCAATCTGAAGGATTTGTCTGGTAAAGAATAATTTTTTTGCTTAATCCATCTACAGAAACTTTCAAACCCTTTGAATGAACTATTTCTCCATCAAAGTTTTCAAAAAATTTTAATTCTTTTTCTAAATCTATATCATTATTTACTTCTGAAATATAAATTGTTCTCTTTTGATTGAGATTATTTTTAGACAATATTGCACCAATTTCATTTTGATTTAGGTTTATCTTATCTCCATCCAAAGACAGCCCAGAATAGTTTCCATTTAGATTTCCTAACGATGATATTACTGTTTGTTTTAAACCAAGTGATTTTTGATTATTCAAGTAACTATTTATGTTTTGGGTAAATGAGGATGTCTTAAATTCAATGCTCTTGGATTTTTTTAACTTATCTAGTAATTTTGATATGTTATTTTTAGTATTAGAAATTGCAATTTTAAAAAAAAATTTGGCTTCTTCATTATCTATTAAAACTCTATTTTGAAAATTAAGTAAAACTTTGTTTAAGCCAAATATTTTTTTTAAAGAGTTTTGATATGTATCTTTGAAACTTTTTGTAAATGCATTTTGTAACAATTCATTGTCTACTTTAAAATGCCCAGAAAAATCTTTACTATCAAGATCTAATCTTAAATCACCATCATAGTAAATTGGTTCAAATTGGTTAGTAAATGAGTTAAAATAAAACCTTCTGTTATGTGGTCGAAGGCCATGCGCGCCATTCATTGCCAAAAGAGTAATAAAATACTTCTGAAACATCATACTATTTTCTCCGTTAGGAAAAATAATTAACTGTTTCCGTGAACTCATATTTTGAGAGTAATCAAGATACGCTCTTTGTATTTTTCTATACGAATAAAGAGATATATGTTGAGAACTTTTACCTTTTAAAAACCAATTTTTATTTATCATACGTGCAAGAGAAATTGGTTCTAATGAAAAGTTTTTGTAATTTTTAAAAGACCATAGTAAACTTTCATCACCTTCAAAAATAGGCCCTTCTCGCCTTTTATTCCTTTCCAACATTTCTTTACTAGCATGTTCTTGAAATAACATGACACTTTCAACACCATTTACAATTGTTTTAACCTGAAACGTTTCTGGAGCAATAAAACCAAGTTTACGCATTAAAACAGTTCCAAGTATTTCGTGAAGATTATTTCTTGTTTCAGGAAGGAATAATTTAAATTTTATAGCATTTAATATATTTCCTTCTTTTAGCTTGACTAAAAGTGAGCGTAAAGGCTTTCCTCCAATTGTAAAATCAACATGATCTTTCCAATCTCCACTTTGTTTTACAATAGCTTCATAGACACATTTACCAAAACTGTATTTAATGGTAATGTTTGCTTTAAATTTTTTTTTAAGTTGTGGAGGAATATTTTTTGATTTTGATACAACAATTTTAGCAAAGTTTTTATTAAATTTTCCACTTTTAGGTATTTCAATATTAATAAAATTAATTTTATTTGGTATACTTAAATCATTAGAATATTTCCCAGAAACAAAATTACAATCAGCAGTCGCTATGCCTTTAAAAGAAAATATTAAATAAGTTACCAAAAAAAATAAAATCTTGTGCTTCATACTATTTATTGAGCTGGTAGGAAATAATATTTTTGTCTCCTTTGAGTGTTTTCTCGATAAACAAAAGATCTTTGAAATCACTTGAAGTTAAAACATATTGAATATTTTTTCCTTCTACTCGTTTCATCGTTAAAAAATTACTTTCATCAAGTCGAGACACGTATATTAAAGAAGTTATATCGAGAGCACTTAATTGGTTGCCTTCTGAAAAAGATACTGAAAAAAAAGGTTTTTTTAAAAAATATAATGTTAAACATTGCATCAACATTAATATTATGATTGCAAAGGCCACAGAACCTACTAACAAAAAAAGCCACTTTAAACTTACTGAAGCTGCAATACCCATAGTTATAGCTCCAAAATAAACTGATAACTCTAAAGGAGAACGAACAGGATGCCTAAATCTAACTATAGAAAGAGCTCCTACCATTCCAAGTGAAAGAGCTATATTGCCTGAAATTACATTTGTAATAATATATGTTAATAAAGGGAGCAAAACTAGAGTAGATGTGTGTGACGATGTTGTTATCCAACGTTGACCAATTGACTGCAAAACTATCCTCAAGGTAATTGAAATCAGAATCAAAAGGGAAACTGCAATTAATTTATCAATATGTTCAAGAAAATATATCACTTTAGCTCCATCTAATATTCAGCAGTCTAATTTACCACAGTTTTTCATACCATTTCATTAGTATATGATAAATATTTAAATAATATTTTGTCAAATTTATCTTAAATATTTGTATATAAAAATACATTTAAATCGATGTTTTTATTTAGACAATTATTTATTATAAAAGTTATTAAAATTTTTATTTAAGTTTTTAAATATAATCATTTAATATGTATATGCTTTAAAAGTTATTGAAGAATTTGGAGTGTTTTAATGAAAGAAAAGTCACTTGGTTACTTAGCTATTTTCTTAGTAATTTTTCCTTTAATTTATAATATTTTACATTATTGGGAAATTAGTGCGCTCAATAGTTGGCAGGCATCAGAATGGTTGATATCTTATTCTGGAGGTTTTGTCAGGAGAGGTTTTGGTGGAGAAATTATTTTTTTAATTTCCAATTTATTTTCAATTTCTCCTTCTATACCTATAGTAGTAATTTCATTTTTTTCATATTTGCTTTTAGTAGTTATTCTTATAAAAATCACGAGAAATATTATACCTCTTTATATATTATTTTCTCCTATATTGCTTGGAATGCCTGTTTACAATAATTTTCTCATCAGAAAAGATATTTTGGGTGTTTTATTTCTGATAATATCTTTATTGCTTATGAAAAGAAACTTAAATATATCAACTCTAATAATAATTAATATAATTTCTATATTGGCAATATTAAATCATGAAGCTTTTATCTTTTTTGGGCTACCTATTATAATGTTAACCTTTAACCTTCTTGAAAAACAAAAAATTTGGCATCCTTTTATTTTAATAAAATTATCGCCTACTCTTTTAGTGTGTATTCTAGTAATTTTTTTTCATGGAAACCAAGATATTTCAATGAAAATTTTTCAAACATGGAACTCTTGGATTTATGATAAATTTTCATATTGTTGTATGCTAAAAAAAGATTATGCAATAGATGCTCTAGCCACTTCAATTCAAGGGCCCATGGGTCTATCAAAAAGTGTTCTGTATCATTGGGCTGGTTGGATTTTATATGTACCTTTAGTTTGGTTAATCTCTTTATGTGTTTCTGCATTAATTTTAGGACAGTTAGCCCTTAATGATAATTCAATAAGATATACATTTTATATTTTATTTTTAATACAAACAATTTTTGTATTTCCTTTGTTTGTTATAGGTTGGGATTTTGGTAGATGGATATTTTTTATTTTAATTTCTTCCATTTCTTGGGTTTCTATATTTCAAGATACTTTAACAAAACCTTATCAAACAACTAATTTCAATTTTCAAAAATTTACATTCACTATTCGAAGACGTAATAGAATTGCTATATTTCTGTTATTTTTTTCTATTCCTAGTTGTTGCTGGACTTTACAAAGTTATATAAAAAACACTCCTTTTTTTTCAAATTATAATATATTTTCAGAAGTGATAACAGGGTATAATTTAAAAGAACAACATCAACTTTTAATTAAATTTTTAAAAAAATATTAATGGAAAAATGTAAAATTTATGTAAACATTTTGCTCTAGAAAGTTAATTATATTTGGCACAAGAGTTACATAACTATGTTAAAGAGAATGTAATCCAGCAATCGTCTGTCTCACAGACACTTGAGCTGCAAGGCAATAAAGATAGAGTGCTTGTACAGTTTAACTAACACACCATTCCTAATCATTTAAGGTCTCTAAAGGGTCGTTAATACATAACCATATGTCATAGCTTCTGATTACACTAAAAGCTCTCACCGGATACCGGATTGGATTTGAAATGGTTAACAGTTATTTGAGCACATCTGTGTAAGAGCACAACTATATATATCCTAGGTGACCGGCATGGCTCTCGCATGGGTAGGGTTATTTAAAATGTTACATATAAGTGTCTTTAACATCTAAATATTATTATCATTTACGTAAGGATATTCTATTACGGGAACATTTTTAGTGGGGCAGACCAACCGGTAGACCATTATGTGCCTGTTGACACAGATTCAGTAATACATAATATGAGGATAGAGCTTGTATACAACTACAAGTGGTGTATATAAGATGAACTTAACTTCTCGCTACCCGTTCCAAGGATTGGGCATCCATCCATAATAATTCAATAGTCCTTATGTTATTTTTATAGAAAAATCAAAATAAAAAATTAAAAGGGCTATGAAAATCTATAATTGCTTTACTGCTTTATTACTTTGCAAATATAATGTTAATGACACACTCAAAATTATTATTAAACCTCCAGTAATAGTATATAATGAAGGTGTATTATCATACCAAATAAAATCAAGTACTATTGATATCGGAGGAATTAAATAAAGAAATAATGATGCTTTATTTGCTCCATAATGACCAACTGTATATGTCCACGTTAAATAACCAATCATTGTTGGAAATAACGCTAACCAAAGAAAAGCTACTCTAACTTCATTACTCGATTTTATTACAAAATCAAACGTTTCAGGAAACCAAATAAGCATAGGTATTGTTCCAAATAGTATTGTGTAGGCCGTTGACGTTAATGCACCGTATATTGAAACTAATGGTTTTAATATATGAAAGTAAGTTGCAGTTAATATTGCTGCGAAAAGAATTAAAGTTGCTCCACTTCCTAATTCCAATCCCCCCTCTTGATCAATTGAAATTATACTAACGCCTATTAAACAAAAGGTAACACCTAACCAATGAACTATCGTTACTTTTTGTTTTAAAATAAAAAACCCAATTAAAGCTGTAAATAATGGGTTACAATTCACTATAAAGCTACTAGCACCAGCCGAAACATTTTGTTGTCCATAGTTTAAAAAAATATTATATAAAAATATTCCTATAAATCCTGCTATCGAAAAACGAAATGCATGGTTTATACTTAATTTATTTTTATAGCTATAAACACACCATAATAAAGAAAAAAATGCAGCCAGAGAAAACCTCCCAGCCCCCAATACTAGAGGAGAAGATGTTTCTAACAAAAATGACATAACTGGGAAAGAAGAACCCCAGAAAAAAACTGTCGATAAAACCGCTAAGATAGGTAAAATATTAAGCATGAATTTCCTGATTTATCCATTAACTAATTATTTAGGTACAGATAATTTTCCAAGAACCTCATATTTTAGTAAAAGTTTTTTTACAAACCCATTTTCAATACTATTTTTTATAAAGTTATTTATATAAGTTTCAGCTTCTACATTTCCTGGCTTACTTCCAATACATTGGTTAATAAAAGTAAAAGCCTCAGGTAAAATATTACAATTTTCTGTCTTTTTTAAGTCATCAACTAATTTTGGTCTTAACCCGGCTAGTACTTCATACTTATTATCTTCAAAAATTGTAAAAGATTCATTTATCGACTTCGCTCTTTTTAAAACGGCATTTTTTATATTTGAAGTTAACCAAAGATCGTAAGCACTTCTTTCAGCAACAGCTATTCTAATTCCTTCTTTATCAACATCTTTTATTGAATTAATATTTAAACTGTTTCTAACCATATAAGTTGATTCAATTAAAACATAAGGCGAACTAAATGTTATAGATTTAGCTCTTTCAGGTTCATTAGCTATATTTCCTATATCCCAAACATCTTCTGAAATAGCATCTGCTAATTCGCCAGGTCTATTAAATGGAATTAACTCAAGATCAACACCTAATTCATTTGCCAAGGCTTTTGCCATATCTGGAGAGACACCTTGTGGATCACCATTAGCCTCTTTACCTGTAACTAACAAAAAATTACTTAAATTTATAGCTGCCCTTAAACGTCCTTTAGGTGCAAGTTGTTTTAAAACTAAATCAGACACTTTTAATCCTTCATAAACTAATAAATAATTAATTAACTTAACATAGTAGTCGCTAAAGTTAATAAGTTTTAAATTTATTTACTGTTTATTCTCATATTTTCATGATTAATATTTAGGCATATTTTATAAATTAATATTGTAATATATAATTTTTTGGATTTTTCTATAAATTCATTTAAGTTCAAACTAGTTAAGTTGGGGATTTAATATGTATTCATATAAAAAAAGAAATTTGTCGTTATTTTTGAAAAACATTTTTCTAATAATTCTTTTTAGTTTTTTTTCTTTTCCAGCATTTGCTGAAGTTAATAATGGTGATACTGCATGGATACTTACTTCCACTGCTCTCGTTCTATTCATGACACTTCCTGGCTTAGCTCTTTTTTATGCAGGTCTTGTGAATTCTAAAAATGTTGTATCTGTTTTAATGCAACATTTTGCAGTAGCTTGTGTAGTATCTGTAATTTGGGTTATATTAGGATATAGTTTAGCATTTTCATCTGGAAATGCATGGATAGGTGATCTAAGTAATTTATTTATGAAGTCCATAGACATTAATAGCACTTCAGGAACTATTCCTGAAAGTCTTTTTGCTACATTTCAAATGACATTTGCTATTATTACCCCTGCTCTAATTATTGGTGCTTTTGTGGAGAGAATTAAATTTTCCGCAATGCTGATTTTTATAAGTTTATGGGTAATAATTGTCTACGTTCCCGTAACCCATTGGGTCTGGGGAGGAGGGATATTATCTTCATGGGGTACAATGGATTTTGCAGGTGGAATTGTTGTTCATGCTACAGCTGGAACCGCAGCATTAGTAACAGCTTTAACTCTTGGTAAAAGAAGAGGCTTCCCTAAATCTTTAACACCACCGCATAGCCCTATACTCACAATGATTGGTGCTGCAATGCTTTGGATAGGATGGTTTGGTTTTAATGCTGGATCTGCTTTAGGTGCAAACAGTAGTGCAGGAATGGCTATGTTGGTCACTCATATTTCAGCATCTACATCTGCTTTAGTATGGATGTTTATAGAATGGAAAAGATTTGGAAAACCTTCTTTGATTGGTATAGTGACTGGTATGGTTGCAGGTTTGGCTACCGTTACACCTGCATCTGGTTACATTGGGATACCAGGTGGATTAATTTTAGGTTTAAGCGGAGGTCTATTATGTTACTTAGCAGTAGACTACATAAGAGGTAAACTTCAAATCGATGACAGCTTAGATGTTTTTGCTGTACATGGTGTGGGAGGTATTTTAGGTACACTTTTGGTTGCATTTCTTGCTACATCAACTTTCTCTGGATTAGGCCTTCCTGAAGGTCAAAGCGCAATTGCCCAATTTATCGTTCAATTTAAAGCTGTTGTCTTGACAGTCATATGGACATCTGTTTTTACATATTTAATTTTAAAAGCAACATCTTTGATTGTTCCACTCAGAGTTGATGAACAAGAAGAAATAGAAGGTTTAGACTTGCGATCTCACGGCGAAAAAGGGTATCATTCAGATTAAGGAATTTTATAATGAAATATTTTATTGCTATCATAAAACCGTTTAAACTAGACGATGTGAGAAATGCATTAACTGAAATTGGAGTTGAAGGTTTAACTGCATCAGAAGTTCGTGGTTTTGGGCGTCAACGAGGACAGACAGAAATATATAGAGGTGCAGAATATAGTGTATCATTTGTACCTAAACTGAAAATAGAAATTGCTGTTCCAGATGATATGGAAACAGCAGTTCATGAGGCTCTTTTACAAAACGCCTTAACTGGGCAAATTGGTGATGGAAAAATTTTTGTTTTAGATCTTCATAGCGCCACAAGAATAAGAACTGGTGAAACAGAGAATAACGCTTTATAGACCTATTAAAGCCATTCTTCTATTACCAATGTATCCTTCTCAATATTTAGATGCTTAGTTTTTATGTGTTGAATACATGTTTTGTCTGACAATTGTTGAAAAGCCCAGACTGCAGAAGCTCTTACTATTGAAGAATTATCGTCCATTAATAAATTTATAATATTTGGTAATAATTTTTTGTTATTACTATTACCTGCTGATATACAACAGTTTCTTAAAAATCTATCTCTACCTATTCGCTTTATTGGAGAACCTCTAAATTTAACTCTAAAGGTTTTATCACAAAGTTTTAATAAATCTTCGAGATTAAAATTATACATTTTATCATTAAATTTTGTTTCTTTAGACAATTTAGCATATTTATTCCAAGGACAAACCGCAAGACAGTCATCACACCCAAATATCCTATTACCAATTGCTTTTCTATACTGCTTAGGGATAATACTTTTATTCTCAATTGTTAAATATGAGATGCATTTAGTTGCGTTTAATCTATAAGGCGAATCAAATGCATTGGTAGGACATATTTTGATACATTTATCACATGATCCACAATGGTTCTTTTCTGGGCTGTCATATTCAAAAATTTTGTTAACTAAAATAACTCCTAAAAACAACCAAGAACCAAATTCTCTAGATACTAAATTAGTATGTTTACCTTGCCATCCTATGCCTGATTTCTCAGCTAACGGCTTTTCCATCAAAGGAGCAGTATCAACAAAAACTTTAACATTTGTTTCTTTTTTTTTATCTAATCTAGCAATTAATTTACTTGAAAACGATTTTAACCTACCTTTAATTACATCATGATAATCTTTACCTTGTGCATATACAGAAATGTTTCCTAATAATTTATTATCATTTTTTGTTAAAGGATCGATTTTAGGTCCATAATTTAAACCTAAAACAATTGCTGACTTAGCTTGTGGCCATAAGTTTATAGGAGACTTTCTTCTTTCATAAGTTTCTTCCATCCATTTCATTTCTCCATGAAACCCTAAATCAATAAACTCTTTTAATCTAAGCCCTGTTGCCAGCCCTAACTTAGGACTTGTTACCCTACAAACGTCAAATTCAAACTCTTTAGCTAGTTTTTTAATTAATATATTTTGATTGTTGCACTGCATTTCAAATCCAAGAAATTTATATTAATTCAATGTCACCGGAGTGATATTGTTCTAAGAATGTATTTTCAAATTTATCAAATTCTTTGAATTTGATGGAATTCCTAATGTTTTCCATTAATTTAATATAAAAATAAATATTATGCCAACTCAACAACATTAGGCCTAAAATTTCTTGAGCTTTAAACAGATGATGTAAGTAAGCTCTTGAAAAATTTTTACATGTATGACAATTGCAATTATTATCTAATGGTCTCTTGTCCAAAATATGCCTTGCGTTCTTTATGTTAACTGTTCCCATAGAAGTAAAAGCTTGCCCTGTTCTACCAGACCGAGTTGGCAAAACACAATCAAACATATCAACACCTCTTTTAACTGCCCCTATCAAATCGTCAGGTTTTCCTACACCCATTAAATATCTGGGTTTGTCGACAGGCATATTATTAGTTGTAAAATCCAATGTCTTAAACATCAACTCCTGACCTTCTCCAACAGCCAACCCACCTATTGCATAACCATCAAAACCTATATCAATAAGCTTTTGTGAAGATACCTTTCTTAAATCTGCATGAATTGAACCTTGAACAATTCCAAATTGTCCATAACCGTCTCTTTCTTTAAAGGCTTCTCTACTTTTTAGAGCCCACTCCAAAGATAATTTCATTGCACGTTCTGATTCTTCATATGAGGCTGGAAAAGGGATACATTCGTCTAACTGCATTGAAATAGTTGCATCAAGTGCATTTTGAATATCAGTACTTATCTTAGGGGATAAAAAATATTTTGATCCATCTAAATGTGATTTGAACGTCACTCCATCATTTTCTATTTTTCTTAATTTTCCTAAACTCATAATTTGGAATCCACCAGAGTCAGTTAAAAGTGGTTTATTCCACCCCATAAACTTCCTAACACCTCCCAACTCTTTTATATTTTTTTGACCTGGTCTTAACATTAAATGATATGTGTTTGCTAAAATAATTTGAGCTCCTGATGCTTCTACATCCTTTAAATGCATTGCCTTGACACTAGCGGCAGTGCCAACAGGCATAAATATTGGAGTTTCAATCTCTCCATGAGCTGTAGTTAAATTACCTAAGCGTGCATTTTTGTCTTGGGATATTAATTTAAAATTAAATTTATTATTCATATTTTTTTATATTCCTTAGAAAAAATACAACTATCTCCATATGAAAAAAATCTATATTTTTGTTTAATTGCATGTTCATAACTTTTAAACACTTTTTCATAACCATGAAATGCAGATAGAAGCATTAATAAAGTTGATTTGGGTAAATGAAAATTAGTTATTAAAATATCCACTACATTAAAATTAAAGCCAGGAATTACAAAAAGATCAGTAAACCCAGACCATGGAACAATTTTTCCTTTATTTTTTTGAGCAATAGTTTCTAAAACTCGCAAACTAGTTGTTCCAACAGAAATAATACGTTTATTTTCTCTGATTGCATTATTTATTATATTTGATGTATTTTCATTTAATGAACACCATTCTTTATGCATTTTATGATTTAATACGTTATTCACTTTAACTGGCAAAAAAGTTCCAGCTCCAACATGAAGAGTAATTGGAGCAAATAAAACTCCTTTTTTTTCTAAATCCTGAATTACATTATCAGTAAAATGAAGTCCTGCTGTTGGAGCCGCTACTGCCCCTTTATGAGCTGCAAAAATAGTTTGATAGTCTTTTGCGTCCTCAAAAGATTTTATATCCCTTTTTATATAAGGAGGAAGAGGCATTTCTCCTTGATTTTGAATTTCGGCAAGTAATTTTTCTTTATCAAAATTAAATTCTAAAAGGACATCTCCTGCTACAAACTTTTCAACAACTTTTGCCTTTAAATTATTCTCAAAGATTAATTGATCACTTACACTACATTTTCTTCCCGGTTTTAGAAACGCTCTCCAAATTTTATTATCAATATTTAAATGTAAGGTTACTTCAATGCTTACTTTATCTCTTTTTCCAAATAAGCGTGATGGTATTACCTTAGTATTGTTAATTACCAAAACATCTCCTGAATTTAAAAGTTTTGGTAAATCTTTAAATAAAATATCTTCAGTATTTCCGTCTAAGCACGCTAACAAACGCGAATGATCTCTAGGGAAAAAAGGTTTTTGTGCAATTAAACTAGGATCTAGTTCATAATCAAACTTAGATATATCCATGAAATCAATTATTCAAATATTTGAATAACTCCTACAACCTCATGAATATTATTTTTTACAACTAAGCATTGAACCTTTGCTTCTCTCATTCTTTTTTCCGCTAATTGTAAATTATCTGTTTCAATTGCAGTTAAAGGATTTTCATTCATTAAATCAATAGCTTTTAGATAAGTGAAATTACTATTATCTATTAACGCTCTTCTAATATCTCCATCTGTAATAACTCCGTACAACTCCTCCTTTGAACCAACCAAAGCCAAACCTAAACGGCCTTCAGTCATTTTAATTAAAACATTTTGAACATCTGAATCTTTATCAACAAAAGGTAAATTAACCTGTTTCATTTCGTCTTTTACATTTGACAGAAGCCTTCTTCCTAATGATCCTCCAGGATGAGTTAAAGCAAAATCCTCTTGTTTAAAATTTTTTAACTCCATTAATCCAACTGCTAAAGCATCCCCTAATACCATTGTTATCATAGTAGATGTAGTCGGTGCTAAATTTAAAGGACAAGCTTCTCTATCTACCGACGTATCTAAAATAATATCTGCTTTTGATGCTAAGGTAGATTTTTTTACACCAGTAAGAGCTATAATAGTTACATCTAATCTTTTCAGAGCTGGTATTAATGCTAAAATTTCACCTGTTTCGCCAGAATAGGAAATTAATAACACAACGGATTTTTTTTGGACTTTACCTAAATCGCCATGAATAGCTTCTGCCGGATGAAGAAAAATACTTGGAGTACCAGTAGAAGCTAGGGTTGAAGATATTTTTCTTCCAACAAGACCCGACTTTCCCATTCCACAAACAATTATATGTTCTGAGGTTTTATTCATTAAGGTGACTGCAGAAGCGAATTCTTTGCCCAGCATTTTTTCAAATCTTTCTATAGCAGATTTATAAGCCTTTGTTAAAGTTAATGCTGTTTCTATTACTTTCATTTCAATCACCATTTAATATAAAATTGTTTTAACTTGTAATTAATTAAAATACTACAAAAAGGGTTAATTCTTTGAAAATTCATTTTAGTATTGCCAAAAATAAAAAAGCAAAATCAGCTTCAATAGAACTGATCCGCCTATATGGTCAAATTGAATTAGCTAAAGCCGAAGTTATAGTAGCAGTTGGTGGGGATGGGGCTATGCTTTCTGCCATGAGAGAAAGCATTACCTACAATATACCAGTCTTTGGATTAAACAGAGGAAATATTGGTTTTTTAATGAATGATTTCCATCAATTAAATCTCATTGAACGATTAAAAGACGCAAACGAAATAATTGTTCACCCTTTAGAAATGATTGTAATTGACACAAAAAATAAAAAGTTTGTTGAATTAGCCATAAATGAAGTGTCTATTTTTAGAAGAACTCATCAAAGTGCTATAATTTCTATTAGTATTGATAACACGGAAAGGCTCAATGAACTTACATGCGATGGGGTAATGGTAGCAACTCCTGTTGGCTCAACAGCATATAATTTATCAGCTCATGGTCCAATTTTACCTATTGGATCTGAAATTTTAGCTTTAACCCCTATTAGCCCTTTCAGACCAAGAA
Organism: Pseudomonadota bacterium; assembly: GCA_028382005.1. Classification (GTDB taxonomy): domain Bacteria; phylum Pseudomonadota; class Alphaproteobacteria; order Puniceispirillales; family Marisalimonadaceae; genus Marisalimonas. The sequence continues at coordinate 53,205 of JAOESH010000009.1, forward strand.
GATGGAGAGGCGCTTTAATTAAAAACAACTCTAAAGTAGAATTTAATATTATAAACTCAAAATTAAGGCCCGTAAGTGCTAGTGCTGATTCTAAAGAAGTTAAAAATATAGAAAAAGTTTTTATTTCTCAACGAAATGATATTGATTTGAGAATTCTTTACGACAAAACAAATAGTATGGAAGACAAATATTTGAGGGAACAATTTTCAATAGGATAAGCTAACCTATTTGTTCTTGCTGCCTCATCCACATTTCTGCGTAAAGAGCATTCTTTTGAATAAGCTCCTTATGAGTACCTTCCTCTGCTATTTTCCCTTTTTCTAAAACTATAATTTTGTCAGCATCAATAATTGTAGATAATCTATGAGCTATTACTAAAGTAGTATTTTTATTTGACAATTGTTTTAAAGATTTTTCGATGGATTTTTCAGTTTTAGTATCTAAAGCCGAAGTGGCTTCATCAAAGATAAATATTTTAGGATTTTTGAGAAGTGCTCTCGCAATTGCAACTCTTTGCTTTTCACCTCCAGATAGTTTTAAACCTCTTTCACCAACAACAGTTTCATAACCTAACTCTAAATCATCAATAAACTTATCAATAGATGATAAATTAACAACCTTTTTAATCTCAGCCATTGATGAGCCTGGTTTAGAGTAAGAAATATTATATTTTATAGTGTCGTTGAACATCACAGTATCCTGAGGGACAACACCGATATTTGATCTGACAGAACTTTGAGTTACATCTTTTAAACATTGATCATCTACAAAAATATTTCCTGAAGAAGGATCATAAAATCTAAATATTAGTTTTGATATAGTAGATTTACCTGCTCCTGTAGGCCCAACTATAGCAACTTTATGACCTGGATTTACAACAAAACTTAAATTTTTCAAAATTTTTCTATTTCCATATGAAAAATTAATATTTTTGAATTCAATTTTTCCACTATGAACATTTAAATCTAAGGCATATTTTTTATCTGTTATGTCTGGTTTTTCGTTTACTAAGGCAAACATCCTTCCTATATCTAACAAAGATTGTCTAATTTCTCTATATACAAATCCTAGAAAGTTTAAAGGTAGATATAATTGTAACAAAAAAGTATTGACTACAACAAAATCTCCTATAGACATTTTTTCACTCGCTATATCTTCACCTGCCATACCCATAATTATGAAAAGCCCGAGTGCTATGATCGCTCCTTGGCCAATGTTAACTATTGATAAAGACGCTCTGGCTTTAACTGCTGAATCTTCATATAATTTCATAGCAGCATCAAATCTTTCTGCTTCTACTTGTTCTGCATTAAAATATTTTACTGTTTCATAATTAAGTAGACTGTCTATTGCTTTGGAAGACGCATTTTCATCAGCAATATTCATTTTACGTCTAATTGCAATTCTCCATTCTGTTACCTTAATTGTATAAATAATGTAAACTAAAACAGTTGAGACAGTAACAGCTGCGTATACAAAACCAAATGTTACCCATAACACAATCCCAACCGTAAATAATTCAACTATAACAGGGACTATCTCAAAAGCAGTAAACCTTAGTAGGAACTCAATCCCTTTTGCTCCCCTGTCAATTGCTCTAGTTAATCCTCCTGTTTGCCTATTTAAGTGAAAAGTTAGAGATAAACTATGCATATGTTTAAATGCTTTTAACGCAGCTCCCCTAACAGCTCTTTGTGCCACTCTAGCAAAAACAAATTCTTTAGCTTCATCAAAAAATACCTGGCCTAACCTAGCTAAAGCATAAGATCCAATTACCCACCATAAGAGATTTAAATCCACTAATTTTCCTTTAGCAACTAGGTCAACAGCTTTTCCATATAAGAAAGGGGTATAAACACTTACTAAAGTTGCTAATGATAAAAAAATAAAAGCTAAAATTATTCTTAAAGGCATTTCCTTATTACCCTTAGGGATAACAAATCTTAGAAGCTCTTGAAGAGTTTTTAATGGAGTTAATATTTTATCGGTTGAAGAAAAAGCTTCAGCATTTTTCATAAAAGAAACCTATGATAATTTATTTGGATTATTGAGCTACGGTAAAACTTTCACCACAACCACATCTAGCAATTTCGTTTGGATTAGAAAACTCAAAGCCTGAACTAAACTTTTCTTCTTTGTAATCCATTTCAGACCCAATTAAAAACATAATTGCTGCAGGATCAATGCATATTACAATATCTTTTGAAATTATCTTTTCTTCAAAAGGTTTCGTATCAGTTGCATATTCAACATTATATTTCATTCCAGAACATCCAGCAGTCTTAATACCAATTCTAATGCCTATCACTTCTGAATTAGTATCATTCATAAGACTTTTAACTCTATCAGCAGCTGCATCTGTTATAGTTAATAATGGCTTTTGTTCATTCATTATTAAAAACTCCTATTAGATTAATAGATTTCAAGTGCCATTTTGGCATCTTCACTCATCCTATCTTTGGTCCAAGCAGGTTCCCAAACAAGCTCAACATTAATCAATCCTACGTCTGGTATTTGTGCAATGGTATCTGCAACTTGTCCAGGCATTTCACCTGCTACTGGACATCCAGGTGCCGTAAGAGACATTTTAATTTTTATATCATTATTTTCTAGTAATTTAATATCATAAATTAAACCTAAGTCATATATATTGACAGGTATTTCAGGGTCAAAAATTGTTTCTAACGCTTCAATAACTTCAAACATCTCAATTTTCTTTTTACAATCGTTATTTTTTTTACCTGCTGATGCTGTAAAAGGAGCATGCGGATTATTTGAAGGGTGCTGTGGCATAAAAGCAGAAAGTGGAAGTTTTTCAGTCTCGTTCATATTAAACACCAAATATTTTTTTCACTTTAGTCAATGATTCAGCCAATTTATCAAAATCTTGATTTGATGAATAAGCGCCTACGGAAGCCCTAGTAGTAGAAACAAGGTTAAATGCATCCATTAAAGGCTGTGCACAATGATGGCCTGCTCTAACAGCTACACCTTCTCTATCAATAATAGTAGCAATATCATGTGGATGAGCACAATCCATAGTAAAAGAAATCACACCAGTTTTATTTGGTGCTGTTCCAAATATATTTACACCATCAATCGAGCTTAGTAGAGACATTCCGTATGAAATTACATCTTTTTCATGTTTTCCAATTCTTTCAATGCCAGTCTCAACAACCCAATCTATTGCCTCCCCAAGTGCAATTACTTCAACAATCGGTGGCGTTCCAGCTTCAAATCTAAGTGGCGGGTCAGCATAAGTTGAATGATTTATTTTAACAACATCAATCATATCTCCACCACCTAGGAAAGGTGGCATTTCATCTAATATCTCATATCTTCCATACAAAACTCCAATACCTGTTGGTCCATATAATTTATGGCCTGAGAAACAATAAAAATCACAACCTAATTCATTTACATCAACTTTTCCATGAATTACACCTTGACAACCGTCAACAACACTAATTGCTCCACATTCTTTAGCTATTTTGCATATTTCTTTAACTGGAAAAATTGTACCTAAAACATTGGATACATGAGGGAAAGCAATAATCTTTGTCTTATCTGTAACTAATTTTTTAATAATTTCTATATCAAAATCTTCATCGGGATTTACTTGAGCCGCTACTATTGTAGCACCCTTTTGTTGAGCTATAAGCTGCCAAGGAACAATATTAGCATGGTGTTCTGCAATTGTAATAATTATTTCATCACCGACCGAAAGATTTTTTAGCCCCCAACTATATGCCACTAAATTGATTGCAGCTGTTGCACCGGATGTAAACACTACTTCATTTTCATTACAGTTAATAAATTTTGATATTTTTCTTCTAGCTCCTTCATAATTTGAAGTTGCTTCTTCTGATAATTTATGAAGACCTCTATGCACATTAGAATAATTAAAAGAATAATTTTTATTTATTGCATCTAGTACTTTTTGTGGCTTCTGCATAGACGCCGCAGAATCTAAGTAAATAAGAGGTTTATCCCAAACATTTCTATTAAGAGCGGGAAATTGATTTTTTATTTTATCTAAATCATAATACATTTTATACAACTAAATCATTTTTTAAGATTGATGACAAAGAAAATTGAGCTTCTTTAAAAATAAAATCATGTAATGCTTCTTCAACGGATTCATTTATAATATCTTTTAAAAAAGCCTTAATTAGCATCAGTCTTGCTTTATCCTTGGTAATACCTCTACTGCTTAGATAAAAAAGTTGATCATCGTCTAATTCTCCAACAGTAGCACCGTGAGCGCAAACAACGTCATCAGCGTAAATTTCTAATTCCGGTTTAGCATTTGCACTTGCCTTATCAGAGATCAAAATAGCCTTACTCATTTGTTGACCATCTGTTTTTTGGGCATTTGGAGCAACTCTTACTTTACCTTGAAAAACCCCCGTTGATTCTCCACCCAATATACCTCTAACTGATTGCTTAGAAACACATTCAGGGACATTATGATATATTGCAGTAGTAAGATCGTGATGTTGTTTGTCTCCAGATATATATACACCATTAAGATTTAATTTTGAATTTTTTCCATTTAAATAAGCATGAGTTTCAGATCTTGTAAACTGACTACCTTTAACTAAAGAAAAAGAGTTTAAAACTGATTTTTGAGATAAAAATACACAATGCGCTGATAAGTTATACGATTTATGGTTATCATCAAAAATTTTAATAGAATTTAACGAAGCAGAATCTTTAATGTCTATTAACTGTAAAGGCATTATTAGGGAACCTAAATGATTGAAACGTTCAATTATAGATAAACTACTATTTTCATTTAATTCTATGAATAATACCGGGTGAACAGACAAACTTTCTTCACCACCTTCGTAATGAATTTCAATTAAGTCCAGAATTTTAGTGTTTTTATCAACACTTAATTTAATAATTGAAGGAGTACACGATAATGAAGCATTAGTGGAAGGGTGATTTTTTAAGTTTGTGTTTTTAATTTTGGATAAATAACTTAAGCTCTCAGTTTCATTTAACTCTTTCAAAGATACACCAATTGGTAATTTTGAAGATATATCTTCTCTATAAGCGCCATCAAAAAATTTTATAATATTTGATCCAATAGTATTAAGATTAGATTTAACACTTTTGTCAAAATTTATTTTAATTGGTTCTATTTTTTTTCTGGCAAGAGTTCCTAACCTACTTAATCTCCATGTTTCTTCTAAAGGATCAGGCCAACTTTTAAAATCTTTTCCAGCTAATTTTCTAAAACTATTATCATTAAAACCGCTTACATAATTATTAACTGAAGCGATATAGTCTTCATTTTTATTATGCAGCATTTATCATTCCTGCATAACCGTTCTTTTCAACTTCAAGAGCTAACTCTGGTCCACCTGATTTAATAATTACACCATCAGATAATATATGAACAAAGTCTGGAACTATATAATCTAATAATCTTTGGTAGTGTGTAATAACAACAATTGCGTTATCATCACTACGTTGAGCATTTACACCATCAGAAACTATTTTTAAAGCGTCAACATCTAATCCAGAATCAGTTTCATCTAAGATAGAAACTTTTGGCTTAAGCATAGCCATTTGTAAAATTTCGAACTTCTTTTTTTCTCCACCAGAAAAGCCAACATTTACTGCTCTTTTAAGCATTTCATCTTTAACAAACATTTTTGAAGCTTCTTTTCTTGCCTCCTTTACAAACGCTAAATGATCAAATTCTTCTTTACCTATGAATTTTCTTCTAGAATTAACAGCTTCTCTCAAAAAACTCATTGCACCAACACCGGGTAATTCCACAGGATATTGGAAAGCTAAGAATAACCCAGACCTTGCTCTTTCGTCAGCAGGCATTTCTGATAAAGATTGTCCGTCTAATAGTATCTCACCTGATTCTAATTCATATCCTTCTCTTCCAGATAACATATAAGATAAGGTACTTTTTCCTGATCCGTTTGGGCCCATAATGGCATGGACTTCTCCCGCATTTACTGACAAAGAAACACCGTTAAGAATATTTTTATTATCAAGTTTTAAGCGAGCTTTTTTAATTTCTAGTAAAGACATTTTATTTCCATTTTAATCTATTGTATTTTAATCTTTTAACCAACAGAACCTTCTAAACTTATTCCAATAAGTTTCTGGGCTTCTACAGCGAATTCCATAGGTAACTCTTTCATAACCTCCTTACAAAAACCATTAACTATAAGGGAAGTTGCTTGCTCTGTATCTAAACCTCTTTGAAGACAATAAAATAATTGGTCTTCAGAAATTTTTGAAGTTGTTGCCTCATGTTCTACTCTGGCAGACGGAGTATGCTGATTTATGTAAGGTACTGTATGAGCTCCACATTCATCCCCAATCAACAATGAATCACACTGTGTAAAATTTCTTGAACCTTTAGCATTTTTTTGAATTTGAACTTGACCTCTATAGGTATTTTGAGCTTTACCGGCAGATATACCTTTAGATATAATGGTAGATTTAGTATTTTTACCAATATGTATCATTTTAGTGCCCGTATCTGCTTGTTGAAAATTATTTGCCACTGCTACAGAATAAAATTCACCAACAGAATTATCACCTCTTAAAATACAAGATGGATATTTCCATGTAATAGCTGATCCAGTTTCAACTTGTGTCCAAGAAATTTTTGAACGATGACCAAGGCAGTTTCCGCGCTTAGTAACAAAGTTATAAATTCCTCCTATACCGTCTTTATCTCCAGGATACCAGTTTTGAACTGTAGAGTATTTTATTTCAGCATCATTCATGGCTACAAGTTCTACAACAGCTGCATGTAATTGGTTTTCATCTCTTTGTGGTGCAGTACAGCCCTCTAAATATGATACATATGAATTATCCTCAACTATTATTAAAGTTCTTTCAAATTGACCAGAATTTTGTTCGTTTATTCTAAAATAAGTAGATAGTTCCATGGGACATTTCACGCCTTTAGGCACGTATACAAATGAACCGTCAGTAAAAACAGCAGAATTTAAAGCCGCGTAATAATTATCACCCATTGGAATAACAGAACCTATATATTTTTTAACTAAATCAGGATGATTTTGAACAGCTTCTGAAATTGGACAAAAAATAATACCTTCTTTTGCAAGTTTATCTCGAAATGTAGTTGCTACGGAAATAGAATCAAATACATAATCAACAGCTACTCCAGCTAACATCTCTTGTTCTTTAATTGGAATACCTAATTTTTCATATGTTTTAAGTAACTCAGGATCTACTTCATCAAGGCTATTTAGTTTTGGTTTAACTTTTGGAGCAGAATAATAATAAATATCTTGAAAATTAATTTTTGGAAAATTAACCATAGCCCAGTTAGGCTCTTTCATTGTGAGCCATTTTCTATATGCCTTAAGCCGCCATTCTAGTAACCACTCAGGTTCATTTTTTTTACTAGATATAAATCTAACAATATCTTCATTGAGTCCTAAAGGGGCTTTTTCAGACTCTAATTCTGTGACAAAACCATACTTATAAGTATTCGCAACTTCTTTAACTTTATCAATTGTCTCTTGTGTAGCAACCATACAACTTTCCTTTAACTAATGACGCTTAATTCAGTTTCTTTGATATTTTCGTTAGGAAAAGTATTTCCATAATTGAGTAAATCATATAACGAAATATCCTTAAGCGACTTTCTAATTATTTCGTTAACTTTATTCCACTTCCCACCTAAAAAACATATATTACTAGCTTCACACGTGCTTTCGGAACTATCCACGCAAGCGGTTAAGCTAATTGGCCCATCTAAAGCTTCTATAATTTCAATAACAGAGATTTGAGAAGAATTTTTATTTAACACATAACCACCGTATGCGCCCCGTTGAGCTGTTATTAAATTGCTTTTAACTACAAGTATTTTTAATAGTTTTTGAACAGTATATAGAGTAAATCCAGTAGCCTTTGATAATTCAGTAGCTGACATTGAATACCCAGGATTTCTAGCTAAAATACCCAAGCAGACGACAGCATAGTCAGTCATTTTATTTAATTTAAACATATTATAACCATACTAATACATATAGTACTTTTTAAGTACTATTTAAAGAGTAAAAAAAAGAATCTGTATTTAATTTCTAACTTCATTTTTGAGAAGGTATTTGCCTTCATCAATACCATTAAATATTTCTTCCAAATCTGGGTGTTCTAGAGGTCCGTTTTCTCGATCTCCAACTAAGTTTTGCTGTGAAACGTAAGCAGTATAAAAGGTTTCAGTGTTTTCAGCCATTAAATGGTAATAAGGTTGTTTCCTTGAAGGTCGAATTTCTGCAGGTATTGATTGGTACCACTCCTCCGTATTAGAAAACTCAGGATCAACATCAACTATAACACCTCTAAAAGGGTATATACGGTGTTTAACTATGTCACCAATATTAAATAAAGGGTCTTTATATACTTTTATCTTATTTGGAGTTTTAGGTTTAAGATTAACTTTCTGCTTAGACCCAGTGCCTTCACTATCACTTGACATGAATATACCTTTGAAGTTTAAAATTTTAACTAAAAGTCTTTTATACCTTTGACTTTATCTTTAGAACCTGTCTACCTTTATACATACCAGTCTTTAAATCAATGTGATGAGGTCTATGAAGTTCACCAGTATCCTTACTCTCAACGTATGTATCAGAAGTTAGAGCATCATGAGATCGTCTCATACCTCTTCTTGATCTTGTTATCTTACTTTTTGGTACTGCCATGACACACTCTCAGTTAAAATTATGTTTAATCAATCAATTAAGATATGGTGGAGCTGGACGGGATCGAACCGACGACCTCCTGCTTGCAAAGCAGGCGCTCTCCCAATTGAGCTACAGCCCCATACAATTAATAGTTGTTTAATATCTTTTGATAAACAAATCGTCAAGAGATATTACATTCGAAATCTAAAAATATTAACATTTTTTAGAAATTGATATATGTTGACTACTTTAATAAACAAATTTGAAAGATTATTATGTTTTTTGGTGAAATTAAAACAAAAGATTCTGAAAATAGTGTTTTACCTACATCTATGATTTTAGATGAAAATGGTTTGAAAGTAAAAATTAAAAAAGGAACTGTGATTAATAAAAAAATTATAAGCCTTCTTCTAGATAATAAAATTAAATATATTACTTGCGCCAGATTAGATGTTAACGACATCAATGAAAATTTAGCCGTCTATAGAATATCAGAAAAAGTAATTAATAAAACAAACTCTAATTTAAAACTATCAGAAGCCCATCAAGGTCGATGTAATATTTTATCAAAAATAAATGGACTTCTTCAATTTGACCCTCAACAACTTCTCTCAGTAAATTCAATAACTGACGAAATAGGAATAGCAACGATTAAGCCTTTTTCTTTAGTAAAAAAAGATCAAACAGTTGCATCAACTAAAGCTATACCTTTTGCCATAAATAAAAATCTTCTAGAAAAAATTGAAAAAGCATCAAATAAATGCTTTCAAGTTTTGCCATTTCAAAAAATGAACGTTCATCTCATTCAAACAAAAAATAGAAATACAACTGATAAAATTTTGAAAAAAACTGTTTTAGTTACAGAAAAAAGATTACTCGCAATAGGCTTAAATAATTTTGTTGATAAAACGTGTGACCATACTGTTAAATCTCTATCAAATAGTATTAAAAGCAGTATTGAGGAAGGTGCAGAAATTATTTTAGTTTTTGGTGTATCTGCAATTTGTGATATTAATGATATTATTCCACAATCTCTTAGAAATAACAAAGGAACCGTGCTTCGGCTAGGAATGCCTGTGGAACCTGGG
>JAOESH010000010.1 GCA_028382005.1 Pseudomonadota bacterium
TTAAAGCTTTAATCTAAAATAAATTAATTATCTATCATAGAGATTAGTTATTCTGATAATGTCATCTTCACCAAAATAATTACCATACCGAACTTCAATGATTGTTAAAACTTCATTTGTATTGTTTGATAACGAATGTTTCATACCTTTTGGGACAACAATTGATTCACCTATGCATGGATAAGAGTTAATACCATCAAACATTACTTCTGCTTTACTTGTTACTACTGTCCAATGCTCCGATCTGTGTTTATGAAATTGATATCAAAGAGATTTATAAGGATTAACAAATATTCTTTTTACTTTGGCCTCTGATGAATCTAATAAAATTTTAAATTTACCCCATGGTCTAAAGCTGTTTTATTATTTTTTTTAGCTTTTCTTCTACTTCTTTGACTTTCTCTGATTGACCTTTGTTGAAAATTGAAGTTGCATCAGCTTCATCAACAATTATGAAATCCTACAAACCTATTCCTACAATTAATCTTTCAGTAGAATAGTGCCTCCATTATTAACTAAATCATTAGTTTCAAATCTCTATGAAAAGGTATTAAAATAAGAGTATTAAGCTTGTATAAAACACTTATACAAGAGGATATAAGAAGGTTGTGATTGGGTGATGCATGATAGATACAAACTCCCCCAACAAAATACACAACAAACATACCTTTTAAACTTTTTAGGTGTTTACGATATTAGAGTTTTCTTCAATTTTCTGGGAATTTGTCCATTTATTATTGATATCATTGACCATATTATTTACAGCCATCCGACAGCAAGAAGATACAGTCATCATATTCTCCTCTACAATCATTTTGACTAGTATTTTTTTATAATGAAGAGTATATTTTTTTCATGAAAAAAGATAAAGTTTTTATAATAGCTGAAGCTGGTGTTAATCATAATGGTTCTATTGATACAGCCAAAAAATTAATAGATATTGCGGCTGCTTGTGGAGCAGATGCTGTAAAATTTCAAACCTTCAAAGCTGAAAGTTTGGTAAGCATTAATGCTCAGAAAGCTCAATATCAACTTAACACAACATCTCATGATGAATCACACCTAGAAATGATTAAAAGTCTTGAATTAGATTTGGCTGATCATAAAATTTTAATAAAAGAGTGCCATGAAAAAAAAATTATGTTTTTATCTTCACCCTTTGATATTGAAAGTATTAATTTGCTTATAAAACTGAAATTAAATATTTTTAAAATACCAAGTGGAGAAATAACTAATTTACCATATTTATATACTATAGGAAAATTAAATAGAAATTTAATTCTCTCTACTGGAATGTCTAATATAACCGAAATAAAAAATGCTTTAGACGTTTTAATTAAATCTGGAACCTCTAAACAAAAAATTACTATTTTACATTGCAACACTGAATACCCAACTCCGTTCCATGACGTAAACTTAAAAGCTATGACTACTATTGCTAAGGTTTTTGATATAAAATATGGATATAGTGATCATACCTTAGGAATACATATTCCTATTGCTGCAGTTGCAATGGGGGCATCAATCATAGAAAAACATTTTACTATTGATAAAAACATGAGCGGCCCAGATCATAAGGCGAGTCTAGAGCCTTCTGAATTAAAAAAAATGATTGCTTCAATCCGTGACATTGAAATTGCTTTAGGAGACGGCATTAAACAACCAAGTAAAAGTGAATTTAAAAATACTCAAATAGCTAGAAAATCAATAGTTGCAAAAATATTTATTAAAAAAGGCAATGCTTTTACTGATGAAAACATTACTACTAAACGTCCTGGAAATGGAATTAGTCCAATGTTATGGAACAAAGTAATAAATCAAAAAGCAATTAAAAACTTTTACCCTGATGATTTAATTGAAATTTAACTTACTAAATTATATAAATCTATTAATGCTTCATTCATAAACCACACTCTTCCACTATGTCTTCCTGCAGTTTTAAGATTAGAGAAACTTTCTTCAAAAATGTTATTTAATTCATATGTTTGTTTTCCATAATCTTGAGTAAGTATTGGAAAAGAAGATCTTATGAATTCTTTTTTAACAAAGAGACAAGAAGTATCCATTGGTATTATATTTAATATCTTTAATTCTTTTATTATTTGTTCTGAATTAATAGCATCTTGCTCAGAATAATCACATAATACTTCAACTGTTATATATGAAAAATTTTTTTTAGTTTTTTTATTCAAATTTGGATATAAAGTAACTCTGAAAGTTCTATACGATAGATCCCAGTTCCATAAATATGTCGATTTATTATTTATTAAACTTTTATCAAATTCAAAATGAAATATTATATTTGAACGAGTTTTAGGAATTTGTCCTTGATATTTAATATTAGCAGCTTTCAAACCCAAAGCAGGAGGAACTGTCCATAAGCAAAAATCTAAATCCAATTTTTTACCACTTTTCAGCGTTAAAGAATTAATATGTTGATCTGAAAAATTGATAGATTCAACAGTGTTATTATTATGAATTATAATATTTTTACGTTGCAAATCTAAAATTTGTTTTTGAACCCAATAACCAACTCCTTTTTCACCTTTAGGATAATAAAATTTTAAATTTCTTTTATCTTGTTCAAATGAATGAAGAGCAATTCGTTCATCGTATATATACTGTTCTTTTAATTTTAAAGTTTCCTCATTGGTAAACGCTAAAACACGGTGTAAACCAAAAACTTTCAATGATTTAATTGACATTTGATCAAGGTCAACTGACCCATATATTTTATTAATAACATTATCAAAAATATTTATTTTCAATATTTTTCCAAAATTACTTGTAATATAATCATTATAATTATCAGTCTTATTAAGAGTTTTAACCTTAATTAGCTCACTTAAGCTTTCTTTATATAATGCTTGAGGTAAACTTTTTATATCTATAAGAGAACTTCCTATATTCCACTTTGTAAAAAAATTTGAATCATACAAATAATCATGTTGTACCCAACTAGATTTAAGTTCTGCTAATGGCCCAAATAATATTTCATCTATTTTTTTAATACCTGTTAAAGTAAACAAGTGTGGACCATAATCAAAATAGACTTCTCTATTAAAGTTCTTTGAAGACAGTAATCCTCCTAAACTTTCTGATTGTTCTATAATATGAACTTTTTTATATTTCTTCGATAGAATATGTGCAGCTAAAATAGCTACAACACCTCCACCAACAATAACGCATGATTTTTTCAATTATTTAGCCACTTTACATATACTTAAAATAAAAATTATTGTAGTATTTTATCATGATTATATCAATACACCAACCTAGTTACTGGCCATGGCTTGGTCATTTAAATAAAATTAAGAATAGTGATTTTCATATAATACTAGACGATGTGGATGTAAAAAGAAACTCATTTCAATATAGAAATATTTTTAATAATAATGGTAATCCTATCTATTTAACTTTGCCTATAAATAAAACTTCAAGAATAAAAATAAATAACCTTTCCTTTAAGCATTTAAATTGGCCCGACGAGCATCTAAAAAAAATTTTTATCTATTATAAAAAGTCAAAATATTTTGATGAAGTTTATAGTATAATAGAGCCATTTTATAAATATGGTAGGGACATGAAGCCATCTGATTTTATAATATCTACTGTTAAATTATCAATGAAGTTATTAAAAATTGAGACTCCTGTTATTAATTCAAGTGAATTAAATGTTAACGGTCATAAAGGTGATAGAATATTAAACTTAACTATAAAAATTAATGGTACAATTTATTTATCTGGTAAAGGTGCTAAAAAATATTTAGAAGAAATAAAAGAGCAATTTGATAAAAAAGGTATTAAAATAATTTATAACAATTTCATACATCCTGAATATAATCAAAAATTAAATTCACCTTTTTGTTCAGGTCTATCGTGTTTAGACTTATTGTTTTGTGAGGGACTTAAAAATGCACAAAAAATTATCAAACAATAATAAAAACCATTTAGATACTAATTCTCAAATCTGGGATTCTATTTACAAGAGCAATAATTCTATTTTAAGTTTTCCAAATGAACATTTTGTAAGACTTTTTTATCGTAATTTGCTCGATCTTGGTCCAAATTTTCTAGATTGGGGTATAGGTAGTGGAAATAATGCTAGTTTAATGACATTACTTGGAAAAAATGTTTTTGGAACTGAAGTTTCAGAATATTCCATAAAATTAGTTCATAAATTGTATAAAAAGCAATTTAATAAAAAAATTCAAATTGACCATATAAATAATAATATACTTAACTTTAAAAATAATTTTTTTGATTGTATAGTTTCATGGCAAGTTCAATGTTATAATGATAATAATACATTTAAAAACTTTCTTAATGAAAGTTATCGTTGCCTTAAACCTAATGGTTTACTTGTTTTTACCTTAACTGATCCAAGTGACATTATATTTGAGAACTCTAACAAAATTAATAAAAACACATATATTTGTAACTTTCAAAACCAAAAAGGTATTACACTTTTTGCTTTAGAAAAACCCATTGAAATTTCAAAATTTATTCAAGGTTTCTCTATTTTAGATATCGGCTTTTTTTCTTATGAATTACATAAAAAACAAAGTAAGCACTGGGTTTTTTGTTTAGAAAAAAAATCTACAATATAATACGAATTGGTTGAAACGCTTCTGCAAATTGATTGTTAGATTCACTGCCTCTTAACTGAGCTAGTGCAGTGGTTGAAATTACACTTCTAGGAAAAGGGTGTTCTTTAATTTCTTTTTTGTATAATTGTAAAATACTTATCTTTTCATGGAAGTAATCCGTTATATCATAGTAAACAATTGGATTAAAAAGTTCTTTAAAACCAAAGTTTGTTTCTGATATAACTTCATATGCCAATAAACTTTTTACAGAACTCGCCCTAAAAGGTTTGCAAGCGCTAATAACTGCATTTGAAATAATTCTATGATCTGAATGAATGTCACCATAAAATGGAGTGAATATGATTGAAGGTGAAAATAGTTTAATTAAATGAGAAACATCTAAAATAATATCCTTTAAATTAGATTCCACTAACTCACTTGCAACATATAATAGTTCGTGAGTTTTTTTGAAACCAAAAATTTTAGAAATTTCTGAAATTAAGTTTTGACGTTCTTTTTTTTGTTTATCAGTAAACTCTTTTCCCATTTTTGTGACTATTATCCAATGGATAATAGCCCCACTATTCTTAAGTTTTAATAAAGTTCCTCCACATCCCAAAACCTCATCATCTGGATGAGGAGCTATAACAAACACAATATCACTCATAAAATCAAACTACTTTCATATATATTTGCTAAGTGGATCTTCTTTTCTAAAGTCTGTGTAATTTTTTACGTCTAAATTCTTAAGTATAGTATAAGCTTTTTTGCTAGAATCTCCATTACCATAAATATTTTTAATATTTTTTACATTATCGTAATAAAATTTTTTAGTTATTACTTTCTTAATTGCACTAATAATTTCACTTTTGTTCGCTTTGCAAAATAAAACATTTTTCTGAGATTTTCTTCCTATCATTCTATCACCAACATTTACCACAGGAATAGGTATTGATGACGCTTCAAGAATTCCAGAACTAGAGTTTCCTATTTGAAACTTAGCCTGCCTATAAATATTTACAAATTCGTTTCTGCTTAAATTATTAACAAATTTAAAAAAGTCTACTTTTTTAAACTTCTCAAAACTATTAATTAAGTTACGTGACCCAGCGTCTATATTGGGTGTATTAATAATACATGAAATTTTATTTTCAAAGAGCACTTTCATTAAAATTTCAAAGTCCTTTAATGATTTAGTTTCTTTTGAAAATAAAGGATGGAATATGACTATGGCATAGTTGTTCATATCAAATTCTTTTTTTAATTCTAAAATATTAGATATTTTATTATGCTTTTCTAATTTAAATTTATCTAATGCAGGACTTCCTATATTAAAAATTCTAGCAGGATTTTCTCCTAAATTAATTAACCTATCATAATGCTCTTGAATTGATGTAAATAAAAAACTAGACATTTTTGAAGTGGCGTGTCTAATAGGATTATCTATTGTCCCATCGTTGTCATGATCTCCTGCAAAGAAATGAACTGTTGGTATCTCTAAAAAACCTCCTAATATTGATCCCATTAACACTTCTTCTCTATCTCCGGCATAAATTAAAATATTTGGATCAAATTTACTTATAATTGAAATAGAATTACTTAAAAATAAAGATGCAGATATTAATCTTGACTTGTTAGAGGATCCATCAATAAGACATTCTATTTCTCCTAAAATATTATGACCATCTTTTTTAATATGATCAATAGTATTATTAAATACGGAAGATAAATGAGCACCCGCAACTAATAATTGAAAATCAATATGTTTATCTTCTGTTAAAAATTTATAAACATAGCTTAATAAATCATACTCAGATCTGTTATAAGTTATTGCTAAAATTCGTTTTTTAATTTTCATTAATCATTCATGCACATAGATACTATTTTTAAATCAAATTCACAATCAATATCATAAGATCTTTCAACAGGCATTTCATAAAATAAAGTACTTTCGTAAAAGAGTTTTTCACTATTCATAATAGCTTCTCTAGACCATATATATATACTTGCATTCATATCATAACAATTAGGCGTGTCCTGTCTTCTAGTAATTTGCTTATCAGGACTGTTGACCAATGAAGCATATTTTTTATTTTTTATTTTTATCATATTAAAATACGGTGACCTTCTAGAAATACATCCCGTTATTAAATTAGTCGCATTATTATTATCAAAGAGTTTAATACTATTTTTTAAATCATCCATTGATCTTAGTGGAGAAGTTACATCTAAATCTACTATATATTCATACTGTTTATTTGATATATCCTCACTCTTTATCCAACAATGCCTTATTGCAGGTATTTTAGGAGAAATGTCTTTAGAAAATTTTTTTGGTCTTTTAATATTTATAGTTGATCCAAAGCTTGCAGCAATATCTAAAATTTTTTGACTGTCTGAACTTACAGCAATGTCATCAAAATAATTACTTTTTTTTGCTAGTTCTATTGAATATGCTATTAAGGGTTTACCATTTATTAAGATTATATTTTTGTTGGGAACACCTTGCGATCCACCTCTTGCGCATATTGTACATAATCTTGATTTCATGTATATACTCATACTATTATTAAAATACAAAATAAAGCAAAAAATAGAATGATAAAACCATGAGATCTTTAAAAAAAGAACGATCTTCTTTTGTGCCTTGGACAGATCAAAATCATAAATATGGACATCACTTTTCATTTCACCTTGAACTCCAACATATAACAGAAGTTATATCAAAAAAAATGATTCTGAATACCCAATCATTCTTAGGTTTCAATAGAAAATCCATGGTAAATCGAATGTTACAAATTATTATTTCATCAATTTATTCAGACTTTTCAAATTTCCATCTACAGCAATCTTTACATACAAAAAGTCACTATAAATTGCATAAAGATATAGTTAATTTACCTAATTATACTATTGATTTAAATGAAGAAAAAATTATTCTTAGCAATAAATTAAAGTTTTTTTTATTAATAAAATTAATTAAAAATTTTTTTAAGATACAATTTTACTTTTTATATAAAGTAATTTTTTCTAAATATAAACAAGGTCATGCTACTATATTTACTCAAAATATTGATGCTTTTTCATTTTTTAAAAAAGACAATGATGAGAGTTTCATTACCTTTTTAAATGAATTTCCTATCAATGAATTTAAAAAAATTGATTTTCTATACATATATTGCCATATCAAAAACATTCAAAGCAAATCCAAAAAAGTTAAATATTCCTTTAATCCTGAATTTGAAGTATTAGTTCATCTTCCTAGAAAAATTAAATACATATTTAAATTTTTTATTTCTCATTGGTTAAATTTTTTTAAAATTATTTTTTTAATTTTTAAAAACCCAATATTTTTGCTGTTACAACATGATTTAATATTTTCATCATTATATGATATATATAGTAATCATAAAATTTTAAAATACATTTTTTATACAAACAGTAATCAATTTAATATTCCTTTAAATTTTTCAGACCAGCTTAACAAAGATTGGAAAGCTATTATGTTATGGTATTCATCTGGTTGTGATTATATTAGCTATGATAAAGCGCCTTTAGATTTATTTAAAGTTAGAATGCAATTTATTAGGTTTGATAAAACATATGTTTGGTCTCATCAGCAGGCTAAAAGATTAGAAGAGGGGATGGGTAAATTTAATTATTCTTTGTGCCCTCCTGTTACATTTTACATGCCTAATGAAAAACTCAAATTAATAGATTTGCCTAAAAATTATGTAGTAATTTTTGATGAAATCCCGCACTCTATTAGTACCATAGAAAAACATTACGGTTTTAGATATAAATACTGGGAAATCAATACTGCAAGAAAATTTATAGAAGATATTATTTATTCTTTTCT
Source organism: Pseudomonadota bacterium (assembly GCA_028382005.1). Lineage (GTDB taxonomy): Bacteria > Pseudomonadota > Alphaproteobacteria > Puniceispirillales > Marisalimonadaceae > Marisalimonas. The sequence continues at coordinate 8,449 of JAOESH010000010.1, forward strand.
TGAAATTAATAAAAAATTAGTTAATCCTTATACTTTAGTTCTAAAAACAAAAAAGAAATTAGTCATTAATCATCATGATAAAAGTTATCAAAATATTAAAAATTTTGCCATAAAAAATGGTGTCTTAGAGGCAAATTTAGATTGTAATATTTTTGAACTTATTAATAATTCATCCTTATCTATAGTAGCCCCATTTGCTTCTTCTGCACATATCTGCTCATTTATGGATAAAAAATGTATTTATTACGATCCCAAAGAAGAAATTAAATTTATTCCAAAGGATCATCTAAAAATTAATCTAATTAAAGGTCAAAATGAATTAAATCAATTTTTATTAAAGACACTTAAATAATCTTTTTAAAACCTCTAAATTTTTTTTAGCTAAATTATATATCTCTACTATGTCCTAAGTAAATCATTGTCCTAAAATTGGGATTGCAAATAGTTTTTTCTTTTATTAAAGATGAAAATATATTAGTGGGAAAATCAATGTTTATATGATTTTTTATATTTTTCAAAACCAGTGAACCCATCAAATATATCGCAGCATTTGAACAAGTATTATTTAAATTATTTTCTTTAATTTTGGAATAAACCTTGCCGCTTCTTCTGGATCTGCTTCAATTAAGTAAAACATAGTTTGATCATAATAATTTTTCTAGGTTGGATGCAGTCCATACCTAGCTCCTATATCAACAATAGTAGTTTTATTATTAAATAGTGATTTTTTACTATTATGCATTAGGTAGTGCTATATTAACTTTTATTTTTTATAAAAATATTTTATAGAGTTATTATAATAATTTTTATAATTCAGTTAGAGAAATAATATATTGTTAAATTTGAAAAAGTAAGATTAGTAAAGAACACTTACTTTAATAACTTTAACAATGCTATTAAAACTATAAATATTGATATAGGTAATTAATAAATGAAAAGAAGAAAATTTTTACTAATTTTAAATTCCTTTTGGGCAATTCCATTAGTTTTAATTTTGAGATTTATAAATCAATTCAAAAAAATATGTATAATCAAAATTAGATCAGACCGATTTGGACATTTTGCGCCGGATGGTGCTGAACAAGTTGCCAGATTTCAAATGGAAAAAAAAGAAATTTTTATTTATGTTTTTGATTATTTTATATGTAATCAACAATGGGCAAAAATGCTTAAACAAGCCTTGCCAGTATATAATTTTTTTAGACCTGTTTATTTTTGGAATCAATTTCTTCCTGGAAATAAGAGTATGAATAAAACTGGTACTAAGACACTCTCCAGAGATACAGAATTACTGTTTACTAAATATAATGTAAAGCTTCCTTTTGAAAAGGATGATGAGTTTAAAGCCAAAAGTTGGTTGAAAAGCAAAGGTTGGATAGAAGGTGAGCCTTTTTATTGTATTCTAATCCGAGATAATGCATATCTAGATAAAACTTCAAATTTTAATAATTTAGATTGGTCTTATCATGATTATAGAAATTCCAAATTAGAAACCTATTACAAGGCAATAAGTTGGCTTACAGAAAAAGGCGTGTGGGTCATCCGAATGGGAAAAATTGTAGAAACCCCAATAGCAATTCATAACAAAAGGGTTGTAGACTTTCCATTTGAGAAAGGCACATCAGATCTTATTGATACTTGGCTGTTTACAAACTGTGATGGGTGTATAAGCACTGGTACGGGGCCAGATCTATTGACAGGAATATATGGAAAAAAAATTTTATTTTTAAATTATTTGCCCTTAGGTAGTATTAGATCTGATTTAAATTCGCTTACGTACCCTAAAAAACTAATTTGGAAAGAAACTTCAAAGCCTTTCAAAATGGATGATTATATTTTAGATAGACGTTTCCATAGTATTTTATATTCAAAAGACATGATAAAAATTATAGATTTGACAGAAGATGAAATCCTAGAAACAACAAAAGAATATTATAATAGTATCAACAAAGAAAAGGTTCAAAATAAAGTTTTTACTAAAAAACAAAGATATTTTTGGAAAAAGTTATTAACACTAACTAATAAAGATAAGTATTATAATAAAATCCATCCAGAATCACAAGTTTCAATTACATGGTTAAAAAGTTTAGAAAAAAATACATGAAATTAATTCTTATAAATTATTTTGGTCTTTTTAGATGGTGTTTTTATTATCTAAATTTTAAATGATTTTGAATTAACGTTAATTAATTCCCAATTATATTTTACCTGATCACATAAATATGAATTTGGCTGTCTATACAAAAGAGAAAGATGACAAGTAAAAAGTAGATTATTATATCTCTTGAATATAGCTTCGTTAAAACCTCTATAAGTTTGCTAGGTCTATTAACAATTTTTATCCAAAAGTACCGTGTTCACTAAATTGATCTATTGTCATTTAAAGTCTGCTTTATTGCATGTCCCAGTCACGGCCCTAAATACTTCAAATTAAATCACTCTAAACTCAGGACAAATCGATACAAATTTTCCACCCTTTTCCGTATATTCCTTGTTCTTATCAATAATCACATCCAAATGTGACCAAGCTGTAACTAAAGTAAAATCTGGCATTACTTCAGTTAACATCTTGGTATTTAGGACGGGAAAACCCTGTCCACCAACAAATTTACCCTGTTTCTGGGCATGGTCGTCGAAAACACAGTCGATCATTTCTTCGATTCCAAATAACGATAGCAGTGTTGGTGATGATCTAGAAGCTCCATAAGCCGCAATAGTCGATCCAGATGATTTCCAATGACTGATCGATGATTTTACTGAGTAACGAAGTTGCGTTAGCCTTCTGTTAAAATCTGAAAAATAGTTTGTGCTAGAAAAACCTAAGTCACGCTCTTTTTGAAGTGCATTTTTGAGATTGTTACTCATGGGATGCTGCCCAGCTGCGGCTACGGCACCCAAGACTGATCCACCTTGATAATCATTATTAAAAATGTCAAATAATTCAAAGCCATGCTTTTCAAAAAAAGTACACAACGGCAACAGATGATGATGGCTCATATGCTCATGTATGATCGTTCCCAATAACATCTTGTTGACAATATCAAGCAAATAAGAAGCTTCAAAAATAAAAATACCATCTGGTTTCAAAACATTTTTTATTGCGTCAAAAAACTCATTCATATCTTCACAATGTGCAAAAGCGTTCAAACAAGTGACAGAGTCGAACTTTCCATGATTTTGGATCATTTGATTAGCGATATCACGATCAAAAAATTCACAAATTGTTGGCACACCGTCATTGTTGGCATGACGAGCTATGTCTTTTGCTGGATCCACACCTAGAACACGATATTCACTCGGAAAGTTTTTTAGGAAAGTACCGTCGTTACTTCCAACATCAAGCACATGAGGCTTATCTTTCCCTACTAAAAATTTTTGTGTCCAAGTAGCAACATCCAACAAATGCTCACGCATTTTTGCTGTTTGCCCAGACCAAAATGTGAAATCGCCCCACAATATGTCTTTCTTGACTATATCAGTGATCTGCGCATGGCAACACTCTTGACAAACATAAAGATCAATTGGTAACTTAAAAGCGTTATTAAGAGCTTCTTCTCTCGTCATGAAGTATTTTTCTGTAAGTTGAATTTCAGGCATTGGCACAGCTTTTTTGAGTCTTTTGCTCGAGCATAGCCTACAAGACCTTACACTAGTATAGATCGACATTTATCGGCTCCGGTTTTTGTTTTCTAATCATGGTTTATATGAAAGTTTACCTTGTTATTTGATTTATTGATAGATAATATAATTATGACAGCGGTATATGATAAATTCGATATGCGCATATCAAATAGAAAAATATTTCAAAAATTAGTATTTTATTTTTCATCATGAAAAATTATGTGATACTAGATTTAATATATAAATTAACAGGTTTTCTTAAACTTGATAAGTTTTTTTTGATTTAGTTAATCCTGAATATGAATAGAATAAAAATATTACATTCGAATATGATAATATGGACTTTGCACGAGAAATTGGTAAATATAAAAAAACAATTTATGAACAGTTCAGATCTGAAAATAAATTCTATTAAAGGCGCATAGTTTTTTTGCCTATCCGGCAGTGGTAAAACGACTTATGCTAATTAATTATGAACTAACATATAATTTTTATTATCCATGGAAGGTGTCGAAGAAGTTATTTCTATATACAAAAAATATTGGACTAAGCAATAAGCATTTTGATTTAATAGGATATATGTCAGATAAGGGTAATTTTATAATTAAGTAATTATATTTATTTAAAGAAAAAGATATTTCATTGATTTGGATTTTAAGTGTTTTGTTTAAGAGATTAAATTACATTTTAATTTTTCATTTTTTTATAGTCAATTAAATATTATAATTCAAATTTTTTATGAAATTATTATCGTTAATATTATTGCCTTCTGGAGCCCATGGGGGGAAAAAAGTATCTTCTCTTTTAAAAGGTCCTTCAGTAACTTCATGAAAAACAAAATAATCAGACTTAATAATAATCATGTGAATGGTGCCTTTATGTTGTCTATGAAATATAATTCCGTTTTTACTATTGTTTGAAAGAGCAACAATTTTTTTTATTTTTCCTTGTTCATTAAAAATTATTAAATCAGCTTCTCCTTCAATTACAAAAATAGATTCAGCTTTATTAATGTGACAATGAGGCCTTACATAACAATCTTTGCTATGCACTATAATCATTTCATGTAATTTCTCATTAGGATTTTTATGGGCACATAGACGCACTCTCTTCCTAATGTTTTTGTCAGCCAATTTTTTTAATATATGTATATCGTTTTTAGAGACTGAAATAAATTCTTCGTTAGAATATAAAACTTCATCATTTTCTTTGAAGGTTTTAATCATAAGAACTCACAAATATCGTGTTCTGTTCCAACAAAAATAGATTTCATAATACCCCCATTTTTAATAAAATCATTATGCTTTTGAATTATATTTTTATGATGCTGAGGATTTGTTCCTAAAAGGCACAATTTGTAATTATTTAGATCCAAAGATTGTGAACTTAAAATTCTTTGTTTTCCATTAGGCATGAACATTTTGTTTTTGAAATGATTGTCATCGATTATAAAATCTATAATATTTTCCAGGCCATTAACAGAGATAAAAGTTGAAGATAAGTGGCCTGCACCTAATAAAACTATAGGTCCTATATTTTTTTTGAAATTAAGAAGCTTTTCATAAATTTCTAATTTCCTTTGAAATAGTTTTTCTTTAAAAGTTAAAAATATTTCAATTTCATCAATTTCTATAATATTTTCTTTTAAAATATTATCTTTTAATGAATTGTTTTTTAATATAACTAAAATAGAATTCTCTAAAGGATATTTATAGCTTTTCCAAAAGACTATATCGAGATTAAATTTTTTAACTAAATTTTTAAATGAATTTTCTGTAAAATAATTTACATGTTCTTCCCATAATATAGTACAATCTCCTGCCCTCATAGCTCTTTCACAGTCAGGTAATTCAAATATAATGTATCCGTTATTCTTAACAAAAGACTGACATGTCTGAATAAATTCAGAAATATTATAAGAGTGTTCAATTACATGTCTAGCAATAAAAATATCTGATTTTTGATTTTTTAATATAATTTTATTCGAAATATTTCTATTAAACTTAGATTGAAAAGTTTCAATACTAGTTATTGGATCATTAATACCTAAATCAGAGTTAGGATCAATTCGCCATGTATTCTTATACCCAATTTTATTTAATCTTGTGATAGTGGTATCATCTTTAAAGCTGAAACCTCCAATTATTGAATTATGATTAATATTATTAAGCTTTGAAATAAGAATAGAAAGTTCATCTAAATGATCTTCAGGTTCAAAGCAAGTAATCCAATCAAATTTGGGTTTTAATTCTTTGACAGGAAATGGCTTTTTTAGACTCATACAGTTTAAATCATTATTCCACATAAACTCCATATCAAAACATAGTGGTTTTTTAACGGATTTGTATAGAAATCTATTTGCAATTGGTTGTAGACCTAATTTAATATTTGTTGTTTTATTTTTTGTCATTTTTCTTTTTTTAAATAATCTAATATAATTTTACTACAGATTTTTTCAAATGTTGTAGGTAAAATATCAGTTGCTTGAAAAGTTTTTTTGTAATCCAGAGATGTATTTAATGGAAGTTCTTCTGCACCAGAAATTTGATTAAGATTAACTAAATTAACTTTGCCTGAGAACTTATAGTATGATTTATATTTATTTAAAATTATATTAAACATTTCTAATCTACTATGCTTTTCCATTGAACAAATATTATACACCCCCATCTTTTCGAAATTAATCAGTTTTGTTATTATTTTTATAAAATCGTCTATGTAAATAGGAGTTAATATATTATCTTTTGCAATGGTTATTGTTTCATTATTTGAGATTTGTTTTAACCAGTTAGTTATTAATGTATTCTCAGATGGTTTGGAAGAGTATACTTTAGAGATTCTAAAAATTAAATAGTTTTTAGTTTTGGATTTTATATAATTTTCAATCTGTAGTTTTTGTTTGCCATACATAAATTTTGGCAACGCTACACTTGTTTCTTTATAGTTACCTTCATGGCCATCAAAAACAGATTCAGATGAAAAAAAGATGACTTTGGCTCCAAAATCAATGGACTGATCAATAATTCTTGACATATTCTTAACATTTACTGCTTCTGCATATTTTACATTTTCAGTAATTTTATTGAAGTTTACTACCCCTCCTATAAACATTACTTGCTTAATTTTATATTTTTTCAGGATTTTATTTAAACTGTCTTTAAAAATATCAAATTTTATGCCATTAGAGATTTTATTTTTATAATAAGTTAAAATTAAATTTTCTTGTTTAGATATAGATAAATATTTTCCAATAAAGCCAGAAGCGCCAATCATCAGTGTCTTATTTTTTATATTTATATTCATTTACAAATTCAGTATTTATAAAAAATAATATTCATTAACAAAGTTTTGTTCACTTTTTTTACAGTGATAATAGGAGATGAATTCTACATATTTTATTTTTAAGTCTTTCAAGTTTAATACTGAAATATTCTCCCTTGCAAAATGTATACTTAATCCAATTTTGACTATATTTAACATTAATTCAGTATTGAATTTCTCTCCATAACAAAATTGATCAATGGTAAAGAAAATTACTCCATTTAGATTTGGAGTACGTTTTAGTTTATTAAGAATAAATGGTTGGGAACGAGCTACGAAATACTCTTCAGCGCCATAAAAAACAATTTTACCATTATTGTTATAAGCCATTCTTTTTATTAAATCATGTTGTTCAGCTTGAGGTGCAATTAATAATGTATCAAGGCATGAATAGTAAGAATTCATTTTTAATCAATTTCTTTTTTGTTTTTTTGTAAGTTGTAATCAATTTTCTTAAATTGAAGTTCAGAACCAATTTTTAATAAATCTGATGTTTTTAATACTTTAAAATATTGCAACTGATTTTTTAGCCCAGATGGGGAGAAAATATTTTTATATCTCAGGTTTAACGAGACCCTAGTTTCATTTTCTTTATTAATATGTGATCCATGAAGAACAGTAGTAGAGAAAATTAATGCTTCACCAAAATTGACTGGTACATACTCTGATTGTGCAGTTGCCTCTTTTTCAAAGTTAGCCCAATCATCATTTTTAGCAAGAAAATCATATAACACATTAGATTTTTGATGATCAAGAACATGCATTGCTTTAGTTTTGAAACAGTCAACCATTGGAACCCACAATACAATTTCATATGGAGAATGGCTTGGAGCATCTCTATGTATTTCAGAGGGATTAGGATCATTTGGCATTTGAATAACAACATTACTCTTTTTTTGGGCTAATATGTCTGGACCTAAAAACTGAGTAATTATTGTTTCAAAAGCAGAAAAGATCATCTCACTACAGTCAATTTCATTATTAAAGTCTTCAATAAGGCCAACTCTTTTTTCATTTAATTGAGTTGCATTTAAATTTGGTGCAAACTTATGCAGTTGATTTAGAGATGTAAAAGGATCATCATGATAAAAATCAAAGTGCTTGTGTAATAATTTACATAGATAATTCTGAATTTCTTTAAGAGGTTCAATATTATCACATTTTTTAATAATATATCCTTTTTTAAAATCAATCATTAATCTCCTCCTCCATCAATAGGCACAATCACTCCTGGCATATGATTGGCTTTTTCTGAACATAAGAAACAAATAACATCTGCAATTTCATTTGGTTGAGCCATTTTTTTAATAGGCAGGTGTTCTTCAAAGTAATTATTTAATCTTTCAGGATCCTCATTTTTCATTTTTGTAAAATACCTGTTAGGAAGCTCAACTAACCCAGGAGCAACAGCAGTCATTATTACATTTTTATTACATATCATTTTACTCATTCCTTTAACATATCCTTCTAACGCACATTTTGCAGACACATAAGGAACATAACCTTTTCCAGTTTTTGCACCTAGGGATGAAATGTGGACTATTCTACCCCATTTCTTTTCAATCATATTTGGGATTAACTTGTTATTTATTTCATGAGCAATACCAATATTGAATTGCCAAACCTTTTCTAAGTCTTTTCTTGAAAAATTTGGATCAGTAATTTGTAAAGAGCCTCCTAAGTTATGAATAATAATGTCAGGAAATATGTTTTTTTTTTTTAAATTATCTAATAAATTTGACGAACCATTTTCATTTTCAAGATCTATACAAAAGGCTTCATGTTTTCCTGAATAATCACTCATAATACTGATAACATGATTCAATTGAATTTTGTCTCTTGCGCAAATAACTACATTACATCCTTCTTCTGCCATAGCTACAGCAATTGATTTACCAATGTTTTTACTGGCACCAGTAATTAAAACAGTTTTATTTTTTATACCTAAATGCATTTAACACTTATATCATCATAAATAAAAAAAACATAGCATTTGGAAATATTTTTAATTATTTATTTTTGTCATGAATAACTATTCCTTTAGCCTTGATTACAGTTTTTTTTACATATTGTTAACCCCCTTCTCTGAAGATAGGTCCCGCTCCAATAAAATATTCGTCTCCTATCTCTACGTCTACAAGTATAGTCGCAGATGGGGCTTTATAAACATGATAGTCCCAACTATCAAGGCAACTTTATCTTCAATCCCTAAATCCATTGAGCCCTGACCAAGGTTCGCTCCATAATATGCCATCCTTGAACCCTGGTCCATGCTCCATGGACTACGGTCAATGGGCCCCTGAACATTGACCAATGTTGAATAGGAAAAGGGTGCAGTAACGCCGGACCAGGGACTTTGTCTACTGTAGACAAGGTTGTAGACAAGCTTTTTATCGTTGACGTACTCACTGTATTTGCTAAGCTATTAATATTGTTGGAGTTTAGACAAAACCATTGCTCTAGTAAGGCATCACACCTCTCTCAGAGCGCACTATTTCATGTGACCCAGTTGCTATAAGTATTTGATGTGTAAACATATTTTGTAATGTGTGCTTGGGGGGTAGACCAAATGGTAAACCATTTTGTGTTTACAAAATCTTCTTACTTTTATAAATAACTTTTGCTCAATATAGAGTTTATTACAGTTTATCTATTATCAAAGTATTGCTTTGGATCTTAAAAACAATTATTAATATTAATTTTATAATCATAAAGAGTTATTAATTGAAAGCTAAATTACCCTTTAATGACCCTAATAATAATAAAAAAGAACGTCTTCGTTCTTTTGATTTCCTTCGTGGATTAGCTATTTTAGGTGTGGTTAGTGTCCATACAACTCAAAATTTTACATCGAATATAGCTTATATAGACTATATTTTTAATCTTGGTCGCTTTGGGGTTCAATTATTTTATTTTATCAGTGCTTTGACTATGTGTTACATGTGGCAACTCAGAAAAAATGAAAAAAATAAAATTAGAAATTTTTATATAAGACGTTTTTTTCGGATTGTACCACTTTTTTGGATTGCTGTATTTGCCTATACTTATAAACAAGAATTGGAATTAACACAATTACAACATCAAATATTTTTGTCAGCTACTTTATTGCATGGACTCTCATCTAAAGCAATTAACTTTGTACCTGGGGGGTGGTCAATATTTGTAGAAGCATGTTTTTATTTAATTTTTCCATTTTTAATTATAAAAATAGGTAATAGGAAAAATATATATTTATTTTTAGCTGTTACAATTTGGGCGGGGTATACATTTTTTTTAAAAGATTTTCTCTTTGATAAGTTGTTAACATTAGATTTGATTTCTAATACATATAAAAGAAATGAATTTTTATATATGACATTTTTAAATCAATCGCCAATATTTTTTCTTGGATGTTATATGTTTTTTGTTTTGAATAACTTAAAAACTTCAAATGCAAAAATATTATTTTTTTTTATTCTTTGGATAATTTTTAACACTTTTTTATATTTTTTTTATGAAGAGGGACAGTATATTTTTTCTTCTATTTATATATTTTTAGGATTATTTTGTTTTTTTTGTATATTAAAAAATATTAAATTTAGACCTATTGAAATTATTGGAAAATATTCTTACGCAATATATCTATTTCATAATGTAGTTATTGATGAACTATTAAAAGTATTTGTTGATCAAAGAAATTTATTTATTTAATCTGTGCTATTTTATTAGTAACACTTATAAGTTTTATTTTAGCTTTACTAACAGAAACTTTAATAGAAAAAAGATGTAGAAAATTAGCAAATTATTTTTCTAAATAAAATATTATTATTGCTTCTAAAAATACTAAACTTTAATTAATATTTTAATCAAGTTTCTAAATTTATAGAGATACTAAAACTACATACGCTTCAAACACTTCGAATAATTTATCACATGCAAAAGAACACGTATAAACAAAACGTTTATAAAATATAGGTTTCTTTTGGCGTGGCTATTCTTGCCACTAAATCAATATGCCAACGTCTTGATGATTATTAGTTAGGGTTAAGACTTCAGAAGATAGATTTATCAGCAATTCATTTGGTAAGTTCCAATGAAGATTCAGATGATAGTAGTCCATATATTACTGATGCATTAGATTTATATTTAAAACTCAAAGGTGAGGGCAAAGATAAAACCTTTATAAGGACTACGAATAGGAATGTAGGATATATTGTTAAGGTACTTGGTAATAAGACTATCAAAACATATTCTTCTATTGATGCTTCTAAGTTCCGAGATTGGTTGATGGAAAAGCGTATGTCTTTATCAACAGTTAAAAGAGTGTTCTCATCTGTTAAGGCTATTATCAATCTAACTATTCAAGAGCAAAGTCTAAGCAGGTTATACAAAATAGATACTTTTTTTACTTTAGTAATTGTGTATATAAGTTTTTTTTAAATAAATATATAAATTATACACAGTAAAAAAGATAATAAATTATTTTAGTTTTTTCTTTTTAATCTTTTCTTCAAATCGTATCTTTAGATTAAATCAAATGATATGCCAGCTTGGCAAATAATATTTATGTGCTGGGAATTTGTTTTTAAACCAAAATTTAGGAGCTATTATTTTATTTTTTTTTTCATAATTTAACCAAGCTGCCCACCAACTAAAAGTACTATTACTAATAATAATATACTTACTTAAACTCATTAATTGCATATCTCTAAAACTTTCAGAGCCCTGGTTACAATCAATATAAAAGAAATTATTTTTTTTTATAAATAATTTTTTAGCGAAGGTAATATCATCAGAGAATATAAAATATTTTAGGTTTTTATTTTCTTTTTCTATTATATTGATAGCCTGATTGAAATAATTAGATTTTAATTCATGGAAAATGCTTTCATTTTTCTTCTCTTTGAAGTAATCCCCTCTTCTTAAATGAATACATACTGAATTACTTTCGATTATAGATTGGGCCCAATATTTGTACGTATTGTTAATATTATTATTAAACGTAAATATTTTATTTAATTCTTTTTTATATTCATCAAAATAATTCCAATTCTGCCAATAACCCTCATAATATTTAAGATCTAAATCGTTTGTAATCTTTACGTAATCTTTATTTATATCTTCTTTTATATAAGATTTTGATGTAAAATTAACCAAATTAAATACTTTATTAATTAACCTAAATTTCCTCCAACCTATCATCTCACTTATTTCTTTTTTGTTGGCTATATTTAAATCAATATTAAAAACTTCCTCTAACAAAACATGGGTATACACTTTCTGGTTTTTAAACCAACTTAAATCAAATTTTACTTCAACCCCCCACTTTTTTTGGAGATTATATGCAAAGGCAAACTGAAACATTTGGTTTCCTAATCCACCTTGCAGTTTTATAATGATCATTCATTCAACCCTTTTTTCAATACTTGATAGATTATTTACAGCTTTAATAGTCACTATGATTTATTATTTGAAATATTTACTCAATACAAACTACGGTTAATTAAAAACCGTTTCTTGTTTAATTGCTTTTTTTTAATGATCATACTGTATTTATGCTTTTGCGAATAGTCTTACTCTTGAGACCTTATTCAATTTTAATATAATAGTTATTTAAATTTTATAATTGATTATTTAATTAAGCAATGGCTAATAATTTCAAGATCTTGCTCTGATAAATCAAAATAATTACCACAATAAAAAGAATATTTATGAAGATGGTCTGTGCATGGAAGTAAAAAGTTTTTTTTAACATATTTTTTATAAAATGGTTGAACTTGAATATTTCCAGCTATCATTGGCCTCACCTCAATATCAGCTCGAGAAAATTTGGTAAGATAATGATTTTTACTTTTCTCATTTTTACAAATTACAGGAAATGCAAAACTTGATAAAAATTTCATATGAGAAAATTCAATTGGTATAAAATCTTGATTTTTTATAATTATATTGTGGAGTTTAAAAAAGTTTTGTTCTCTTCTTAAATTACTATTATCAATAAACTTTAATTGAAAATTACCTAAAAAGCCTGTGATTTCTGTTGGTCGAAGATTAAAACCTAAATCATAAAAAGTATATTTAGCATTAAAATCTGATTTGACATTATATTTTTTTCGTAATCGTTTTTGTTCAGAAGGTTTTAAGTTTCTATCCCATCCATTTGCTCTTACAATACGTAGCATTTGAGCCAGTTCTTTATCACTAGTACAAACCATTCCACCTTCTATTGTTGACATGTGGTGAGCAACAAAAAAAGAAAAACTAGACATTACGCCAAAATTACCAAGTTTTCCACTTGGTAAAGTACTACCCAGTGACTCACAATTATCTTCAAATAACAATATATTGTTTTTATTACAGATATCTTTAATATTATTAATATCTCCAGACAAGCCCAGGACATTTGTTATAAAAAGAGCCTTTAAGCTTGATGATTTTATGGTTCTCTCAACATTTGAAGACATAATATTTAGAGTATTAATTGAACAGTCTATAGCAACGGGAACAAGGCCCATTTGTATAATTGGCATAACATTTGTTGACCAGGTTAAAGCTGAGAAACCAACTTGGTCTCCTTCTTTTATAATACCTAAATTTTTTAAAGATTGAATCATTGCTAAATTTGCACTGCCGCCACTATTAAAAAGCACTGCATCTTTACAACCTTGTTTTTTTGCAAAGTTTTTTTCAAACTTTTTACATTGCTCTCCCATGCTTAATTGTGTACTTTTAACAATGAACTCGGATAAGTTTCTTTTAGTATCCTGCTCATTTAAAAAAGCATTTTTCATAAGTGGTATCACGCTAATATTTCCTCTTAATATTTTTATATTCATTTATTGTCTTTAAAATACCTTCTTCTAGAGATATTTTTGGTTCGAAGCCTAAATTTTGCATTCTAGTTATGTCCATACATTTTTTTAACATACCATCTGACTTAGTTTTATCAAAAGCTATTTCACCTTTAAATCCAACAATAGAAACAATTTTTTTTGCTAAATTTAAAATTGAAATATCCTTTCCTACACCAATATTTATTAAATTATAAGATGTATCAAGATCTAAAAAATACAAAATCGCACATGCTGCATCATCTACATGCATAAACTCTCTCTGTGCAATTCCTGTTCCCCAAATAATAACTTCATTTTTACTTTCATCATGAGCATCAACGATTTTTTTTATTAAAGAAGATAATACATGAGCATTTTCTGGATCAAAACTATCTTTTGTACCATATAAGTTACAAGGCATTAAACTAATTCCATTAAATCCAAATTGTGACTTATAATATTCTATCATTTTCAATCCAGAAATTTTGGCTAATCCATATCCCTCATTAGTTGGTTCAAGTGGACCTGTTAATAAATAACTTTCTTTAATTGGTTGGGAACATTCTTTAGGATATATACATGAGCTACCTAAAAAACAAAATTTTTCAACATTATGAAGATATGCACTATGAATTACATTATTTTGAATCATCATATTTTCATACAAAAATTCTGCAGGAAAATTTATGTTTGCTAATATTCCTCCTACCTTTGCGGCAGCTAAAATAACAATCTCAGGTTTTTCTTTACTAAAAAAAAGATTAACTGCTTTACTGTCCTTTAAATTTAATTCTTTTTTAGTTTTTGTAATTAAATTTGAATGACCGCTCTTTCTCAGCTGGCGTAATATTGCAGAACCTAGCATACCTTGGTGTCCTGCGATAAATATTTTTTTATTTAGTAAAGTCATTAGCAAATTATTTATTTAAAGGTTATTGATCTATAATTTATTTTATACATAAATTTTTGAATACTTAATAGAATTAAATAATTCAAATAAATTAATTAATAATTTAGTAGAAGTAACGTATTGATAATGCAGGGATCTAACCTAGTAAAAGAAAAATTTTACTTTGACGTTACTTTAATTAAAGCTTATTATTTAGCCTTAATAAAAATCAACATATTTAGATTGTTTGATAACCAACTAAATTTAGATTTCTTATTCCAGTTTTTGCTTTAGCAAACCTTTTAATAAAATAGAATATAAAAACACTTTGAGTGCTGAGTATTCTTTGTAAAAATCAATTATATAAATATACAAACTATTGATTTATCTATATATATTTATATAATGGTTTATATATTCTTTTACCTCATAGTTAAGAATAAAGTTCTCGATCCTCTGTTATTATAAAATGTCCACATAAATCAAAAGCTTATAAGTCATAAAATAACTGTTTTAGGCAAATATACTCTACCCATATTATTTTTAAAGAAACTTTAAGTGAAGTTATAGATTAGAAAAATAAACAATCCTTTTAATGAACAAGCCCCCTACCCAAATCAAGTCGATATTCAAAACCTTAAAGGGTACATAAAACTAGGTGGATATCACTGATACCAGAGAGTTTAAGAACAGACTTTAGAACTCATTATACGAGGAGGAATAAGGGTTTGAGTGTGGTGAGAGTGACAAGACTCTAACTTGTTACCTCCAGATTAGGAATCTGGCGTTCTATCCAGATGGTGTAGAAGTATCAACTCCAGATTGATGAATATACAAATCATAACCTTAAGAATGTATCTCATTTAGAAACGATACTAGGTCTTGAATACTTTTTCCAAGTCTATCAACTGACCAAACTAATATTGCATCAAAGTCTTCTCTTATAATATAAGATGATTAAGATTAATTTTTTTGATATAAGTCAATTTATAAGTTATATTTATTAAAGTATATTTAATAATCAATGGTAAACTATGAAAATTCTTATGTTAGACGTCTATCCCCAAGTAAACTATAGAGTATGCAAAGATAACAATGGTGGGTTTGGAACAGGAAATGATTTAGGCGATACATTTGTATCAAAAATATTAAAGTCTTATTTAAAGAAATCTGTTGATTTTCCTCCTCTATTCTTTGTTAGTGTAATGGGCCAATTAAGAGGAAATGGTAATGAAATAAAATATTCAAGAGAAATAAGTGATGAAAAATTTGATCTATGTGTCTTAGCTTCTTCAATTGTTGCTCATGAGACAGAGTTGGCAGCAGTTTCAAAACTAAAAGATTTAGGCATTCCCACTTTAGTAGTAGGTCCATTTGCAACATCAGTACCTGAACCATACATAAAAAATGGAGGTAAAGTAGTTATTGGAGAACCTGAATTTTATTTTTTTGACTTTAAATTAAATAAAAGTGAAATTCAAAATTTACCAGATAAAATTGTATTTAATCACTTCTTTTCATTAGATGATTTATATTACCCTGCTTGGGATTTAATCTTTCAATACAAAAAGCCAAAGTTTAATCTTTTATCCAAAGGTTATACTATTCCTATACAAGCAACAAGAGGCTGTCCTTATTCCTGTAGTTATTATTGTACTTATCCACTACAACAGGGGAAAAAACTTAGAACACGAAATACAGATGAAGTTTTAAAAGAAATGTTATTTTGGGAAAAAAAACTATCAGTAAGAAATTTTCAATTTAGAGATCCTGTTTTCACAATAAACAGAAAATATACTAATGAATTATGTGATAAAATTATAAATTCTAATCATAAATTTAATTTAGTTGCTGAGTTTCACTTAAAAGATGTAGATTATGAATTAGCTTTAAAACTGAAAAAAGCTGGGCTAAAAATTGCTTTTGTAGGTATCGAATCCTCTTCGTCAGAGGTTCTTTTAAATGCAAAAAGAACTACAATAGCAAATGATCAACAAGCAAAAAAAATATCATTGCTTGAAAAAGTTGGGATTAAAGTAAAAGCAATGTATATTTTTGGCCTACCAAATGATGATCAAACAACCATAATAAATACAATTAACTATGCGCTTAAGCTAAATACTTTTTTTGCTCAATTTAGCGTTTTTACTCCATATCCAGGAACACCAGCATATAATGATTATAAAGACAAACTAAATAATAATAATTACGAGAAATATAATCAATGGAATTTAGTTTTTAAACATAAAAATTTATCTTCAAAAGAAATAAGAAAATTTTTAGGAGTAGCTTATTCAAAATATTATACTAATTTGAAATGGTTTTTAAAGCATAATATAAAATTACTAACATGAAAATAGGAATATCTGGATCAAATGGATTTTTAGGGTCGTATTTAAATGAAGTTGTTCTTAAAAATGGGCACGAGTTAGAAAAAATAAGTTTTAGGATTAATCATAATAATAATAATATTTTACAAATATTTAAATATAATCTTAAAAAAATAGAATCCTGTGATGTTGTAATTAATTGCTGTGCTGTCAAGAATCCTAAGAATAAGTATGATAAGTTTATTAATGCAAAATTACCAAAATTAATTCATAATTACATACAAAAAAATAAGATAAATTGTAAGCTTGTGCATATAAGCACTTTAAATATCTTCTATCAATTCTTAGATGATGATTACACTGCTCAAAAAAGAATGGCAGAGAAATATCTAAATGAAAAAAATATATTAATTATTAGACCTAATCTGATTTGGGATTCTAATGGTAGTGGGGAAAGTTTAATTTTAAAAAAATTTCTGCTATTTCCTCTTCCATTTTATTTTATGATAAACCCAGGCAATATATATCGTCCTTTAGATCCGATTTCGCTAGCAAAATTTATTTTAATGAGCACTCAAAATCCAAAATCACCAACTGAGTTAAATGTTTATGGAGAAAAAGTAATTTCTCTGTTTGAATTATTTAAAAATATGGCTTCTAAAATGCAAAAAATAATAGTCCCTATAAATCCATTTTTATTACTTTGGATTAATTTTATAACTGTTAAAAAAACGGGGGGGCTTTACACATTAATTCAACAAATAAATAGTTATGATAGAACAGGTGATACTTTAGATATTCAAAATAAAGTTTTCTTAAAGTTTAACTTTCTTAATAAAGTCAATAACAAAGTCAGATACAAATAAATGAAAACTATAAGTATATTAATACCGACCTATAATGAAGCATTGAACATTAAAATTTTAATAGATAGAATTTCACATTGTTTGAAAAAAATTGATTGGGAAATCATTTTTGTTGACGATAACTCTCCTGATAAAACATCTGAAAAAATAGAGAATTTGATCAAGACACAACCTAATATAAAGGTTATTAAAAGACTTAAAGAGCGAGGCCTTGCTGGTGCTGTTATAACTGGATTAAAATATTGTAAATTTGAAAATATTATAGTTATGGATGCTGACTTACAACACGACCCAATAAATATTCCAAAGCTTATTAAAAAATTTGAAAAGGATGAAGCAACTATTGTCATTGCTTCGAGATACTTTCAGTCATCAACGACAGAAGATTTTCATTTCCTAAGAAAAATAGTAAGTAAATTAACAATTAAAATTTTTAATATAGTTTCATACAAAAAATTAACAGATCCAATGTCTGGTTTTTTCATAATTAAAAAAGATTTTTTTATAGATCTCTCAAAACAACTATCTAGAGATGGATATAAAATACTAGCTGATATAATTTTAAATGGACCAAAAACTATTACTGTAAGCGAAATTTCTTTGGGCTTTAAAAAAAGAAATGCTGGTCAAAGTAAAATGAATTTGAGAGTTTTATGGGACTTTTTGTTAATAATAGCTTACAGTTTATTAAAAAAGTATATCCCAAGAAAATATCTATCTTACATTTTTGTAGGTTGTTTGGGATTGTTAACTCATTTAATTTTTTTGTATGTTTTTTATAAGTTATTGTTAATAAATTTTTTATTAAGTCATATTTTAGCAACATTTATAGCAATATTAATTAATTTTACATTGAATAATGTATTAACATTTTATAGCAAAAATTTAACAGGATTTAGATGGTTAATAGGATTATTGAGTTATAATATTTTCTGCTCTTATGGAATTTTTATTAGTTATTCAATCACAAAAGCTTTGTCAGATTTAAATTTTTATTGGTTTTTAGCAGGAACAATTGGAGCATTTACCGCGTCACTATGGAACTTTTCTATTTCAAAGTTTTTTGTATGGAAAGATAATTAGTTCACTTTAACTTATATCACTAGCTTAAATTTCAGTTGTCTTAACCTATTTTTAAAAACTCTGAACAATTAGTAATTTTATCAGAATTTCAGATGATAAAGATACAAAAAAAGATAAGAAACAAACTAAATAAATTATATAACTAATTAGATTTATGTTTCTGTATAGATAATATTATCGTGGTTTATATATTAGATTTTTATTGTAAGTTTATAGGTTGGAAGTCAATTTACCAAAAAAGCTCTTAAACTAAGGTATTTTGTAACAGTAATAGATAAAATTAAATATAGAAAAAAGAAATAAGTAAATTTAAGTAATTTATGATACTTATTGAGATATTAAGGAAGTATATATGTTTATTAATTTTACTAAAAATGATTTCAAAATATTATTTTTATTCATACTTGCATCAGGTATTTTTGCAAGAATATTTTTTTATTTATATTTCGGTAATGATTATTTAAATCTTAAAGGTTCTAAATCTTCGTTATTATATTTAGATGCAATTTTGAATCATTCATGGGAATTCTTAAAAAATTATCATTACAAACCTATTGGTTTAATTCTAAAAGATATTGTTATTATAAATTTCTTTGAAAATATTAGAGTAATTAATTTTTTACTAATCTCTTTTTTTGATGTTGTTGCAACTATATTATTAGCGAATATTTTATATATTTTTGGAGTTAAAAACAAATTAACGATTATTACTTGCTTTATTTTTTCTTTAAATTTAATAGGTTGGGAATATTGGAGAACAGGTAATCATTTTGATCATCTAAATGTGTTTATATTTAGTTTTTATATTTGGTCAATTACAAGATTCATTTTTAAAAAAAATAGCTTAAGTTATTTTTTTACTGGATTTTCATCAATTTTATTAATTTTGTTTTATTCTTTGGGTTACATAATTATTCCAATAATAACTTTACTATTGCTTCTATTTGGAAGAATTAAATTTAAAATAAGTTTTTTTATATATGTAATTTTTCTGCCAGTATTAATTATATTTTTGGTATTATTTAAAAACTTTGTTTCTGTTGGAGTTATTTCTTCTTCTTCACTTGGTGGCGCAAATACTTTACAATTTTCATCCTATTCAGAACCACATATTGATTCATTTGATGGCAATACGATTATAAAAATGTCAAAAAACATTAAAATGAAAGAGTGGTGGAAATGGTGTCTGAAGCAATCATTCATTCATAACCCTAAAGCACATGTACAAGGTCTAATATTTGGTAAATGTTTTATTAAAGTAGGTAATAAAATAGATTTCACAGATTTAAAAGTAAAACTAAAATCACTTAACGAAACTAGATTATTGAGAACCGTTGAGTTAGATGAAGAATTATTAAAGTATAAACCTTGGTATTTTTCCAATTCAAATACTTTAAATTTTAGTGTTAAATATATGTAAGAAGGAATGAAAATATGGAAATACTTTATATTAAACGAACCTATTAATTTCCTAAAAAGGAGCTATTGGTCCGCACGCTTATATTTTAAAGGTTTGTCATTTTTTACTAATACTAAATATGAAGCTAATCATATGATAAATAGTAACATTATTAAGTTAGCTGCCTTAATAACATGTCCTTTGTTATTTTTAGGAGTTTTAAGTGCGTTTTCAAAAAGCTTTAAATTAATAAGTTTCTCAATAATTAACTTAACAAATATTGCAAATAGAAGTTTTTCATTACCAATTGAGAAGCAATCATCAATTTATATTTGTTCTTTTTTATTTACTTTAACAAGCTTATTTTTGATTATTATTACTTATGGTGAAAATAGTAGAATGTTTTTAAGTGTAAGTGTCATTCCTTATTTATTAGGAGTATTAAAAATTAATGATATAATTATTAATAATAGTATTAAAAAATCAACATTAATTTTAGTTTCACTATTTTTTATTATAAATATATTTTGCTTAATATTATATGATAAATTCTTTTCATTAGTCTATAACAATTTTATTAAATTTATTTAAAAATTTTGAACATTCAACTCAAAATAAATTTGAGTTATAACGCTTCAACATAAATAATTTTGCTTGATAGAAACTTTCTATCACTTCTTTACTAAAGATAATCCATCTTTAATGATGACATGGGATAGTAAAAGGTTACTTGATAGGATCTTTAATTATATGAAACAATCTCCAGACTTAAATTGGAATCTATAACTATCTTCTTAAACAATACTTTGTAGCTAAGAAATTGATACCTCATCAGTCAAGGTTTTCTAACATTTATAAAGCATGATTTTAAGAGGCCTTCAGAACACCCTAAGTAATAGTATAGAGTGAAGAAACTGGGATTCCTCCATTTATATATAGTTTGTGTTTTACAGAAACTTCACTCTTATTTTCATAGACTAATAAGACTATGGAACTATAAATTTAATAGTCTGGTAGTCTTTTAATTATAGAAATATTTGTAAAAATATTAGGTAAACTGTTCTTTACAGATATTATTTTAAATTGTTTGGGCTTGTTTCATATATCTTCCAACTTGTGATTGGATATTTTCTTTACCCAATTTATTGAGATATACCTCGTAGTTTGTATCTCTTTCTACTTTGTTATCTTTATTTCCCTTTATGACTAAGTTATCTTGCATTTCTCAAGAAGAATATTTCACTTTTTTATCTTTTTCTTCTCTTTGAAGTCTATTATCTAAATCAAGATTTTCATCTATTTTTCCAAAAAATTCTAAAAAGTAATTTCTCTTTTCATTTTTCTTTAACCAGATTACAACATCCCAAGCACTTCCAATATAACGAGCCTCATATATTTTTAAAAAATATCTCATTGCATCTATTTTAGATTTTGTAGTAAATAGTGGATATCTATGAATATATCCAATATTCTTAATAGAGAATAAGTCTAAAAAGTTCTCTTTCCTATAACTTGTTTTTAACTTTTTAATCAAAAATACTCTGGAGGGTCTAATTTCATTACTACAAGTTTTGGAGTGTTCTCAAGAGAAAGAAGTATACTGTCTGTATCTTTATCATATATTACATCTCTTACTCTTTCTTTAATATTAATTGTCTTAAACAAATTTGCTTTAGAGTAATTTTTATTCATATTAAAGAAAAACAATTTTCCAGCTCTCAATGAACCAGCTAGAAAAATATCATTTCCATCTTTGTCCTCACCTAAGTGTTCTATTTGTGAAATGCCAACAGAAGAAACCTTCGACCAATGAAACACAGGTTCTATAAAACCATATTTCTTGTGTGATTTATATAAAGGAGATTCTTTTTTGAAAGTATTGTCATAATGTCGTCCATAGGAGGATATAGGCCATCCATAGTTATTACCTTTTTCAATAACATTTACTTCATCTCCCCCATAGGGACCATGTTCAGTTGAAACAATTTTATTTTTAGATTCGACATAAATCAAACCTTGAGGATTTCTATGACCTTTAGAAAAAACAGAAAACTTTTTTGTAAAAATATTAATCTCAATAATTTTGCCAAACATCGAATTATCGTCCTGAGCAAGGGATCTTGCTCTGTATTCACCAATTGAAAATAGTATTTTCTGGTTATTTATCTGAACAATTCTACCACCTGATTGTTGACCCCAAAACCAAGGTTTTATGCCTTTTCTTTCTCGCGAAATACATTCATCATAAGTAAAAAATTCTTCGAAAAACAAATAAGAAGTATTTAACTCTGCTGATATAATTGATGTATTATAACAATCCTTCCTAACTTCCTTATTATATGACAGAAATAGTTTGTTATTGATTATTTTACTATCCTTAATACTTATCTGACCAGATATTGGTATATTTTTAAAAATATCAAAATGATTTGGGTCTTTTATTAATTTACCTATATTATTTGGAATAAGAACTGGCTTAATTTTATCCTTATTTAAATTTTCTTTATCTATTTTTAATATTTGTCCTGTACCTGAAACTAGATAAACAAATTCTCCTAAAATGCTTAAATAAAAAGAGGCCTTTTTAGATGATATGTAATTGTGAAAAGGAATTTTAAATGAAGTAACACCATAAATATCTAATTTTCTTTTGGATCCCCAAATATCTAGTGTATTGTTTTTTATTTTTTCAATTTTTAAAATATTATTTTCTTGTTTTAAATGTCCTGTTTCTTTTTCTAACAAATCTATTTTTTTATCTAAATAATCTATTTTTTTCTTCATTTCAGGCAAGTAAAAAACAAAATCTTTCACGTCTTGTTTCAAAGTAGGAGACATATAGTATTTAATTTTTTTAACAACAAAATTATCAGGATTGTAATAAAGCAGAATTAATAAAATTGGAATCACAAGTATACTAAGTATTAAAATCTTAACTTTTATCTTCATTATTTTATCTCCCAAAATATTTGCTCTAACTTTCAATAATTAGTAAAAATTGAATAAAGTTAAATATCCCATTATATGAGATAAATTAATACAACTATAAGTATCGAATTGAAACTAAATATCGAAAAAAATTTTCCTAGAGGGGGTTCTGTTCATTAAAAGGATTGTTTATATTTTAGTCTACAATTACTCATCTAAGTTGGACTAAAATATACAGCCACCCCCACCCAAAACTGACACCTTTTTGTTTACTTAACAGGTACATAAAACTAGGTGGATATCTACTGATACCAGAGAGTTTAGGAACAGACTTTAGAACTCATTATATGAGGAGGAATATGGGTTTGAGTGTGGTGAGAGTGACAAGACTCGAACTTGTTACCTCCAGATTAGGAATAACTTTCTCACTCCTCTTATTTCTAAAAATATCATTATAAATCAACTACTTACAACACTACTATTATCCATTTGAATCCAAATAACTCTACACGTATTCTACACGTATTGGGTTTAACAATTTAGAGGTAATTAATGTCAAACAGATGTGTAATCTATACAAGACTTTCTGCATCTGACAAAGGACAAACCACATTAAATTAATATCGATTATGATTTAATGGCTATAAATTTCAATAATATGTTTGATGTTCTAAAGTCCTCTGGAAATCACAATTTTAAAATTGGAGAAACCCTAGATTTTTTAGGGTTCAAAATCTTTGATATTGGGTGTTGTTTTAGTATGTACTAAAACAACACCTAAATAGTATTAAGAGTGAAGAATGGGATTAATCTCCATTTACATATAGTTTGTTCTTCACTCTTATTTTCCCAGACGATAAGACTATGGAACTATAAATTTAATAGTCTGGTAGTCTTATTATTTAAGAAAGAAATTATTCCCACGAGAATAATATTTAAAAATATTTGGGAAACTGTCCTTTACAGACATTATTTATAATTCAGATCTTCCATTATTATTTTTTTAAAAGATAATATGGGACAGTTTTTTTTAAGACCATTGTAGTTAAAAATTTATTATGTAAGATAATTAAATGAAAAACTTTGTGTTGATATTTCTTACCTTATTCTCGTTTCTAAGCTTCTCTAATTTAGCTTATGGAAGTGATATTAAATTGGAATGTGAATTTACAGATTATAGCAGGTCATCTTATAAGGAAAGAATATCAAAATCATGGTTACCTTCAATACAAAATTTTACAGTAAAGGGAAACTATGTTGATGCTTCATATTATAGATTAAGTAATGGAAGAATAGAAGTAAACAACGATAAAAGAATAAGTTGGTCATATAAAAATTTAAAATTTAACAATAAAAATGGGCAGAAAAGAACACTTAAATATAAATTCATATATTTTAAAACTAATAATAAAATTGTTGCAGATATAATTTTCACTGGTTATAGAAATCACACTGACATTATGGGTACTTGTAGTGAAAATATTTCAAAAGTTTCTACACCTTTAGAACATGATCTATCAGATATGAATGAAATATCTCTTTGTGTGCTAGCTGCAGATAAAGGAAAATGGTCTTCGTCTAATTTACATTCTAATCATATAAAAGAAGCAAAACGTCGTGGACTAACATGTGGAGTTAAAGAGACTACACAAGATAAAACTAAGGTTAATAAAAAGAATAGTTTTAGTCCATATAGTCTACTACCTGACAAACGTATATGTGATGAAGTAACATCTGATGCAAAACCCGAAGACAAATATTCATATGTAATAGAAGCAAAAGAACGTGGATTAACGTGTGGTGTTGTAAACACTGAAAAAGAAAATAGACTTAAACTAGAACAAGAGAAGATTAACAAGAAAGCAAAAGTTGAAGAAAAAAATATAAAAAAATCTGAAATACGAATTTCAGAAAAAGAGAGTAAAGATCTACTCTTTAACATTAAATCTTATGCAGTCATCAATAAAGATGATCTCGATCCATTAAAATTAGGTTTGCTGTTTATGAATCTTAAAAAATCTAGTTCTGATGGTTGGAATGAAGAAACATTAAATAACTATAATCTTTTAAAAACTTTTGTTTATTCATCACAAAAATTTCAATCTTTTGTTGAAAAAATTAAAACGGATAAATTAAATAAAAAGAATGCTGAGATAAAAAGATTAACAAAAATATTACAAAAGGATTTAGATAGTCTTAAAACATTTATTAGCGTTAACCTTGGTTCTGATAAATCATTAGAAGCACTTACTTTAGCTGATGAATTAAATAAAGTTATAAAAACTAAGGACTATAAACTACTTTATAATCTACACAATAAACTGAAAGTTTGGAAATCTGATAATCTCGGATCTGAAAAGTCAGTGAATAAAGTAGATAACAAAAAAAATAAGAATATAAAACCAAAGTTAAAAATAAATAAAAACTTATCCAATAAAGAAATTATAAGAAATGCTCTTAACAAAAATGAGAAAATGTTTTGCATGCATCCTAGGACAGACGGAATTTTATGGATTAAAGAAAATGGGAAAATTACAGCTGATCTTCCTGCAGGAGCAAGAACGTATATAATTAAAGACAAGGTAATAGAGGAAAATGTTTGGTTTGACCTAGAAGACCCCATAATGGGAATTGAAGTGCAATATTCAATTAGTTTTGGAGCAAAAAAAGTTATCTCAAATTATCAAAATCACAAAGATTTTTGGGAACGTATAGATTGTAAAACCCCAAATTCAAACGAAAGTCAAAAAAAATCAGACTTTGATCAATTTAATGAAATTGAAGATTTAGAAATATCGATGACTTGTATAGACGATAATGGTAAAAAAATTATTGTTGGTAAAAAGGCTGATATTATTTATGAAGATAAAGATAAAGCCCCAATATTGGAAACTGATAAATCTGGTAAAAGATTCATTGTAAAAAGAGTATATGCCTCGAAACTAATAGGTAGAGATGTAAAAGGATTAATTGATTTTAAAAAGAAACGAAATTATGGAAATATTAAAGATAAATCAGTTTTTGACAGATGTTATTAATTTTCAAAACACTATACCCCCTTTTTCCTAGAGGGGGTTCTGTTCATTAAAAGGATTGTTTATATTTTAGTCTACAATTACTCATCTAAGTTGGACAAAAATATCACAGCCACCCCTACCCAAATCGAGTCGAATTTTGATGACTTAACAGGTACATAAAACTAGGTGGATATCTACTGATACCAGAGAGTTTAGGAACAGACTTTAGAACTCATTATATGAGGAGGAATATGGGTTTGAGTGTGGTGAGAGTGACAAGACTCGAACTTGTTACCTCCAGATTAGGAATCTGGCGCTCTATCCAGATGAGCTACACCCCCACATCACATTTAACGTATATTCTATAATGGTTTAGATATCAATATTATGGTTTAAAATAGGGTTAAATTATACACGTATTTTTACACGTATTCTCCACGAGTGTTTTTTAGAACAAATCATACCTTGTAAGTCATTGATTTTATTGAATAATATTACCGAATCAGACCGAGAACTATGTTAGGAATCTTGCGCTCTATCCAGATGAGCTACGAGGCCACTATCTATTGTTAATATCATATAAATCTTTATTATCAATAACTAGATTATTCGATTAAATTAGGGTGATTATTGTAGTGACTTGTTTAAAAAAATTTATAATATAATTATTCAACTATTTAGGAATTAAACAAATGAGTATTGATTTAGAACTTAATGATAAAGTGGCTATTGTAACTGGTGCAGGAGGTGGTATAGGTCGAGAAATAGCATTAGCTCTAGCTGCAGAAGGAGTATCCATAGTTGTAAACGATATAGGTGTTTCTTTAACTGGTGAAGGTGGATCTAATTCTCCAGCTGAAGAAACCACCGGTTTAATTACTCAAAAAGGAGGTAAAGCAGTAATTAGCAATGAGAGTGTTTCCTCTTGGGATAGTGCTCAGTTAATAATTAAAAAGGCAATAGATACCTTTGGAAAAATTGATATTGTTGTTAATAATGCAGGTATCTTAAGAGATACAATTTTTCATAAAATGGAACCATCTGACTGGGAAAGTGTTATTAACGTTCATTTAAATGGTGGTTTTTATGTTAGCCGAGCCGCTGCTCCATATTTTCGTGAACAAAATTCAGGTTCATATGTTCATATGACTAGCACATCTGGTTTAATTGGTAATTTTGGGCAGGCTAATTATTCAGCTGCGAAACTAGGTATTGCCGGTTTATCAAAATCTATTGCATTAGATATGAGTAGATTTAATGTTAGATCAAATTGTATTGCTCCGTTTGCTTGGAGTAGAATGACAAACTCAATTCCTTCAACAACTGATGCTGAAAAAAAGAGAGTTGAAAGACTAAAAAAAATGACACCTGAAACTAACGCTCCTTTAGCTGTTTTCTTAGCTTCAGCTGCGGCAAAAGAAATTACTGGTCAGATATTCAGTGCAAGACTTAATGAGCTGTTTATATACAACCAAAACAGACCTATAAAAAGCGTGCATTCTGATACAGGTTGGACCCCCCATCAAATAGCTGAGAGAGCCTATCCTTCACTTAAAAGCTCAATGACACCTAATGATAGGAGTGGTGATGTTTTTAGTTGGGATCCAATTTGAACGAATTAAAAAGATCAATGATTTCTTCCATAGTTTCTAAAGTATAATCTGCGTCTAAAGAGTTTATATCTACATGTGTATATCCTCCATTAACTGCAATGGACTGAATATTTGCCGATTTAGCTGCGTCTATATCATTACAAGTGTCACCTACCATAATAAAAGAGCCATTACTTGAATTAAATTTATCAATCGTTAATAAAATCATGTCTGGTTTTGGTTTCAGTGGAATATTATCTTGCGCTCCAACAACAACTTCAAAAAATTTGTCTAAACTCATTTGTTCAATTAATTTTTCAGTGACAAATTGTCTTTTATTAGTACAAATTCCCATCGGTATTTTTTGTTTATAAAAGTAATTAAGAGCATTCATTACACCAGGCATTAGTGTACTATATTTGTAAGGTTCTTCAGAATAATTTTGCCTATAACTATTAAATATAGTCTCATATAATTCTTCATTGCCACCACAATAATCTACAACTTTTTTGGATAAAGACAACATTCCTTCACCTACAAAAGTTTGTAATTTTTGTTCTGAAATATTTTCTAAATTATATTGGGTTAAAGTTTTATTTATTGCATTATGCATATCTGGAACCGAATGAACTAATGTCCCATCTAAATCAAAAATTATATTATAATTTAGCTGTCCCATAACTTATAATTTACATCTCAGTGAGGCAATATTTTGTTTATAACTTTTAAAATCTGCTCCTGAGAATATTGCAGATCCAGCAACTAAAACATTGGCACCAGCTTTAATAACTTCAGGAGCAATTGTATTATTTACCCCACCATCAACCTGGATATTTATGGGGTTACCTGAAACTAATTCTCTTACATTTTTAATTTTATCTAAAGAAGAATTAATAAATGATTGCCCCCCAAATCCTGGATTCACACTCATGACTAATATTAAATCTAATTTTTCTAATAAAAATTCTAATCCAGAGAGAGATGTACCTGGATTTACAGATACACCAGCTTTACATCCTAATTCTCTTATTCTAGTTAGAGTCCTATCAAGATGCGGAGTAACTTCCTTATGAACAGTAATCATATCAACTCCAGCAGCCACGTATTCTTCCAATAAATCGTCAGGGTTCGTTACCATTAAATGGGCATCAAATGGTTTTTTAGAAATTTTCCTTATAGATTTAATAATAGGAGGACCAAAAGTTAGGTTTGGGACAAAATGACCATCCATTACATCTAGGTGTATCCAATCAGCACCAGCTTCATCAATCAATTTGACATCATCTGCTAATGAACCAAAATCAGCAGACAATATTGAAGGTGCTATAAGAATTTCTTTCATTTAATTCATTTCCTTCAAATATATTATAATAACAATATACTAAATTGTTTTGCTCATAGCTACAGCTGTATCTGACATCCTATTAGAAAAGCCCCATTCATTATCATACCAACTTAAAACTCTTACAAATGAACCATCCATTACTTTAGTTTGATCAATATGAAAAATTGATGACCGTGGATCATGATTAAAGTCACTTGATACAAGAGGTTCATCTGTATATCCAAGCACGTTTTTAAGTTCGTTATTAGAAGCCTTTTTAATAATATCGTTAATTTCTTCAACAGATGTAACTTTCCCAGCGTTGAATTTAAAATCTACAACAGATACATTTTGAGTTGGCACTCTCATCGAAACACCATCTAATTTTCCATTTAATTCTGGTAGAACTAAGCCTACTGCTTTTGCTGCTCCAGTTGAAGTTGGTATCATATTACCTGCGGCAGCTCTTGCTCTATACATATCTGAATGCATTGTGTCCAAAGTTGGTTGATCACCAGTATAAGAATGAATTGTGGTCATAAACCCTTGAGAAATTCCTACTCCCTTATTAATAACCATTGCAATTGGAGCCAAACAATTGGTTGTGCAAGAAGCATTAGACACTACAAGATGATCCTTAGTTAATTTATTATGATTTACACCATAAACAACAGTTAAATCAGCTCCACTTGCTGGAGCTGAAACTAAAACTCTTTTTGCTCCAGCTTCTAAATGCATTGAAGCTTTTTCACGGCTAGCAAAAATTCCAGTACACTCCATAGCAATATCAACATCAAGTTCTTTCCATGGAAGATTTTTTGGATCTCTAATGGATGTCACTTTTATTGGTCCACTACCTACATCAATATTATCACCACTAACTTTGACATCAGCCGGAAATCTCCCATGCACAGTATCATATCTCAATAAATGCGCATTAGTTTCTACAGGACCCAAATCATTAATACCAACAACTTTAATATCATCCCTGCCTGATTCAATTATAGCTCTCAAAATATTCCTTCCAATTCTACCAAACCCATTAATAGAAACTCTTACTGACATTTTATTTCCTCTCAAAAAACATAATTATTTATTATTACTCAATACTGATATGGCTGGCAACTCTATACCTTCTAACCACTCAAGAAAAGCACCACCAGCTGATGAAATATATGTAAACTTATCACTTACACCAGCTTTATTTAAAGCAGAAGATGTATCACCTCCACCTGCTACTGTAATTAATTTTTTACTAGTAGTAAGGTTTGATGCTGTTTTAGCCAATGAAAACGTACCTTGTCCAAAAGGTTCTAATTCAAAAGCTCCAAGTGGGCCATTCCATAACAAAGTTTTAATATTTTCAAAAATAAAACTTATTTTTTTTATTGTCTTTGGTCCAACATCGAGTGCCATCATGTCTACAGGTATCTTGTCTGATGATACTATTTCAGTATTTTGGTTTTCTTGGAAAGTTTTTGATACTATTACGTCGATCGGAAGTATTATTTCACAATTTAATTTTTTACTTTTGTTTAGAATTAATTTTGCAACATTCACAGAGTCTTTTTCAAAAAGACTTTTTCCAACATTCAAACCTTCAGCTACAAGAAAAGTATTTGCCATTGCACCGCCAATTATTAAATAATCCATCTTAGTTATTAAATTTTCAATGATATTGATTTTTGTAGAAACTTTAGATCCACCAACTAATGCCGCTACCGGTTTAATTGGAGAACTCAAAACAGATGTTAAAGCTTTAATTTCTTCATCTAATAGTATACCAGAATATGCAGGTAGAAAATTTGTAATTGCATGTAAACTTGCATGAGCTCTATGAGAACAAGAAAAAGCATCATTTACAAACAAATCACAACCTTTAGATAATTCTTTTGCAAAACTAAGGTTATTTTTAGTTTCTTGTTCATGAAAACGAACATTCTCAAGCAAAAGAATTTCACTCGCTTGTAAACTTGTTTTAATATTAAAAACTTCTTGACCCACACAAGAGTTACTAAAACGAATATTTGTTTTTAATACTTTTGATAAAATTTCTACTAGTGGTTTTAAAGTGCAATCTTTATTGTACTTTCCATTTGGTCTACCTAGATGACTACATATAACTATCTTTGCACCAGACGATTTCAAAAAATTAATAGTTGGTATTAATCTCTCAACACGTGTCTGATCTAAAATCTTTCCATCCGATATAGGTATATTTAGATCAGCTCTAATAAATACTGTTTTACCAAGAACGTTTTCATTAATTATATTTTTTATTAAGGAAGGCATCTTTATAATTTTCTATATCAGAGTTAGATAGTGATTATTTGATTAAAGCTATCGCTTGTTTTACTAATGCTTCTGGGGTAATTCCAAAATGATTATAAAGCTGATCTGCAGGACCAGAAGCTCCAAAACTTTTCATTCCAATAAAAAGACCAGCTTCACCTATATATTTACTCCATCCCATATCACAACCAGCTTCAATAGCTATTTTGGGTGCATTACCTAAAACATTTTTTCTATAGGTTTCATCTTGTTTATCAAACAACTCCCAACAAGGTAAAGAGACAACTGCAGCCTTAATACCATGCGTGTTTAAGAGGTCGGACGCTTCCATTGCAATTTCAACTTCTGAACCTGTTGCTATTAGAGTTAAATCTCTTTTTGACGAAAGATCATTTAAAATATAGCCCCCTTTAGAAACTTT
This sequence comes from Pseudomonadota bacterium, assembly GCA_028382005.1. Classification (GTDB taxonomy): domain Bacteria; phylum Pseudomonadota; class Alphaproteobacteria; order Puniceispirillales; family Marisalimonadaceae; genus Marisalimonas. Next base: position 40,344 of record JAOESH010000010.1, read on the forward strand.
GTTATCAGAAGATTTTTCTGATCGAAAGGCTTTAAGACCTTGCCTTGATAATGCTAAAACAGTAGGTCCGTTAGTTTTGAGTGCTGTATCCCAGGCTTCTGCTGTTTCAACAATGTCAGCAGGTCTTATTAGATTTAAATTTGGAGTGGCACGTAAAATCGCTAGATGCTCTATGGGTTGATGAGTTGGTCCATCTTCACCTAATCCAATTGAGTCATGCGTCAATACATAAATTACTCTTTGAGACATTAATGCCGAAAGCCTAATGGAAGCTCTCATATAATCACTAAAAACAAGAAATGTTCCACCATAAGGAATAAAACCTTTATGCAGAGAAACACCATTCATAATAGATCCCATTGCATGCTCTCTTATACCATAATGAATATAATTTCCTGAAGATTTTCCTGGCAGAACTGTTTTCATTTCACTTGTTTTAGTTAAGTTTGATCCAGTTAAATCAGCCGATCCACCGAGGGTATTTGGAATAATTTTATTAATTAGTTCGAGTGTTTTTTGACTAGACTGTCTAGTTGCTAATTTAGGCTTATCTTGTTTCATTTGCTTTATAAATAACTTCATTTTTCTTTCATATGACTGTGAAATTTCACCATCTAGAAATAATTTAAACCTTTTCTTTTTTGAACTTTTTTCAAATCTATTTTTCCATTCATCAAAAATGTTCTTTGATCTTTCAATAGTTTTTTTCCATGATTCAAGGATGTCTTTAGGAATATCAAAAGGTTCGTTGGACCAACCTAAAGCTTTTCTTGTAGCAGCAATTTCTTCTGCTCCCAAGGGGGCACCATGTGTCTTTGACGTTCCAGCTAAATTTGGCGCTCCAAACCCAATTGTAGTTTTACAAGCAATTATCGAGGGTTTTCTTGATTTTTTACTGTTTATAAGTGCTTCTTCAATTTCATCATGATTATGTCCATCAATAATTTGAGTATGCCATCCAGCAGCCTTAAATCTTCCAATTTGGTTTGCAGAATTAGATAAGCCTGTGGATCCGTCGATAGATATTTTATTATCATCCCATAACACAATTAATTTTGATAATTTTAAATGACCAGAAAATTCTATAGCTTCATGACTAATTCCTTCTTGGAGGCAACCGTCACCAGCAATGACATATGTATAATGATCAACTAAGTTAGAACCAAATCTAGAAGATAATAGTTTTTCAGCTAAAGCCATTCCAACAGCAGTTGCTAGTCCTTGCCCCAATGGTCCCGTGGTTGTTTCAATACCTTTTGCATGTCCATATTCAGGATGTCCAGCAGTATTATAATTTAGCTGCCTAAAATTTTTAATACTGTCAATTGGCATATCTTCATAGCCTAAAAGATAATGCAAAGCATAAAGTAACATTGAGCCGTGACCAGCTGATAATACAAACCTGTCTCTATCAGGCCAATCTGGGTTATCTGGGTAGACGTTAATACATTTACTGAACAAAACAGTTGCAACATCCGCCATGCCCATTGGCATTCCTGGGTGGCCTGAATTTGCTGCTTGTACAGCGTCCATAGATAAAAATCTTATCGCATCAGCCATTAATGTTATTTTATTTTTTTTAGAACTCATTTGAACTTGCATTCAAAGCTTCTCCTTAAGCATTTCTGAAAATTAAATATTGATTATTCATAGCACTTTTAGTTTAAAAGTTACATATAAGTTTTAGAGAAATTATAAATTTTTACTATAATAAATAAATTCTTCAACTTCTTCAGACGAACCGAATATTAAAGGTGATCGTTGATGAATATCTTCTACCTCAACATCTAATATATCCTTTATACCGTTCGTTGCCTTACCTCCAGCTTCTTTAATTAACATTGCTAAAGGGTTGGCTTCATAGGTTAAACGCAATCTGCCTTGTTTATTTTTTAATCGTTTGTCAGACGGGTATAAAAATATTCCACCTCTATTAAATATACGACTAGCGTCTGCCACTAATGATCCCACCCATCTCATACCAAAATCTTTGCCTTTTGGTCCATCTTTACCTTCTTGACAATCTTTAATATAATTGGAAGTTGCTTTATCCCAAAATCTTGAATAAGAAGCATTAATAGCAAATTCAGATGTTGATTTTGGAATTTTTATTTTATCATTAATTAATATGAATTCAGATTTATTTTCATCAAGACCAAAAGCAATTGTACCTTTGCCAAAGGTTAAAAACAAAGTGATTTGTGGTCCATACACAAAAAAGCCAGCTGCTTTTTGTTTACTTCCCTTTTGGAGAAATGCATGTTCAAGAGGAAGATTATTTTGAGACATTATAGAAAATATTGTGCCTATAGATACGTTGACATCTATATTGCTAGATCCATCTAATGGATCTGCAATAACTATTAGGTCATGATCATTTTTTAAATCAACAAAACCTTCTTGCTCTTCTGATGCATAACCTGATACAGGGGCATTTCTCATAAGTTCCATTAACATTTCATCAGACAAAATATCTAAAGGTTTTTGAATATCACCATCAAAATTTTTTGTTTTAGAAACACCTTTAATATTAATATCATTATTAAGATTTCTAATAACTTTTGATATTTTATTAGCTGCTATACTTAAGTTTATTATAACTTTATTTAAACTTGTATCTTCGCAATTTTTAGATAAATACTCAGATAAATACATTTAACATTTCCTAAAAAGTTCTATTTAATTTTATTCATAGCCGAATATAGTATTTCTTTTTTTAATTGAAGCATTTTTTTCTTAACTGACACAAAATCAATATCTTCTTTATTTTGATTAAGCTTTGATTTTGCCTCACATCTTGTCACATCTATTTTTACACCTACTATACCAGACAATTTTTTTCCCATATAATCTTTAGGAGCGTCTTTTATCTTCCAAGGTTCATTTTCCCCTATTTTCTTTTCGTGTATTTTGGTTAACTTACCTAAAATACTAAGTAATGATTTTTTATCCTCAAAAAAACTAATTTTCCCATGAAAATGAACCGCCTGATAATTCCATGTTGGGACAACTTCATGAGTTGTTTTATTAGTAGGATACCAATTAGGACTTATATAACTGTCTTCAGCCTTGAAAACAACTAAGACTTGGGAACCATTTGTGGTTTCTTGAAAAATCTCATTTTGACGTGCTATGTGACCCAGTATTGTTTGAGTACCATCTAAATTAAATTCACATATAAAGGGAATATGATTTGCTGAAAAACCCTCATTTCCAGAAGTAACAATTGTCGCTAAAGGAAAAGTATTTAATATTTTTTTAATCTCATTGATATTTTTTTCTTTAAAATGTTCTGGCGTATACATTGATGGATCCAGTTGTTAATAACTTAGTTCTAATTTTACTTTGGAAGCGGTATAAATTCGTCTGCATCATCAATGGGCATGATAAATTTTTTGTTAGCCCAATTTTCTTTTGCTCTTTCAATTAAATTAACATCTGATGCTACAAAATTCCACCACAGATACCTTCGCTCATTCATAGTGTCACCACCTAGAAATATAAAATGACAATTTTCTAATGTTCTAACAGTTATTGTAATCCTATTATTTAATACTAACATTTCACCAGAATTAATCACTCTACCTTTTATTTCTAATTTTCCTGACAAAAGGTAAATACCATACTCTTCTATATGCTTTGGTAATTCAATTATGTTATTGTTCTTAACTTTAATTTCTATAAAAACTCCATTAAAAATATTTTTTAATGGTGATGTTTTACCATATGCAGAACCTAAAATAATATTTGCAATCATATTTTTAGAAACAACTGAAGGAACTTCTTTCTTTTTTAAATTGTGGAATTCAGGCTTCATTGCTTCATGAACCTTAGGCAAAGCTATCCAACATTGTAGACCAAAGAGTTTATGTGGTGTTTTAATCCCTTTTGGTGTTCTTTCCGAATGAGTTATACCTCTTCCTGAAATCATTAAATTAACGTCACCAGGTTTTATACTCATAAATGAGCCAATTGAATCACGATGAAATATATGACCTGAAAATAAATATGTTAATGTTGTTAAACCAATATGCGGATGAGGACGAACATCAATTCCTGCTTCTGTTATAAATTCATTTGGACCCATTTGATCAAAGAAAATGAATGGTCCTACCATCTGCCTAGTTGCATGCGGCAGGACTCTTTTCACTTCTAATCCACCTATATCTCTTGATCTTCCTACTAGGAGATTATTGTCTTTTACCAATTCCATTCAAATACCTAAATTTTGTATATTGTAACAATATTAAATTTACTGTAAATTTAATATAGAATTTTAATTATTATTGGATTTTCTATGCTTCATGAAAAACTCTTTATTCCTATAAATTTAGCATTAAATAATAACGATCATGATTTGAATTATCCAAACAACAATCTTATTCAACAAATCAAAAACTCTAATAAATTTGGTATATCTTCAACAATCATTTCATTTAAAAAATATTTTAATAAACATATTTCTGGAGTTATTACAAAGAAATTGTTTTATTTTATTGACGAGATTATTCCCATTCTTTTTAAATCTAAACAAAAAGAAGAAGGTCTTTATCAACTTTTAAGATTTATTGATAAGATAATATCTAATTTTTCTTATATTGAAGCCTTAAAAGAAAATAACTTTGTCTTTCAAAACTTAGCAAAAGTTTTTTTGTTTTCTGGATATGTAACTAATATAATTGCGCAAGATAAAAAAATACTTGATGTTTTACAACCTGAATATGCCCTGAGATTGAATGGTAACATTAGTTTTTATAAAAATATATTTGATAAAATTGATAAAGTTAATTTAGATGAAGAGGATATTTTAGATAGACTTAGAAGGAACCATCGTTTCTTAAAATTCCAAATCTTATTTGCTTTTATTAATAATGAAATTGATATTAAACGAACATCAAATGAATTTTCATTACTTGCACAAGCAACTTTTAACGCATGCCTTACTATTGCTGAAACTCAAATCTCAAATAAGCATAATGTTGATTGTCATGAGTATAGTGTTATTGCATATGGAAGATTTGCAACCTTTTCAATGACATCTAATTCTGATCTTGATCTAGTTTTTATTTACGAAGATCTTCCTAAAAATCAAACGTTAAAAAAAGGTATTTATATTGAATTATTTCGTCAATTAATAAAACTGCTTTCTGCTAAAACATCTGAAGGTTTTATGTATGAAGTTGATACAAAACTTAGACCGTCTGGGAAAACAGGACCAGTTGCATGTACATATAACAACTTCAAAGAATTTCATGAAAACAAATCATTTGCTTGGGAAAAGCTTGCCTTAAATAAAACTCGTGTCCTTACTGAAAGTAAATTGAGCTTGCGTGTGTATGATTTATTAAAACATTTAAATTCTAAACCTATCTCAACAATAAAAGTTGCTGATGAAGTTAATCGAATGCGAATTTATAAAAAACCTAAAACTGACATAGACAATGAACAAGCGTTTAAAAATACACTGAGTCCAAAATGGTTTGAAACAAAATATGTTGTTGGAGGACAAAGGGAGATAGAATATCTTAATTTTTTTTATAAAATAGATTCTATTTTCAAAGATAAATATGAAGTAGACCAAAAAATATTATTCAATGATAAAATCGAAAAATTATTTTTTAAACTTGATCAAATAGTAAATATTTGTTTTGAAGACGAAAAACAGGATTTTCTACCCTCCAATGCAATACTTAAAATTATAAAAGAAACTAATGAAAAAGATTTAGGATCTTTAAAAGTAACAGTGAACCTCGGCAAAAAAGAAGTTCGTAAAAATTTAAATCAAATTTTAGCATCTATACAAAATAGTTAAAATTAAACTTTTGCAAATATAAGTTTATGACAAAAAAACTATCATTATGTGATTAAATATTAATCATTTATTATAATTTATAAAATTAAAGATTAATCTTTAGGCATATAACAAATTAGATTTATGAATTTAATCTCTATCTTTGTTACTTTGTTATTTATCGGCAATTTTACGTTTATATTTAATCTAAACGGAGTTTTATTATGTCTAATCTTTTGAGGGTATTTTTCTTGTTACCTTTTTCAATACTTAGTTTATCAAGTGTTGCTTATGCTGTTCCTGATGCTGAAACAGCTTATATATTCAATTCATTTTCTTTTCTTGTTCATGGTTTCTTAGTAATGCTAATGGCTGCAGGTTTCTGCATGTTAGAAACAGGGTTAGTCAGAGCAAAAAATGCAGTAGTCCAGTGCGCAAAGAATATTGGTTTATATTCTATAGCAGGATTAATGTTTGCTTTTGTTGGTTATAACTTAATGTATATGGATGTATCAGGTTGGATCGGTACTTTATCAGTATGGGGTCCATCAGATCAGTTAAAAAGTTTTGGTGAAGAAAATGATTCTACATATTCTTCAGGTTCAGATTGGTTTTTCCAGATGGTTTTCTGCGCAACTGCAGCTTCTATTGTCAGTGGAGCAGTAGCTGAAAGAATTAAACTTAAAAGTTTTTTTGTTTTTGTTGTTTTATTGTGTGGATTTATATATCCAATTCAAGGTTCATGGTCTTGGGGCGGAGGGTTCTTAAGTGAAGCTGGTTTTTTAGATTTTGCTGGATCGTCAATTGTTCATGGAGTAGGTGGCTGGGCAGCATTAACTGGAGCTATAATTTTAGGAGCAAGAAAGGGTAAATATGCGGATGACGGAAGTATAACACCAATGCCTGGGTCAAATTTACCTCTGGCCACACTTGGGACATTTCTACTTTGGTTTGGTTGGTTTGGTTTTAACGGTGGATCTCAATTAGCTATGGGAACTGCAGCTGATGTAGCTGCAATTTCTAATATTTACATAAACACAAACTTAGCTGCTGCAGGTGGTGTTGTCGTTGCTATTATATTGACTATGCTCTTCTACAAGAAAACTGATCTCACAATGGCACTAAATGGAGCATTAGGTGGATTAGTTGCAATCACAGCAGAACCACTAGCACCTTCACCAATGCTTGCAATTTTTATAGGTGCTGTTGGTGGGTTAATTGTAGTCTTAACAATACCGATGCTCGACAAATTTAAGATTGATGATGTAGTGGGAGCTATTCCTGTACATCTATTTGCTGGAATATGGGGTACAATCGCAGTTATTCTTTCAAACTCAGACGCTACGATTGGCGGACAACTATATGGTATACTTGCAATTGGAGCCTTTACAATAATAGCCTCTACAATAGTATGGTATATTCTAAAATTTGTTATGGGTATTAGGGTCTCACCAGAAGAAGAATTAGAAGGTATGGATCTTAGCGAAGTCGGTATGGAAGCATATCCTGACTTTAGAAAATAGAAAAACTAACTAAAAAAAAGGAGGATACTATTCCTCCTTTTAAAATTATATACCTAAAGATCCATAGCTTTGAGCGACACGTTTAATAGAAACCATCATAGCAGCTGTTCTTAAATTAGGTATGTCTTTATTACTATTCCAAACCTCACTTATGACTTTATAAGTTTCCATCATTGTATCTTCTAAACCAGAACGAACAAGGTCCAATTCGGAAGCACCTTGAACAGATTTAGATTTCAGATCTGTTGGAAAAATTTTTCCTGTCATATTTTCAATTCCCTCTATGAGATGAGATATCTGACTTTCTTGGGCTCTTCTCTGGAGTCTGCCTAGTCTTATTCTACTTAAATTTTTTATCCATTCAAAATAACTAACAGTTACACCACCTGCGTTAGCATAAAGATCAGGAATAATGACTATTCCGCGTTTATTTAATATTTCATCTGCATCCGAAGAAATCGGTCCATTAGCTGCTTCAATAATAAGCGGTGTCTTAATTCTTTCAGCGTTATTTTTATTTATAACTAACTCCATAGCAGCTGGTATTAAAATATCTGCGTCAGCTTCTAAAATCTCTGGACCAGATTTAACAAACCCTTTAAAACCCAAAATTGTACCTTTTTCAATAAGGTGATTTTTAAGTAACTTTATATTTATTCCTTCTTCATCAATAATTGCACCATTTCGCTCTATGACGTGTGTAATAATAGCTCCATCTTCGTTAGACAAGAAATAAGCTGCATAATACCCTACATTACCTAAACCTTGAATAATAATCCTTTTACCTTTTAGACCAGGACTTAAACCTGTTTTTTTGACATCTTCATTATTTTCAAAAAAAGCTTTAAGAGCATATTTTACCCCTCTTCCAGTTGCCTCAGTTCTACCAGCAATCCCTCCTTTGTTTACAGGTTTTCCAGTTACACAAGCCCATGCATTTAAGTCAGTTGGATTTAATCGACGGTATTCGTCTGCCATCCAAGCCATTTCACGTTCTCCAGTTCCAACATCAGGTGCAGGTACATTTTGAGAGGGATGAATTAAGTCTCTTTTAGCTAGCTCTTGCGTAAAGCGTCTGGTTATTCTTTCTAACTCTTCAGATGTCCACTCTTTTACATCAATAATAAGTCCACCTTTAGAGCCTCCAAAAGGCACTTCAACCAGAGCACACTTGTATGTCATTAAAGCTGCTAATGCTTCAACTTCCTCTTGATTAACAGCCATATCATACCTTATACCACCTTTTACGGGTTCAAAATGATCTGAATGCACAGAACGATAACCAGTAAATGTATGAACTGTTTCTCTAAGCCTAACACCAAATCTCACTACATATGTTGCATTCGCCATCATTATTTGATTAGCTAAATCCTTAGAAAGGACCCCAACTCCATAGATCTTTTGAACATAATCGGCTGCTTTTTTAAAGTTAACTTCAATTGAATTTAGAAATGCATCACTGGCCATTATTTTTTTCAATCTTTATTAGATTGCTCCATTGTTTTAATAATTACTAAATTTAACACTTACATAAAAAGATAAAAGTTGAAAGTAATTCAAAGTTATGATTTTAAACTTGATAAAAATATCTATTCTATTCATTTTACAATCTAATTTAAATAATACTTAATAAACTTTATCAAATAGGGAAAAATATGTTTTCAAATCTAAAATCGGCAATCCAAAAAGTTACGTCTAAAGCTAATGAAGAAGAAGAATATAAGGGAGAAGATGTACAAGCGGTAATTATTTTACTTCTAGAGGCGTGTCAAATAGATGGCGAGACTGGTCAAGTCGAAATTGATTATGTCAAAACACTTCTGATTAATAAATTTAATTTTAATGAGAGTGATGCTAATGAAAATATAAATAAAGCACTAGAAGATAGTGAACAAAGAATAGAAATTTTTTCTCAAATTAAAGTTATATTAAATGAAATGGATCACGATGAACGAATTGAGGTAATTGAAATGATGTGGGGTGTTATACTTGCTGATGGTGTGATAGACGATTTTGAAGCAAACTTAATGCGTCGTATGAATGGACTTTTATATGTTTCAGGAGTTGAGAGTGCAGCCGCAAAAGAAAAGGCAATGATTCAATTTAAATAAAATCAATATGTTTATGTCGAAAATATAGTTATGTTTAACTAAGAAAATTAGATCAAAGGGGCTTTATTTATATGTTTTTTCATTCAATGAACTTTTCAATAGGTAAAGATAATGAAATTTTAAAAGATGCTGTTTTTAAATTTGCTCAAAAAGAAATAGCCCCTTTAGCTAATCAAATTGATAAAGATAATACTTTTCCTAATGAGTTATGGAAGAAACTTGGTGAACTTGGTCTTTTAGGTATAACTGCAGATTCTCAATTTGGCGGAAGCGATATGAGTTATCTAGCTCATTGCATTGCTGTTGAAGAAATTAGCCGAGCCAGCGCTTCAGTTGGCCTTTCATATGGAGCTTTTTCAAATTTATGCGTTAATCAAATAAACAGAAATGGGACTAAAGAACAGAAAGAAAAATATCTACCAGATTTATGCTCAGGAGAAAAAGTTGGTGCATTAGCTATGAGTGAAACAAGTTCTGGTTCAGATGTTGTTTCCATGTCACTTCATGCCGAAAAACAAGGAAACAAAACATATCTCCTTAATGGAACAAAAATGTGGATTACTAATGGCCCTGATGCAGACACGCTAATTGTTTATGCTAAAACTAATCCATCTGGGGGGTCGAAGGGAATTACTGCATTTATAATAGAAAAATCAATGTCAGGTTTTTCAGCTGGTAAAAAATTAGATAAACTTGGAATGAGAGGTTCAAACACTTCTGAACTTATATTTCAAAATTGTCCTGTTCCAGAAGAAAATATTCTAGGTGAAGAAGGAAAAGGTGCTGCTATCTTAATGAGTGGACTAGATTATGAAAGGGTTGTACTAGCTGCAGGGCCTTTAGGGATTATGGCCGCTGCAATGGATATTGTGGTACCATATATTCATGAAAGGAAGCAATTTGGCAAAGCAATTGGGGAGTTTCAAATTATGCAGGGTAAAATTGCTGATATGTACACCACTATGAATGCTTGTAAATCATATGTTTACGAAGTTGCAAAAGCATGCGATAGGGGGGAAACAACTAGAAAAGATGCAGCGGGATGTATATTATATTCGGCTGAAAAAGCCACACAGATTGCTTTAGAGGCTATTCAAACTCTTGGAGGTAATGGGTATACAAATGATTATGCTGCTGGAAGACTATTAAGAGATGCCAAATTATATGAAATTGGAGCTGGAACTTCTGAAATAAGACGTATGCTAATTGGTAGAGAGTTATTTGTGGAAACTGTGATATGACAATTTTAAAATCGCAAGTAAAAACTAATAGTCCTGACTTCATTGAGAATAAAAAGAAACTCAATATTGATTATGAACTCACTCTTAATGCGGTAAATATTGCACTAGATGGTGGTGGAGACAAATTAAAAAAAAGACACGAAATTCGTGGAAAAATGTTACCTAGAGAACGGGTAACTAAGTTATTAGATCCTGGTGGTATCTTTCTTGAGATAGGTTTAACTGCTGGTTATGATATGTATGACAATGCTTGTCCTGGAGGCGGGCTAATCGCTGGAATTGGAAAAGTGCATGATAAAGATGTAATGATAATTTGTAATGACTCAACTGTTAAAGGGGGTACGTACTATCCGATTACTGTCAAAAAACATCTTAGAGCTCAAGAAATAGCTCTTGAGAATAATTTACCATGTATCTACCTAGTTGATTCTGGAGGAGCTAATCTTCCAAATCAAGATGAAGTATTTGCTGATAGAGAACACTTTGGAAGAATTTTTTATAATCAAGCAAATATGTCATCAAAGGGCATACCTCAAATAGCTGTAGTAATGGGAAGTTGTACCGCGGGGGGTGCGTATGTACCTGCAATGTCAGATGAAACAATTATTGTAAAAGATCAAGGCACAATTTTTTTAGCTGGACCACCACTTGTTAGAGCAGCAACAGGAGAAATAACTGACCCAGAAAAATTAGGTGGCGCAGATGTTCATACCAGAGTATCTGGCGTTGCTGATCACCTTGCAACCAATGACGAACATGCTCTCGCTCTTGCGAGAAAATGTATTGCAAATCTTAATTCAAAACAAAATGATAATTATAAAAAACTTGATTTTCTTCCTCCATTATATGATCCAAATGAGCTTTTAGGTATAGTTCCTTCAGATAATAAAGTTCCTTATGATGTAAGAGAAATAATCATGAGAATTGTTGATGGATCAGAATTCGACGAATTTAAAAAGGAATTTGGAACTACATTAATAACTGGTTTTGCACATATTCAAGGTCAAATATGTGGTATTATAGCAAATAATGGCGTTCTGTTTTCTGAAAGTGCTCTTAAAGGAACACACTTTATTGAGATATGCAGCCAGAGAAAAATACCTTTGATATTTCTTCAAAATATAACTGGCTTTATGGTTGGTGAAAACGCTGAACACGGAGGCATAGCAAAAAATGGTGCTAAATTAGTCAATGCTGTTGCAACAACAAAGGTTCCTAAAATAACTGTTTTAATTGGTGGTAGCTTTGGGGCAGGAAATTATGGAATGTGTGGAAGAGCTTTTGGTCCAAGATTCTTATGGACTTGGCCATGTTCTAGAATTTCAGTAATGGGTGGTGAACAAGCAGCAAGCGTTTTGGCTGAATTAAAAAAAAATAACGCTCTTAAAAATAAAGGTAAATGGAATAGTAAAATTGAAAAAGATTTTAAAAAACCAATTTTAGAACAATTTGATAAACAAGCTCACCCTCTATACGCCTCTGCTCGTCTTTGGGACGATGGTATTATTGATCCTGTGAAAACACGTGATATTTTATCTGCAAGCTTAAGAGTTACTTCTAACCAAGAAATTCAAGATACCAAATTTGGTATTTTTAGAATGTAGATAAAAATTCTAAACATGATCCAAAAAAAAATAAAAAAGTTATTAATTGCAAACCGAGGTGAAATTGCCTGTAAAATAATAAAATGCGCAAAAAAATTAAATATTCCAACATTAGCAATCTACTCAGATGTGGACATACAAAGTTTGCATTGCGAATTAGCTGACGAAGCAGTAAATATCCCAGGTTTTTCAGTTTCTGATACCTATATGAACAGTGAAGCAATAATAAAAATTGCTAAGAAACATGAAGCTAACGCTATACATCCTGGTTATGGATTATTATCTGAAAATGCAGATTTTGTTAGAAGTGTTGAACAAAATAAATTGATATTTGTTGGTCCATCAAGTGATATTGTCAAAAAAATGGGTGAAAAAGATAAAGCTAAAATATTAATGCAAAAAGCAGGCTTACCAGTTGTTCCCGGCTATCACGGTAGTAATCAGCAAATAAATTATCTTATAAAGAAAGCAGATCAAATTGGATATCCATTATTAATCAAAGCCAGATCAGGTGGTGGTGGCAGAGGAATGAGAATAGCAAATAATAAAAATTATTTCCCTTCTGCATTTGAAGAAGCTTCAAATGAAGCAAAAACAAATTTTAAAGATAAAAGCTGTCTACTTGAGAAATATATTCCAATGGCTAGACACATAGAAATTCAAATCTTTGCTGATAAATTTGGGAACGTAATTCATTTGTTTGACAGGGATTGTTCATTACAAAGAAGGCAGCAAAAAGTTATTGAAGAAGCGCCATCTCCTCATCTTAGTGATGAGATAAGACAATTTCTTGGTGAGCTATCTGTTAAAGCTACTAAATTCATCAAGTATGAAGGAGCTGGAACAATAGAGTTCATTGCTGACATTCAAAATGGCCTTGATATAAATAAAATATATTTTATGGAAATGAATACTCGTATTCAAGTTGAACATCCTGTTACTGAAGCAATTACTTCAACTAACTTAATCGCTTGGCAACTTGAAATAGCTAATGGCCTTCAACTCCCAGTATTACAAGAAAATCTTAATATAAATGGATGGGCTGTAGAAGCACGATTATATGCAGAGAATATTGATAACAATTTCGCACCACAAAGTGGAACTATACATCACTTAAATTTCCCTGACGAAATAAAGTATCCAAATTGTAAAATTGAAACAGGGATAAGAAATGGAGACTATATAAGCCCATTTTATGATCCTATGATTGCAAAAATTATATCTCACGGAGATAATAGGAATCAAGCAATAGAGTACTTAAAGAATTATTTATCAGAAATAGAAATAGCAGGCATAAAGACAAACTTAGATTTATTAATAAAATTACTTAAATACGAAGACTTTAAATTTGGGAAGGTTAATACTAAGCTAATAGAAAGTAACATTGATCACTTTAAGCATTTAGTTGATAACAATTTTATTGCTCTGGCTGCAGTTGCTATATTTATAGAATTAAAAAATATTAATAATCAAAGTATCTTTGAATGGTATATGTGGAACCCAACCGTTTACCCTCTGAACCTAATAATAAGTGAAAAGAAAGTTTTATTTAAAATTACCTACCATCAACATGATGAAATTGAGGTAAAATTTCGTAATCAAACATTTTTTTTCAAATCAATAATTAAAGGTGAAATTAACATAAAATGTAATGAGGAAAATAAAAGTTTAAACTTAAATTTTCAATCAACAAAAAACTTAAAAAACCATGATAAAACTTTCACTTTTTTTAGTAAGCAAGATACATTTGAAATTATAAATCCAAACCTCTTACAGTCTAAAGATACTCAAAACAATAATTATGAAGATAGTATTATTGCCCCAATGCACGGAGTGATTAAGTTTAAAAAAATTAAAACTAATTTAAAAGTCAAAAAAGGTGATGTTCTTTTCATTCTAGAAGCAATGAAAATGGAGTTTTCACTCACTGCTCCTAGAGATGGTGTTATTGAGAAGATATTCATTGTTGATGGAGAACAGGTATCTGAAAAACTAACTCTTTTAAGATTAAAAAACGATTAAATCATAAAGGATATATATGAATAATTTTATAAACATTTTTGAAATGAGTCCAAGAGATGGCTTGCAAAATGAAAAGAATTTCATAGCAACAAACGATAAAATTAAATTTATAAACAAATTATCTTTATGTGGTTTCAGAAAAATTGAGACGTCAAGCTTTGTAAGTGCACGGTGGGTGCCTCAACTAGCTGATGCTTCGGAAGTATTTATGGGTATCAAAAGAAATGAAAATGTTAAGTATACAGCATTGACCCCTAATGAAATTGGATTAGATAATGCGTTAAAAGTAAATGTAGATGAAATAGCCGTTTTTGCTGCAGCTTCAGAAACATTTAGTATAAAAAATATTAATTGTGATATTGAGAGCAGTATCTTGAGATTTGAGCCAGTTATTAATAAAGCTTTAAAAAATAAAATTCCAGTTCGAGGATATATAAGTTGTGTTGCTCACTGTCCATATGAAGGAAATGTTGATCCTAAAATAGTTAGTCAAATTGCTGAAAAGCTAGTAAATATGGGATGCTATGAGGTTTCATTAGGAGATACAACAGGAAAAGGAAGTCCTGACCACACACTTAAAATACTAGAAGAATGTTTAAATGTCTTAACACCAGACAAATTAGCTGGGCATTTTCATGATACTTTTAAAAATGCTCTAAAGAATATTGAGGTTTGTATAGACAATGGAATTAAGACCTTCGACTCTTCCGTAGGTGGGTTGGGTGGATGCCCATACTCACCAGGTGCTGAGGGAAATGTTGATACTGAAAAAGTTAATCAACTATTATTATTAAAAGGCTATCAAACTAATCTAGATATACAAAAAATAAATGAGTGTTCCAAAATAGCTTTAAAACTTAAAAAGGATGGAACCTATGATTAGTCATGATATTCAGTATAAAACTATAATTGTAAAAAAACATAAAGATGGTTGTACTGAGATTATTTTAAATCAACCAGAAAAACATAATGCTTTATCTCCTCTGATGATAGAAGAATTGAATGATATTTTTGATAAAATAGGAGAAGATAAAAATACAAAAATTGTAATTATCTCAGCAATTGGAAAATCATTTTGTGCAGGTGGTGATCTAGATTGGATGAAAAATCAAATAAATTCTGATAGAAAAACACGTATTAAAGAAGCCTCTAAATTAGCGAGAATACTATATAAAATGTATAACTGTACTAAACCACTAATTGCAAAAGTTGAAGGAAATGCTTTTGGAGGTGGAATCGGTATAATATCAGTTTGTGATATTGTTATTGCAACTGACAATATTAAGATGGCTCTTACAGAGACAAAATTAGGACTAATTCCTGCAACTATAAGTCCTTATGTTATGTCAAAAATAGGATCTAATATTTCTATAGAATTATTTACAAGTGCCCGAATTTTTACTCCACAAGAAGGAAAAAATTATGGATTAATAAAATCTTTTGTTAAAAAAAATGAAATTGAAAACGAGATAAAAAAAGAAATTGATCTATTTTATTTTAATGCACCTGGTGCTATTTGTGCGTCTAAAAAACTAGTTAGAGATTTATCAGTTAAAATTGACGAAACTACAATTAATTTTACAATAGAAGTGCTTGCAGACGTATGGGAAAACCCTGAAGCTATTGAGGGTATTAATGCATTCTTTGATAAAAGAAAACCAAATTGGATTAAGGAGAACTAAATGCAAGAAATAAAAAAACAAGGTCAAAACCAAAACTTAACAAAACTCAATCTTGATTATTCAGGTACAAAAGATGGTGAAGATCAAGCTCAAAGTTATCTGAATATGGTAGATGAAAAAATTGGATTTGTTCCAAATGTTTTGACTGCATTTGCCAAATTTCCAAAACAATTTGAAGGTTTTACCAAACTTTATAATGCTCTAATGCTTGGAGAATCTGGTTTGTCAAAATTAGAAAGAGAAATGATTGCAGTCACAGTTTCGTCCGAGAACCATTGTTACTATTGCTTAGTTGCTCATGGTTCTGCAGTAAGAGAACTTTCAAATGACCCTCAATTAGGAGAGAGGATAACTGCAAATTTTCGTTCAGCAGACTTACCAAGCAAGCAAGAAAAGCTACTTGAATTTGCAAAAAAACTAACACGTGACCCGTCAGAGATTAAAGAAAAAGATAGAGCTGAACTTAGAGAAGTTGGCTACTCGGACAGAGATATTTGGGACATAAGTGCTATCGTTGGATTATTTAATATGACAAACAGATTAGCTTCAGCAACTGAAATGGAGCCTAATAACAACTATCATAATTTAGCAAGATGATTTGAATGTCATTTAACTATAACGAAACACAATTATCTATCATTGATTCTGTTCAAAATATTATGAAAAATTTTGATGATGATTACTGGCTTGATT
Organism: Pseudomonadota bacterium; assembly: GCA_028382005.1. GTDB lineage: Bacteria > Pseudomonadota > Alphaproteobacteria > Puniceispirillales > Marisalimonadaceae > Marisalimonas. Next base: position 57,011 of record JAOESH010000010.1, read on the forward strand.
GCGATCAAAAAAGTAAATTCCCTCATAAATTTTACGATGAAATAGCTAATGGTGGATGGCTAGGTATTTGTATGCCAAAAGAATTTGGCGGCACCGCATTAGGTCTTGCTGATGCTTCAATTTTTATGCAAAAAATAGCTGAAACAGGAGGAGGAATGGCTGCTGCATCTTCTATTCATATTAATATATTTGGACCACATCCTATAGTCGTTCATGGCAACGATAAGCAAAAAAACAAATGGCTTCCTTCACTAATTACTGGAAAAGAAAAAACGTGTTTTGGGGTTACCGAACCTGATGCAGGTTTAGACACGGGTAAATTAAAAACATTCGCAAAGAAAATTAATAATGGATACCTTATCAATGGCCAAAAAATATGGACGTCAACAGCACAAATTGCTGATAAGATTCTACTACTAGCTCGTACCACACCCATTGAAGAATGCAAAAAAAATACAGATGGACTTACGTTATTTTATACAAAACTAGATAGAAAGAGGATTGAAGTTAAAGAAATTCCTAAGATGGGCCGATCTGCTGTAGATAGCAACCAAATATTTATTGATAATCTGGAAGTTGACGAATTTAATAGAATTGGTCAAGAGGGTAAAGGTTTTAGATATATATTAGATAGTTTAAACCCAGAAAGAATTTTGATTGCAGCAGAAGCATTAGGGATAGGAAAAAATGCCCTTGCTAGAGCTGTTAAATATGCGGGCGACAGAGTTGTATTTGGTAGACAGATTGGACAAAATCAGAGTATTCAACACCCGTTAGCAGAAAACTGGATAGAATTAGAAGCTGCAGAATTATTAATTGCTAAAGCAGCCTATCAATATGATAATGGAGAAAACTCAGGTGGCATGGCAAATGCTGCCAAATTTTTTGCAGCTGAAGCAGGGTTCAAAGCCGCAACGCAAGCTGTTATAACTCTTGGCGGAATGGGGTATGCAAAGGAATATCATGTAGAACGACTGTTAAGAGAATCTTTAATTCCAAAATTAGCCCCAGTAAGTGCTCAAATGATTTTAAATTATATTTCAGAACGTGTACTAGGATTACCTAAATCATATTAATTTTTAAAGTGAGAAAATGACAGATCAAAAAAATATCATATCATATGCTCTAGATGGCATTAAAATTTTAGACCTAACCAGAGTTCTTGGAGGACCTTACTGCACACAAATTCTTGCTGATCATGGAGCTGAAGTTATAAAAGTTGAATCTAAAATTGGCGATGAGGTTAGAGGTTGGGGTCCCCCTTTTATTAATGAAATGGCTTCATATTTTATAAATGTAAATAGAAATAAAAAATCTATTGCTATTGATTTAACTAAACAAAGTGGCAAGAACTTAATTTTAGAACTTCTCAAAGCTTCTGATATTGTAATTGAAAACTTTAAAACCGGTACCATGGAAAAATGGGGATTGGGTTATGAAGATGTTTTAAAGAAGAAATTTCCAAAATTAATTCACTGCCGAATATCTGGCTTTGGAGCAAAAGGTCCTCTTGGAGGGGCTCCAGGTTACGATGCTATTGTTCAGGCAATGACAGGAATGATGTCTATAAACGGACATGCTGACGGTGGCGACGTTAGGGTCGGTGCTCCTGTGGTTGATATGGGAACAGGTCTATATGCTACAATAGGAATTTTAATGGCGATCCAAGAAAGAAATAAATCTGGACTAGGTCAGTTTTTAGATATGTCTCTTTATGACTCAGCTTTAGCATTAATGCATCCCCATACTGGTAACTACTTTCTATCAAACAAACCGGGTAAAGCTACTGGAAATGCTCATCCAAATATTGCTCCCTATGATAAATTTCAGACAGCTACTAATGAGATTTTTATGGGTATTGGAAATGACGCAGGATTTGCTAGACTATGCAAAGCACTTAATTTAGATCAACTTATAACAGATGAACGATTCCTTTCAAATGGAGACAGAGTTGAAAATAGGATAGCTTTAACTAAATATCTAGAAGATGCACTGAGTGTTGTAGATGGTGTTGAATTTTCTGAAAAATTATTAGCTGCAGGTATACCCGCAGGACCTGTAAGAAATATTGAAGAAGCTATTAATCATCCCCAAACACATGAAAGAAAAATGACTATTAGTAAAGATGAGTATAAGGGCGTTTCTTCACCTATCAAATTTAGTAGATCTCAGTCTGTTGGAGTAAAACATAAACCTCCTTTTATAGGCCAGCATACTAAAGAAATTTTGAAAGAAGCTGGGTATAGTGAAGAAGCTATAAATAAGCTCTTATCAGACGAGATAATTTTTCAAAATCAATCTTAATATTAATTAAAAAGCACTTTAAAATAATGTTGTCTTAAAAAATGCATTTGCTTTGATATTTGATTTTTATCAACTCTCTCTTCACAAAATAATAAAAAAGAATCTAAGGCTTGGAAGATAAAAAGATCTATTCCAGAAATTATCTTAGCACCTACTTGTTCACCTTTTTTTAATAAATCTGTTTTTGCAGGGGTATAGACTACGTCAAATATCCAGTGGTGATTACTTGGTATTAATTCACCTAAAGGACAACCTGGAAAATCGTAGTGACCAACAGGTGTACAATTAACTATACCTTGAACTTCAGATATTATTTTTTCTAATTGTTTACAATTAATTAGAGCACAATTTATCTCAAATAATTCTAAGTCTTTTATTAAACTTTTCCCTTTAAATTCGTCTTTTTCATATAAATAAATATGCTCTACATCTAGTGATCCTAATGCAAATGTGATTGCTCTTCCAACACCTCCTCCACCTAATACTAGTATTTTTTTAGGTTTATTTTTTTTAAAATGAAATTCGTAGCTTTTTAAAAAACCAGTATAGTCAGTATTTTCTGCAATAATATTTTCTTTAAAAATTAAAGTATTGGAGGATTTTACATTTAATGAGCTTTGATTAATTAAATCTGCGTACTTGATCGACTCTTCTTTAAATGGAAAAGTAATGTTCACTCCTGTAAAACCTGTGTTTTTTAATTTTAGCAATTGATCTGAAAAGTCAATTTTATTATTATCTTTCAAGTCAAATATCTGGTAGCTGAGAGGAATATTAAATAAGTTTCCAAGTCGTTTATGTATATCAGGTGCCTTGGATGATTGTATATTTTTTCCTATTAACCCGAGTTTCATAGCCTAGATATTATTGCTTATAAGACGCACAACTACTGTCCCAAACCACCTATCTAAGTTTACCCTGACTGGAAATAATAATCCAGAAGCTGTTGTTCCAAAATATAGTTTAAAATCACTAAATTTATCTTCTTCTGGTTTCCATTTAGATTTTAAACGATGCCCTCCTAAAGGTAACATTTTAACACCACATATTGTTACATTTCCACTAAATGATTTAGGTCTATCATTTTTTAATATATCTTTACCTAAACTTTTGACTTGTAAATCATACCTTCTCCTACCGTCAAAAATTTTAAAGTTTTGATCACAGTTTTTTTTATTTTTAATATTTTTAATCATATTAATAATAGCTGTTAAAGGATCCATAACATAATTAAGACTAGACATGTCAAT
>JAOESH010000011.1 GCA_028382005.1 Pseudomonadota bacterium
GAAAAAATACTTTCAATAAAGGTTTAGTAAATGAAGACAAACTTGTTGATACAACAGATATAGATTTCAACATAGCTAGTGAAAAAAATAACTGGTACCAGACTAAGTTACAAATTTCAAAGAATATAAAAGAAATTGTGTGGAAAGCATGGATAGAACCACTAGAATTTTTAGAATATAAAAATCAAATACTATATATTTCCGCCAGTTCGTCTTTAATAATAAGTCGAGCAGAAACACAATATTATGATAATATTTTTTGTGAGGCCAGTAAGAATTTTGAAAATTTAAAAGATTTTAAAATATTAAAGATTAACACTCTACAAGACAAAAAAATATTATCAAAAAATAATAGTATTGATTTGAAGGTTAGCCCGAGAACTAATACTGACATGTCATTTATTGAAAGTGTTTCAATTAAATTAAACTCTAGGTTTACTTTTGATAATTTTGTTGTAGGCAATTCAAATCGAATGCCCTTTGCTGCTTCAAAAAGAGTATCTGAAAATAAATCAATTTCATATAACCCTTTATATATACACGGTAATGTTGGTATGGGTAAGACACATCTATTAAATGCTATTGCCATAGACTTGAAACAAAAATATTCTAATCTCAAAATTGTATTTATGTCTGCAGAGCGCTTTATGTATCAATTTATAAAAGCTATTAGATCAAAGGATACTATTAAGTTCAAAGACCAATTTAGATCACTCGATGTTTTGATAATTGACGATATACAATTTATTGGGGGAAAAGAATCCACACAAGAAGAATTTTTTTATACTTTTAATGAACTTATAAATGAAGGAAAACAAATAATACTCTCATCTAACAAATCACCAGTAGAATTAATGGATTTGGATGAAAAATTAAGATCAAGATTAGGTGGTGGTCTTGTTGTTGATTTTCTTCCAACTAATTTTGATTTAAGAATGGGTATTCTTAACAAAAAAGTTGATTTTCTTAAATTAAAGATACCACATGATACTTTAGAGTTTTTAGCAACAAAAATTCATACTAATATTAGAGAATTAGAAGGTGCTCTCAATAGAATATGTGCTAATTATGAATTAACTGGAAAACAAATTAATTTAGAAAACTCAAAAGAACTTTTATCAGACCTTCTATGTGTTTATGAAAAAAAAATTTCTATAAATTCTATCCAACAAGAAGTTGCATCATATTTCAACCTAAATTTATCGGACATGACTTCTTCTAGAAGATCAATTAATATTGCTAGACCTAGACAAATTGCAATGTTTCTATGCAAAGAGGTAACTAGTTTTTCTTATCCAGAGATAGGTAAGGCATTTGGAGGTAAAGATCATACTACAGTTATGCATGCAGTTAAAAAAATTGTATCCTTATCAAGTGAAGATTTTCAATTACAAAATCAACTTAAATCTCTAAAAAAATTAATCATCTCTTCTTGAATTTGATCTATGTAATTACTTGCTGAAACAATCTTAAATATGCTATGTTTATTTAAGATTCTGCGATAGATTTGATTGAATATAGTTGAGGTTAAAATATGGATTTTACAATAGATAGAAGTACTCTACTTAAACCACTCGGGCATATATACTCAGTTGTAGAAAGAAGAAATACAATACCAATTTTATCTAATGTATTAATAGAAACTAATTCCTCAAAAGTGTCTCTTACTGCAACAGATATGGACATGGATATTGTTGAAACTGTAAGATGTATAGTTTCAAGACAAGGTAAGGTTACTGTATCTGCACATACTTTATACGATATTGTTAGAAAGTTGACTGATGGATCTGAAATAAGTGTGAAATTAATGGATACAAATTTAGAAGTTTCGGCTGGTAAATCCAAATTTATTCTACCTACTTTGTCAGCTGATGATTATCCAATTATGACTGAGATAGAAAATGATAATAAATTTTCTATACAATCAGTTGATCTTGCAAGTTTAATTGATAATACTAAATTTGCTATTTCTCTAGAAGAAACAAGATATTATTTAAACGGTATATTTTTACATGTGCCTGCTTCAAACAAAGATAAGCTAAGAGCTGTTGCTACGGATGGGCACCGTTTAGCTCAAGCTGAAATTCCACTTCCAAACGGGGCTGAAAACATACCAAGTATAATATTACCTAGAAAAGCTGTTGGTGAAATAAGGAAGTTAACAGATGTTACAGATGGTTCAATAGAAATAATTATTTCCGACACTAAAGCAAAATTTATTTTTCCAAATACAATATTAACAACTAAGTTAATTGATGGTGCATTTCCAGATTATCAAAGAGTTATCCCTAAAGAAAACTTAAATAAACTGATAGTTTCTAATTCTGATTTTTCAAAAGCTATTGATAGAGTTTCTACGGTATCTATAGAAAAATCAAGAGCTGTTAAACTATCATTAAATAATAATTTACTATCTCTAAATGTAAGTAGTCATGATTTGGGAAACGCCTCAGAAGAATTAGAAATAGAATATAAGTATGATAATTTAGAAATTGGGTTTAATGCAAAATACCTCTTAGATATTGCTGCTCAGATTAAGGGCACAGAAATAGAAATTTTACTATCAGACTCTGCGTCGCCAGCTTTGATAACAGACCCAGATCAAGAAGGTGTTATTTTTGTTTTGATGCCTATGAGAGTCTAATCTTTAGCTAAGATTGAACAAAATTCTAGGATAAAAATGAATAATAATATTTTAAGCGTAAAAGAAATTATTAATAATAAGGAATATCCTAATTATTTCTATCTAGAAACCTTGAATTTAAAAAATTTTAGAAACCATGCTAGTTTAAGTATGAAAATACCTGAATCATCTATATTAATTTATGGAGAAAATGGTTGTGGTAAGACTAATATTTTAGAAGCAATTTCCTTATTAAGTCAAGGGAAGGGATTGCGTAAATCAAAAACAGATGATTATCTCTTTCAAAGTTTCGAGATGAACTCAAGCCAAAAGACTTGGGGAATAAATGCTGATATTGTTACTCCAGATGGCAATATTAACATAGGTACTGGATTAAAAGAATATTCACAATCAAAGTCAAGAATTGTAAGAGTTAATTCTGAAAACTGTACTCAGGTTGAGTTGGAAAAAATTTTAAAAATATCATGGATTACTCCTCAAATGTGTATCTTGTTTCAATCTGGTATGAGTGAGAGAAGACGTTTTGTTGACAGTTTAACATCCTCTTTAGATACTCTGCATTTAAGCAGGGTGTTTAAATACAAAAAGCTTCTCAGGCAAAGAAGTAACATTATATTACAATTCAATAGTGATGCTACATGGCTTAGTTCAATAGAGAGCCAGATCTCTGAGTTAGCAGTTGCTATTATTGCAAGCAGGTTAGACTTGGTTCAAGCTTTAAATGATTTATATCAAGAGGAATTTGAAAATAATTTTTTAATAGAAGATTTCCCTCCAGCAGAAATAAAATTAAAAGGAGAAATTGAGGATTTACTGCTTAAAAAATCGGCTTTGGAGGTTGAAGATTTTATTAAACTAATTTTAAAAAAATCTCGTTTTAATAACGAGGTTTCTATATGTGGTCCTCATACTTCTGAGATTCAAATATTTAATAGAAAAAGCAATAAGCACGTAGAAATGTCTTCAACAGGGGAACAAAAATTAATATTAATATCTATTATTTTGTCTCATGCTAGAATGTTAAATATTAAGTTTAATAGGCCGCCTATTCTTTTACTAGACGATATTGTAGAGCATTTAGACGAAAAACATAGGGTTGCATTATACCAAGAGGTGACTAGGCATTCTGCTCAGGTGTGGTTTACTAGTACAAGTAAAGAAGCATTTAAGAAATATCCAAATACGATAGATAAAATTTACCTTCCTAGAGTACTAGGTGATCTTAAAGGTTATTATGATTTTAAAATGGAGAAAATTCAATGTCTGAGGAAGAGTTAGACTCAAATAATAAAAGCTCAAATTATGACGCTGATTCAATTAAGGTTCTCAAAGGTTTAGATGCTGTTAGAAAAAGACCAGGAATGTATATTGGAGACACAGACGATGGTTCTGGGTTACACCATATGGTTTACGAGGTCTTAGATAACTCAATAGATGAATCATTAGCAGGCCATTGCAACCTTATTCAGGTAAAATTATTAAAAGATGGTTCTGTTACTGTTTCAGACAACGGAAGAGGTATTCCAGTAGATATACATCCTGAAGAAGGGGTTTCTGCTGCAGAAGTTATTATGACTCAATTACATGCAGGAGGAAAATTTGATAATAACTCTTATAAAGTATCTGGCGGCCTTCATGGAGTAGGTATTTCTGTTGTTAATGCTCTTTCAAAATCGTTAAGTCTAACCATATACAGAAATAATAAAATTTATCAAATCACTTTCACAGACGGTGTAGCAAATGACCGTTTAAAAATTATAGGCGAAGATAATGAAAAAACTGGAACTGAAATTAATTTCAAACCTAGTGCTATCACTTTTACAAAATGTATTTTTGATTATTCAACTTTAGAGAATCGCATAAGAGAATTAGCTTTTTTAAATAGTGGCGTTCACATAGATTTACTTGACGAAAGAGAAGAAGGTGAAAAAAAAGTTTCATTTTATTATGAAGGTGGCTTAAAGGCTTATATTGAATATTTAAATAGATCAAGAAATGCAATACATGATGTGATAGCCACGTCTCACGAAAAAGAAGGTATTACTGTTGATATTTCAATGGAATGGACGGATGGTTACCATGAAACTACACTTTGTTTTACAAATAATATCCCTCAAAGAGACGGTGGAACTCATTTAGCAGGGTTTAGAGCGGCACTAACAAGAGTTATTAATGGGTATTCTGTTAATTCTGGTATAGCTAAAAAAGAAAAAATTCAATTATCTGGTGAAGATTGTAGAGAAGGCTTAACAACTGTATTATCTTTAAAAATTCCAGATCCTAAGTTTTCCAGTCAGACCAAAGACAAATTAGTATCAAGTGAAGTAAGACCAGTAGTCGAGCAATTAGTATCTGAATCTCTTAATCAGTGGTTTGACGAGCATCCTACAGAAGCTAAGAAAATAATTGCTAAAGCTTATGAGGCTGCAAGCGCTCGTGAAGCTGCCAAAAGGGCTCGTGAATTAACCAGAAGAAAAGGTGTAATGGATATAGCAAGTCTTCCTGGTAAATTAGCAGATTGTCAGGAAAAAGATCCTTCTAAATCAGAAATATTTTTAGTAGAGGGAGACTCTGCAGGTGGCTCGGCTAAACAAGGAAGAGATAGGTCAAATCAAGCTATTCTTCCATTAAGAGGTAAAATATTAAATGTGGAACGTGCAAGAATAGATAAAATGCTCTCATCAGTTGAAATAGGTACATTAATTACAGCTATTGGAGCGGGGGTTGGAAATTCTGAAATTAATTTAGAAAAAGCAAGATATCACAAAATTATTATTATGACAGACGCTGATGTTGATGGAAGTCACATAAGAACTTTGCTGTTAACTTTTTTCTTCAGACATATGCGGCCTTTAGTAGATGCAGGTTATTTGTATATTGCTCAACCACCACTATTTAGAGCAAAACATGGTCAATCTGAAGTATACTTAAAAGATCAGTCAGCCCTTGATAATTATTTAATTAATTCTGGAATTAAAGATGTTTCATTATCAATAGGTAGCAATGAAACAATTTTAGGTGAAGATTTAAAAATCTCTGTTGAAAAATCAATTCAGGCAAAAAGAATTATTGATAAAATTGGAAATTCATTAGGTTTTCCAGATGTTATTTCACAAATAGCTATTTTAGGCCTTTTTAACCTTGAATTATTTAATAATGAAAATCACCTCTTAACAATAACAAATAGATTAAATAGTCTATTAGGTGAAGATTCAAGCCGTTGGAAAGCAAACTATAATTTTATGGAAGAAGACAAAGATAAAAAATCATTAGAAATATATAGGGTTAATAGAGGTGTAAAAGATATACTTATCCTTACTAAGGATGACCTCGTATCTGATGAAGCTAAAGTTTTAAATAGTATGAAAGATTTTCTTAATGGACATTTTTTAGATAAATGTATTTTTACTATAAATGAAAAAAACTATGATTTAAACGGTCCACTTGATTTAGCTAAAAGAGTTACGGATAATGGAAAAAAAGGATCTCAGGTAAATAGATACAAGGGCTTAGGTGAAATGAATCCAGTTCAACTATGGGAAACTACACTTGACCCTAATGCGAGATTTTTACTTCAAGTTAAAGTTGAAAATGAAGGCGATGCTGAAGAAACATTCTCTACATTGATGGGGGAGACAGTTGAACACAGACGTAATTTTATCCAAGAGAATGCTTTAAAGGTTAGTAACTTGGATATTTAATTCACCTTATTATCGTCTCTCAAAATATGTTCTGATATCTGCTGAGAAGTAAAAGCACTTAAGGTCCACCCAAGATGCCCATGTCCTGTATTATAATAAACGCCAGGTAATTTACCACTTCCAACTCTTGGGACCATACTTGGTGTCATGGGTCTCAACCCTGCCCATGGAATTGCATGTTCAGTCGAAACTTTAGGAAAAAGTTCGTTACACCATTTAATTAGTGGATTTATTCTGTCTGCTCTTATATCTTTATTATAACCATTAAATTCAGCTGTTCCTGCTACTCTAAATCTATCTTCCCCTAATCTACTAGAGACTATTTTAGCTTTGTCATCGAGTAAGGACACATATGGAGCGTTATCAATGCTATCTTTATCATCGAGTAATAATGTAATTGAATATCCTTTCACAGGATAAATATTTACATTGTCGCCTAATTTACTGGCAAGGAATTTACTATTGACACCTGCACAAATCACAATTGCTTCATAATCTTGTTTATGTATTTCATGAGAGTGTTGAAAAGTTATAATAGGTTGTTTTTTGTTGTGGTTAATTTCTATGATTTCTGTTTCATAATAAAATTTAACGCCTTTCTTTTTACAAGCCTCTGCCAGTAGCATAGTAAATTTATGTATATCTCCTGACATATCACTATCTGTATAAAAACCGCCAACATAGTTTTTTAAATTTAAAGTGGGTTCTATTGATACCATTTCATCAAGTGAGACTTCCTTTCGATTTAAACCAGCTTCTTGTAACCATTTATTTATTTTTCGGCCATGATTTAATGAATTATTATCATCACATAAATGTAAAATACCTTTTTCCTCAAGATTTAGACTTATATTTTCTTTGTTTAAAATTCTTTTAAATTCGTTTCTACTTTCTATAGCCATTTTAGCTGTTAAAATTGTATTTTTTTTATGATTTGGGATGTTACTTATAAAGTTTATCAACCAACCTGCTTTATGAAAATTCATTTTTGGACTAAATAGGAGAGGAGCATCTTTTTTAAGCATCCACATTATACCTTTAGCTATAGTGGACCAACTATTCCAAACTTCGGCATTACAGGCAGATAACTGGCCACCGTTTGCAAAGCTAGTTTCCATAGCTGCATAACGGTTTTTATCAAATACTGAAACGTTATATCCTCTTTCCAGAAGTTGATATGCTGTGGTAATACCAGTAATTCCTGCACCAATAATTGCGATATTTTTCATAATTCTCTCCGTAACAAATTAGTTGCAAAATGCAAGTTACCCCATCTGTCACGGAACCTGAAAGATTGACCAATTATGGCTTACCCCTTCGGTGGTCGTTAAAAAACGACACTCTCCAGATTATCAACTTTTTATGTTCCATTTGCCTGAGAGTTTCCGGGGTGGTTGCTCCTTCGGCGGTATAAAAAAACGCTCTCACATAAAAAGACACTGATAATATATATTATCAATTAGAAAAAAAAATACAACATAATTAAGTATACTAAGTTTTTCTTTGGTACTTTGTAGCCATAAAAACACCAATAGATGAGACAAATAAACCAAAAAAATCTAAATAAGAAAATCGTTCATCTAGAACGTAATAGGCCATTAATGCTGAAACAGGAGTAATTAAAAAAAATAAAGTAGAAGTTTCATTTGCTTTGTTGTGCTCTAACAGCCACATCAAAATTAAAAAAGCACCAAGTGAAACAGCAAATATCTGCCAGGACATAGCCATAAACAAACTATAAGTAAAATTAATATAGTAATTTTCAAAGCAAAGAGTGATTATAATATAAAAAATGGAAGCGCTAAATGCTTGTATAAAATTATTTGCAGATAAAGGGAGTTCGTCAACGATTTTTTTTTGCCAAATAATTCCAAGTGAAGAAGAAATTAATCCAACTAACCCAGATATAAATGCAAGCAAAGTTAAACCTTCTTTTAAATCAGATAAAATAATTATAAATGCCCCACAAAACCCAAGTGACATTCCTAACCATTGATTTCTAGTTAGTTTTTCATTTAAATAAATTCTTGCTAATATAGAAGTTAAGATAGGTTGAAGTGATACAATTAATGCTATTAGACTAGCGGAAATACCTTTAGATAAGGCATAAAATACACCACCTAAATAAAATCCATGAAATAACAAACCACTAATGGATGCATTGCGAAAAGCTTTAATAGAAATTGTTTTATCTTTTGAAAAACATAAATAAAAAATAAAAAATATAAACGCAACAATGGCAAACCTAAAAGAGAGGGAAAGAAATGGGCTTGCATTATCAACTATTATTTTACTTGTAATAAAAGCGGATGACCATAATGTAACAAACGTTAAGGGTATTAAATTAAAAATGTAAATATCTCACTTTTTTGCAATTTTATTTTGGGTCTTCTATGGGACCTTTTAATTCTAACCATTTATTAAAACCACCTAAAAGATGAGCAGTGTTTAAGAGACCAATATTATTAGCAGTTTGAGTAGCGAGAGCTGATCGCCAGTCAGAAGCACAATAAAAAATAAATCTTACATCATCATGAAAAAAAGATTTATGATATGGACTTTTAGGATCTATCCAAAATTCCAACATACACCTTGGAACGTGTTTGGCTCCCAAAATACGGCCAGATTTTTGTATTTCTCTAATATCTCTTATATCAATAAACAAATTACTTTTGTCATTATGAAATTTTAATGCATCACTAATATCTATGTTGTTAATTTCTTTTTTGGCACTTTCAACTAGATCTAAAACTGAATTTTTAAGGTTTATCATGTTATTACTCTATAACAATTATTAAATTACAACAATTTAGCTAATTAACTAAGTCTATCAAATATTAAATCAGCAGCTTTTTCACCTGAAATGAAAGCTGATTCAACGTTGGGCCCTTCCATGAAATCACCAGCAATTGCTATTGGGAATTCAGGGTCTATTTGTTTGCCAACAACAATGTTTTTTGTTTTAGCGTATTTCCAAACATGTAAACTAGAAAAATTAATGTTTGAAATATTTTGGTAAGTAAAAAAAAAGTCCTTAATTGAAGATAAAATCTCATTTTTAATTAATGATTTATTTGTGTCTAAGTTTAAATTTGAATATAAACTTTTGGTATGTGCAGTCCAAAACTTTATATTACTTCCTGCTGCCATCCAGCCCAAAATATCATCTTTATTATAGAAGTCAAAATAAGTTGGTATGTTTAAAGGTTTCTTATCAAAATAAAACATAAGAGCTATACACGCATCATAAGATGCAGTTTCTAAAGATTGCTTCAAAATAGGAAAATCATCCATTAATTCTAAATTTTGAGGAGCTGGGATAGTTGATATTACAGCATCAAAAACATTCCAAGTCTTTCTTGTATCCTCTAATACATTTATTTTATCATGAATTTTTTTTAAACAAGTTATCTTGTAGTTTTGTAATATATTAATATCTTTGGATAAATTTGATAAAAAATTTCTCATAGTAGGATATCCTCTAAATCTTGAGGGAGTAAATTCACCAAATTCTTTAATATAATTTTTTTTGACACCAGCATTAATAATTTTTTGAAAATTATTTTTTTTTGCTGAAAAAAACTGTGCTCCATGAAAAAAATAATATGTGCTTTTTCTTAATTTTTGCTCTCTTGTTCCTATTCTGCCCCCTATAAAATTTCCTTTATCAACTATAGTTGATTCTAAACCATAAGATTTTAGCTTTAATGATGCTGCAATTCCTGCTATTCCTGATCCAATGATAAGAATTTTTTTGGACATATAATACCTTTCATAAAATTAACTTTTTTAGGATTAATCATTAGTATGGATAATTATTTTGTAAAGCCAGAATTTATATTAGAAAAATTTGAATTTAAAGAAAATTTTGTAATTCCATCCATTAAAGATATAAATGCAGGCAAAGTTGTAGATCTTTATGAGAGTATGCGCAATTTTTTTCCCTCTTTCCAGGGTAATAAACAAACAACAATTGTTGCGCCTAAGTTAGAAAACATTTTAGATAATTTTGATGCATTGTTGCTAGACGCCTTTGGTGTTTTAAATTCAGGCTCTTCGTTAGTGCCTGGAATAATCTCAACATTAGACAAAGCTAGAGAAAAAGGCATTACACTCTTAGTGGTAACAAATGGTGCAAGTAATAACAGTTCTATAAAAAGAGATCAGTTGTCTACTTTAGGTCTAGAATTTTCGCTAGATGAAATAATATCAAGTAGAGAAGCAGCAGAGATTTTTTTAACTTTTAATAAACCGAACGGTCCTTTAGGGGTTATGGGTAATATGGGTAATGATTTTATTATACCTGATTTAAATTGTATTGAATTAGAACAAGACTATTCTATGTTTGAAGAAGTAAATTCATTCATTTTGTTAGGCACACTTCAGTGGGATACTATCTGGCAAGATATGTTATGTGATTCTTTAAAAAACAATCCTAGACCTTTGTTTGTAGCAAATCCAGATATAGTGGCTCCACACGAAGCTAATTTTAGTATTGAGCCTGCTTATTTTGTATCACACTTAATTGCTAATGGAGTGGATCTTCCATTTTGGCTAGGTAAACCTTTTCCAACTATATTTGAACTTGGAATAAATAGAATAACAGAGTTATCTGGAAGACACATTCCTCTATCAAGAATTGGAATGGTTGGTGATACACTTCATACTGATATATTGGGAGCTAACAGCATTGGTATAAAATCCGTATTAATGACTAAATATGGTTTATTTAGAAATGAAAATGTTGCTAAAATGATTAAAAGTACTGGAATAGTGCCTGATTTTATTATTGAAGGCCCTTGAATATATGACAATGGATTGTAAATATAATTTATGTTTTGAAAAAGTTTATTTTTCATACAACAATAATAAAAATAAAACAGAAATTTGTAACAATTTAAATTTAACGATTAAAAAGGGTAATTTTACAAGTATAATTGGTCCTTCTGGATCAGGCAAAACATCTTTATTAAAAATGCTATCTGGTCTAATCAACTATAATGAAGGTCAAATAACATTTGAAAAAAGAAAAATAAATGAAATTTTTCACGAAATCACTTTAGTTCAACAAAATATTGCTCTTATGCCTTGGTTAAATGTTTATCAAAATATTGCACTGGGAAAAAACAACAGTAATAAAAACTTCCATATTGAAATGACTAGAGTTATTAAGGATGTTGGTCTAGAAGGCTTTGCAAATTTATTTCCTTATCAACTATCTGGAGGGATGTTGCAGAGAGTTGCAATAGCTAGGGCACTATTATTTAAACCTCGATTATTATTATTAGACGAACCGTTTGCTGCTTTAGATAGCTTGAGTAGAGAAATTTTAGCTACAGAGCTCACTTCAATTATAAAAAAGGAATTAGCCACAGTCATTATGGTTACTCACTCTATTGAAGAGGCAGCTTTACTGAGTGATGAAGTTTTGGTTACTGGAAGAGCGCCAATAAATGTTGTAAAAAGATATGTTCAACCAAAATGCACAAGAGCAGATTCATGGCAAAAATTAGGATTTAGAAAATCACTAGAAGATAAAAAATTTCTAAATTATTTAAAGTTAATTAGAGATACTTCATATAAGGTTATGGAAAAGGAAAATTAGATTGTGATAAATAAAGATAAAACAATTTTAGTTACCGCTTCTGCCAAAAGGTTAGGTAAATTTATAATAACAGACTTAGTTGAATCTGGTTGGTCAATTGCCCTTCATTATAATAAATCTAAAAAGTTAGCCGAAGAAACAGCAGAAAAATTAATTAAAGTAGGAGGCAAAGTAAATTTATATCAAGCTGATTTATCTAAAAATTCAGATATTGAAAATTTAATTAATAATCTTGAAGCACATGAGTCAACATGGACAGGCTTAATAAATAATGCTGGTTATTTCAACTATGACAATTGCAATGACTTTAGTTTTGACGATCTTTATAATCATATGTCTATTAATTTTACTGCTCCAGCAATGCTTACTAAGGCTCTTGCAAATTACACAATAAAAATTCAAAAAAAGAAAAAAAGTCAGCAAGGTTTTGTTATAAATATACTAGATGCTAAAATTTTTGGGCTTAATCCAGATTATTATACTTATACTTTATCTAAGCAAGCAATGTATGGTCTTACAAAAATGTCTGCACTTTCCTACTCATCCTGTTTAAGAGTTAACGGTATTGCTCCTGGCATTACATTACTTGCACCTGGACAAGATGAAAAGGCTTTCGAAAAATCTCATAAAGAAAATCCACTTAAATCATCTTCTACTGTTGAAGAAATTACAAGCACAATTCAACTTATAATAAAATCCAAATCAATGACAGGTCATGTAACACTTCTTGACGGAGGAGCACATCTTGCCCCACCTAGAAGAGATGTTGGTTTATAATAGGATATATAATATGAAGACTAGAAATAGAAAAATTTTTATTAATCACTTAGAATTAATGGCATCTATTGGTGTCTATGAACCAGAAAAAAAAAATAAGCAAAAAATTACTATTAATATAGAAATACTTTTGACTAATGACTCAGAGCCAAAAGGTGATAACTTACAAGAAACACAAGATTATAGTCAGTTTAGAAAACTTACAAAGGATATTGTTGATAGCCAACATTTTGAATTACTTGAGATATTAACTAATAAAGTTCATTCAAGTATTAACAATAATAAATTTGTCTTTGGTTCAAAGGTTAATATTTGTAAACCAAATATTTTTGATGATTGCGAAGTAGCTTACGAGCTGTCAAATATTTAAAAGTTGTCCTTCTGCAATCGAATTTCTTTGAATGATTCAGAAACACTAGTTGTATTTAATCCAATTGAGTTAGTAAAGACTTTGTCGTCAACTCTCAAAAATGGGTTAATTTTTTTCTCTTTTCCTAAGTTAAAAGGAATAGTGGGCTCTAAATTAGCTCTCTTTGTTTTTATTTCAGAAAAAGCTATTTTTAATAATTCATTATTAGGATCAAGGTGATTTGAAAATTTAGCATTAGATGCTGTGTATTCATGCCCGCAATAAGTAAGTGTATTATCAGGTAAAGTTTTAAGTTTTGATAAACTAGACCACATTTGTTCCATTGTTCCTTCAAAGACACGTCCACATCCTAAGTAGAAAAGAGTATCTCCTGAAAAAAGCTTATTTTCTTCTGGCATGTAAAAACACACATGACCTATTGTATGCCCAGGAGTATGAATTACCCTTGTTTCTATTCCTGAGATGGAAATTATATCATTATCTGAAACAAAAATGTCTACATTAGAAATTCGTTCCTTTTCGTATATAGGAGCAATTAGTTTTGATCCATAAATATCTCTAAGTTTTGCATTCCCACCAGTATGATCATAGTGGTGGTGTGTGTTGACTATTTCATCTAAATGCCAACCTTTTTGATTTAAAATTTTTTCTACAGGTTCTGCTTCTCCTGGATCAATTACAGATGTAATATTTTTTTCTGTGTTTCTTAGTAAATATATATAATTATCAGACAAAGCACTTATAATATTTATTTCAATCATGTTTATTCCTTTAAACTGTAAAAATTGCTAAATAATAAATATTAAAATAAAACATTTATTGAAGAAATTTAATCAAAAAGTTTATTTTATTAAATTTAAGTATATATATTATTATATTGTAAAGGTTTGGCATGGATAATACAGATTTAGAAATACTACGTAGTAAAATTGATGAAATTGATACTAACTTATGTCAATTGATAAAAGAAAGGCAATCTCTAGCATCAAAAATCATGAACGCAAAGAAAGGTAATTTCCCTTTTGATCCTAACAGAGAAGAAAAATTAATTAAAAAATTAGTTACTTCTGGGCTAGATAAATTTTTAGTTGAAAAGGTCTGGCGTCAAATTATTTCAGCAAACTTGTCTTTACAAAAAGTATTAAAAATTGGCGTTGCAGGAAATGACGATGAAATTAAGTCAGTCTATTCAGCACATTTTGGAAACTATTTTAACACCACTTATTTTTTAAGTGTTGTAAGTTTGTTAGCCTCTTTAGAAAAAAAAGATATAGAGATAGGTTTTGTAGATAGTGAAAGTTTAATTAAACTAAAAAATCACACTGATATTAAAGTTAACTTTCAAATTATAGCTGATGTTCCCCTTTATAAAACTTCAAATCAAAAAAATTATAATATAATTAAGCTAAAAAACGATAAATAATAGGATATTTAATGATGGGTATTTCAGTTAAAGGTAGTATTGAAAAACTAGAAACTTATAAACCAAATTTTGGTAAAAGTAATCTTGATAATTTAATAAGATTATCTGCAAATGAAGGAGCCTTAGGAACATCTTTAAATGCTATTAAAGCTCTAAAATCTTTTTCTACAAATTTACATAGATACCCACCACAAGTTAGCGAAGATTTAATTAATGCTATCGCAAAAAGGTATTTACTTAAGAAGGCTAGAATTATCTTAGGCAATGGTTCAGATGAATTAATATCTATTATTGCACAGGCTTTTTTGGATACTAAAGATGAAGCCATATATACTGAATATGGTTTTTTACAATTTCCCCAAGCAATATCAATAGCAGGTGCAAAAGGAATAATTGCAAAAGATAATGATTTAACAGCAAACGTAGATAATATCTTATCAAAAGTTAATGAAAGAACCAAAGTTATATTCTTGGCTAATGCAAATAATCCTACAGGCACATTTATATCTAAAGATGAAGTAATAAGATTACATAGTTCTATTTCATCAAATATATTGTTAGTATATGATGCAGCCTATTCTGAGTTTATTAATCATGATGAATACATAGATGGTAGCAGTTTAGTCGAAAAATATGATAATGTAATTATGTTGAGAACTTTTTCTAAATTACACGGATTAGCATCTTTACGTTTAGGTTGGGGGTATTGCTCTCAATATATTTTAGATAACCTTATGAAAGTAAGAGGTCCATTTAGCGTAAATACTGCTGCAATGGTAGCCGGTATAGCTGCAGTAGAAGACATTGATTTTCAAAAAAAATCTGTGGCACATAACTCTAAGTGGATGGGCTGGTTAGAAAGACAATTAAAACTATTAAATTTAAGTTTTCAAAAATCTTTAACAAACTTTTTATTAATAAAGTTTCCTAATCAAAAAAAATATAATGCTCAAAATGCTGAAAAATTTTTAGCAAACAAAGGTATTTTAGTTCGAGGAATGTCTGTTTATAAATTACAAAACTATTTACGGGTATCAATTGGAACTGCGAAAGAAAATACTACATTAATAAATGAATTGAAAATATTTTTAGAAAATAAATAATGACCATAATTTTTAATAAAATTTCTGTAATTGGTCTAGGTTTAATAGGTACTTCTATTTTACATGCAATAAAGGCTAAAGAAGATAAAAAGATAATAACTTATGCATATGACATTAATCCTGAACATAGGTCAATAGTTTCTGAAATGAAGATAGCAACTTATGTTTGTGAAGATATTAAAGAAGCAATTAAAGCCTCTGATTTAATAATTCTCGCTATCCCTGTTGGTGCCATGAAATCTGTTGCAGATTTAATTTCGCCTCATTTAAAACCAGAAGCTTTAGTTACAGATACTGGCTCAACAAAGTTATCAGTAATTAGAGATGTGAAGTCCTCTATTCCAAATAATAACTACTTTATCCCTTCGCATCCATTAGCGGGCACCGAATATTCTGGACCAAAATCTGGTTTTAGTACATTGTTTGAAAACCGTTATTGGTTGATCATTTGTGATATAGAAACCAAACAGACCAAAGAATTATCAAAATTTTTTAATAGATTAGGATCAATTGTAGAAATAGTTAACGTAGATTATCATGATAGAATTCTTGCTATTACATCTCATCTGCCACACTTGATCGCGTATACTATTGTTGGTACAGCTTCAGATTTAGAGGCTGATTTAAAAAATGATGTAATAAAATATTCTGCCTCAGGTTTTAGAGATTTTACTCGTATTGCTTCTTCAGACCCAATAATGTGGAGAGATATTTTTCTTAGTAATTCAGAAGCTGTTTTAGAGATGCTTCAAAGGTTTAATGAAGACCTTTCAGATTTACAAAGAGCTATTAGGAAAAAAGATGGTAAAAAATTATATTCTTTTTTTTCAAGAACTAAGTCTATCAGAGAAAAAATAATTGATGCTGGACAAAGTGAATAAAAGTATCAAATATTAAAGATTTTAATTCTTAAGCTTGCAATAAGAAATTTTGAATACTCAATAAAAACTAATAAAAAAGTTTCTGAAGAGCTTAACCATTTAGAAATATTATGATTCTTAGGCATTATAGGGTAAGTGAAAATTTGAAGATTTGGCATTTTATTTTTAAATTCTAAAATAGCTCTTGGCATATGATAATTGCTAGTGATAAGAATAATTTTATTAATATTATTTAATTTAACCCATTTATAGGTTTCAGAAGCATTTGAATAAGTATCCGTTGATATACTTTCGAGCTCAATGCAGCATTCAAGTAATTTTAAATTAAAGTTTGAAGTAAGCATCTTTTTTAAACTTATTTTTGTAAAGCCTTTACCTGTTCCACTAATAAGAATTTTCGAATTAGCTTTAGTATATCTTTCAATATTATTAATAATT
This sequence comes from Pseudomonadota bacterium, assembly GCA_028382005.1. Lineage (GTDB taxonomy): Bacteria > Pseudomonadota > Alphaproteobacteria > Puniceispirillales > Marisalimonadaceae > Marisalimonas. Next base: position 16,943 of record JAOESH010000011.1, read on the forward strand.
TTTAGCCCGTCTTTAATTCTATTAGAGCCTCCTGTCAAAATTACAATATTTGAATTTAAAGTATTAGAATATTTTTTTAAGGATAATATTTTTTCTTTAAAATGAAACAAACCTAAAAAAAAATAACTTAATATTAAAATAAAAATTATAAAAAAAAATATTTTATATATGAATTTTGTCATATTAACTTTCACAGTTCTTTTACTTAAACATGTTGGCAAAAAAATGTATGTTAGTATACAATAATTGATAATTTCTATGAATGTTAAGGAATTTTGCATTATGTATAAAACATGTAAATCATGTGGAACAAAATTTGATTTGGATGAGAGTATTCTTACTAATAATATACTTTGGTTAAAATGTAGTGTTTGTAACGAAAAATGGAGTTTATCTAATAATCAGACTAAATATAAAGATAAAAAAAACTCAACCGAAGATGATAAACTTGCACTTTTAGAAAATAATTTTATAAATGAAACAGAAAAAGTTAAAAGTGAATTAGCTTCAATAAAATCTGTTGTTGAACATCAAACCAAAAGATTGTCAAAAAAAAATAACCCAATATTAGATATAAAAAATAAATCTGTTGCAGAAATTTCTTCAGAATTATCTGAGTCTAAGTTTAAATCTCAAAATATAATCCAAGAAAAAAAAACAGATAAGATTAATAAAAAAAATAAAAACGGTCAGAAAAAAATCAACTTTCTTCCTATTATGCTATTTTGTTTTATTTTATTTTCTTCTTCATTATTGTTTTTTCGTTCTGCTTTATTTGCATACAGTTATTTATATTTTCCCAAACAAACAGAAAAGTATGCAGTAAAAGTCAATGATATTTTAAATATTGTTCAACTACCTATTTTAGCAGAATTAGGGTATATTAAAATGATAGATTTTGTTGCCACAGTTAAGCAAAATAATATTAAATTTGCTGGTACAATTAAAAACGATTCTTCAAGACCTATTTTAACACCAAGAATAAAAATCTTGGCCATAAGAGAAGATAGAAAGATCTTAATGGAGCAAATTATAGTTATCAATAATAAGATAATAATGCCCTTATCAGTTATTGAATTTAAACAATTTACTAAAATTAAATTTAAAGAAGACAATATAAGTGTAAAAGCAACAATATTAAAGAAAATGTTTTCAAATTAATCATATTTTATGACTTTTTCTTTTAAAATTAAATCTCTTATGGTTTCAGGTTCTCTAATTAAGTAATCTTTGTTTTCATATATAATAATTTCTTTAGCATCCGGTCTTGTGTTGTAATTAGATCTCATTACAGATGAATATGCTCCTGTAGTTCTAATTGCTAAAAGCTCATCGTTTTCTACTTTGTTAATTTTTCTATCTAAGGCGATGTAATCACCAGTTTCACAAATTGGCCCCACAACATCTGTGAGAATTTTAGATCTATTCGTTTTATTAATAGGTTCAATATTATGAAATGCTTCATATAAAGTTGGTCTGATTAAATTATTCATAGCGGCATCAACAATTATGAAGTTTTTATCTTTAGTCTTCTTATTTCTTATTACTTTAGTAATTAATATACCGGCTTCAGCAATGAGACTTCTTCCTGGCTCAAAATTTAGTTTATAGTCAGTATTTGTAAATAAATCTGAAATAATACTTTTATATTTAGAAAAATTAGGAGCTTTATTATTATCATAATGTATTCCAATCCCTCCACCAAGATCTAAAGTTGGAACATTATAACCACTATTTACTAATTCATCTGCCAAATTTTTAAGATTTAAATATGCTTGATAAAAAAAATTAAAATCAAATATTTGTGAACCAATATGAACAGCCAGACCTACAGGATTTATATAATCTAATTCATGTAATTTTTTATAAATCGAATTCACGTTTTTAAAATCGATCCCAAACTTTGTCTCTTTTTCACCAGTAGATATTTTTTTATGTGTATTTGGGGCAATATTAGGATTTACACGTAAACATACATTTGCAGTCATTTTTAGTTTAGAAGAAACTTTATATATGTCTTCTAACTCTTCTTGTGATTCAATATTAAATTGAAGAATTTTGTTTTTTAAAGCTACTTCAATTTCGGAGTTTTTTTTACCAACTCCAGAAAATATAATTTTTTGTGGAGACATTCCAGCAGCAATACATTTTTCAAATTCACCAATTGATACAATATCTGCCCCGCACCCTAATTTTGTAAAATAACTTACTATAGCAAGAGAATCATTTGCTTTGACTGCATAATGAATATTTCCCTTAACGTTAGCCACAGTGTCTAAAAAGACATTGTAACGTTCTTTCATTAATCCACTGTCATAAACAAATAGAGGGGTACCATATTTTTTAGCTAAATCACTAACCAGTATACCTTGGACGCAAAGTTCTTCATTATTATTTCTATAAAAACCTGATGAGTGCATAACTATATCTAATTCTTAATAATAATTTCAGAAGGTTTTACGGGATCGTCTTTTCTTCCACAAGCATATAAAAACATTGAAGAAAATAAGAAGGTAATCAAAATTATTATTTTGTAGTTCATATGCATTAATCCTTTAAAAACCTTTGTTTAGCTTCTTTGGCAGCTTTTAGCACGTTTTTTGGTGCTGTGCCACCGTATGAATTTCTACTAGAAACGGAGTTTTGTATTTTTAAAATCTCTAAAATTTTATAATCCGCTGCAGGAATAATTTTTTGTATATCTTTTAGTGATAAACTTTCTAAAGTGCAATTTTCCTCCTCAGCTAACAAAATTATTTTACCAGTTAGATGATGTGCATCCCTAAACGGTATTTCTAAATTTATTACTAAATAGTCTGCTAAATCAGTCGCGGTTGGAAAACCTTTTTGAAGAGCATCAATCATATTATTAGAAATAGGTTCTAAGCCTTTAATCATGCCTTCCATATTCATAATACACATTTCTATAGTATCAGCTGTATCAAAAATTGGTTCTTTATCCTCTTGCATATCTTTTCCATATGTCATTGGAAGACTTTTAAGTACTGTCATTAAGCTTAGTAAATTCCCAAATATTCTTCCTGGTTTAGCTCTGATTAACTCAGCTGCATCAGGATTTCTTTTTTGAGGCATAATACTTGAACCTGTTGTATAACTCTCTGGTAATTTAACAAAGTTAAATCTATCAGATGACCATATAACTAGTTCTTCAGCTAATCTAGATAAATGAATTGCAATTAGAGAAGAAACTGACATAAATTCAACTGCAAAATCTCGGTCAGAAACCGCGTCCATAGAATTTTTAGTGGGTTTATCAAATCCAAGTTTATGTGAAACAAAATCGCGATCGATTGGATAACTTGTACCCGCTAAAGCTGCAGAACCAAGAGGTGATTCATTCAGTCTCTTTCTACAATCAATCAATCTACTTCTATCCCTACCAATCATTTCAACGTATGCAAGTAAATGATGGCCAAAGGTAACTGGTTGTGCAACTTGAAGATGGGTATAACCAGGCATTAACATATCATAATAAAGTTCTGATTTTTCGATCAATGTTTTTTGTAGTAATTTTAGATCAAGTTCTATTTGGTCAATCCTATTCCTAAGCCATAATTTTATATCTGTAGCCACTTGGTCATTTCTAGACCTTGCAGTATGTAATTTTTTGCCTGCATCTCCAATTAAATCAACTAATCTATTTTCTATATTCATATGAATATCTTCTAATTTAATCGAAAAATTAAAGTTATTATTATAAATTTCTGTTTTAATTTTTTTTAAACCTGATTTTATTAATTTAAAATCTGTTTCAGAGATAATTTTTTGTTTACAAAGCATTTCTGCATGGACGATTGAACCTTCAATATCTTGATTGTATAGTCTTTTATCAAACTGAATAGATGAGTTAAACTCTTCCATTAATTCATTGGGAGAGGTTAAAAATCTACCACCCCATATTTTACTATTATTTTGTTTTTCAGAACTGTTTTTTTTCATTTTTTAATCTATATTAATTAATTAGCAATTATTGAGGTTTATAGTAGTTTAGAACATGAATACATTAAAAATTAATAAAAAAATATTATTTTTCTTCTTCTTAATACTTTTTAGTAACAATACTCTGGCTGCTGATAACTTAAAAAAGCTCAATTTTAGCATACCATTTCCAAATTTAGCAATTTTAAACAGTAAAGAAAAATCGTTTATTTTGGAGTTTCCAAAAAATACAATGAAGAACGGATATGTTATTAACTTTTGGGCTACTTGGTGTGTTCCATGCAAAAAAGAAATGCCTGACTTAAGTTTACTTAATTTAAAACTTCAAAAGTACAACATTGAAGTCTTAACTATTTCAATAGATAAAAAAAATATTAGGGACCAGTTAAGTTTTTTGTTTAACAATGGTGCCTCTGATTTAAATCATTTTTTTGATAAAGATATGAAAATTTTTAAAGCATTAAAATTGAGAGGTATACCCACAACTGTTCTAGTGAACAAACAAGGATTGGTTGTATCAAAACATGAAGGTATTTTAAAATGGGGAGAAGCTAAAGTTGTGGATAAGGTTATAAAGTTACTTAATTAACTTTTCCATCTCAGGCACTGCTTTAAATAAATCTTCTGAGAGCCCATAATCAGAGACAGTGAAAATAGGTGCCTCTTCATCCTTATTAATTGCAACTATAACTTTGCTGTCTTTCATACCTGCTAAATGTTGTATTGCTCCAGAAATTCCTGCTGCGATATACAAGTTTGGTGCAACTACTTTTCCAGTTTGTCCGACTTGCCAGTCATTAGGAACATATCCTGCATCAACTGCAGCTCTACTTGCTCCCATAGCGGCACCTAACTTATCTGCAAGTTTCTCAAGAACTTGGAAGTTTTCACCAGAACCTAGCCCTCTTCCACCTGATACTACAATATCAGCGGCAGTTAATTCAGGTCTTTCGTTTTTTGAAAGCTCAGAATTTATGTACTTAGATAATTTTGTTTTTTCACCAGATTTAATAGAGGATGTCTTTGCTTCATGGTCACTAATCAAAACTTTTTCAAAAGCCGTAGTCCTCACCGTTAATACTTTTATAGCATCATTGCTCTTGCAAGTTGCAATTGCATTACCTGCATATATTGGTCTTTTAAAAGTATCAATATCAATGATTTCAATTATATCTGGAATTATCATCACGTCTAACAGTGCAGCTAAGCGTGGAGCAGTATTTTTACCATTTGCTGTATTAGAAAATAATATGTGCGAATAATTTTTTGCAATAGAAGAAATTAGAATGGAAGTGTCTTCAGCTAGAGGATTTTTATAAACTTCTTCATCACAAAATAAAACTTCGTTAATTCCTTCAATTTTACTAGCTGATTTAACCACTGTCTGGCAATCATTTCCAATAACTAACAAATCTGAATTTCCAATTTGTTTAGCCGCATTTACGGTATGTAAAGTTGCTGGTAATACTTCATTATTATTATGTTCTACTATAACTAAAACGCTCATTTTCATATCCTTATAAATTTATATTACTTTGGCTTCATTTTTTAATTTATCAACTAATTCTTCTATAGTTTTTACCATTATTCCTGATTGACGTTTAGACGGTTCTTCAACTTTTAATATATCTAATCGTTGCTTAATATCTATTTTAAGGTCGTCAACTTTTATCTCTTTAATAGGTTTCTTTTTTGCTTTCATAATATTAGGTAAGCTAGCATATCTAGGCTCATTTAATCTTAAATCTGTACTAATTACAGCTGGTAAGATAATTTCTATATTTTCAATTCCACCGTCAACTTCTCTACTGACTTTTGCTACTTTATCAATAATTTCTATTTTGCTTGCAAATGTAGCTTGTGGCCAATTTAATAAAGCAGCAACCATTTGGCTAGTAGCATTCATATCGTCATCAATAGCTTGTTTTCCTAATATCATTAAATCAATATTTTCCTTTTCGGCTATAGACGAAATTATTTTTGCAATATTAAGTGGTTCTAAAGTCTCATTAACTTCAACAAAGATTCCTGAATCTGCACCCATAGCAAGTGCATTTCTAATTGTCTCTTGAACTTGAGATACTCCAATTGAAATAGCTATTACTTCTGTTGCTATCCCTTTTTCTTTTAATCTTAAAGCTTCTTCAACTGCTATTTCATCAAATGGGTTCATAGACATTTTAACATTATCTAATTCAACACCAGAATTATCGCTTTTAACTCTTACTTTTACGTTATAGTCTACAACTCTTTTAACTGGTACTAAGATTTTCAAATCGATCTCCTTTTTTTATCTTTATAAATTATTACTTAATCTTGATTTAAACCTGGTATCCATAAAATATCATTTAATCCATTTTCATTCAAAACTCTACATAAAACAAATAACAAGTCAGACAATCTATTTAGATAAATCAGAGACTGCGTGTTAATAGTTTCTTCACTACATAAAAGAGAGGTATCTCTTTCTGCTCTTCTTGCAATTGTTCTAGACATATGAAGCAATGAAGATACTTCGGAGCCTCCTGGCAGAATAAAAGAATTTAAGGGGGTTAAATTACTATTATACTTGTCAATTTTTTTTTCAATTTTATCAACTTGAGCTTTTTGTATTCTGAGCGCAGGATACTTTTCTTTAGTTTTAGCGATAGGTGTGGACAAATCTGCGCCTAAATCAAATAAGTCATTTTGAATTTCTTTAATTAAATTTTTAATTTCAATATATTGATTATCAGCATCATTTTTATTTAAACAAAAATATACTAATCCTAATGAAGAATTTAATTCATCAACTGATCCATACGCCTGTGGCCTTGGAGAGTGTTTTGCAACTCTGCTTCCATCTGTAAGACCTGTAGAGCCATTGTCTCCTGTACGAGTATAAATTTTGTTTAATTTAACCATTAAAATACCTCTTAAATAATAAGAGGGAAACAAATATTAAAATCGCCAAGGCTTGAAATACAATTCTATATCTCATTATAAGGTTGCTCTTGGATTTATTGTATTCACCTCCTCTTGCCATAGTTATCAAACCCCAGGCAAGGATCAAAACCACTAAAGACATACAAATAAACAGTATTGCATTATACCAATCCATTATGAAAATCCTTCAATAATATTAACAAAATCCTCGTTCTTGTTCATATAAGCTGCCTTAACGGTATTGTGCATTAAGCATGCTATTGTCATTGGACCAACACCACCTGGAACAGGTGTAATTTTTTGAGCAATGTTAATGACTTTTTCAAATCTTACATCTCCTACAAGCTTATATTTTTTCTCATTAGTTTTTATATTGTTTAAATCTAATCTATTAATACCAACGTCTATTACAATTGCATTAGGCTTAATATATGTTTCATCAATTATTTCAGGTCGTCCAATCGCTGATATCAAAATATCAGCATTTCTACAATGCTCTCTGAGATTTTTTGTTTTAGAGTGAGTTATAGTAACAGTGCAGTTTGATGAGAGTAATAAAGAAGCCATAGGCTTTCCAACAATATTTGATCGACCAATAATTACAGCATTTTTCCCATCTAAGTTTTTTAATTCTTTTTTTAACATATAGAAGCATCCCAATGGCGTACATGGAATAAAATTTGGATCCCCCATGAATAACGCTCCAAAGTTAGTTGGGTGAAAACCATCTACATCTTTTAATGGATCAATAGATTGGATTACTAGTTTTTCAGAAATATGAACTGGAAGTGGAAGTTGAACAAGAATTCCATCTACATTTGTATCTTTGTTTAATTTAGAAATCTCATTTAATAAATGTTCTTCAGTAGTTTCCTTAAGAAGTTTAATTTCTATCGACTTTATATTATTCCTCTCAGCAGTAAGTAACTTATTTTTTACGTATATTTTACTAGCAGGATCTTCACCAACTAAAATCACAGCTAAACAAGGATTACGAAGAAATTTATCTGAGTAGTTAGAACTTAAGGGAAGAATTTCTCTAAGAAGACTATCAGCATACATTTTACCATTAATAATTTTATTAATATTTTGCATGAAAATTAACTATAATCCTAGTCTATAATCATAAATTAAATTTTTTAGAAAACTTAGCAAAAGTATAACAATTACTGGAGATAAATCGATGCCTGAAAGCAACGGGATGTATCTTCTTATTTTACCTAATAATGGTTCATGGATTGAAATAAGTGATTTGAAGATAATATTTATAATTTTATTATAATTATTAATCATTTGAAATTGGATTAGCAAACCCATTACTACATATACAAATAAAGTGTACAAGTAGAGAGTGATTATTTCATTAATTAATATAAGTAATGCGTTCATTTTAGATAACTATTTAGATATTTATTATATTATTATAGATAATACTTATTAATAAGAATACTATAGTTATAAAGAAATTTTGTCTAATTTAGAAAATATTATTTGTAACTAAGAAAAGGAAAATTTAAATGATTATGATAAAACCAAATAAATATGTTTGTTTATTTATTGCAATTTCATTTATTTTTATTTTTCCTTCCTACTCCAAAGCAAACAAAGAGAATTGGAATAATATCTTAAAAGAAGCTTCAGGACAGACTGTTTATTTTCATGCATGGGGTGGAGCCAAGAATATCAATTCTTATATAAACTGGGCAGCAGAAACAGTTAAAAAGACATATAATATTACTGTTAAGCATGTTAAAGTGTCTGATACTTCAAATGTTGTAAGTAGGATATTGTCTGAAAAAAATGCTAAAAAAAATAATAATGGGGCGGTAGATTTAGTATGGATTAATGGTGAAAATTTTTCTTCAATGAAAAAAAATAATTTGCTATTGAATGAAAACTGGATCATCCAGTTACCAAATTCTAAATTTCTAGATTTTAAAAATAATCCAAGTCTGCTTAATGACTTTGGCGTTTCAACAGGCGGTATGGAAATGCCCTGGGGCGTATCTCAGTTAAACTTTTATTATGATAGTAAATATATAAAAGCTCCTCCAAAATCTGCCTTAAAATTAAAAAAATATATTTTAACTAATAAAGGAAGGTTTACCTTTCCACAGCCACCAGATTTTGTTGGCACAAGTTTTTTGAAACAAATTCTAATTGAGTTAATAGCTGACAAAAATGTTCTAAAATTAAAATATGATCAGTCTCACCACGAAAAAATGCTTAAACCTCTATTTGATTGGTTGGATGAAGTTACTCCTCATCTATGGAGAAACGGAAAGAATTATCCATCCAACTATTTAGCGCTTACTGAACTTGTTGCTGATAGAGAAATAGATATTGGAATGGCATTTAATATTGCTCATGCATCTAATGCAATATCTGAAGGTAAATTAAGTAACACTGTAAAGAGTTACATTCATAAAGGTGGAACTCTAGCCAATGTTCATTTTTTGTCTATTCCGTATAATTCTTCAAATATAACATCAGCTAAAGTTTTTATTAATTTTTTAATATCTCCTGAGGCACAAATAAAAAAACAAAATAAAAATTTTTGGGGTGATCCAAGCGTTTTATCATCAAGAAAATTGACACCTGAATGGAAAGAAAAATTTTTAAACTTACCAAGAGGTTCCGCAACTTTAAGTAATGAAGAGTTAGACCTAAAACTTGAAGAGCCGCACCCTTCATGGGTAAAGGTTATTGAAGATAAATGGATTAAAAAATATGGCTCAAACAATTAATTCGTAGATGGAAGTAAATTTGTGTCGTCAATTTACAAAGGCTTTACTAATACTTTTAGCTTTAGTAATAATCATACCAATTTTTTTTGGTTTCTTAGGTTTTTTCTTACCATCATTTGGTTACTTCCCTGCTATAGGGAGGTATGATTTTGACTTAAGTTATTTCAATTCCTCATTTGATCTACCAGGAATATCAAAATCTTTTAAACTTTCTGTTTTCACAGGACTTTTCTCAACTATATTAGCTTTATTTTTCTCACAAGTTATTCTTTTAAAACTTTTTCAAACAAACATTTATAATTATATTAGACTAATTATAGCACCTCTTTTAGCTTTGCCACATATAACAATGGCAGTAGGGTTAATTTTTTTATTTTCTCCAAGTGGTTTAATATTTAGATTAATTTCTCCATGGCTAACAGGTTTTGATAGACCACCTAATTTATTTATTATTCCAGATGAATATGGTATATTTTTAATTTTAGGACTTCTTTTAAAAGAAACTCCTTTTTTTTTATTACTTTCAATGTCTGCGCTTGAGCAATTGCCTGCTAGAAAAGTTTTTAATGTTGGTAGAACTCTTCAACATTCAAGCTTTTCAAATTGGTTTTTATTGATATTTCCGTTAATTTATAAAAAAATAAGACTAGTAATATTTATTGTTATTGCTTTTGCAGCCTCCGTTATTGACATGTCACTATTGCTGGCTCCATCAACGCCTTCAACTTTAGCTATTAGAATTTTTCAAATTTTTCAAACTTCAGAAGTGAATTCAATATTTATTGCTTCTAACTTAGCCTTAGTACAATTTTGTATAATAATAGCGCTTATTTTATTGTGGATTTTTTTAGAAAAAATTATAAAGCAGAATTTTTTTTATATATTTTTAATTAAAATATTAACACGAAAAAAATCTTTGTTCGTAGACAGTTTGTTTATAATTGCGATGGTTTTATTTTTACTATCTATGATGGGTGTAGCATCTTCATTCCTTTGGAGTATTAGCGAAAATTGGCATTTCCCCAATTTTTTCCCTAGCTCATTCAGTCTCAATAATATTCTAATCTTTCTCTATCAACATCAGTCGACAGTTTTGACTTCTGTTTGTATATCCATTTTAGTCTCTTTTTTATCAATAATTTTAATTTTAATATGGGTTGAACTAACAGAAACAATAAATTTTAAGATTCTTTATTTTGAATGGGTACTTTTTGTTCCACTTTTTATTCCTCAAATATCATTTTTGATAGGTCTTCAAAGTTTTCTTGTAACACTCAACTTTCAGAGTTTTCTATTAGCTCTTATTGTTGTGGAACTATTATATGTATTGCCCTACTGTTTTATAATTTTAGCTCCAGCCTTAAGAGAAATTAAAAAAGAATTTATTAAGGTTGGTTCTAGCTTAGGGAAAAACAGGTTTGAAAGGTTAGTATTTATAAAAATTCCATTAGTCTCTTCTTCATTATTGACATCGTTTGGTATTGGAATGATTGTTTCTTTATCATTGTATGCTCCCGTTTATTTCATTGGTGCTGGAAGAATAAACACTCTTACAGTAGAAGCTGTAAATTTAGCTTTAAGTGGTTCAAGACAAGACTTAGGGTTGGCGACAGTTTTTCAGGTTATTATTCCAATCTTAATCTTATTAATTATTGCGTATTTAAATAAAAAACTGACTAAATGGAGGTTTTAAATATATTTAGATTACTTGATATGCTTAGTTAAATCACTTATAGAACGAGTATATAATTTTTCAGGAGAATATTTTGTCGAATTTATCTGCATTTAAAGGTAAGAAAATAGCTGTTATGGTAGCCAGTGGTTTTAACGAAGAACAGTTTTTAATAATTCAAAAAACACTTTTAGCAGCTCAAGGATCTTATACAATAATCTCAAGAGATATTGGAACAACAAATGGATGGGCTTCAAATCAATGGGGACTTTCATATCCTGTAGACCAAGCCGTATCTGAAACTTTAGCCATTGATTTTGATGCTCTAATAGTTCCAGGTGGATCTAATCAAATTGAAACTCTGAGTAATGACCTTCATGTTAGAAGAATTTTAAGAGCCTTTTTAAGAGAAGACGAGCCCGTTGCATTAGCAGGAGTTTCAACAATGTTGCTAACTACTATAGACGCTGCACAGGGTCGACAAGTTGCGGCTTCAGACGCTGACAGCGCTCTATTAATAGCTGCAGGAGCTGAAATAATTGACAAACCTACAGTAAGAGACACTAACTTGATAAGTGCAACTAGTGGCGAAGCGGGAATTTCAGATCTCCTAGAAATGTTGGCTCAAGCTATAAATGATAATGCGCAAAATTAGGTTGTCTCAGTGAGTAAAAAAAAATTAGCTAAAAAAATTAGCCCTTGTATTGGTGTTTGTAAATTAGATATAAAAAGCAATTTGTGTGTTGGTTGTTTAAGGTCTGCTGATGAAATAGCAAAATGGCCTCAACTAGATAATGAAAAAGCGCTAAAAATTATGGAAGAAATAAAATATAGATATCTGACTGAAAAAGTATCAAACTAAATTTTTAGGAATTAATAAAAATGCATAAATATAGAACACATAAATGTGATGAATTGAGATCTGATAACGTAAAAGATATTGTAAAGTTGTCTGGTTGGGTTCACAGAAAAAGAGATCACGGACAATTAATATTTATCGATTTAAGAGATCATTATGGTTTGACGCAAGTGGTTGTAGATTCATCAAACAATAAATTTTCGATTATTGAAGGTTTGTCTCTTGAAAGTGTTATAACCATTTCTGGAATTGTAGTTGAGAGATCAGCAGATACAATTAATAAAAACCTTCCAACCGGTGACATAGAAGTTAACTTGTCTGAATTAGAAATTATATCAAAATCAAATGCATTGCCTCTTCAAGTTAATTCTGATGAAGACTATGGCGAAGAAACTAGATTGAAATTTAGGTATTTAGATCTTAGGAGAAGCAGGCCTCATTCAAATATAATACTAAGGTCAAATGTTATTCAAACTATTAGAAATAAAATGCTGGAATTAGGTTTTATGGAGTTCCAAACACCTATTTTAACAGCTTCTAGTCCAGAGGGTGCAAGAGATTTTTTAGTCCCATCTAGGCTAAACAGAGGAAAATTTTATGCTTTACCTCAAGCTCCTCAGCAGTTCAAGCAATTAATAATGGTTTCAGGGTTTGATAAATATTTTCAAATTGCCCCTTGTTTCAGAGATGAAGATAGTAGGGCAGACAGATCGCCAGGAGAGTTTTATCAACTCGACTTAGAAATGTCCTATGTAGAACAAGAAGATGTTTTTGATGCAGTTGAACCAGTTATTAGAGAAGTTTTTACAAAGTTTTCTAAAAGAAAAATTGATAAAATTGTTCCCAAAATTACCTATAAAGAGTCAATATTAAAATATGGAAATGATAAGCCAGACTTAAGATTTAATCTTGAAATCAAGGACGTTACTGATGTGTTCACAAATTCTAACTTTAGTATTTTTGCTAAATCTATTGACAATGGTGCTGTCGTTAGAGCAATTCCTGGTCCAGGATGTGGATCAAGGTCATTTGCTGACAGGATGAACAGTTGGGCACAAGGAGAGGGAGCCCCGGGAATGGGGTATATAATTTACAACGAAAACACAGCGAAAGGACCAGTTGCAAACGCTTTAGGTGTTGAAAAAGCATTAATTATGAAAGATTTATTTAATTTAAAAGATGGTGATGCTTTGTTTTTTTCTTGTTCTAAAGAATATGATGCAGCCAGCCTAGCAGGGAAAGCAAGAGTAAAAATTGCTACTGATAAAAAACTTATTGAAGAGAATGTATTCAAATTTTGCTGGATAGTTGATTACCCAATGTTTGAAAAAGATGAAAGCACAGGTAAAATAGAATTTTCTCACAATCCTTTTTCTATGCCACAAGGAGGAATGGATGCACTTTTAAATAAAGACCCATTGGATATATTAGCTTATCAATATGATTTAGTATGTAATGGCATAGAATTATCTTCAGGAGCCATTAGAAACCATGTTCCTGATATTATGTACAAAGCTTTCGAAATTGCAGGTCATAATCCTGATGTTGTAGATAATAAGTTTCCTGGTTTGATTAATGCTTTTAAATTTGGTGCTCCACCTCATGGAGGAATAGCACCTGGAATTGATAGAATTGTTATGTTGTTAGCAGATGAACCTAACATTAGAGAAGTTATTTTATTTCCAATGACAGGAAAGGCAGAAGATTTAATGATGAACGCACCGAATGATATAAGTGAAGTTCAACTTAAAGAACTTGGCATAAAATTAGATAAAAAAGTTAAAATTAATTAATCTTTTTGTCTATATTATTTCTATGCATTAAAGCGGCTAATCCTAAAAATAGGATGACAGCGCCAGTCTGATGTAAGACGCCAAGATGAACTGGAACCATATTTATCAAAGTTATAATACCTAACAAAAACTGAAAAAAAACAACACAAGATAAAAATATAGCAATTTTTTTAGACTTTAAATCATTATTGTTCTTATAAGATTTAAAACAATAAATTAAAACACTGACCATTGTTAATAAAGCTAGGTGCCTATGATGAAATTGTGCAGATGCAGGATTTTCAAATGGGTCTAAAATTTTGTATTCACCATAATTTTCTGGAACTAAACCATTTCCCATAAAGGGGTACTCGTTGTACATTAAACCAGCATCCATACCAGCAACAAAAGCTCCAGCAATAATAGTAGTAGATAAAATTAAAAATACAAAAAGGCTAAAGTTAAATTTAATAGAAGAGTAGCCTTCTTTAGTATCTAGAAAAGTCCAGACTAAAAGAAACAATATTAACAATGCATTTGATAAGTGAATTGCAAGTCTATATTGAGATACAGAAGGATCATTAACTAATCCTGATTTGACCATCCACCAACCAATCACGCCTTGTAAACTTCCGAGTGCTAATATTATAAATATTTTATTAGATATCTGTTTTGGAAGTTGTTTATAAAATAAAAAAATAAAAAATGGTATAATAAAGACAATCCCTATTAATCTACCCCATAATCTATGAAAATATTCCCAAAAGAATATTTTTTTAAATTCAGATAATTCTATTCCATTATTTTTAAGAATATATTCTGGAGAAAGTTTGTATAACTCAAAAACTCTGGTCCATTCTAAGTCTGACATTGGAGGAAGAAATCCAAATAAAGGACGCCACTCGACCATTGACAACCCTGAGCCTGTTAGTCTTGTTATGCCACCAATGATTATCATTAGAAAAACCATAAAAGCTGATACTAATAACCAAGATGGAATATATTTTGAAGAAGCTAACATTATATTTACATTATTGAGTATAAAAACATATGTATTAAATGATATTAAATTAAAAAAATTCAATATTTTTAATAATTTTTTTATTTGATCTTGAAAGTTAATATTATGTTTACTATTTAAAGATCAACAATAACACGATTATTGTTTAAATTTAACTTTTTAAAATAGGGAGAAAAGGCATGAAGTTTAGGCCACTTCACGATAGAGTTGTAGTTGAGCGTCTCGAAGCAGAGGAAAAAACTGCAAGTGGAATCATAATTCCAGATTCAGCACAAGAAAAACCAATGCAAGGTAAAATTGTTGCAGCAGGTTCAGGAGCTCGTGATGAAACAGGTAAAGTTCAACCTTTAGATGTTAAAGAAGGTGATGTTGTTCTGTTTGGAAAATGGTCCGGTACAGAGGTTAAGCTTGATGGACAGGATCTATTGATCATGAAAGAAAGCGATATTATGGGAATAATGGGTTGAACATAACTCATTTATTTAATAAAAATTAATAATTTGAAAGGACGATAAAATGGCTGCTAAAGAAGTCAAGTTTGGTGCAGATGCACGAGCAAGAATGCTAGAAGGAGTCGATATTCTAGCTGAAGCTGTAAAAGTTACTTTGGGACCTAAAGGTAGAAACGTTGTTATTGATAAAGCTTTTGGTGCCCCAAGGATTACTAAAGACGGTGTAACAGTTGCTAAAGAGATTGAGCTTAAAGATAAGTTTCAAAACATGGGCGCTCAAATGGTTAGAGAAGTTGCTTCTAAAGCTAATGATGTAGCTGGAGATGGAACTACTACAGCTACTGTTTTAGCTCAGGCAATTGTCAAAGAAGGTTCAAAAGCTGTTGCGGCTGGTTTAAACCCTATGGATTTAAAAAGAGGAATCGATTTAGCAATCGAAGCGGTCGTTGCTGACTTAGAGACACGTACAAGTAAAATTTCTACAAATGCTGAAGTTGCACAAGTTGGAACTTTATCTGCTAATGGTGAAAGCGATATTGGTGACATGATTGCCAAAGCTATGGATAAGGTAGGAAATGAAGGAGTTATAACTGTTGAAGAAGCTAAAACTCTTGCAACTGAACTAGATGTTGTTGAGGGCATGCAATTTGATAGAGGATACTTATCTCCTTATTTCATTACTGATGCTGATAAAATGAAGGTTGTAATGGAAGATCCTTATATACTTTTGTTTGAAAAAAAATTAGCAAATCTTCAAGAAATGCTTCCTGTTCTTGAAAAAGTTGTTCAATCTGGTAAGCCTCTTCTTATTATAGCTGAAGATGTTGAGGGCGAGGCTCTTGCTACTCTAGTTGTAAATAAACTAAGAGGTGGTTTAAAAATTGCTGCTGTCAAAGCTCCTGGTTTTGGTGATAGAAGAAAAGCTATGCTAGAAGATATAGCCATTCTTTGTAAAGGTGATTTAATTTCTGAAGACTTAGGAATTAAGCTTGATAACGTAACTCTTGAAATGTTAGGTACTGCAAAGCGTGTGGAAGTAACTAAGGAAGAGACTACTATTATTGATGGCGCTGGATCGAAAGATGATATTGCTGCTAGATGTAACCAAATCAGAGCACAAATAGAAGAAACAACATCTGATTATGACAAAGAAAAACTTCAAGAACGTCTTGCTAAATTAGCCGGCGGCGTAGCTGTTATTAAAGTCGGTGGAGCTACAGAAGTTGAAGTTAAAGAACGTAAAGATCGTGTTGATGACGCTATGCATGCTACAAGAGCAGCTGTTGAAGAAGGTATAGTTCCTGGCGGCGGCGTAGTTTTTGTTAAAGCAATTACTGCATTAGACAAAGTTAAATTTGACAATCCTGATCAAAAAGTCGGTGTTGATATTGTTAGACGGGCTCTTAAAGCACCTGCGAAACAAATTGCAGATAATGCTGGACAAGATGGTGCCGTCATTGTTGGAAAGCTTCTAGAGTCAACTGACGCTAACTTTGGTTTTAATGCTCAAACAGGTGAATTCACAGATTTAGTTAAAGCTGGTGTTATTGATCCTACTAAAGTTGTGAGATCAGCTCTACAAAATGCAGCTTCTGTTGCAGGTCTGTTAATCACTACTGAGGCTATGGTTGCCGATAGACCTGAACCTGCTGGAGCTGCTGGTGGTGGCGGAATGCCTGACATGGGCGGCATGGGCGGCATGGGCGGCATGGGTGGCATGGGTGGCATGCCAGGTATGATGTAAACAACCGCGTTTAAAAAATTTTAAAAACACCTCTCGATTAACTTTGTTGGGTGTTTTTTTATGTTTAAAAAAAGATAAATTCTTGCATACAATTAATATCTAATATAGCTATAGTTTAATTTTAAAAGAAAAAATTCATGGATAATTCAGAAATATATAAACTAGCCGAGAAATCAAATTCGTGGGCATTTGTTGAAGCAAGAAATTTAAGAGATAGATTAAATGAAATAGGCTCGTCAGCAGGTTTAGATGGAGAAGTCCCAGTTTTATTTGAGACTGGATACGGTCCTTCGGGTTTACCGCACATAGGTACTTTTGGTGAAGTAGCTAGAACCAATGTAGTACGTCATGCATTCTATAGTTTAACTGGTAGAAGCACAAAATTAATATGTTTTTCAGACGATATGGACGGTTTTCGTAAAGTTCCTGAAAATGTACCAAATCAAGATTTACTTCAAAAGTATTTAGATCTACCCTTGACTAAGGTGCTAGATCCTTTTGAAGAGTATGATAGCTTTGGTGCACATAACAACGCAAAATTAAGAGCATTTTTAAATCAATTTGATTTTGATTACGAGTTTATCTCTGCAACTGATTGTTATAAAAGTGGAAGATTTGATAATGCTTTAAAAGAGATTTTATTTCATTATGAAGATATCAAAAATATAATTTTACCAACTTTAGGTGAAGAAAGAAAAAAAACTTATAGTCCTTTTTTGCCAATCTGCCCTAATTCTGGAAAAGTTTTACAAGTCAACATCGAATCTATTAATCAAGAAAACAATACTATTAGTTATTTAGACGGCAATTCTAAAGAATTAGTAACTGTCTCTATTTTAGGAGGGTCATGCAAATTACAATGGAAGTGTGATTGGGCTATGCGTTGGTTTTCGTTGGGAGTAGATTATGAAATGGCAGGTAAGGATTTATCAGAAAGTGTAATTCTTTCTAGTAGAATTTTAAAAGTACTAGGTAAAGTTGCTCCATCCGGTTTTTCATACGAGTTATTTTTAGATAGTAATGGTGAAAAAATTTCAAAGTCTAAAGGTAACGGACTTTCTATTGAAGAATGGTTAAGGTATGGATCTCCTGAATCTTTAAGTTTATTTATGTACACAAATCCCAAAAGAGCCAAAAAACTCTACTTTGATATTATTCCTAAAACAACAGATGAGTATTTTTCTCACTTAAAAAAATATGAAGAACAAACTTTGGAACAGAAAATTGAAAATCCTGTCTGGCATCTTCATAATGGTCAACCAGGAAATATTAATTTCCCAGTTACTTATACATTATTATTAAATTTAGCATCAGTTTGTCACGCAGATGATATTGATGTTGTTTGGGCCTATGTTTCAAGTTATGCTCCGAATTTAAAAAGATCCGTAGAATTAGATACTTTAATTCAGTTAGCTGTAAATTATTATAAAGAAAAAATTGAACCCTTTAAGAAATATAGATTGCCGGATGAAAAAGAAAGGGAAGGTATTTTTGAATTAGTTCAAATTCTCAAAACTTTGGATCAAAACACCTCATCTGACGAAATCCAATCAATCATATTTGCAATAGGAAAAAAACTTGAATATAAAAATTTGCGCGATTGGTTTAAGGGTTTATATGAAACAGTTTTAGGTCAATCTGAGGGTCCTAGAATGGGAAGTTTTGTTAAGCTTTATGGAATTCAAGCAACTCAATTATTATTAGAAAAAGTTCTTGAAGGTGATTTAACAAATAAATAGGTCAAAGATGATTTGGAAATTTATTACGTTTTTTGTTCGCAAATTAGATCCTGAGAATGCCCATAAAATAACTCTGTTGGCTTTAAAGTTCGGTTTGCATCCAAGGCTACAACAAGTGGAAATCAAAACTAAAATTAAAAATTTAGAATTTTCAAATCCACTTGGGATTGCTGCTGGCTTTGACAAGAATGCTGAAGTAATTAAAAAAATACATTCCTTGAATTTCGGTTTTTCTGAAGTTGGAACAATTACTCCTTTTTCACAATATGGAAATCTAAAACCGAGAGTATTTAGGTTGGAAGAAGATAAAGCTATAATCAATAGAAATGGTTTTAATAACTTAGGTATGATAAAAGCTAAAAAAAAATTGGAAAAATATAGAATAAAATTTCCTGTTGGAAGTGAATTTCTTGTTGGCATTAATATTGGGCCTAATAAAGACAGCCTAGATAGATTCAATGATTATGAAATACTCTCAGAAAATTTATCAGAATTTGCAGATTATATTGCAATTAATATTTCTTCTCCAAACACTCCAAATCTGAGAGATTTTCATGAAACTAAACACTTAAAAAAAGTTATTATGTCTGTAAAAAATGGTATCTTAAAATCAAAGAATTCTAATTTAAAAGTTCCAGTTTTTTTAAAAATTGCTCCTGATATCACTTCAAACGATTTAGAATCAATTATTAAAATTTCAAGTCAGAAGAACATAACTGGATTAATAATATCAAATACAACAATAAAAAGAAAAAAAAAGCTTAAGTCGCCCAACATGAAGGAATTAGGAGGATTATCTGGGGCACCTTTATTTTTAAAATCAACTAGATTGCTATCTTTGGCTAATCAAATTATAAAAAAAAATAATTATAAATTATACTTAATTGCTGTGGGCGGAGTTTCTGACTGCCAATCTGCATATGCAAAAATATTGTGTGGAGCGCATTTGATACAATTATATACATCAATGACATATGAAGGACCTTTGATTGCAAATAAAATAACAAAAGGTTTATTGTCGTTAATGAAAAGGGATAATGTTATTAATATTAATGATATAAGAGGAAGTGTTAAAAATCCGGAAATAGCAATGAAAATTGCAATTAATGGCTTTAAGTAATATAAAGAGTTAATGACTTTTCATTTTACTTGACCTTTTTAAAGTCATAATTTATATAGATACCTTATCAATTTAGGGGTTAAAGATGTCTAGAGTATGTGAAATTTCTGGTAAGAATGTTATGAGTGGCAATAATGTTAGTAAGGCTAAAAATAGAACTAGAAGAAAATTTCTACCTAACCTCCAAAATGTTAAATTATTTAGCAAATCGCTAGATAGATTTATTAATATGAAGATATGTGTACGTTCTCTTAAGACTGTTGAAAAGAATGGTGGTATAGATGACTACTTGACGAAGACAAGTAACAGGGTCTTAGCACCAGAAGCAATTGTGATTAAAAATACAATTTTAAAGCATGAAAAAAAAGAAAAAAACGGTTCTTAATCTATTATTCATTAAATAAGTCAGCCAGCTGTTCTGTTAATGCCCCACCAAGTTGTTCTGCGTCTGTTAAAGTTACAGCTTTATCATAGTATCTTGTGACGTCATGACCTATTCCAATGGCAACGAGTTCGACAGGTGATCTGTTTTCTATAAAGGAAATAACCTGTTTCAAATGTAACTCAAGATAGTTCCCACTATTTGATGATAGGGTGGTGTCATCAACTGGTGCTCCATCACTTATAACCATCAAAATTTTTCGATCTTCTAGTCTTCCTAACAATCTTTCATGTGCCCAAATTAATGCTTCTCCGTCAATATTCTCTTTTAAAATACCTTCTCGAAGCATTAAACCTAAAGAGTTTTTTGCTCTTCTCCATGGAGTGTCTGCTGGTTTATAAATAATATGTCTTAGATCATTTAACCTACCTGGGTATGTGGGCTTGCCATCATTAATCCATTGTTCTCTTGATTGACCCCCTTTCCACGCTTTAGTTGTAAAACCTAAAATTTCAACTTTTACTCCACATCGCTCAAGCGTTCGGGCCATTATATCAGCGCAAATAGCCGCTATAGTTATAGGTCGACCTCTCATAGATCCAGAGTTATCAATTAATAAAGTAACAATAGTATCCCGAAACTTCATATCTTTTTCTTGTTTATAAGATAGCGGAAATAAAGGTTGGGTGATTATCCTGGAAAGTTTTGAAGCATCTAGCATCCCTTCTTCAAGATCAAAATTCCAAGTTCTATTTTGTTTTGCTTGTAATTTTCTTTGAAGTTTATTTGCTAGTCTGGCTATAGCACCTTGTAAGGTTTCGAGTTGTTTATCCAAGGTTGCTCTTAATCTGCTTAATTCTTCTTCCTCGCATAGGTCTGTGGCATTGACAATTTCATCATATTTAGTAGAAAAGACTTGATAATTAGAGCCGTCTGAATTTTTACCTTGATTATGTCCTGTAAGAGGATTGGACGCAATTTCTCCTTCTCCTTCACCATCCTGATCTTCTAACTCTCCATCTTGAGCTTCTCCATCTAATTCTCCTTGATCTTCTTGGGCGTCACTGCCTCCATCTAATCCTGCTTCTTGGTCATCGTCTGATTCACCTTGAGAAGCATTGTTATCATCTTCGTTATCATTTTGATCAGAGTTATTGTCTTCATTATCGTCTTCATTATTACTATTATTATTATCTGTTTCTCCAATATCTGCTTGAAGAGCAGTCAATAACTCTTTTGTTTTTTGAGCAAAAATTTCTTGGTCTTGAGTGTTTTCTGATAATTGACTTAAAAGATTACCAATTTTACTATTTATCCAAGGACGCCATTTCTCTAAAGATATTGCAGTATTTGCTGGAGACTCAGAACCAGTTATTTTTTCTCTTATAACCAAATGCAGGGCATTAACTAGAGCTTCTTTGTCATCGTTGCCAGGAACAGATAAAACTGTTTCTTTAAATTTGTTAATAACTAATTCTTGTAAATTACTTTTTACTCCAAGAAGATTTTTAGTGCCCTCTGCTTCAATACGAGAATCTTCTGCCAATTGAAATATTTGAGAAGAAAGCTCAGATTTAGGGGTTAATTTATTGTGTAAAATTGGATCATGATATTTTACTTTCAAAGCAATTTTATCGGCTTCGCCTCTTAAAATTGTTAATTGTTCTTTATCTAATTCTTTTAATATTTGAGGCAATCTTATTTCTTTTGAAGATAGATAACTTGAAGTACCCGAAAAATTGATTTCACGATCATTATCAAAATCTCCTGATATTGCTCTTAAGGTTGAAGCAGTTGCTATTTGAAATTGAGAATTTGCAGATTTATTAGTCATTTCAGGAGTTAATCATCATTAAATTTTTTAATTTCAATTAGATCTCTGCCAAAACATCTTTGATAGTATTCTGATACTATTGGCCTTTCCATTTCATCACATTTGTTAAAAAAAGTTAACTTGAAAGCTAAATCTATATCTTCAATTATGTTTGTATTTTCAGCCCATGTTATAACAGTTCTAGGCGACATTACCGTTGATAGGTCGCCTGAAATAAATCCATTTCTCGTCAATTCTGCAATTGCAACCATAGATTTAATAGTTTCTTTACCTTCCTTAGTACTAAAATTTGGTACTTTAGACATAACAATTTTTTCTTCAGCATCTGTCGGTAGATAGTTTAATGTTGAAACTATAGACCATCTATCCATTTGACCTTGATTTATTTGTTGTGTTCCGTGATATAAACCAGTGGTATCTCCTAAACCTACTGTATTTGCTGTAGCAAATAATCTAAAATTTTGATGGGGGTTAATTACTCTATTATTATCTAATAGTGTTAATTTTCCTGCTACTTCAAGTACCCTTTGAATAACAAACATGACATCTGCTCTACCTGCGTCATATTCATCAAAAACAATTGCAACTGGGTTTTGGAGCGCCCATGGTAAAACACCTTCTCTAAACTCTGTTATTTGTTTGCCGTCTTTGAGGACTATTGCATCTTTCCCAACCAGATCTAAACGGCTAATATGACTATCCAAGTTCACTCGAACACATGGCCAATTTAATCTTGCTGCAACTTGCTCTATGTGTGTAGATTTTCCAGTTCCGTGATAGCCTTGGATCATAACTCTTCTATTATAACAAAATCCTGCAAGAATTGCTTTAGTAGTAACTTCATCAAATAAGTATGAGTTGTCAATTTCTGGAACAAATTTAGTTTTTTCTTTAAAACCTAAAATCTTCATATTAGTTTTAAATCCAAAAGTTTTTTCAGAATCTATAACTAGTGATAAAGAATTAGGGAAGGAATCCTCGTTAAAGTCCATATTGTTAGTTAAACTAACTTCATTCATTATAATTTCTCCAGATATAGATATTTATTTTTTAGTTTCAAGTTCTGTAAATGTTTTCAAAATTGTTTTGTAGGCATTAGATATACTAATAAATTTATCCTTATTATTTTGAGATGCAACTGAATTCTGTGCATCTGGATGCCATTTCTTAGCAAGAATCTTATATTTAGATTTAATTTCTTTCAGGGTGCTGTCAGAATTAAGTTCTAAAACTTTGAAACAATTTTCTAGCTTTTTATCAATTACTTTATTTTTTCTTACTTTTTTTTGTTCATCAAAAAATTTGAAGGCTTTTTCAAAATCATGATTTATTGTTTTAGTACCAAATTTCCAACTAGGTCTATCCCAAGTAACAGATTTTCTTATTTCAACTTCTAATTCATCTTCATTTAAACCAGCAAAATAATTCCAAGATTTATTAAAATCTCTAATACAATCAATACAAAAATAATAATACTCTCTGAGATTGTTTCTTGATTTAGGTGCAGGATAAATGCCTAACTCATTACAATCAGGGTTATTACAAATTCTGTCATTGTTTTGTTGGTTTTTTGTATTTAGCATTTCACTTCAATTTTTATTTTATTAATTATAGAATTATGAAGCCATACGTGCAACATTGGAATTAATTTTTTTGAATAAAGTATAGTATTTAGTAGAAAAACTTAATGAATCGAAAAATAAAAATTGAAAAGATGATTAATGATCGGTTTCAGCCTTATTTTTTTTCTGTTAACGATGTTTCAGAGCAACACCGAGGTCATCAAAGTTTTAAAGAAAATGTTGAAAGCCATTTTGAAGTAATAATAGTTTCACAAAAATTTTATAATAAAAATAAAATTCAAAGGCATAGAATGGTTAATGAAGGTCTACAAAAAGAATTCCTATCCGATCTACATTCTGTTTCCATTAAAACCTATACGATAGAGGAATACAAAAATTAGTTAATACTTTTTTTTTTTTGAATGTCAGCCTCATTCCATAAACGTAATTGAGCAATAAAATTACCCTTTTTTTGTAGAATTCTAATGCGTATGTCAAAAAATCTAAACTCTTGTCCAGGTTCAGGAATAGTTTTAGACTCATGTAATACTAAACCAGCAATTGTATTTGCGTTCTGATCAGGCAGATTCCAACTAAGTGACCTGTTTAAGTCTCTAATTGTTACTGATCCGTCAATAATAAGAGATCCATCAGGTTGAGGTTTAACACCTTTAACTAAAATATCAGTTTCATCGTCAATTTCGCCAACTATTTCTTCTAAAATATCTTCTAAAGTAACAATTCCCCTGAAATCACCATATTCATCGACTACAACAGCAAAATGCTCTCTTCTAGTTTTAAAAATTTCTAATTGATCAAATAATAAGGTAGTTTCGGGAGCAAAATATGGTTGAATCATTAATTCAGACAAATTAACTGAGTTAATATTTTTAAAGTTTCTTCTTCTTAAATTTCTAAATAGTTCTTTAGCATGAAGTATACCTATTATATTATCTGGATTACCAGAGTAAATTGGAATTCGTGTGAAAGGGCTTTCTCCAACAACTTTAAAAATAAGTTCTGGTTCAGATTTAGAGTCAATCATGGTAACAACACCACGGTGTGTCATAACTGCTTCAATTGTTACATCATCCATATCAAGCATACTTGACATCATTTTACCACGTTCTTTGCTTCGACTTTCAGTGCCTGCATGTAAACTTATCATACCTCTGAGTTCTTCTGTTTTTGCTTCATCATCGTCAATAGCTGGTCCCGACACAATTTTTGCAAAACGTTCTGTTATAAATGTTGCTGGTGTTAAAATTAAAATTATAAAACTTATAATTGGAGCTACTGATAAAGCAGTTTGATCTGAATGGTTGTAAGCATATGTTTTTGGGATTACTTCTGCAAAAATAACAAGTATTATTGTTAATAAAATAGTTATAATAACTAAACCATATTCACCAAAAAAACTAATGGCAAAACTTGTTGCATATACTGAAGCGACTATATTTACTAAGTTGTTACAGATTAGTATTGTACTTATCATTTTTTCTTTTTTTGCTAATATTTTTTCAATAGTTATAGCTCTTTTATTTCCTTGAAGAGCTAATTGATGGATGCGCGCTTCAGAAACAGCAGTCAATGCTGTTTCTGAGCTTGAAAAGAAAGCTGATAAAATAATTAATAATAATATATTTAAAGCAAAAATAATTAGTTCAGGCATCATATTTCTTCGTTAATAAACTCAATTAATTCATTAACATTTACATCGTGTTTAATAAAGGCTTCTCCAATTTGGTGATTTAATATAAAGGTGAGTTTATTATTACGAGTTTTTTTATCATATTTAAATTTTTCGACCATTGTTAATGTTGTGATTGACAAATCTGGTATGTCTTTCAAAGAGGTAGGAAGTTTTGATTTTTTGAATATATTTATAACTCTTTCAGTATCAGATCTCGAGCAAAAACTATATTTGCTTGAAAATTTAAATGCCATGCATATTCCAATTGCAACAGCTTCACCATGTATAATTTTCCCATCATAGTTCCCAAATGATTCTATTGCATGAGCAAAAGTATGACCAAGATTTAAAAGTGCTCTATTCCCATATTCTTTTTCATCTTCTTGTATTATATCAGCTTTGATTTGGCAACATTTAGTAATTACTTTTTGAAGCTTTAAATCGTCATACTTAAAAATATTTTCAAATTCCAATTCTAGCCAGTTAAAAAAACTTTTATCTTTTATAAGGCCGTATTTTATAACTTCGGCAAATCCAGCTCGAAATTCTCTATCTGGAAGAGATTTTAATATATTTATATCTGCAATCACTGCTACAGGTTGATGGAAAGAACCTATCAAATTTTTACCTAGTTTAGAATTCACCCCAGTCTTTCCACCCACAGAACTATCAACTTGTGATAACAAGGTAGTTGGAACATTAATAAATTTAATACCTCTTAATAATATAGATGCTGCAAATCCAGCTATGTCTCCAATTACACCTCCCCCAAAAGCAATTATTAGACATTCTCGGTCAATTTCATATGACAGAGTCTTTTCAATAATATTTGTCAGCTCAATCATGTTCTTAGTTTGATCACCACCAGAAATAGCTATTAAATTAACAGAAATTGTTATCTCTTTTATTGATTTCACAAATTCTTTAAAAGTTTCATCTAAAACAGGTTTAGATGAGAAAAAGCAATCATGAATTATTATAATTTTTTTATTTTTGATATATTTATTTAGTAAATTGTCAGCTCTTGTTAAGAGATTGTTCCCAACAAAAATAGGATAAGAAAATAGTTCTAAATCTTTTTTTAGAGATACATTTATTGTTTCTATTTTCATTTATAAACTTTTTAATTTTTTGAAGCTATGATTTCTATAATTCTTTTTGTTATTAATTCTTGCGAAAGATTATAAGTATTTATGTGATGATGCGAAAGAGAATAATACTTTACTCTTTTATTTAAAATTTCACTAATGGATTTTTTAATATTTCCTCTTATCAGGGGTCTTTTTGTACCTTCTCCAACACGTTTTACAAGAATTTCTATCGGAACGTTTAGCCATATAACTCTGGTTTTTTTTAACAATAAGTCTCTTGTATATTGATTATCAAAGGCACCACCACCTAAACTAATAATTGCTTTTTCATCTGATTCTATTGCACTATTAACTATTGTTTTAATTTTTTCTTTTTCAATTTTTCTAAAATAGGATTCACCATGTGATTGAAAAAGTTCTCTTATAGAAGTATTAAGCTGTTTTTCAATTAAGTTATCTGAATCATAAAATCTAAAATTGAGAATTTTAGCTACCGTATATCCAAACTTTGATTTTCCTGCACCCATCATCCCAACTAATGTTATTAATTCAACTTTATTCGAAGTTTTACGAAAATAATCTGTTTGTTGATTAGTTAGCATTGAGACAAAATATCATATTAATATCTTAAAGACATTATATTTTTGGAAAAATAATTAAAATTAACGTCATATAAGAAAAATTAGGTATTTTAGACAAAAACTCGCCATAATTTGTAAATATTATAGAATTTTGGTAGGAAATATTATGAAAAGTTATAAATTTGTTTTTTTTGTTTTGATTGTACTTGTTTTAGGAGGCTTTGTTGTTTTAAAATATATAGAAATGCCAGCACCACACAAAGTCCAAATTAAAATATTAGACGTAAACGACGATGCAGTTAAATAAATCTATGGTTAATTTAATTAAATATAGTTTATGTATTTTAGCAACTATTTATATAAACTTTGCTTTTGCTGAAATTGTTTCTTCAGATAAAACAGAAGTGCATTCTAATGTTGAAAAACTTAATATTGAAGTAAGTAACCTTGAAAGACCTTCTTTAGGATCGATAGGTGTTAAGACAAAATTAAACAAAACTATGGGCTTAGATATTTGGAAAGGTATGAATGCAGCAAATGTAGTGGAGCACTTTAACTATATTCCTGATGTGGTAACCAGTAAAAATTTACAAGCATTTTTAACAGATTTGTATTTAAGTACGTCTAATCCGCCGAATGGAAATTCTGAAGATATAATTAATTTTTTAGAAACTCGTTTGATTAAAATTAAAAGTAGTGGCCAAAGTGAAAAATTGTATCAATTAATCAAGCAATTACCTGAAGGTAATAGATGGAATATTTGGAAACGCTGGCTTATTGAATATGAATTAATTGGACGTCAGGATCAAAAGGCATGTAGTCACGTTTATGAGGTATCAAAAAATAACTTCGATCATTTTTGGCAAACAGCCAGAATTTTTTGTTTATCAATTAATGACAAATTGAGTCAAGCTGAATTTATACTTGACTTAATAAAAGTAAAAGGTTTTACAGACCCAATTTTTGAAGATTTATTTCAAATTATGAATAATGAAAAAGGGAATTTTGACTTAAAAAATAATCTAAATCAAATATTACCTATTCACTTAATTATGATGGATACGATTAAGACACCAATCAAGGTGAGCTATATCGCCCATATGAGCATCGAATATACTGAATCTTTATTGAAACTTACTTATTTAACCCCAGAAGCACGTTCTTTCTTATTAGATAAGAAAATAAATTATTCATTTGTATCTACCGAACAGATTATTGAAGATTATAAATCTGTTAGTGATGGGGAAATAGGTATTGAAAATTCTTTATCAAATTATATAAAAAAACCAAATGGACAAAGTAGAGCAAATGTGTGGTTTTCTATTCTAAATATAAAAGATGACATAAAAAAAGTTGAAACAATTTTAAATTTTTTGATGTTAGAAATTAAAGTTGGTAGGTTTTACGATAGCATAAATTTATATTTGCCAACTCTCAATAAAATTAACAACTCTTCTCTAACAAAAGAACTAATTAATGCAATCAATAAAATAAACATAGTATCTAATCCAAGTTTATATGAAGGAAATAGTTTAGCAAATATTCTTATGTTGAAAAAAGATAAAGAATGGGATTGGGATTTAATTTTAAGTCAAAGAGCTTGGCCTATTATACCAATTATAGAGAGAGCTGGTATGAGAGAACCTGAAACTATAAAATGGTTAGACCTTATCAATAAGTTTAGTGAAAAAAGCTTTGATGAAGTTGAATATAATAAATGGAATAGAAGCTTTGACTTAAATACATATATTTTATCAAAGTCTATAGAACAAGCGGCTAAAAAAGATAAAAAATCTCTAACAATTTTATTAGTAGCAAGGTTAGTAGGTAATAATCCGTTTGAAGATTTTGATTTAAATTATTTGTTAACTATTAGACAAGCACTTTTGGACATAGGTTTTAATGATTTAGCTAATAACTTAACTTATGAAATAATGACTTCTAAAATTCTTAATTTTTAATGTGAATGATCATGATGAACAACAAAACCACTGATAATCATTTAATTGATAAAATAATTAATATTATCGAAGTTGAAAAGGGTTTGTCACAGAATACTAAAAGTGCTTATACATCAGATATTAATTTGATGAATGATTGGTTTAAGAAGCAAAATATTGATTTTTTAAATGCTAAGGAAAAAGACTTTAGAAATTTATTTTATTTTTTCAAAACCCAAAACTTTAAACAAAATTCATTGACTAGAAAATTATCTTCAATGAGACAATTTTATAAGATTTTAAAAGAAGAAGAATATATTAAAAAAAATCCATTAAATAATATTAATAGTTTTAATAAGGAAAAAAAATTACCTAATGCGTTATCTGAAAATTTAATAAGTTTAATATTAGAGACAGCAAAAGAAAACTTTGTTAACTTAGATAATGAGTTATTAGAGAAAAAAACTAAAAGTTTAAGAACCTTAGTGGTCCTAGAAATTCTTTATTCTACAGGTATGAGAATTTCTGAGCTTGTTTGTCTACCTCTGTCTGATTTTATAAACATTACAGACAAACTACAAATTAAAGGGAAGGGTGGAGTATATAGAGTAGTTGTTTTTAATAAAGAATCTCTAGATACAATAAGCTTGTGGTTAAGGTATAGATCCTTTTCAAAAGTATTTATTAATAATAAATACATGTTTCCAGAAAAAAATGGTAACACACATATATCACGTCAAACAATTTATAAAAATATAAATAGTTTGTCAAAAAGTATAGGATTTGAGGATAAAGATATCACTCCACATAAAATAAGGCATAGTTTTGCAACTCATTTATTAAATCGTGGGGCAGACCTTAGGTCTTTGCAAAAATTATTAGGCCACGCAGATATTAGTACTACCGAAATATACACTTATGTAAGACCTGACCGTTTACAAGGTCTTGTTAAGGACACACATCCACTTAACAAAATTAATTTTACAAATAAAGAGAGTTATTAAGTATGATTAAACATTTTTTATCATTTGAAAAACAAATTTCAGACCTTGAAGGTAAAATAGAAGAATTGCGTCATTTATCCTCAGGAAGTGATATTAATATTGCAGAAGAAATCGGTAAGTTACAAGGAGCAGTTTCTGAAGAGTTAAAATCTACCTATTCTCAACTTAGCGCATGGCAAAAAGTCCAAGTTGCCAGACACCCTGAAAGACCACACTTTGAAGATATTATTAATTATTTAATGGAAGACTACACGCCTCTTTCAGGAGACAGAAACTTTGCAGACGATAATGCTTTGACTGGAGGCACAGCATTCTTTAGAGGAAAAAGTGTTGTTGTAATAGGTATAGATAAAGGAAAAAACACAAATGATAGAATTCTCAAAAATTTCGGTATGGCTAGACCTGAAGGTTATCGGAAAGCCATTCGTTTGATGCAATTAGCTAATCAATTTTCGTTGCCAATACTAATGTTTGTAGATACAGCTGGAGCTTATCCTGGAAAGGGTGCGGAAGAGAGGGGGCAGGCAGAAGCAATTGCAAGGTGTATTCAAAAAAGTTTAGAAGTCAGTGTGCCAACAATTTCTGTTATTACAGGTGAAGGAGGTTCTGGAGGAGCAGTGGCATTAGCTGTAGCAAATAATACTTTGATGTTGGAACATGCAATTTATTCCGTTATATCGCCTGAGGGTTGTTCTTCTATCTTGTGGAGAAGTTCTGAAAATGCAAATCAAGCGGCAGAAGCATTAAAGTTAACAGCTCAGGATATGGAAAAATTTAATATTATTGACGAAATTATACCAGAACCAACTGGTGGTGCCCATAGAGATCCGCAATTAGCTATAAAGAAAATAGGTGACGCTATAGAAAATAGATTAGTTAATTTGTTGTCTTTAGAAAAAGACGAGTTAATTAAATTAAAAGAAGATAAATACTTAAAAATTAGTTGAATAATTTTTTTTAGATTTCAACGAAGGTATTGCAAGTCTTGCTTTTTTAACTTCCTCTAAATTAATTTTTGCATTAATTAGGCCTACATCTCTGCCAGCATCTGCTAATATTTCTCCCCAAGGTGAAATAATTAAAGAATGGCCAAAACTTTTTCTTCCACAAGGATGAAGCCCGGTTTGAGCGGGAGCTATAATAAAGCATCCTGTTTCTATAGCTCTAGCTTTTAGTAAAGTATGCCAATGGAAAGGACCAGTTAAATTTGAGAATGCTGATGGAACAGTAATAATATCAGCCCCATTTCTAGCCAAATCATGATACAATTGAGGAAATCGTATGTCGTAACATATAGTCATGCCAATCTTGATTGCCTTATTAAGTTTTATTGTTGCTATTATTGCTTTAGATCCATGTGAGTATGTTTTAGATTCTTTAAATATATCACCATTAGGTAATTCGACATCAAACAAATGAATCTTGTCATATTTATACAAAACTTTACCACTTGGCCCTATTAAAAAAGATCTGTTAGCTATTTTATGTTCAGTTTTTACTGGTAATGAACCAATTAAAATATATACATTGTTATCTTTTGCTATTTTCTTAAAAGTTTGTAGACTAATATTTTCAGACTCACTGGTTGCAAGCTTTTTTGTGATTTCTGGGTTGTTTTGAAGAGCAGTTGCACATTCTGGTAAAGCTATAAAATTACTACCAAGGTCGACAGCTTTATTTATTAAAGGTTTTACAGTTTTCAGGGTAATACTATCTTCTTTTGTTGCAGTATACTGAAGACACGATATAGATAAATTATTGGACATATTAATTATTAAAAATTTCTAATTTAGAGTTTTTTTCAAGTTCATATAAATCGTCACATCCGCCAATATGTTTAGAACCTATAAAAATCTGTGGTACTGATGTTTTACCGCTAGCTTTTAAAACCATTTCCTCTCTTTTGTTATAATCAATATCAATTTTAACTTCATTAAAATCAATATTATACTGTTTTAATAAGGCCTTTGCTTTATAGCAAAAGCCACATAAAGAACTGGTGTATATGACAACTTGATTATTTTTTTTCATAATGTAATCCTAAATTATTTAATTTTATATTAAAATAAGTCTTGTAGACTATATATAAACGAGTCGTCAGCTGGAGGCATTTTGAATTGTCTTAACATATTTGCCTTTACCCATTTAATCTTATTTTTTTCCATAGACATAGGTTCCCCTTCCCATCTCCTACAGACGTATAAAAGTAATAACAATTGAAATTTTCCATAATCAAACTCTGAAAAAGTCAGAGGCGCAATACATTTATTATTAATGTTAACATTCAATTCTTCCTTGACCTCTCTAATAATAGCATTTTTAGGGGTCTCATTTTTTTCAACTTTGCCACCAGGAAATTCCCAGTAACCTGATAAATGTTTTTTTTCAGGACGTTTTGAAATTAAAATTTGATCGTCATTGTCTATAAGAGCAATTGATACAACTAATTGTAATTTCTTATGATCTGTAGTCAGCATTTATTTCTATATATTTATGAGTTAAGTCACATGTATAAACAGTTGCTAATCCTTTGCCGATTCCAATGTCTACAGTAATTTTAATCTTTTCTTGCTTTAGATACTTGGTAGCATTTGTTTCAGAATATTTTTTATAAACCATACCATTATTAGTAACCTGTTCGTCACCAATAAAAATCTTAATTTTATCTCTATCAGCATATTCACCAGATTTACCAACAGCCATAATAATTCTTCCCCAATTAGCATCTTCTCCAGCAATTGCAGTCTTTACTAAAGGAGAGTTAGCTATTGAAAAAGCTATTTTCTTAGCTGATTTTTTAGACATAGCGCCAATAACATCAATAGTTATAAATTTAGAAGCTCCTTCTCCATCTTTTACTATTAATTTTGCTAATTCTAACATCACATTATTTAAATTATTCTTAAAACTTTCTAGACGTTTATCGTAATAATTAGAAACCGGTTTATGCTTTGCCTTTTTGGTTGCGCTAAATAAAACAGTATCACTTGTTGATGTATCGCTGTCTACAGTGATAGAATTGAAACTTTTTTCATTTGCAGATTTTAACAGTTTTTGGAGAATAATTGAAGGTAAATTGGCGTTAGTAAATACAAAACCTAACATAGTCGCCATGTCGGGAGCTATCATACCTGAACCCTTTGCAATACCTACAATATCAATTTCAACATCGTCAATCTGACATTTTCTTGATATTAATTTTGAAAATGTATCAGTAGTTCTAATAGCATTTGCAGCTTTAAACCAATTTGGTTCTTCTGATGGTTTCATTTTATTAATACCATTAATAATTATTTTAGAATTCAATTGCTCACCGATCACACCTGTAGAAGCTGTATAAATCTGGTTGATATTACAACTTAATTTTTTTGATAAATGGTTTGAAATGTTGAATACGGTTTCGTCGCCAGCTTTGCCTGTAAAAGCATTTGCGTTTCCTGAATTAACTATTATTGCTCTCACAGTGGGTGGTTTAGAATACTTTATATTTTGCTTACATTGATTTACAGGAGCGCTAGAAGTCAAAGATTTTGTAAATACTCCAGCAATATTTGCATCTTTAGCA
The DNA here is from genome assembly GCA_028382005.1 of Pseudomonadota bacterium. Lineage (GTDB taxonomy): Bacteria > Pseudomonadota > Alphaproteobacteria > Puniceispirillales > Marisalimonadaceae > Marisalimonas. The sequence goes on from JAOESH010000011.1 coordinate 50,606, forward strand.
AACTCAATTAGAAGTAAATCATCTTCTTTATTGGATTTGTTTTTAATGCCACAGTAAACAGTTGATATCTTTATATCGTTTAAACTATTTGTATTTTTTAAATTTTGTTTCAACATAAATTAATTATTAACTTTTTTTGCAACATCCTTAAAATCATTTATCACTATTTTTTTATTTTTTCTAATTTCTTTTTCAAGATTTGAAAGGGAATTTTTCTTAATTCTATCAATAATATTTTGTTGAATGTCAGATAATTTTTTAGGTTTAGAATCTCTCACATCATTCAACAATATAATATGAAAACCAAATTTTGTTTTTACGGGAGCTTTTGTAATAGCCCCTTTTTTTAATGCAAAAGTAGCCTTCTCAAATTCTTTGACCATTTGCCCCGAACTAAACCATCCAAGTTGACCTTCATTTTTAGCAGAAGGTCCAATAGATTTTGTTTTAGCTAACTCAGAAAACTTAGCTTTATTTTTCAATTGTTTAATTATCTCTAACGCTTCTTTTTCTTTTTTAACTAGAATATGACTAGCATTAAACTCTTTTGATTTTTTGAAACTTTTGAGATAATTATTATAAAATATTTCAATATTTTCTCTTTTAGTTTGATTGATTAGAAAATTTTTGATCCAATATCTTGCTATAATTTGATCTTTATTTTTTTTAACTTGATCAATAATTATTTTGTTCTGATCTATCTTTTCTTTATATGCTTGTTTAGTGATCAAATGCTGATTTATAAGTTCATTAACAATGCTTGGATATAATTCAGGAAGTGGTCTTTCTTTTATTTTTGAAGGCAATCTTTCAAACGCATCCAACACATCTTGAGCAGTAATAATATATTCATTAACCTTTGCTGCAATAATTTTATTGGGATCTTCAGCAATAGCTATGCTAGTTGATAACATAACAATTAATTTGAAAGGTATTAAAAAAGTTTTAAAACAAGACATTTTCATATATTCCAATTATAAGATTTATAGTTTTTTACAAGTTTTTTTAATTCTACACAAGAAATGATGTTTTTTTTATTTATACGCATTATATATTATATAAGATCAAAATTCCTAAGTAATTGGAGTGCACTTAATGTTTAACAACTTAACTTCTAAATTTTTTGGTTCGTCAAATGACAGGCAAATAAAGAAATATAGGCCTATAGTTGATAAAATCAACGAATTAGAAGAAATCTTTATTAATTTCTCTGAAGAGGAATTAAAGTTAAAAACTAATGATTTTAGAGAACAATTGTCTAATGGTGAAACTTTAGAAAAAATTCTACCAGAAGTCTTTGCAACAGTTCGTGAGGCAGCCAAAAGAACCTTAAATCAAAGACATTTTGATGTCCAGTTGATAGGGGGGATTGTTCTCCACGAAGGTAAAATTGCCGAAATGAAAACAGGAGAGGGCAAAACATTAGTATCAACTCTAGCATGTTATTTAAATGCCTTGGGAGGTAAAGGAGTTCATGTTGTAACGGTTAATGATTATTTAGCGAAAAGAGACTCCGAGTGGATGGGGCAAATATATAATTTTTTAGGAATGTCGGTTGGTTGTATTCTATCAGACAAGAATGACGATCAAAGAAGAGCTGCTTACAAAGCAGATATAACATACGGAACTAATAATGAATTTGGTTTTGACTATCTCAGAGATAATATGAAATATAGTTTAGATGAAATGGTACAGCGTCCATTTAACTTTGCTATTATTGATGAAGTTGATTCTATATTAATTGATGAAGCCAGGACGCCTCTTGTAATATCAGGTCAATCAGAAGATTCTTCAATTTTATATCAGTCAGTTGATAAATTTGTACCTTTGTTGAAAAGTGATGATTTTGAGTTGGATGAAAAGCAAAGAACTTGCAATTTAACTGATAAGGGAATTAATACTATTGAAGAAGCCTTAAGAGCTGAAAATATGATTGAGGATGGTAGTTTGTTTGATGTCAAAAACGTATCATTATTGCATCACATAAACCAAGCCTTAAGAGCTCATAAACTTTTTAAAAAAAACACACATTATATGGTTAAAAACGATAGTGTTATTATTATTGATGAATTTACTGGACGAGCTATGGAAGGTAGGAGATTTGGAGAAGGTCAACATCAGGCAATAGAGGCTAAAGAAAAAATAACTGTTCAGCCAGAAAACCAAACTTTAGCAAGTGTAACATTTCAAAATTATTTTAGGATGTATCCAAAATTATCAGGAATGACAGGAACTGCTTTAACAGAAGAAGGGGAATTTTCTGAAATTTATAGTTTGCAGGTTTTAGAGGTTCCTACAAATTTGAAGGTTGCTAGAATAGATAGTAATGATGAAATATACAAAACCAACGAGGAAAGAGATGAAGCTGTAGTAGAGTTGATTGATGATTGTCAAAAAAATAATCAACCAGTTTTAGTTGGTACGGTTTCAATTGAAAAATCTGAAATTTTATCAAAGCTTTTAAAAGAAAAAAAAATAAATCATGAAGTATTAAATGCAAAATTTCATGAAAAAGAGGCTCAAATAATTGGTTATGCAGGAACACCTGGTGCAGTCACGATTGCAACGAATATGGCAGGTAGAGGTACTGATATTCAGTTAGGTGGTAATTTAGAAATAAGGCAAGCCAATGAACTTAAATCATTGTCTCCAAACGAAACAAAGTTAAATGATTTAAAAACTGATATTGAAAAAAAGAAAAAAACAGCCTTAGAAGCGGGAGGGTTATATGTTATAGGTACTGAGCGTCACGAAAGTAGAAGGATAGATAATCAGCTCAGGGGTAGAACTGGAAGACAAGGAGATCCTGGGAGTTCAAAATTTTTACTTTCTCTTCAAGATGATTTAATGAGAATTTTTGGATCAGATAGATTAGAAAATATGCTCGGTAAACTTGGATTAGAAAAAGGTGAGGCTATTGTTCACCCTTGGATAAATAAGGCTGTAGAAAAAGCACAAGGTAAAGTTGAGGCGCATAACTTTGAAATAAGAAAACAACTTTTAAAATTTGATGATGTTATGAACGATCAGAGAAAAGTAATTTTTGATCAAAGAAAAGAAATCATGAGATCAGATGATATTAGCGAAATGGTTTTAGATATGCGTCATGAAGTTATAGAGACTATAGTTTTTAAATCTATACCAAATCAAAGTTATCATGATCAATGGGATGGAGACACATTGCATGAGGATATAAAAAATTATTTAGGATTAGATACTCCAATAAAAGAATGGATTAAAGAAGATGGTATAATAGAAAAAGAGATCATTTCACGTTTGATTGAATTATCAAATAACTATATGGCTGAACGTGCTGTTAAAATTGGAATTGAAATTTTTAGACAAGCTGAGAAAACATTAATGCTACAAGTTCTAGATCAGGGTTGGAAGGATCATTTGCTATTGTTAGACCAGATGAGACAATCTATAGGACTAAGAGCTTATGCCCAAAAAGACCCTTTAAATGAGTATAAAAGAGAAGCGTTCGAATTATTTGAAGATATGCTGGATAAATTAAGAAAAACCATAACCTCTGTTCTATCTAATATAGAGATAAGACAAGAACCTAATGTTAAAAATGAAGTATCAAAATTACCATTGAAGATAGATAGTAACAAAATTTCTAGAAATGCAATATGTCCTTTATGTGATTCTGGAAAAAAATATAAGCATTGTTGCGGCAAACTTTAAATAATTTGATTTGATATGATTAAATATAAACTTAAATGTAAATCATCATACTGTAATGAACAAAGCGATTTTGACGGTTGGTTTCAAAATATAGAAGCCTTTGAAAAACAAATGGATTCAGGGTTAATTAATTGTCCAATTTGTGGTGGTGAAAATATTTTAAAATCATTGACAACACCTAGTTTAAAAAAAATTCAACATAGCAATAAAAATATTAGTGAAGAAAAAATTGGTAAGGATGTTTTTAAAGACGAAAAGTTAAAAAATATTACTACAATTTTAAGATCTATTTCAAAAGAAATAAAAAAAAATTCTACTTTCGTTGGTGATGATTTTGTTAATCAAGCTCGTTCTATGAATAAAGGTACTATTAAAGAAAAGTCTATATATGGCCACGGTACTAAACAAGAGATAGATGAACTTAAAGACGAAGGAATAGACGTAATCAATATCCCATGGACGCCGGATGATCATTAGATTTTAGATTTATACCTGCTGCACCATAATTAACTTGTAGGTTAGGTGACAACCTAAAATTTCCAAATTCTTTATTAACAATATTCTTAAGGTTAAATGTTGGGATAAAACCAGTAAAATCATCTAAAATTATATTGTGTTTTTCAGCTTCGTAAGCAAGGAAGTTTGGTGAAATAAATTTTTTATGATCATGTGTGTTTTTGGGGACTACTTTAATAATATGTTCTGCAAAATATTTTCCCAAAGCTATACCTAAAAACGATTTATTAATCGTTGTAAAGATGATCAATCCACCAGGACGAGATAATTTAGATATATCTGATAAAAATTTTCCTCTGTTATTTACGTGCTCTATTACTTCTGAGGCTATTACAACGTCAAATTTGCTAATTAAATTTTCTTTTTTTAATTCAATTAATTCACTTGTAGTTGTGCATTTGTAGTTTATGTCTAAACGACTTTTTAATGAATGTTGTGTTGCTATTTCAATAGCTTTATCTGACGCATCAATTCCTGTTACTATTGCCCCTAATCTTTTTAAAGGTTCAGACAAAATTCCGCCACCGCATCCAACATCTAAGCAATTCAAATTTTGAAGTAATTTTGTTTCTGGTTGTCTTTTGTCGACAATTCTTCTAACGTTTCTCTTAATAAATTCAATTCTGGCATTTGACATTTTATGTAGAGCTGCAAATGGCCCTGTTTTATTCCACCATTTATTGCTTATTGAAGAAAATTGTTCTATTTCTTTTTGGTCTATTGTATTAGTCATAGGCTATATTACAAAATTAAATAAGGTTAAGTAAAATAATACTTTACATCGAAAATAGGATAACAGAATTTTGAAGCTAGTGGTATTGAAATTTGGAGGCACCTCTGTTGCAGACATTCCCCAGATTAAAAAAATTGCATTAAAAGTAAAAAAAGAGGTTGACCTAGGTAACAAAGTTATTGTTGTTGTGTCTGCCATGTCAGGCGTTACTAACAATTTAGTAGACCTTGTAAAAGAAGTATCAAAAAATTTTCCTTATTCTGAATATGATACTATTTTATCCACTGGTGAACAGATAACTTCCGCAATTTTGTCAATTGCTTTAGAAGATTTGTCTTTGAAAGCTCGTTCATGGATGGGCTGGCAAGTCCCAATTATTACAGACAATGCTCACGGTAAAGCAACAATTAAAGAAATTAAAACCGTCAATATAAAAAATTGTATTAAAGAAGGTTTTGTGGCAATAGTTTCAGGGTTTCAGGGTATTTCTGAAAATAATAGAATTACAACTCTAGGTAGAGGTGGATCAGATACGACAGCAGTAGCTTTGGCTGCTGCTTTTTCAGCTAATAGATGTGATATTTACACTGATGTAGACGGCGTATATACAACAGATCCTAGAATAGTAAAAAACGCAAAAAAACTTGACTTTATAACTTATGAAGAAATGCTGGAATTAGCTTCACAAGGTGCTAAGGTATTGCAAACAAGATCAGTCGCACTGGCAATGAAATATAAAGTCTTTTTGAGAGTTTTAAGTAGTTTTAATGATTTACCCGGAACTTTGATAACTCAAGAAGGAAGCAACATGGAAAAATCTGAAATTAGTGGCATTGCTCATAGCTTAAATGAGGCAAAAATAACTTTGTCTGGGGTTCCTGACAAACCGGGTCAAGCGGCAGAAATTTTTGGAGCTTTAGCAGAAAATTCTATTAAT
>JAOESH010000012.1 GCA_028382005.1 Pseudomonadota bacterium
TTAAATCTTAAGTATATTTAATAACTTGAAAGCCGCAGCTTCTTCAGCAATCTTTAAACTCGGACCTTCAGATACTACATTACTAACATTGTTAACACTGACAGAAACCAAAAATGTTGGTTGATGATCAGTACCAGTTTTATTTATAATAGTATATTTAGGTAAACATTTATATTTATCCAAACAATACTCTTGAAGTAATGATTTAGGATGTTTAATAGGTTCAGATTGGATAGCATCTTGTTTGATTATTTCATTTATTATGAATTTTCTAGAATTATTAAAATTAGTATCTAAATATATTGACCCAATAATAGACTCAACCACATCACTTAGAACAGATTTATTAAACTCCAAACTATCCCCTTTTTGAAATTTGATAAAATTAGATAAATTTATTTTATTAGCGTATTCAGCTAAGGTATTCTGATTAGCATATTTTTGTAAATAATCATTTAACAAACCTTCATTAGCATCTGGAAATAATTTAAAAAAATATTCTGCTAAAACCAAGCCAAGTACCCTGTCACCAAGAAATTCTAGTCTTTCATAGTTTTTAATATTTTTTTGGGAATGATTTGATGAATGACTTGAGTGGATTAAGGCTTCTTTTAATAAGTTAATATCTTTAAATTTATAATGAATTTTTTTTTCAAGATTATCAATCAACACTACTCGATAGCCTTACCTATTCTATTAAATCTTATAGATTTATGCCATTTCCAAAATTCAAAAAAGGAAGCCGAACTATTATGAGAAAAAAATATAATCTGAGCTTTTCCAATTAAATTAATTTTAGGAACAAAACCTACTTCTGGAGTTCTACTGTCTCTACTATTATCTCGATTATCCCCCATAAAGAAAAAATTATCTTTAGGAACCTTGAATTTGATAGTATCATCAAATGGGTCTGTGTCACTAGATTCAATTATATAATGTTCATTTGAGTCCTCAAATTGTTCTTTATATTGAGTAAAAACTTTTGCTTCACCATAAATATTTTGAATGACACCAATATTAGATTTTATTCTTTCAGCTTTTTTCCCATTTACATACAAGATACCCTTTTTTACTTGGATAGTGTCATTTGGAAGAGCAACTAATCGTTTAATGTAATCTATACTTTCGTCACCTGGTTTTCTAAAAACTATTACGTCACCTCTCTTTGGAGAACTATCAAAAATTCTTTGTTTGATTGGAACAATGCCAAATGGAAAACTATATCTAGAATAACCATAAGAATATTTAGAAACAAATAAGTAATCACCGACAAGCAAGGTTGGTATCATTGATCCTGAAGGAATATTAAAAGGTTCAAAAAAAATAGACCTAAAGATAATAGCAATTGAACCAGCTACCATGAGAGTTTTAATAAGTTCTCTAAAAGAATTTTTATCTTTATTTTTTAAACTACTCATCAACAAGTCTCCTAGATAAATAACTTTTATAAAATGAATTTACCTTATGCATCACCTAAACTAATGGAGCAAGTGAAATTACTACAAAGGCTAAAACGTAAGGAGGTTCATCAGAAATTGAAATATCAAATATAAGCTTATTATTTAGTTCCTTTTCTTTATTTATAAGATAGTATTTAGTTGACCCTGAAAAAAAAAAGTAAGGTTTTCCATTTGTATTGTTCAGTATTTCTATTTCTTTAAAAGCTAACCCATGGCCTCTAATTGGGCTTAACGCTTTCCATGCAGCTTCTTTAGCAGCAAATCTCTTACCTAAAAATAAACTTGAATTTTTTGATTTTTTTTTAAAAATTTCTATTTCATTATAACCAAAGATTCTATTGACAAATGTTTGGTTATATTTTTTTAAAATCTTTTCAATTCTTGATATTTCAAGAATATCAGTTCCTATGCCAAATATCATTAAATAGCTTCTTTAATAATTTTTTTCATTTTTAAAATAGAGTTTTGTAACCCATTAAAAATTGCGTCGCCAATTAAAAAGTGGCCAATGTTCAACTCTTTTATATTTGGAATTGAAGCAATCAATGAAACATTATCATAATTTAAACCATGGCCTGCATGGCAATTTATATTAAAATTATCTGCTAATCTAACAGCATCTTGTATTTTTGTGAGCTCTAATTCTATATCCATTTTTTTTGTAACGGCATGGGCATAAGAACCTGTATGCAACTCAATGATTTTGATGCCCAAATCTCTAGTGGCAAATAATTGTTCTTTATCAGGATCAATGAAAAAGGAAACTTTTATATCATTACTTGATATATTTTTTAATAGACTTCTAAGTTTTTCAAAATTTTTTAAAACGTCTAATCCACCTTCAGTAGTTATTTCTTTCCTGTTTTCAGGAACAAAGCATACTGAATGTGGTTTATATTTATTTGCGATAGCTATCATTTCAGGATTTGCTGCTATTTCTAAGTTAAGCGGTATATTAATAACATCTAGAATAGATTTTAAATCATCTTCATTTACATGTCTTCTATCTTCTCTCACGTGAACAGTAATTAAATCTGCCCCAGCATTTTCTGCTATTTTTGCTGCAAGCGTGATTTCTGGATGAATACCTCCCCTAGCATTTCTTAGTGTTGCAACATGATCAATATTAACACCCAGTCGAATATTATTAGTCAATTTATCTATCCTCTGGTTTGTTATAAAATTTGTTTTTTATTTTTGATTTTTTATAAGAAGAAATAAAACTATATGTAACTAAATAGGTTATTAACCATATTGGAATTGCTAAAGTCACTCCTCCAATTAACATAGGAAAAAAAATTTCATAAGTTTGATTTATTATCATTTCAAAATTTATTTCAGAATTTAAATTTTTTTCAGGTTTATTAGAAACATAAACCCCTACATTATAAATCAATCCCCAAATAAATGGGAAAGTTATTGGATTACCAACAAAAGTTCCAGTTAAAGCTGCAATTAAATTACCTCGGATAAGAAAAGCAAACATAATAGCTAATAAAAAATGAAGTCCTAAAAGGGGTGTAAATGATACCATTGCTCCGCATGCAACCCCTGAAGCAATCGCATAGTTTGAAGCAGGTAAACGTGCAAGTTTTAATTTATAGTAAGAGATAAGTCTATCTAACTTATTAAGTAAAAACTTAAAATACGAAAGGATTTTTTTTAACAATTTATTCCTAATCTTTACCTCTTTCAACACTCTCAACAAATTGTGATAATCTCATTGCAGCTATTATTTGATTTAGATGATTAATATTTTTTATTTCTAAGTTTATATTAAATTTATAAAAATCCAGATCTCTTGAAACTACTTGAATATTTGAGATATTACCATTGTTAATGCTAATTATTTTAGTTATGTCTGCCAAACTTCCAGGTTCATTAGCTAATACTGTAACTAAACTCCCTTTATGGAAGGAATTACCTTCTCTTTCCCATGATATTTCAAGCCACATTTCTGGCATATCATGAAATTTCTCAAGGGAAAAACAATCTAATGCGTGAACTGTAATTCCTTTACCAGTAGTAACAATTCCTACAATTCTCTCACCAGGCAATGGATGACAACAGTGTGCGTAATGAATTGCCATTCCTGGGATAACCCCCTTTATTTTCATACTTTCTTGGGAAAAAGGTTTTGTTAGTAATGGTAATACTGGTACTTTATTTTTTTTGTCCGGATATAAAAAGCTTAATACTTTTCGTGAATTAATGTTACCTTTACCTATTTCAATTAATAGTTCTTGTAAGTCAGACAAACCAAATTGACTAATAACCTTGATCAAACTTTTTTCATGCATTCTCTTATTTTGTTGTCTATATTCTTTTTGGAGCAAGGCTGTACCTAAATGTAAAAATTCTTTAGTTTCTCTATTTTTAATAAATCTTTTTATACCTGACTTAGCTTTTCCTGTAATACAATCATCAATCCATTTTGGTTCTGGAAAACCATTTTTAGACGTTAATATTTCAACCTGGTCTCCATTTTTTATTTCTGTTGTAATTAGTCTGTTTTTATTATTTATCTTTGCTCCAACAGCAGAGTTTCCAACTTCTGAATGAACGGCATATGAAAAATCAACAGCATTAGCACCTTTTGGAAGAATTATAAGATTACCTTTAGGGGTGAAACAAAAAACTTGGTCATTGTACATCTCTAATTTAGTATTTTCTAAAAATTCTTCAGGCTCACTACTCTCTTCTAAAACTTGTATAAGTTCTCTTACCCATTTATATTTTACACCTTCCGAAGGTTTTTTGCCATCCTTATAAATCCAATGTGCAGCAACACCATTAAGAGCATATTCATTCATAAAAGGTGTACGGATTTGAACTTCTATTCTTGTTTTTTTTGGTCCAATTAAACTTGAATGAAGTGACTGATATCCATTTCGCTTTGGTGCTGAAATATAATCTTTAAACCGCCCCATTATAGCTGGGTATTTTTGGTGAAGCAAACCAAGAGTATTATAACATGAAGAAATATCATCAACTATTATTCTATAAGCCATAATATCAGATAGTTGATCCATACTTAAATTTTTAAATTGCATTTTTTTCCAGATTGAATAACTACTCTTAACCCTTCCCGTAATAAGACAATTAATTTTTTTACTTCTTAAAAAACTTTCTAATTCCTTAGTAATGAAAGGAATATTAGATTCATCTTGAGAGTATATTAACTTTAAACGTTTTAAAATAGAATCTCTTGTTTCTGGTTTAAGTTCCGCAAAACATCTGTCTTCTAATTCTTTTTGTATAGCATTTATTCCAAGACGTTCTGCTAAAGGTGCAAAAATTTCAAGAGTTTCATAACAAATCCTTGACCTTTTTTCATCATTTTTAATACCATTTATAGTTCTTATATTATGAAGTCTGTCAGCTAACTTTACTAAAAGAACTCTAATATCGTCAGACGATGCCAAAAGAAGCTTTCTAAAATTTTCAGCTTGTGCAAATCCAAACCTTATATCCAGTTTTGACAATTTAGTCACACCATCAACTAACTTTGAAATTTCTTCTCCAAATTCACTTTTTATATTTTCTAAAGTAATTTCACTATCTTCAACTACATCGTGGAGAAGTGCTGTTATTATAGTTGAGGAGTCTAATTTCATGCCAATTAATAAGTCAGCTACAGCCAAAGGATGAGTAAAATATTCTTCACCACTAGATCTGTACTGATTAGCATGAGCATTTTTTGATATGTTAAAAGCTTTTTGAATTACATCTCTAGATACAAAGCTATCATATTTAGAAATTTTTTTATAAAGTGTAGAGGCAGTAACTTTCATTTTCAAAATAATATTTCAACTTGGTAAAACTTACTTGTTAAATATATTAGTTAATTTATACGTGTAAACCAATTAAATAAATTAATCTTCTTTTTTTAACAAAGATTCTGAAATATCTTCAAATGATCCTTCTTCATCTATTTTATTTTTACTTATAACAAAACTATCATCAGATGAATTATCATCTTTAGTTTCTTTTAAATAAGCTGCAAATTCGTCTTCTAAGGAAATATCATCTTCAGGTTTGGGACTTTCCTTAATAATATTTTTTTGCATCGATCTTATAAATCTTTCCTCTAAACTAAGAGGATCAACAGCATCAGACGCAATTTCTCTAAGGGAAACAACGGGATTCTTATCATTATCTCTTTCAACTTCAATCTTCATACCATTAGAAATTTCTCTAGAACGTTGAGCAGCAGCTACAACTAAATCAAATCTGTTAGGTATCTTTTTAATACAATCTTCAACTGTTACACGTGCCATTTAAAACTCCTAAGCCCAAATTGTTTTGTATAAGATTAATTTGAAAAAATCAATTCATTATTTTGATTTTAAAAAAAGCTCTATTTCTTGCGTGTCTAATTGGCTTAATATATCTGTTATATTAAGTTTTAAAATTGGGTGTACCCAGTTTTTTTCTATCTCAAATAAAGGTTCCATAACAAATCTTCTCAGATGAGCTCTTGGATGAGGAATTTTAATATTTTCACTTTCTAAAATTTTAGATGAGTAATCTATTAAATCTAAATCAATTACACGTGCTTCATTTCTATTTTTTCTTAGTCTACCTAAATTGTCTTCAATTTTATGCAAAGATTTAAGAACGTCTAATTCGTTTAAACTTGTTTTAGCAATTATAACGCTATTAAAGAACTTAGGTTGATCACTTTTTGGAATAGGATCAGAACGATACCAGTTTGATTGTTTTTCAACATTAATGGACATTGCTTTTATTGCTTTTATAGCTTGTTGACCAATCTCAATGGGATGAAGTCCATTACTAGAATATAAATTACCACCTATTCCAATTATTATTTTATTTTGATACATTTCATTCATTAAATATAATTCTTAAGTCGAGGTAAAAATTTAATTATTGTTCTTTAATAATCTATGCTTTTCTCTGTCCCAGTCTCGCTTTTTTATTACCTCTCTCTTATCAACTTTTTTCTTACCTTCGGCAATACCAAGAGAAATTTTTGCTAAACCTCTTTGATTAAAAAAAAGACTTAATGGCACAACAGTACATCCATCTTTTTTTATTTGACCTAAAATTTTATTTCTTTCTTTTTTATGTATTAATAAACGTCTTACTCTTTTAGGTTCATGATTTTGACCTGAAGCGGCAGAACTATATTCAGGAATATTTGAGTTTATTAAGACAACATGACCAGATTCTTCAGTAGCATATGATTCAGCAATACTTGCTCTACCAAGTCTTAGACTTTTAACCTCGCTACCTAACAACACAATCCCAGCCTCAATTGTGTCTACAATAGAGTAATCAAATTTTGCACGTCTGTTTTCGGCAACTCTCCCATGAGAAATACCTTTAGAAGTAGTCTTTTTCATAATAAATTACTATTTAAATTAAGCCTGTTTTTATAAGAGCATTTTTAACGTTCTCTTTACTTTTATCTTCAATTTGAACTATTGGAAGTCTTGCTTCTGAAGAACACATTCCTAATAACGACGCTGCATATTTCAGTGGTCCTGGACTTGTTTCACAAAAAAGAGCATCATGTAAGGGCATCATTTTTTTATTAATGTCCTGAGCAGTACTAATATCACCTTGCCTCCAAGCATTATGCATTCTAGATAATAAATTAGGCGCAATATTTGCTGTTACCGAAATACATCCGTGCCCGCCTGCTGCTAAATAAGCTAAAGCTGTTCCATCTTCACCAGATAATTGAATAAAATCATCGCCAATAGTGTTTTGTAACCTCGTTGGTCTTGCTAAATCAGCAGTAGCGTCTTTGACACCAACAATAATATCACTTTTCGCTAATTCTGCCATTGTATTATCAGCCATTTGAATCACTGAGCGGCCAGGAATGTCATAAATTATAATAGGTTTAGAAGATTTTTTAATAAGTTCTTTATAATGAGCTATTAATCCAGATTGAGTTGGTTTGTTGTAATATGGCGTTACAACTAACAGACCATCTGCTCCAGCATCACAACCATGTTTAACAAAATCAACAGCTTCAGACGTCGAATTTGAACCTGCACCTGCAATAACTGGGACTCTTCCATTTGATTGCTCAATACATACTTCTACTAATTTTTTATGCTCGTCGTGAGATAAAGTTGGTGACTCTCCTGTAGTTCCAACAGGAACTAATCCGTGCGTACCATTTTCAATTTGAAAATCAATTAGCTTTCTATATGAATTAAAGTCGACTTTGTTATCTTTAAATGGGGTCAAAAGTGCAGTGTAAGAGCTATGAAATAACATTAAAAAATTCTCCAAAATAAATAACGTTTGTGTATCATAGCTATGTCATTTAAATTTAACAAGATTAACTATAAAGATTATTTCAGGAAAAAATTAATGATTGAAAACACTGTTTCATTAGCATCTATTTCGAAAGCGGCAAAGAGATTAGAAGGTAAGATAGTTAAAACTCCTATTTTAAAGTCTGCATACATAGATAAAAAATTAAATACGAACTTATATTTAAAAGCTGAAAACCTTCAGATAATTGGAGCATTTAAATTTAGAGGTGCTATGAATACTATTTTACAACTCTCCAAAAGTGAAAATAAAGTAGTTGCATGGTCTAGTGGAAATCATGCACAAGCAGTAGCGGCTGCAGCTAAAATAACGGGGCGCGAAGCAACAATAATAATGCCTAAAGATTCACCTAAAAATAAATTAGATGGAACTGCATTTTGGGGAGCAAACATAGTAACTTATGATAGGAATAATGAATCTAGAGAAGAAATTGGAAAGTTATTAGCAAAAAAATTGGGGGCAACAATAATACCTCCTTTTGATGATGTAAATGTTATAATTGGACAAGGAACTGCTGGGCTAGAGTGTGTGGAACAATTAGGTGAAATTGGAGTTGTTCCTGATATAGTGCTATGCTGTTGCGGTGGTGGTGGATTAATTGCTGGCGTTAGTACAGCTATTAAAGCTAAATTTGAGAATACTGAAATATACTCTGTTGAACCAGAATTTTTTGATGATACGAAAAAATCTCTTAAAGAAAAAAAAATAATAGAAAACTCCATGAAACATAAATCTATATGTGACGCACTCTTAGCGAACAAACCAGGTAATATAACTTTTTCAATTAATAAAAAAAATCTGACATCAGGTATTTCAGTAACTGATAATGAAGCATTAATTGCAATGCATTCAGCTTATAAACATTTTAAAATTGTTCTTGAGCCAGGAGGAGCGGTTGCCTTAGCAGCCACCCTTGCAAATAAAATAGATATTGAGAATAAACATGTTTTGGTAATTGCCTCAGGAGGAAATGTTGATAAAGATGTATTTGAAAGTTGCCTTAAAACAATACCTATTTAGGTTCAGGATACTATATATTTTATTACTTTTTCTTTATTAGGCCTTCTTCGTTCATTAGGATCTTTGGCTTTATCTCCAATGTAAATAAATCCAGCTATTTTATCGGTATCTGGATTGCCTCCTAGCTCTCTAATTATCGATGGATTATAAGCATACCATTCAGTTAACCATTGAGCTGCATAACCTAAAGATTGAGCAGCTAACAGCAGGTTAGAACAAACTGCGCCAGCAGATAAAAACATTTCTGATTGTGGAATTTTTGGGTGTGAAACAGGTTTGAATAGAACTGCAATAACTACACTAGCTCTACAAAATCTATTTCTTTCATAATCTAAATCATCATCAGACGTATCTGGATTGCTTAATTTAAATTCTTTTACTAATATTTCATTACCAATTCTAAATCTTGCTTCATCTTTTATTACAAACAATTCCCAAGGGTTTAATGCACCGTGATCTGGAACCCTTGTTCCACAACTTAAAATGTTATTAAGATCTTCTTCGTTAACGTGATTGCTAATCATATTTTTAGCTGTAACTGATCTTCTGTTGTGTAGAAATTTTATTATATTATTCATAATTATGTTTAAAATAAAAAGCTTTACTTGTTAATAATAATCGTACAAATGTTTAATATTGATCGCATATTTTTTAAAGATTTACAATGTATAATGATCCAACAATAATTATTATTATCATTTCCGCTGTGTTAGCTGGTGGATTAGTCAAGGGTACTTTAGGATTTGGAATGCCTATGGTTGCACTGCCAATAATAGCATTTATTATTCCTCCTACAACGGCAATGATATTGCTTTGTGCACCAATATTTTTAACCAACTTTTTGCAAATTAAGTTTAAACAAGGGATTAGCAGTTATAGATTTTTGCCTATGTTTTTATGGCTGGTTATAGGATTACTTATAGGAGCCCGTTTAATTCTGGAAATAAATTTAAAAACGATCACGCAAATAATTGCAATTTCTATAATTTTTGCTGCATTAGTAAATTGTTTTGGGTTCAAAATTTCAAATATAAAACAAAGTCGAGAGAAAGTTATCACATCTATTATTGGTTTTGGATCAGGTATTTTAGGAGGATTGTCAACATTTTATGGACCACCTATGTTGGCATATATTGTTGCAACCGACTTATCCAAGGAAAAATTTGTTAGAACTATATCTACAATGTATTTTATAGGTTCATTTCCATTATATGGGTCTCTAATTTATTATGGTTTTGCTACAAAAGAAGATTTACTATTTAGCTTATTCTTAATAGTTCCAGCTTTTATAACTCAGCAAATAGGAACCAAAATAAGAGATAAAATAAACCAAAAACAATTTAGAATATGTGTTTTAATTACTCTAATAATACTTGGAGTTTCACTATTAATTAAAACATTTTAATTTTTTTATTTATTTAAAAAAGACACAATTTTTAAACTTAATGATACAGATGGTCCAATGAAAACTGCAAAAATTAGAGTCCCAACTCCTAAAGTGCCTCCTAAAATCCAACCCAGTAAAACAACAGAAAATTCTATGCTAAACCTTACTAAACTAATTGGTTTGTCATATTTGTTTGATATGCCAGTCATCAAACCATCTCTTGTCCCAGGACCCAAATTAGCTATAAGATAAATACCACTTCCAAAACCAATTAACATAGTACCCAAAAAAGATAAGAAAAGACCGTTAAAGATATTATTCAAAAAATGTAAAAGAGGAATGGTACCACCCATTGTCATAGCAATAATAAAAATATTCATCACTGTTCCCAAACCTGGTTTGAGTTTGAGAGGTAACCAAAAAATTAGTACAATAATGCTTATGATAAAAGTAGATAAACCAATACCAATATCTATTTTTTTAGCCACTCCTTCAGCAAGAACAGTCCAAGGGGTAACACCATACTGAGAAACTACTAAGATACTCTCACCTAAACCAAATATAAATAAACCCAAACAAAGAAAAAAAAATGTTTTTATTTTTGGCTTGCAATTATTGGGTTTTAAAGAACTCCATGAGACCAAAGGAACTCTACTAATAAGAAATATTTTAAAAAGAGATTTAAAACTAAAAAACAAAGAATTCATTACACAATAAATTTATCTAAACTTTATATTAGATCTATTTAATTGTTTGATATTAGTACACCCCATTAACTTCATATCTCTTTCTAGTTCACTGCGATACAAACCTAGTGCTCTTTCAACTCCAGCTTGTCCAGCAGAGGCCAAACCATACAAATACATTCTTCCACCAGAACATGCTTTTGCACCAACTGAAAGAGCTTTCAAAATATGAGTTCCTCTTTGAATTCCACCCTCACAAATAACATCTATTTTATCTCCAACCGCATCAACAATTTCAGCTAACTGATCAAATGGAGCTCTTGCACCATCTAACTGCCGTCCACCATGATTTGATACCATTATACCAGTACATCCAATATCAACAGCTTTTTTAGCATCTTCAACACTCATTATACCTTTTAAAGCAAAATGGCCTCCCCATTTTGAACATAAACGTTCAGCATCTTTCCAATTCATAGATTGATCTAACATGGAAGAAAAATAAGAACCTATAGAGGTTGCAGTATTGGTGCCTTCACTGACATGATCTTGAAGTTGAGGTAATTCAAATTTTGGTTTTGTTAAATAATTAATTGCCCACATTGGTTTAGAAGCAAAGCTAAAAAGGCTAGACATAGTTAACCTTGGAGGAGACGTAAAACCTGTCCTGAGATCTCTTTCACGATTACCCCCAGTTATAGTATCTACTGTTAATGCGAGGACGTCGAACTTAGCAGCTTTTACTCTCTCAAGCATGCTATCATTGAGACCTCTATCTTTATGAAAATAAAATTGAAACATTTTTGGTGTAGACACTATAGAAGAAATTTCTTCAACACTTACTGTGCCTAAAGAAGAAACTCCAAACATAGTACCAAATTTTTGAGCAGCTTTTCCTACAGCTCTTTCACCCTCATAATGAAATAATCTTTGAAGTGCTGTAGGAGCACAGTAGAATGGTAGATCAAGCTTTTTTCCAAAAATGGTGGTTGATAAATCAACATTTTCAACACCTCTTAAAACATTTGGAATTAGGTCAGCATCATTGTATGCTGCTGTATTTCTATTATAAGTAACTTCATCATCTGCAGCTCCATCAATATAATGAAAAATAGGAGAAGGAAGACGTTTTTTAGCCAACCTTCTAAAATCTTGAAAATTATAACAATCGTTTAAATTCATTTAATATCCTTTACACACATTGTAGTAATAAGTATTTTTAAAAGAAGAACTGTAAACTAAACTTAATTAGATTAAAAAACATATAAGTTTTTTAAATTTTGTCTATTCAATTTTTAAACAAGGTACACAAATGACGCAGATTAAAAGAGTTGAAATACATGAATTCATTCATTCAGTAAAAAATCTTGGCCTATTAACTAACGCTAATACCATTGGGGCAGTAGGTTATGCAAAAGGACAAGCTACTAAAATGGATAAATACGCCATTGTAATAGAAACCTCCGATGGGTGTAGAGGAGAGTATGTTACTCATTGGGGAGGCAATCAAGTTGCTTGTGCTCAGTCAAAAATGCTGGCACCAAAATTATTAGATTATAATGCAGAGGAAAGAGAAAAAATCTATGATGATTTTAAAAGAGAATTAAGACAATTTGATCATATGGGCCATGGTCCCTTAGACATTGCGCTATGGGATTGGGCTGGAAAAAAATTAAATTGTTCTATTGGAATTTTTCTTGGGAGCTATAGAAAACGGCTCCCAGCATACGCGAGCACATATCACGGGGATAGAAACGGTGGATTAGATAGCAAAGAGGCTTTTGGTGATTTTGCTCTTCAATGTTTAGATATGGGCTACAAAGCATTTAAAATACATGGATGGCATGAAGGAAACGCCAAAGAAGAAGCTGAAAATGTTCTTCACGTTGCAAAACAGGTTGGAAATAAAATGACTTTAATGCTTGATCCTGCTTGCCAATTAAGAACTTTTGCAGATGCACTTTATGTTGGCAGGGCTTGTGACGATGCTAATTTTTTTTGGTTAGAAGATCCTTACAGAGATAGTGGGGTATCAGCTTTTTCTCACAAACGTCTTAGAGAAATGATTAAAACTCCAATTTTACAGACTGAGCATATTAGAGGAATTGAACCTAAATGTGATTTTTTAATTGCAGGTGGAACTGACTTTTTAAGATCTGATCCAGAATATGATATGGGCATTACTGGAGCAATGAAGATTTCTCACTTAGGAGAAGCATTTGGTATTGATGTAGAAATACATGCTTGTGGACCTGCACATAGACATGTAATGGCTGCTACAAGAAATTCAAATTTCTATGAAGTTGCCCTTGTCGGACCTAATTGTCCTAATACAATGGCTCCTGTTTATACTTGTGGTTATACAGATATGATTGATTGTATCGATGCTGACGGCTGTGTCTCAGTACCAAGTGGAATTGGATTAGGAGTAACTTATGACTGGGACTTTATCAAAGCAAACACAACAAATATAAGTATATATGAGTAAAAAAATAAAATGTTAGAAAATAAAATTTTACTAATTTTAGGAAATCAACTATTTCCAATTGAATATATAAATAAAACTGAAATAAAAAAAATTTTTATGGCAGAAGATTTTGGCTTAACTACCAAACATAAACACCATAAATTAAAGATATTAATGTTTCTTTGGTCAATGCGTCAATATAGGGATAATTTGATTAAAAATGGATTTGAAGTATATTATCATTCTATTGAAGATCTCGAATTCAAAAATAACTTTGAAGATAAATTCCATAAAACTTTAAAAAATGAAAATATAAATTCTATAAAATATTTTGAAATTGAAGATCGTTTTTTTGAAACACAGTTTAATGACTTCTTAGTTAATAATAATATAGAATTTGAAGTTGTTCAAAGTCCAATGTTTATGACTTCAAGAAAAGAGTTTAAAGATTTTGCTGACAGTCAAAAAAAACTTATACGAATGGCAAGCTTTTATCAAAAAGTTAGACAAAAGAACTCTATTTTAACTGATGAAAGCAATAAACCTTTAGGTGGAAAATGGTCTTTTGATGAAGATAACAGAAAGAAAATTCCCAAAAATATTGAGATTCCAACTGTTCCTAGTAGTCAAAATGATAATGAATTTAAATCATTGAAATTAAAAATTCATTCAATGTTTAAAGATCACCCTGGTTCTTTAGATCATCTATGGATGCCAACAAACAGAAAAGAATCATTGAAATGGTTAGATCTTTTTCTGGAGAATAAATTTTCAAAATTTGGAGATTATGAAGATGCTATAAGATCAGAAAACAACTTTCTATTCCATAGTGCTTTGAGCCCTGTTCTTAATATGGGTTTATTAACCCCGAATGAAGTTGTAAATAAAGCTCTTGATTTTGCTAACAAGAATTCTGTTCCCATTAATTCTCTTGAAGGTTTTATTCGTCAAATTATTGGTTGGAGAGAGTTTATAAGAGGAATATATCACTATAAAGGTGATGAAGAGATTAAATCAAATTATTGGCGTCACGATAGAAAATTAACTAAGGATTGGTATGAAGGGACCACTGGTATTACTCCACTTGATGACGCTATCAAAGATTGTCTTAAATTTGGATACACTCATCATATACCAAGACTTATGATTATTTGTAATATTATGAACCTTTCAAAAATTCATCCTAATGAAATTTATAAATGGTTTATGGAAATGTTTGTAGATTCTTCTGATTGGGTAATGGTTCCAAATGTGTATGGGATGGGTACATTTGCTGATGGAGGAATATTTGCAACTAAGCCTTACTCGTGTGGTTCAAATTATATGATAAAAATGAGTAATTATAAGAAAGATAGTTGGTGCGATATAGTTGATGGTTTATATTGGAAATTTATGAACGATAATATATCTTTTTTTAAAAGCAACCCTCGCCTTTCTATTCTAGTAGGTTCCTTAGAAAGGATGAATTCAGATCGAAAAACATTAATTTTTGATAAAGCTAATAATTTTATCAATGAAATGACAAAAAAATAAAACTTCACAAATAATATTTTAATTCCTAGGATATATATTCGATATTTTATGGGGATTAATAATGTTAAATCAAATTCCTAAGATAAATTTTAAATTATTGTCTAATGAAAATCATATTGATTATCAACGGGAAATAAACACATTAAAAAAAGCTGTGACTGATTACGGTTTTTTAATAATTAAAAATTATCCTATAGACTTTAAGGAAATTAATAATGTTTTTGATTTATACAGAAATTTTTTTAATCAGAGTTTAGATGAAAAAGATACAGTTAACATGTCGAAAACATCATCAAACAGAGGTTGGGGTGGTATAAAAGCTGAACGCGTTAATACGGACTTTAATCCAGATAATAAAGAGATATTTGACTGTGGACCAGATATCAGAGTTAACCATGAGTTCCAAGAATTACCTTATTATTCAAAAAATATTTGGCCAGAAAACATACCTATGTTTGAGACTAAAATTATGGAATTTTATAAATCATGCAGTCAAATTTCAATCTCAATCTTAAAACAAATTGAAATTTCATTAAATTATTCAAGTAACTATTTTGCTGATAAATTCGAATTACCAATGGCACTGTTAAGATGTAATTATTACCCCAAAAGATCAAAAGATATGTCAAAAAAAGACTTTGGTATAGCTCCTCACACAGATTATGGATGTTTAACACTTTTATTTACAGACGGAACTCCTGGTTTAGAAGTGGAACTTCCTAATAAAAAATGGGAAAAGGTTATAGCTAATAAAGATGAAATTATAGTTAATTTTGGAGACATGCTTGAAATATGGTCAAAAAAACAAATTAAAGCTACCCCACATAGGGTTATAGGAGGAAATAAAGAGCGATTTTCAATTCCTTTTTTCTTCAACCCTCAATATGATACAGTCATTTCTGAAGATGAAAATATACTAGCAGGTGAGTATTTGTCCCAAAGATATGATTCAACTTATGTACATAAAATTATTTAGTGATTGTTTATCTCAAGCCGTCTTTTCCTTCAACTTCATCAGCTTCTAATCCACCCATTCTATTATTTATCCTAGGACCTTTAGTCATTGCTAGACAAAACATAATTTCGTTTGCTCTTGGAGCGTCTGTTACGCTTACTTCATATGCATCAAAATGACTTCTGACATATGCCGCGTTTGTATGGCCTAATGGAATATCAATTGATGACCCCATTCCCGCCACTTTCATTGCTGAAGGAACTATGGCCTTAGAATTTTTAAGCCTTTTGCGCATTGCATAACCACCAGGTACATGCCAAAGAGCTGTGTGTTCTAACTCTCCATTTTCTCCAACAATAGCCGCTTTGCCATAACCGTCAATACCATTAGTACCACCTAAAGTATCTATTAAACGATCAGTTAACATTAAGCCAAGATCTTTAAGGTTCTCCATGCCTGACTGTAATTCTTCATGATAAGTTTCTGCATATGGATTGGATACTATGCCAACAGCTGCTGCTCTTATTCTTGGTATAGGTTGAATTGGTCCATTTTCATGAAAAATTTCTTCTTTTAATATAATTACTTTTCTTAATTTGAAATCCATTTGAAGACCCTATCTATACATTTAAAAAATTTATTTGTTTCCTCTTACAGGATACTGTTTTTCATCAGCAAAAACTAATTTGGCAGGGAGAGAACTAATATCAGGTCTAGCAAAAGGCATATTACTAGTGTTAACAAGATACAATGATCCGTCTTCTTTAATAATAAATAAACCTGGTTCACAAAAAACGTCAGATTCAGCTTCTTTAATTGAACTAGAAATATATAAATTCCATTCTCTTGCTTTTTCTTCACTAAGATCATAAGCAATCTTTAGGTTATGTAAACTCCATTCATCTTTAGCTTTTAATGCTTTTTCTTTATTATCCATGGAGACTGCAATAACTTCTGTATTAGATTTTTTATAATCAGATAACTGATTATCAATTAATTTTAAAAATTCAGAACATATAGGACAATGTAAACCTCTATAAAAAACTACCATTGTCTTAGTTTTATTTAAATTAGATCCTAAAGACCACTTATCATTGTCTAATGTGTTTAAAACAAGAGCAGGTGTTTTTTTGCCAGGAACAATATTACTAGTCATTTTAAATCCTTAAATTTAGTTAAATAGATTTATACTCATAGTTACTTTTTTATTTTGCACAAATTATATTTCATTATATCAATTATAATATTTTAGTTTCAAAATACTTTTTATATGGGCCCAAAAACATAAAATATAATATAAGAGCCTCACACACATTTTTTATCCAATCTATTGGAAATAATATTCCATAATTGACTGTATCTCCACTTATCATAATTATTATGAAATTTAAAATCATATAAACTAAAAAAATTAATCTTCCAATAGGGACAAAAAAGTATATTAAAATAATACTCATTAAAGATAAAAAAGACATAAACAAGGTTAAGTATAATTCTAATGTGTTGTTTAAATAAATTTCAATGAAACCTTGGTTGATAAAACGGCTTAGCCCATAATATTTTTCAAAATTAAAGAGGGTAGGAATTAAAGTTGTCAAAATTGATAAAAAGACCAAAAGCAAAATTAAACGCCTAAACACCAATTTATTGAAATTTTCAATTTCATTTAACATTATTTGATTAACCTTACTAATAACAAAGAATTACTTTATAAAATGATTGAATGAAGAACATATCTAATTTTTTACTAATTTAAAAACTCTCGGTAAATAAATAGTTAAAAAAACACCTCTTAAAATTAAAAACAAAAGAAAGCAAGAGTACAGACTTTTTAAATTCAAACTGTTTTCAATAAAATACTCAATAGTTAAATAAAAAATTATAGATGAAAAAATTATACAATTTCTCATTTCTTTGGCTAAAGTTGCACCTATAAAAATACCATCTAATTGAAATGCAAGCATTGAAACAAAAGGAGTAATAACAACTAAAGCCCAGACCTGTATTGTTAAATCTCTTAGTACATTTATATCCGTAAAAATTGCAATTATATAATAATCTGAAACATATAAAATAACACCTACTATTAAAGAAAATATCAAAGCTAACTCAGTTGTATTTTTTATAGATTTATAAATATTCCTTTTGTTTTTTGCACCTATAGAGACACCAACTGTTGACTCTGCAGCATGAGCAAAAGCATCTAAAGTATAAGATGAAAGAGCAAAAATAACTAATAAAACCTCCATTGCTGCCAATTCATCAACTCCTATTAAACCTGCTTTTTTAATTAAATAAGCTTGCACAGAAACCAAGAGCATTGTTCTTAGAAATAAGTTCTTACTAATAGAAAATAAATTAAAAAACCCTTTAATGTTTAATAATTTACTTAATTTAAATAAATCAAAGTTTAGTATTTTAAAATAATTAATAAAAATAATAATTGATAGAAAAAGACCAGAAACCTGTGCTAAAACACTACCTAAAGCAACACCATAAATACCATAGTCAAGATAAACTGCTAAATAAAGTGAAGAAAAAACATTAACTAAATTAATAACCATTAACTGAAGTATAACTGATTTAGTTTTTTGCATTCCAAAAAACCAGCCTAAGAAAACAATATTTAAAAGTCCAGCAGGCAAGCCTAACATTCTGACAAAAAGATATTCTTTATAAAATTTTTGAATTTCATGATTAGGGTTTAAAACATAAAGTGATAAATCATATAAATAACTTTTAAAAAAAAATAGACTGATACCTATTATAAAAGCTATCAACAAAGGTCTAAGTAAACTGAAAAACACTTCTTCAAAATTATTGGCTCCTAATTTTTGAGCTACTATTCCAGTTGTACTCATTCTAAGAAAATTTAAGCCTGCATACATAAAGTTAAAAACAATGCCACCAATAGCAATTGCGGCTAAATACAAACTGCTTGGCATATGACCCATAATCACAGTGTCCGTAAGCCCTACTAATGGTATTGTAAAATTCGCAATTATTAATGGCCAAGACAAAGACCATATTTTTTTTCTATTTATAATCATTTTAAATTAGTATTAATATTTAACATCTGTTTCATTTAAAATTTTCTAAATTTAAGATATGCTTGTTCAGGATCCATACCATTCAAAATGGCTTTACGCATTTCACTTTCAGTGGTCATCACTTCTTCTGTCTTCGTTAAAACTTCTTCAACCACCTCTTTAGGTATAATTACAGCTCCATCCATATCGGCTATAATAAAATCCCCAGAACGAATGGTAACAGTTCCTATAGTTATAGGAGTGCCTAATGAGTCATATTTCCAACGTTCAACAATATCAGCCGCTGTTGATAGTCGACAAAAAACAGGAAAATTTGCATCTAAAATTTCCTCTACATCCCTACAATGTCCATCCATTAAGTACCCTTTTGTTCCTTTGACCATCAAAGCTCTAGCAGACAACTCTCCCATCAATGCTATTGAATGAGTATTAGGTTGGCATACGATAACTTTTTCAGATGGAACTTTTGATAAAACCTGAGACCAAAGAAGAAGAGATTGATGACGTGTTAGTGTATAATCTATATGACCAGAAACAGTATATATTTCTCCGAATATTTTTTGTCCTTTTCGAAGTGCTTGAATTTCTGGAGGAAGAACACAGTTACCATACCCTTTTTCTCTTAAGACATCATGGATAGCACTTGCATAACATTTTGAAAGACGGTCTATAATATTATTCATTTTTTAAAT
The DNA here is from genome assembly GCA_028382005.1 of Pseudomonadota bacterium. Classification (GTDB taxonomy): domain Bacteria; phylum Pseudomonadota; class Alphaproteobacteria; order Puniceispirillales; family Marisalimonadaceae; genus Marisalimonas. The sequence continues at coordinate 19,569 of JAOESH010000012.1, forward strand.
TCCTATTTGATATACTTGTAACTTAAATATGTAATTTGCGTTTTAACTAATCTCTAAAGTCTATCATGGATTATATGAAACACTTAAAATACTGATACAACTTCTTTAAATGGTTTTTTCACAGTAGATGCTAGAGGAATTTTAACATTTTCAGCAGCATGTCCAACCGCAAGAATTAAAGATGCTTTATTAGAAGATGGTCTATTACATATTTTACTTAAAAAACCCATTGGATTAGGAGTATGTGTTAAACATGACAAACCAGATAAGTGTAGAGCTGATATAAGAAATCCTGTTGCTATACCAACACTTTCTGGGACATAATAATTTTTTCTTTTTGTTCCATCTTCTAATTCTCCATATCTTTCAGAAAATACAACAATAAGCCATGGAGCAACTTCTAGATGCGGTTTACTTGGATGTGTTCCAAAGGGCTCAAGTGCTGTTAACCATTCATCTTTTTTTATATCATTATAAAATTTTTGTTCTTCAATTTCAGCTGCTTTTCTAATTTGAGATTTAACGCTAGGACTTGAAATTACAGAAAAATGCCATGGTTGTAGATTTGCTCCACTTGGTGCAGAACATGCTGTCCTTAGACAATTTTCTATAATAGAATAAGAAACTTTTCTATCTGAGAAATCTCTAATTGTATGCCTAGATTGCATTTCTAACAAATGCTGCTTAGAAATTAACTCCATATCCGAATTGGAAATAAGTTTTTGATTATCTGGTGAAACAGGTTGATAAGATTTATTTTTTGTCTTCATAATTACCCCTTTAAAAAAATAGTCTTTATTCAATAGCTTCAGCGCTTGAAACTTAATAAATAGCGTTAAACAATAGTTAATTTAATATTGTTCAAATAATTATTGAAAGCTATATTTTTTGAGTTGTCCTTTTATTCATTGATTAAAACTAATCCATTAACTCTTACATTATTCATTTTTAATATTATCAATATGATTATTTGCTAATCCACATCGAAAAAAATCCTCAACTGCTCTCTTCAATGATAAAAATTCATAATGAGACCAAATATTAATGAAACTGACATAACTAGAAAAGTATGGACAAGAAAATCCGATTTAATTGTAAAAAACTCTATAAATTTGATAAAATATGCTTTGGAAAGGATAAGTCAGCATAAGGGAGAACTACAACAAAAAGAACTATAAATATAAGAAAATATTTAAAATAATCTTTTCGAAACTTTAAATTAACTTTTCCTAATTTGAATGAAATATACTTAATTTGATTATTGCTACTCACAGACACCTCAATATTACATATAGACAATCAAATATATATAATACTCAGTTATCTTAACAATCAAGTTATTTAATAATTATAACTTTTTATGATTTGAATACTAAATTAAAATATGTTTAAAATTAAATATGAAATTATTATGTAGTATTATATTTTTGGTTTTCTTTGTGCTTTCAAAATCTATTAATGCAAATAGTCTCAATCCTCATATTATTTGTAGTAACAATAACAAATCTATTTTATTAGAATTTATGTTAAAAAATAAGAATGATTTTTTTTATGATGTTGTTTTCAAGAAAGTTAAAAATAAATTTATAAAAGTTGGAAACGTAGTAGGACAAAAGTTAAATTCGTTTATTTTGTTTGAGGATAAGTATGCTTTTCTTGGAGTTGATTTTGCATGGCATTTAGATAAAAATAATATGAAGTTAAACCCTATTTTATTAAGTGAAGGTACAATAAAATTAAAAAAATTGCCTGAAGAATTATATTGCATTAATAAAAAATAATTTTCTTTTAATTTAAGCTTAATAATGAAATAACTCAATCAATATTCGCTATCAATTTATACAAAGTTGTTTTCATAATAATCAATACATATAAAAAGGGCTCTTAATGGCAAACGAAGTTAAACTCCACTATTTCTTGGGCCGTGGTAGAGCCGAAACTACAAGATGGATGCTGGCAATTAATCAAATTGCTTTTAAAAACAATCCTATCACAACACCTGATGATCTTTGTCAACTCCGAAACTCTGGGAAACTTCCATTTGACCAAATGCCTCTTCTAGAAATCAATGGAATGAACTTAAGTCAATCAAGCGGAATGATAAGATATCTTGCCAGAATTGGAGGGTTTTATGGAGAAAATGACAAAGAAGCTCTTTATTGTGATATGTTTGCAGGAGCAATAAATGACTTTGCGGAAGCATCTATGCAGGCCTCATTTCAATCTTCTACAGAAATAGCTGTTAAAATATTACAAGAACGTTTTAATAAATTTGCTCCTAAATTTGAATTAAGAATAAAAGAAAATGGAAATGAGTTATGCGTTGGTAACAAAATATCATTTGCTGATGTTATTTTGTCAGAAGCCTTGAGTGCTTATATGGAATGGATTCCAGATCTTTTAAAGAATACCCCCCTCCTATTATCCATACATGAAAAAATAGTTAACGAAACTGGAATCAAATCATATTTAAATTCTGAACAAAGATATCCTAAACCTGATGAAAATTATGTTATTGATGTTGCACGTGTTCTTCAAAGAGCTTTACCTGCACACATGTCAGACATAAATAGATTTGTAAATTAAGATAATGAAATTTAAGGACTTAAGTTTTATTAATGGTAAATGTCAATTAGACTATAATTATTATGTTCTTAGTTTTTCTCAGATTACAAATGAAAAAACATATGAGTGTGCCGTATTTAATAGAGCAAAATTACCAGTAGACCTACCTGGTGTTAAAACAGAAAAAATTAAAAATAATAAATGGGTAAAGATACATTTTACTAAGATAGGTGTTGAAGATATGTTAATAAAGTTTTGGGCAATTACTGGAATTAAAGACCCAAAGCAACTAGATCCAAGTGAATTTTATAAAGATATTTTTTAAATAATTAAATCTACCTAACAAGTTAAAATTATTTTAAAACATAATAACCAATTAAAATCCCTATAATTAATCCCTCTAAAAAACTAAGCCAGATAATTTGATAGTTCGAAAAACCAGTGTAATTTTGTACTTTATTTATTAAGTTTATATGCCAATTCATTATTTTATTTGTCATTTAAAAACTCCAAGAAAAATTCTGCATCATAAAATTTAAATTATCTTAATTTACAAGACATATTTAATTTATTTAATTATTATTAAAACTAAAAAGTTGATTTATAAAAAAATAAAAAAAATTTGTTAATATAAGTTAATAATTTCAAAGGAAAATCTAATGAATAACATCCCACTTACATCACTGTTCACATCCTTATTTATCATTTTTTATTTATTTTTATCTTTTCGTATAGGTTACCTAAGAGGGAGTCCTGTCATGAAATTATTGTTTAAAATGGATAAAAAAATTTCAGATAAAAAATTAGATAGAAATGTAAGAGCTCATGGTAATTTTTCAGAGTACGTCCCACTTTTTTTAATAATTTTGTTTATCTTTGAAAATATTGGTTTAGCATCTTATAACTACTTACTAATAATTTGCTTGATATTTTCTTATGGACGAACTGCACACGCAGTTTGTTTTGCTTTTTTTGACCATAATCCATTTCTAAGAATTTCTGGAATGCTTTGCACATATTTGGGGTTGGGTATTTTATCAATTCAACTATTAGTATCAGTAATATAAACTCAGTTTTTAATTTACGGTTTGTAATAAAATAAATTTATTTATCAATTTGTTTCACAAGAAATAGTGTAATTATAATGATATAATAAATTTTTAAACCGGCAATAAATATGTTTTAAAGAATTTTTTTAATAAATCTTATATCTAATTTTCGTCTAAAGAAAGTCCTGTTATCAATATTTCCATATTTTGTTTACCTCATCAATTTTCAGAAAATTACTATTTTCATATTGATAACAAATTATTTCGATAGCTTTATCTTCATTTTCAGCTTCTACAATTAAAGAATTATATTTACACTCTTTCTTACCATTCATGTGTGTAAATTCTAAATGAAATTTTACTTCAAAATCAGTTTTCCAATTAGCCATTAATTGATCCTGTGAATTAAGCGTAAAAAAAGTTATTAATAGAATAAAAAAAAATATTTATATACATATAAATGTTAACATACACCATTTAAATAGAGCAAAAGTATAGAGATGGATTTTGATTACGATAAAATAAATGCTCAATGTATGTGGTGTAAAAGGACTAAAAATCCTCATCCTGATTTTTTGAATGAAACTATACCCACAAAAATTTTTACTTCTATGTCAGGTCGTAAAATAGAACTTTGCTTTAGTTGTTATGAATATGAAAAAAATAAATCAAATTTAAGCGACATAGATTTTAAACAAAACTTGGACTTACGGTGGGAAGTAATGAAGATGTTAAAATTTTAACTAAATAAATTTTTTTAATCTTCCATCTAGAATTAGTAATCCAAAAGTAATTATTACCAAACCAATAAGTTCATTTAAGGTAATCGATTCTCCTATTAAAATTGCATTTAACAAAATTGCTGAAGGAGGAATTATAATCGTGCATATTAGTAAATTGCCAGCACCAGTAGACAAAAGAATTTTAAAATATATAAAATACGCTAACACCGAACATATTACTGCAAACAGTAAAGAATAACTCATAGAAATAATATTAAGTGATGAAACCTCGTTACCATAAAAAAGAAAAATAAATGGTGATAAAATAAGAGTACTCATTGTCAACATGCCAGTTGCAGCAACTTCAGGTTGTGTATTTTGCAACCTAACTTTTGCAAAAATAGCTGCGAATGCATAAGATAAACCAGAGAGTAAAATTAAAAATTTTCCAGAACCTTTGTCAAATAAATCATATATATTCCCATAACCAACTACTATAATGACTCCTATAACACCTATTAAAACTCCAATTATTCTAGATTTTGTCAATGGCTCATTCTTTAATATTAATGAAGCTAACAAAATTGTTAAAAAAGATGTATTTGCATTAAGTATAGAAGCAAGTCCACCCGAAACTGTTTGTTGTCCATATGTTATTAAAAGAAATGGAAAAACATTATTCAACATTCCCATAATAAAGAAGTTAAAAACTAATAAAAATGAGAACTGAAATTTAATTTTACTTAAAATAAGATATAAGATTAAAATTAATGAAGCCAAACTTACTCTTAAATAAACAATCATAAATGGACTAATATAATTAAGTAAAATTTCTACAAATAAAAAGCTTGCACCCCACAAGAAACCCAACAAAAAAACTAAAGTCCAATTTTTATTATTCAAGTTAACCCTATATATTACTTCAATTAGTTTATATATATGACTTTTTTAACATAATTATTATAAATGGTCTTAACTTTTTGATTGAATTTAAAGGATAAATATTAGTCATGTAATCCAAATTTTTTAGAGCTTTATCATATTTTTTTAAAGCTATATTAATTTGCGTTAAACCAGATATTGCCCCAAAATGTCTTGGTTCCAATGATAGAGTAAGTTTGATATAATCTATAGAACTAAAATAATCACCTTTAAGAAATTGTATTGTAGCAATTTTATTAATTGGCTCAGCCCAATAAGGTTCTTTTTTTGACAAATCTTCAAATAATTCAAGTGCCTTATCTAATTCACCCTGTGCTAACAAGATTGTTCCCTTTTTCATTTGAAGGTTACTTTCATTGTCACTACCACTGCTTAACCATTTGTCCCATATTTTACTTTCAATTATTTGAGCTGAAGTTAAATCTGGAGCTTTTTTTAAATTTAAAAAAAGTTCTCGTAAATCTGAAGATAAAGCATTGAAAATTAAATAAAAATAAATTAATAAAAATGAAAATGTATACTTTAGATAACATTTCAAAAAAGGGCTATGTTTGTCTACCATCTATTTCCTTGTCTTGTATGATCAAATAAATTCAATATTTATATATAAATATAATTAATTAGTAATTAACATCATATAAAATAATACCTCTATTAGAAAAAACTTTCCATGTTATTCCAGTTCTTTTTTTAAATTCAGCTTCAGCTTGATTAAATATTTTTTGGCATGCTATGAAAGCTTTCTCATCTCTATATTCCCACAAATGACCTAATCTTAGTGTCCCTTCTTTGTTCCATATTTGACTAACCGTTTGTCTGACTGCACCAGCTTTTTTAAATTTATCAAAGTATTTGTTCATAATTTTTTGCCATTCAATTTCCCCAACTTTCATATCACTTTGGCTTTGAAAGTCTGAAGTTATGTAACTTATTAACTTTGATTCAGTCATTAAAATTCATCCTTAATTAAAATATTTTTTATCGTTTTGTTTGTTAAATAATTAACTACTTGAACTCTATTTCTACAAATGAAAAAGGAAAGTCATTATGATTAATAACATTGTGATTAGCACCTTTATCCCTGTAATAACTTTTACCCTCAGTTAAATCTGATATGAGAACTCCTCCGTCTTCATTTACAATTTTTAATTGGCCGTCTTTCATAGGAACAACTACATAATCATACTCGTGAATATGTTGCCCAGTATCTTCTCCAATTTCAAAGGCCCATCGAGTAACTCTTGTTCTTATATTATCAATCATAATTTCTGATGTAGCCATTTTCATTACCTATCATATTTAATTTTAAAGAATTATTATTTTGTAATGTAAAGCTTACCCAATTTTAATTTTATTAAAACCAAAAATTTTTACTTATACAATCAAAGGTATTAGGGATTACAAATTTTCTATTTCTAGTTTCACTTAAAATAAATGGTTTTAAATTTTTAGTAACCATATCTAAATGCCAAGCAAAATTTAAATCTTTATCAACCGTCTTATCTTCAAATAAAATAAATGAAGATATTTTTTGACCCACTACGTTTCCAATTTGACGAAATTTACCTTCAACTCTTTTGTATGCTTTGGCATATATAAAGTTTTCATCATGCTTAAAAAAAAACTCTATATTCCCATTTATTGTTGAGTTATGACATGAAATACCAGAATAAGGTTCAAAAGCGTTGCAGTTAAATGCTATTAAACTGAAATATATGATTAAAAAATACCGAACCTTCATCTTATCCTCAATAAAAGCTTTAACTGATATAAGATTTCATCATATATAAGTTGGGAAAATAGTCCAATATAAGCTGATACTATCACTTAAGCGATTTCTAATGATGTGTCTTCTGATCTTTGATAATATTTTCCATTACAGATTTTAAGGACTCAAATAAATCAATAGCAATTTTTTTCTCATCTTCTGTTAAAGATAGGAATTGTTTATCAAGTTGTTCCTTATCAACACCGTTAGATTGTAACTTTAACCACACTGGATTTTGTTGAATTTCTTCAAGTGTTTTATACTTCATATTTAATAAAATCCTAAATTTGCTCTTATTAGGTTATTAAGATACAACTAACTTGATTTTTTGTTAAAGCAAAACTTTACTTTTAAATATTTTTTGAGTTAAAAATGATTAAACCACATGAAGCACTTCAAAATTCAATGTCTTTTGCTCATGATTATAATCTCCAAATACCTATATTATTATCTCCAATGGCTGGTGTATGCCCTGTCTCACTATCTGCGGCAGTAGCAAATGCAGGTGGAATGGGTTCTTGTGGAGCTCTGTTGATGACGCCAGAACAAATATCCAGTTGGGTTAAGGAAATGCGAGAAAGTTCTAATGGTACATTTCAGTTAAATACTTGGATACCTGACCCAAAACCTATTCGTAATTTAAAACACGAGAATAGTATAAAAAAGTTAATTGCAAAATGGGAACCAGAAGTTTCAAATCCACCAGACAATCTACCTTCACAAGATTTCGAACTACAATGCGAAGCTATGTTAAAAGCAAATCCCCCTATCATATCGTCAATAATGGGACTTTATCCAAGTCAATTCGTATCTAGTATGAAAAATAACAATATTAAATGGTTTGCTACAGTAACCACCGTAAGCGAAGCCATTGAAGCCGAAAATGCTGGAGCTAACGCCGTTGTTGCACAAGGTATGGAAGCAGGAGGACATAGAGGTTCATTTATTGCTGAAAATGCATCAGAAAATATGGTAGGCCTTTTTTCTTTGTTACCAGCTGTCGTTGATGCTGTGAAGATACCAGTAATAGCCGCTGGTGGAATTGCTGATGGCAGAGGAATAGCAGCTTCTTTTTTACTAGGAGCTTCTGCAGTACAAATGGGAACTTGTTTTTTTCGATCTCCAGAAGCCAAAATTCCAAGGGTTTGGGCTGAAAAATTAAACAGTACATATCCAGAAGATACAATTACTACTCGCACTTTTTCTGGAAGATTAGGAAGGAGCTTAAGAACTAAATATGCTCTTGAAGCAAGTTCACTTAAAGCACCCTCACCTGCACCATACCCTATACAAAGACATTTAACTCAAAATATGAGAACTAACGCAATTAAAACGAACAATCTAGACGGCATGCAAGCTTGGGCTGGTCAGTCAGCAAGGCTTGCACTTGACATTTCAGCATCAGAAATAGTTAATAAGTTATGGGAAGATACGAAATCAATTTTAGGATAAGGTCTTAACTTAACCTAAGGTTACGTATAAAGAAAAAACAATGAATAGGATTAATGAAATACATAGATATACTCCTACCCACATCCACCATTTTTTTTTATTTTCTATCATTGTTCAAAATTGTAATTAATCATAAATTTATCCATTTAGGAAATACATCTATCTTTTTAAAGAAAATTTCTAAATTTTCAACTGACAACTCTAATGTTCTATCGTTAACAAGCGGGTGTGCATAAATTTTTTTAAAATCTTTTAATGATGAGTCCATAAATAATATTACATTCTTTTGTATGCCATTTATCATTGAGAAAGGAGTTACTGCGCCTGGAAACACTCCTAAATGCTCCATTAACCTTTCTGGAGAAGCAAATGACAAACGTCCCACTCCTATTTTAATCTGCAACTCCTTAAGATCAATCAAGGCATCTTGATGAGTAATTATTAAAATATTATTTTTTTTATGATCTCTTAAAAAAAGATTTTTAATGTGTCCTCCACCTTCATTGGAATTTAGAAACATATCCTGAATACTCTTTGAGGCTGCAACAGTTTTAAGGGGAATGTGTTCAAAGTATTTATATTCAATACCCCAATCATCAAGTTTTTTTAAAAATTTATCAGATGAAATTGGAAGGAGGTTTTGAAATTTTGAGGATGCATCAGGGGTTTCATTTTTGTTTAAAACCTGTTCTAAATCGATTTTTTTTTTAAAATCCACCATTATCTCCAAAAAAAACATATTAAACATATCAAACAATTAAACATGACAAAATTAAATTAAAATTTAATACTATTTTCTTTCACGCCAAGCAATATATGAAGAAGAGAGTACAATAAGTGAACCACCTAACCATAGTGTATAAGGTGTACTTTCAAAAAAAAAAGTATATCCAATTAAAACAGACCAGATTAATTTAAGAAAATCAAAAGGTAAAAGAACAGCAAGTTCACCTCTTTTGAAGGCACTATTTAAAAGTGTTTGAGCTATTGTTCCTGTAATAGCTATAAACAAAATAATTAAAAATTGATTAAAGGTAGGCATGGTTAAATAAGGCCAAGCAGCAATAAAAGTTGGTGGCACCATTCCAACACCAGCATATAAGGAAATTGTTACTGCTGAATCAGTTTCTGTCAGTTTTTTTATAAAAATAAGTGAAATTGACCAAATTAAGGCTGAAGTTAATATTAACAAACCACCAAGATTAAGCGAAATATCTGGCCTTAAAACGATCATTGTTCCAATAAAACCTATGCATAAAGCTATAATCCTTCTAATTTTAATTTTCTCATTTAAAAAGATAATTGCAAAAAAAGTTGTAAAAATTGGTACTGTTAAATTTAGAGCAGTTACTTGAGACAAAGTTGTCAGTGTTAAACCATAAAAAAAACATAACATTGCAATAGAATTAGTTAAAATTCTATAAAATTGAAATTTTGGTTGTTTAGTTACAATTGTTTTAACACCTTGTTTAAATATAACTGGAGCTAGGACAAAGATAACAAGGGAGCATCTTAAAAATGTAATTTCAAAAATATGTAATTCATCTGATAAATATTTTGCAGCACTATGCATTATAACAAAACTAAAACCTGATATAATCATTAATATTACTGCAATAGATGTATTAGATAATTTACCAAAGAATTTAAACATACTTAACCTTTAAAATAAATTTATACTCACATAATACCAATCAAAATGTTACACTTAGTCTTTTTACAAGCTTTTGAAATAATAAGTTTTACAACTTTATAAGTAACACCTAATTAAAGAATTGATTGAAAATATAATACACTTTTTTAAAATTCTGAATTAATATATCTTGAAAATACAACTTAAAAATTATTTAATTATTAATGTTGTTATTAAAACTGTATGTAAAACTATTTTTTAAAACGGAGTTAAATTGGATTTTAAATACGCTCAAAGTTGGTTGTTGGGAGTTATTTGTTTTGTATACGGTATTTACAGAATAATTGGTGGAACAGATGCGCCTTTTAATTGGGTCGATATTGTCGCGATAATAGGTTTTTGTTATTCACTTTACATAACACAGTTACGTCAATCAAAGGAATAATGATTTAACTCACTGTATAAATTATTTGTTTCATTTATTTAAAATATATTTTAAATCATTCAAGTGAAATTAGTTGTTTTCCTTAATCTAAATATATTTAAAACCTTAAGCATAGAATTAAAAAAATGAACTTATCAACAGAAAAAACACCTCAACAAAAATTAAGTAATTTCTCAATAGAAAATGTGTCTGCCGTAAATATCACTCATTTACTAATTAACAACCTTAAAGAAGTTGCCCAGGCATCAGATGAACTTAACCAACAAGCAGGATGCAATAAAGCTATACCTCACGTAGCAGCAAGAAACATAAGAAATGAATATGAGTTAGAAAATTTTGTGAAGTTCTGTATATCAAAAAAAATTGATAAAGCACTTGTAATTGGAGGATCTATACCAAGAAACGGTAGTAATATCTTTCAAAATGATATTGATGTTGCAACCATTTTAAAAAATGCAAATATAGGTGTTGATTGTGGAATATATCCACAAAATGAAACTGAACTAGAAATAAAAACTAAACTTGAAATTTTTAATAATGGAATTACACAACTTTGTATGGATCCTAATACTATTAATAATTTACCTTTTTTAGATACTATTCGTATTGGCATACCATCTATGTGCAGCGTACAAGGAATATATAAATATTTGAAATTATGCGGCAACGAGAGCTATAAATATATTTTTAAAAACTGGAAAGCATTAAACTATCTAAGTAGTGATGGTTTTATGGTAGAAGAATTTATTAAAAAATTAAAATTCACTAACTATCATATTTATAATTTTGGAAAATTAGAAAAAACTATTCATAAATTGTTATAATTAACAATTAAGTCACCCGAACTAAACTTTGAAAAATGTTATTTTTTTGATAAAGCTTCCAGTATGGGACAGTTTGGCCTATCGTCTCCATGACAATTATTAGCTAAATAACTTAATTCTTTTCTTAAAGCTTTCAAATCATTTAATTTTTGATCAATTTCCGAAATTTTTTCCAAAGTTATTTTTTTAACCTCTTTGCTTGGTCTATTTTCATTTTCATATAAAGATAAAAGTTCTCTACATTCATCAATACTAAAATTAAACTTTCTGGCTTTCCCAATAAATTTTAATTTTAAAACATCTTTTTCTGTATAATTTCTATAACCTGTTTGAAAGTCTTGTATCGGCTTAACCAAATCTATGTTCGCGTAATATCGTGTAGCTTTCACAGTTAAATCAGATAATTTTGAAGCTTTTCCAATGTTCATAATATTTATCTTTACCTTCCCCGTAGAGTAACCTTTATAAAATATTGATAGGAGATAATTATGTCAACACAAAGTACATTAACTATCGATTGGTATTGCATAAACACTTGGTTACAAGCATCTAAGAACACTATGTGGTGTTTATTAGGTTGTTGTATAGGTGATTTTGGAACAATAGGATTTTTTCAATTTATGGAAATAGCATGGCCGGTATCCTTAATAATGACCCTAGCAATTATAAATGGCATTATCACATCGATTATTCTAGAAACGATAATCTTATCAAAACAAATGTTATTTAAGTTAGCTTTTAAGACAGCTATAGGAATGTCTTTAATATCAATGGTATCTATGGAAGCTGCTATGAATTTAACAGACTTTATATTGACAGGTGGAGCAATTCTGACTTGGTGGGTAATTCCTTTTATGCTTTTTGCAGGCTTTATTACACCACTACCTTATAATTATTGGCGTCTTAAGGCTTTGGGAAAGGCTTGTCACTAAATGAGTAAAACAGTCAATGACAAATTTTCACTAGCCATAATACTCTTATAGATGCACTTTGGTTTATATTTCTTAGTTATTTTATAATCTTGCCTTAAATAACTTTTTTATTTACAAATTTAGAACTCAATTTTCTTTATAATTAGTAGTATAAAAGAAAAAGTTTTTCATTTATAAACCTCCTAGAATTCATAAAGCAAATACCTTATAACATTTGAAATTATAATAATTTTCTACACAGTTTGGGATAAAATCTTGTCTAAAGTTATATTCTTTTTAAATAATATTCAAATATCAATGTGTTACAAAATAAGATTGTCTGCTCTAAAGTATTTTATGATAGCAATTTATTAAATTAAAACAATGTCTGTAAAGCAAATCAACAAACCCAATTCCATTGTTGCTTCCGTTATTAGTTTTTTATAAACGTTCATTAACGCTTGTTATTTAATCTAAATCAAATAGTTTAATTTTTATTTGATTTTAAAATATCTTCTGCAATTAATTTAAATACATCGTCCCATGGCTCCCACGTGTTTCGATCATACATTTCAAAAGATGATGTTACAGGATTATTTAAAATAATATTATATGAACTTTGTTTCCAATTAGCAAATTTAGTTGACGTTCCTACCGCTGAGCTAATAAACGGTGGCGTAACCTTAGTTGATACAACCATATCAAGTGCAGCACAAAGTGCTGCTACATCATCTACGTTATTATATTGATCTAAATCATCAAAGTGATGGACCTTTACTTCAAGTTCATCTTGGACTGTCTTTAAATCATCTTCAAAGTTAACATATTGCAGATTTATAAACGTTAAATCAGGGATTTTTAATATTGGAGACCACTCAGATATAGGCGGATAATGTTGAAGGCGGTAAGCCGATGTGACTGAGCTTTTCCAGCTGATACCAATGTAAGGACCTGTTCCCAGAGACTTTAGGCGTTCTTTCCAGTAGTTGACACGAACCGGATCAGGAACAAGAAAGGCATTAGGTTTAGGGTTATGTATAATCTCTTTAAGAAAGTGTTTGTAAAGACTTCCCATTGGTAAGTGAATATCAAAGTCATCTCTTTGTAAATCTAAACTTTTATCTACAGCTTTAATCTCTACGTTTGGAAAGGTACGTCCTAACAAAGGAACTAACTTCTCCTGACACTCCACAATACAATGTTTAGCCTGGGCGGTTATAAGAGGTAGGCAAGAGGACCAATTGAGTGTGTCACCAATGCCCTGCTCACTCCAAAGAAAGACCCTTTTGCCCTTTAGACTTGATTTACCGTCCCACAAAGGTTTGGTAAAATGTCGTTGTTGTGATAAAAACTTGTCAGTTTTCCAACGCCATTCATATTCTTCAAGACCTTCTTTTAATTTATCATTGTTGAGTAGAGTTATACTTAAGTTAAGATGTGCTTGAGCATAATTAGGATTAATTAATAATGCTTTCTTGTATGAGGCAATTGACTCGTCCAGTTTGCCTTGGTCTTTAAGAACATTGCCCATGTTACTGTAAGCTTTAACATAGTTAGGATTAAGTAATATAGATTTTTCATGAGCTTCAATAGCCTCATCCAACTTACCTTGATCTTTAAGAACATTGCCCATATTACTGTAGGCATCAGCATAATTAGGATTAAGTAGGATTGCTTTATTGTACGCATTAATTGCTTCGTCTAGTTTACCTTGCTGTTGAAGAGTAACGCCCATGTTGTTGTAGGCATCAGCATAATCAGGTTTTAGTGATATGCATTTATTATAAGCTTCTATGGCCTCATCAAGCTTATCTTGTTCTTGAAGAGCAACGCCCATGTTGCTATAGGCCTCAGCGTAATCAGGTTTAAGCGATATGCATTTATTATAAACTTCTATGGCCTCATCTAGCTTACCTTGATCTTTAAGAGCAACACCCATGTTACTATAGGCATCAGCATAATCAGGCTTGAGTGAGATTGCTTTTTTGTATGCATTCACAGCTTCATCCATCATTCCAATTTGCGCAGTAGATGCTCCTAGTATATTCCAAACGATAATTGCTTCTGGATATTGATCTGTAATGGCTTGAGCTTGCTCGACTACAGACGAAAGTTGACCTTGATTATAAAGATTGACTAATTGATCAATTGTTTCCTGAGGTGGGCTTTGCATAATATTATCTTGATTAGACTTCTTTAAAGCGGTCAATTTCTGTTGTGCCCTTAAATTTTTAGAAAAAGGTTGTAAAATCACTTTGTATAGCTTTTTTACTTTTATCATCCAATTTTTTTTAAAATGAGAGATTGCCTTCATAAGCACTTGATCTACAGATAGTTTTACCAAAATTTCATATTCCTATTATAATTGATTTTTCTATAAGAAGTAATGCGTTAACTTAAAAAAATAAAACAAAAAGTAATACTTAAAGCCAATAATAAATATAAGGCAACGAAAAATATATATATCTACTAGATCTCTTAGTAATTATAATCAGATAATTTTGAAGCTTTTCCAATGTTCATAATATTTATCTTTACCTTCCCCTTAGAGTAACCTTTATAAGATATTGATAGGAGATTATTATGTCAGCACAAAGTACATTAACTATTGATACAAATAGAAATTTTGTGTGTTTTGTTAATTTTTTTTCTTACAAGTTTACTTACGACTTCTCTAATATTCGCGATGGGAACTTAAATGTTATCTAGACGAAACTTTACTAAGCGATCATTGGCTTCATTTCTACTTACGGCACTTCCATCTGTTGTCTTTGCTAAAAATAAAATTATCAATTATAAACTTTCTGCAGAAAAATCTAATTTTAACTTTGATAAAAATTTTACTTCCAATTTATGGTTATATAATCATGAAAACCCAGGCCCTTTGTTAAAGGCAAACAAAGGAGACATCCTAAAAGTTAATTTTACTAATAATCTTGATGAACCAACTAGTATACATTGGCATGGCATTAAAAATATTAATAAAATGGATGGAGTTCCATATTTGACTCAAGACCCTGTCCAACCCGGTGAGACTTTTTCATATGAATTTCCAGTGAATCAATCAGGCACGTATTGGTATCATGCTCATTTTGAATCTTGGAAACAAGTCGCAAAGGGATTGTATGGTCCGTTAGTTGTAAATGATAAAACTGATGACCTTATAGAAGATGATATTGTTATTTTAGCAGATGATTGGAGATTAAATAAAAAATATCAAATTGATAAAAAATCTTTTGGTTCATTAATGGATTGGTCACATGCAGGAAGAGTAGGGAACTGGCTAACAATGAATGGCAAAAAATCACCACAATACTCAATTAAAGCAAATAGTCTAGCAAGATTAAGGTTTATAAATGCTTCTAATGCTCGTATTTTAAAATTTGGATCAAGCTTAAAAAACAATAATATAATTGCTATTGACGGGGTTACAGTAAAACCGATGCTAGTTAAAGATTTTACCTTAGCACCAGGGCAAAGAATAGATTTACTTATAAATTCAGTTGACCTTTTGAAAGTTGATTTTTTTGAAATTAGTCATACGAAACAACTGAAAGCTTTTACACTTAATGTAACCAAAGCAAATAATAAAACGAGAGACATCACTAACATTAATTTTACATCTAATTGGATTTTACCGAAATTAAATAAAGCAAAAATTATAAACATCCGAATGCAGGGTGGAGCAATGGGTAACCTTTCAAAAGCTAATTTTGATGGAGTTGAAAAAGATTTTCGTTCACTTGCAACTGAAGATAAAAAATTATGGGCTTTTAACAAAGAAATTGGAAGTTATGAATATTTACTCGCCAAAGTTAAGCTAAACCAGGTTGTAATCTTAGATGTGTGGAATGATACTCGATGGCCTCATAGTATGCACTTACATGGTAATCATTTTTTTGTTAAATCTAAAGAGTTTAAAGATAATATCGATTATATTTCAAGAGATACTTATTTAATGCAGGCAGGAGAAAAAGCGAAACTTATTTTTCTGGCTGACAACCCAGGTAAATGGCTTTTCCATTGTCATATGCTTGAACATGCAGCGTCAGGAATGATAAGTTATATTGATGTAGCTTGATCTACTTTAATTTTTTTAATAGAAACAAAAATAAAGATAAAATCAATTAAACTAGTAAAAGATAACTTTCAACTACCCATAGTATGTTTATAAATAAGCATTGGTCCTTAGTTAAATAGTTAAGTGACTTCATCTTTAATCCAACGTATACAATTCTCTTCTCATAATTTTACCTGTGCTGGTTTTTGGGACGTCTCTAACAAACTTAATTTTTATCTAGCTTTAAAATATCTTCTGCAATTAAGTAAAATACATCGTCCCACAGCTCCCAAGTGTTTCGATTATACATTTCAAATGATGACGTCATAGGATTAGTTAAAATAGTATTAAAAGAACTCTGTCGCCAATTGGCAATTTTAGTTGGTGTTCCTACTGCCGAGCTAATAAACGGTGGCGTAACTTTGGTTGATACAACCATATCAAGTGCGGCACAAAGAGCAGCTACATCATCTACGTTATTATATTGATCTAAATCATCAAAGTGATGGACCTTTACTCCAAGTTCGTCTTGAACTGTCTTTAAATCATCCTCAAAGTTAACATATTGCAGATTTATAAACGTCACATCAGGTATTTTTAATATTGGAGACCACTCAGATATAGGTGGATAATGTTTAAGGCGGTATGCCGATATGGCTGAGCTTTTCCAACTGATACCAATGTAAGGACCTGTTCCCAGAGACTTTAGGCGCTCTTTCCAATAGTTGATACGAATCGGATCAGGAACAAGAAAGGCCGTAGGTTTAGACTTTTGTGTAATCTCTTCAAAAAAATGTTTGTAAAGACTTCCCATTGGTAAGTGAACATCAAAGTCATCTCTTTCTAGGTCTAAGTTTCTATTTTCAGGTTTTACCTTTACGTTTGGAAATGAGCGTTCTAATAAAGACACTAATTTTTTGGGGCACTCCGCAATACAAAGTTCAGCCTGAGCGGTTACAAGAGGAAAGAAGGAGGACCAATTGAGTGTATCACCAATGCCTTGCTCACACCAAAGAAGGATCCTTTTACCGTTCAGGCTCGTTTTCCCATCCCATAAAGGTTGGGTAAAATGTCGTTGTTTTGACAAACCTGATGTAGTTTTCAAGCGCCATTCATATTCAGCAAGACCTTCTTTTAATCTACCGCTCTTGAGAAGAGCAAACGATAAAAGTTGGCGTGCTTCACTTAAATCGGGTTTGAGTAATAATGCCTTTTTGTATGCTTCTGTTGCCTCTTCTGTTTTGCCTTCATCTATAAGAGACATACCCAAGTTACTGTAAGCTTCAGCATAGTCAGGCTTTAATAATAGTGCCTTGTTGTATGCCTCTATAGCTTCTTCCCCCTTATCTTGTTTTTTAAGAGCAATACCAAGGTTGTTATAAGCTGCAGCATAGTTAGGTTTAAGCAGGATAGATTTTTTAAGAGCCTCTATTGCCTTCTCCAGTTTACCTTGATCTTTAAAAACATTACCTATGTTGTTGTAAGCTTCAGCATAGTCAGGTTTAAGTAAGAATGCCTTATTGTACGCCTTTATAGCTTCGTCTAGCTTACCTTGATCTTTAAGAACAATACCAAGGTTGTTGTAAGCTTCTGCATAGTCAGGTTTAAGTGAGATAGATTTTTTATGAGCCTCTATTGCCTCCTGTAATTTACCTTGATCTTTAAGAACGTTACCCATGTTATTAAATGTTTCAGCACACTCAGGATTAAATAATATAGATTTTTTATGAGCCTCTATAGCTTGATCTAGATTACCTAGATCTTGGAGAACATTACCCATATTGCTGTATGTTTCAGCATAGTTAGGTTTAAGCAAGAGTGCACTATTGTATGCCTCTATTGCTTTGTCAAGCTTACCTTGATTTTGGAGAGCAACGCCCATATTATTGTAAACTTCAGCAAAATCAGGTTTAAGTGAAATTGCCTTATTGTATGAGATTATTGCCTCGTCAAGCTTACCTTGATCTTTAAGAACATTACCCTTATTGCTGTAGGTTTCAGCATAATTAGGCTTAAGTAATATGGATTTATTAAAAGCTTGGATTGCTTGATCTTGCATTCCTATTTGAGCTGCGGATACCCCCAGTATACTCCAAACTATAAATGCCTCTGGATGTTGATTTACAAGGGTTCGAGCTTGTTTAACTACAGATAAAAATTGTCCTTGATTATAGAGTTTGATCAGTTGATTGATTGCTTCTTGAGGTGGGTTTTCTGCATCATTGTTTTGCTTAGATTTGTTTAAAGCTACTATTCCGTCCTGGGCCCTTTTATTTTTGGGAAAGGTACGTAAAATTGATTGGTATAGCTTTTGAGCATCTAAAATCTCATTTTTTTTTTCATGATATCTTGCCTTCATGAGCATCTGGTCTATAGATAATTTTGCCAAAATTGCACGAGCCTTTTATGTTCTGATATTACTTCTAAGTCGAAAAACTTAATAATACCAACTTAAAGACTTTTAACTCCTTAAGTTTTGAAAATTTGTTATTATAAGATAATATTTTAATATTTTAGTTAGTCAAATATAATACCTAACATTATTTTAATACTACACTATAATGTATTATAATAAAATATACATTACTAACCTTCCCCACATATCATAATTACAATGTAAAACTTTAATTGATACATATAAGTATTATTATTATTTTTAGGTATATTTATACATAATCTAAAATCAAAGCTTAGCAGTGTGTGTTGTGCATGAGAAGTGGACAGAACCTTTCCTCAGTACAATTTTTTTACTTTAATATAACGTGTTAAAACATTTATATTTAATAAAATATTTTACGTTCTAATTAGAAATCAGGATCACAAATTCTGTAATCTTTCGACCCTCAGATTTAAAGATGAGATTTTCATAGATTTTAACTTTGTTCAAGATATTTGTTGCAGAATTATTCTTTGCCTGAGAGTCAATAATATATAAATTATTTTGGTTCATTTGTAAAATATGTATAAAAATTTGTTCTTAAAAAATTTTGCTTATCTACACCAATAATTTTAAAATATATTTTTCGGTGTAACTTCTAGAACCAATTTGAATATTTTGTCTTGGCTAAAACAAATCTATATTGTTATTATATTTTTCAAAATTTTCGTTGAAATTAGATAGTTTTGTGTCTTTTCCTATATCCGTAATTTTTTCATTACATTCCCCTTAGAATAATCTTTAAATGACAATAGCCCCCTACTCATAGTAAGGCCATAGATGAACATTTGTTCGGGGTTAAATAATCAAACAAGTTTGACTTTAATCCAACGTATGCAATTCTCTTCTCATAATTTTACCTGTGCTGGTTTTTGGGACGTCTCTAACAAACTTAATTTTTCTTGGACATTTATATGCCGCCAATGTTTCATGACAAAAATCAATAAGGTCTTGTTCAGAGATTTTTGCTTCATCTTTTAAAACAATATAAGCCTTTGCTATTTCCCCTTTAAGTTCATCAGTTTCTTTTCCAACAGCAGCTAAAGCTACATCTGGATGGTTTGCAAGAACTCTTTCTATCTCTGCAGGATATACATTATATCCTGCAGTTAAAATCATGTCTTTTTTTCTGTCAACAATGTAAACATAACCGTCAATGTCCATTTTGCCTAAATCACCAGAATGCAACCAACCATCTTTTTCTAAAGTTTCATTTGTTTTATCTTGATCTCCAAAATATCCCATCATAGTAATAGGACCCTTTACCATTAATTCTCCTACTTCTCCTCTTGGCAGAGTTTCTGAAGCATTTTCAGAGTTAACTATTTTTAATTCACAATAAGGCATTGCGCACCCTATTGATCCATGTTTATTTTGGCCATATAGTGGATGCGTAGATCCTAAACCTGCTATTTCTGTCATCCCCCATAATTCTATTAATGGAACTTTGAAAGCTTTTTCTACTGCTTCCATTGTAGCTACTGGCATTGTTTGACCACCTACATAACATCTTTTTAAACTGGAAAGATTTGCATTTTTAAATTCTTGATGATTGAGCATAAACATAAACATTGTTGGTACACCGTCAAAAATTGTTGCATTATGTGTTTCAATATCTTTAAAAACTTTTAATGGATCAAACACTTGATGTAAAACTAGTTTAGTTCCAAACATCATCATGCCAGTCATTAAAACATTTGCATACACATGAGGACATGGAAGAGCACTAACAACTACGTCTTCAGGCCCGCGCATATGTAATTGGCTAGTCATAGCACCATTGATAATAACAGACTTATGTGACTGCATTGCGCCCTTTGGATGACCTGTAGTGCCAGATGTATATCCTATTGTGGATAGATCTTCAGGGATAATATTAGGCATTTGAACAGGTTTGTTTTCAGTTTTTATTAGGTTATTAAAAGACTCCGTTCCTTCTGGTGCATTACCAAATGAAATAAGAGTGTTAACGCTAGTTTCATGTTTGATGTTTATAATTGCTTGAACTTTATCAGAGGACGTTATTATTGCTTTTGCTTTGCAGTCATTTACAACATGCCTTATTTCAAATGGAGTAAGCATAGTATTTACAGGATTTATTATTGCACCAATTCTTGCAATACTAAAATAGCTAACAATCCATTCCCAAGAATTTGAAGCATAAAGTGTTACAACATCCTTCTCTTTTATACCTAACGAATTTAAACTTGAAGAAAATTTTTCTATTAAATTTGAAAGTTCTTCAAATGTAAACCTTTGACCTTCGAAACAAAGAGCTTCTTTATTTTTAAACTTTTTAGCAGCAAGAGATGGCATTTGCCCTATATGATTTATCATTGCTTCTGGTCCCAAAATTATTTATGATCGTTCCACGAAAAATATTATAAGTCAATATTAGGAGGCAAAAATGACCCTTTCAGTCGACCTGTTTTGGTCAGTCCGGAGCCCATACTCATGGCTGTCCATCGATCGTATTATGAAAATGAGTCAAGACTATGAACTCGAAGTCAATGTTCGACAAGTCTATCCAATTGCCATTCGAAATCCGGAATTTTTTAAAAAAGTTGATCCAAAGTTCATGAAGTATCTTATGCTTGATTTTATGCGGATGGCTGAATATCTTGAAATTCCGTGCACTGGCTTTCCAACCCCCGATCCAGTGGTCCAAGATATGGAAACCCTTGAAATACCTGAAGAACAACCGCTCATCTATCGGATGGTGCATTACGGAGTGGAAGCAGCAAAACAAGGCAAGGGATTGGCTTATATCCATGCAGTTGGGCACTTGTATTACAGTAGCGGTCTAGTATGGACGGAAGAAAATCATCTCGCCGAGACGCTGGATAAAATCGGCATGAACCTAGATGAGTTGGAATCCAAGTTTGACAAGAATTTTGATAAAAATGATGCTACAATAAATGAAAGCCAAAGGGCTTTAGAAACTGCTGGCCATTGGGGTGTGCCAAACCTTGTCTTTAAAAACGAACCTTTCTTCGGGCAGGATCGTGTTGATGTTTGTTTGTGGCGCATGAAGCAGAACGGGTTAAAACTACGAAAACAGTTTTAAACAGGTAATATTTATTGACTGTAAGAAAGGTTTTTAATTTAGAATTCTCTAAAATATTCCACGAACTAAGAAATTAACTAAATTTAAATTAATAATGTAGATAGTGCAGTTAAAAAATATATTAAAATTAATGTTAGATAAAACTAAACTTATCCACTTCCATCAACCTTGAAACTGAATCATTTTGTGAGATAATAGATGGGCATTTGTAAGTAGTTCTTGGTTATTTAATAATATTGCCTTGAATTAACCTATACCTTTAATATTAATTTTGATTAGACTGTGAGTATGAAAATTAAAACACCTCCAACTCAATTAGATGTCAAGAAGGTCAATATCGCTAAGTATGAAGGTGAAGGTGAGTGAACAAATGTATTATGATACTAGTAAAAATGATCACGGGTTACCTTACAATCCTTTCAAAGCCTTAACAGTTCCCCGCCCAATTGGATGGATTAGTACAGTAAGTAAAAACGGCATAGGAAATTTATCACCATATAGTTATTTCAATGGACTTTCTTATGATCCTCCATTTGTAATGTTCTCTGCAGGAAATCGTGCAGATGGAAGTAAAAAAGATAGTGTTTTAAATGCTGAAGAAACTGGTGAATTTGTTGTTAACATGAGTACATGGGACACGCGCCACCAAATGAATGATACAAGTTGGATAATGGAACCGGACATAGATGAATTAGAAAAGACTGGTTTAACAGCTATAGATTCAACAAATGTAAAACCCAAAAGAGTTGCTGAGTCTCCAGTCCATTTTGAATGTAAATATCATCAGACTGTTCAACTTCCTGGAAAAGAAGGATTTCATCACGTTGTGTTTGGACAAGTAATTGGGATTCATATTAAAGATGAATTTATAACAGATGATGGAATAGTCGATATACTAAAAATGAAGGTTATTGCTCGCTTGGGATACAATGATTATACTTTAGTAGAAAAAACTTTTTCAATTATGGATTTTAAAGATAAAGGAAAAATGACAAAAAGTTGGAGATAACGATACACTTTATTTCCTCACAACCTTAAACCTTAGGTAAGGACATGATCAATAATAAGTTAGAAAAAGAAGTAGAACTCCTAAAGATACTTGCTAAAGGATGCAAAAAGCATCCTGCTTATCGAGCTATTAGAAAAGCAACCGAACGATGTGAAGAATGTGTTGTTGTTTGGAAAGCGAGAATGGAGCTTAATAAACTAGAAGAGTGATGAGGAGTAATTGAAAAGAATGACTGACAACTCAATTCTTAAAAAAATTATCGATGAAAAACTAAAAAATCCATATACAGAAAATAAAACAATTAATCAGTTACGAGAAGAAACTGCAACTGCCAGTACTTTAATACCTTTACCTGAAAATACTAAGTTCAAAAGAATATTAGCGGGAGATGTTTACGCAGAATGGATCACATGTGGAGACGTTGACAAAGACAAAACATTCATGTTCATTCATGGTGGTGGATACTATAGAGGATCAATTGCTGCAACACGTGCAACCGTTGCGAGGATATCTGCTGAAGCTAAAGTGCGATGTTTATCAATAGAATATAGATTAGCTCCAGAACATCCTTTTCCAGCTGCTATTGATGATACTTATACAGCTTATAATTGGCTAATAAAAGAGGGATTGAATCCTAAAAATATTATCATTAGTGGGCAATCTGCTGGTGGTGGATTATGTTTGGCATTACTCCTGAAAATTAAAGAAAACAATAATATTCAGCCTAAAGGAGCTGTTGCTTTAAGCCCTTGGACAGACCTTTCTCAATCAGGTAAAACAATGATTACAAATGCAAACATTGATCCGGTAATTAGTAAAAAGTATCTAGATAGGATGGCTAACTTATACCTTTATAAGACCCCAAGCAACACTCCTTTAGCATCTCCACTTTATGGTGATTTAACTGGTTTACCACCTATGCTTGTTCAAGTTGGTTCTGCTGAAACGATGTTGGATGATAGTAAACGATTTGTAGAAAAAGCAAAAGAGGCAAAAGTAGATGTGCAAATTGAAGTTTGGAAAGACATGTTCCATGGCTGGCATGGAAGCGCACATATTTTAAAAGATGCGGGAGAAGCAATAAAAAGCATAGGATTATTTTGTAGAAAGCTGTTTAATTAAATGTCTGACAATATTGATTGACTTACATTTTAAATTTTCGATATTAGATAGCCAACAAAAGGAAATATGTAAGATGAAAACTGATTTATTTATTCTATTGTTCTTTACTAAGTCATTACATATGATCTTATATATTAGATAAGTTAAAATTTTAAAAAAAATAATTAAACATTAATTTTGTTAAAGGAAGTGAAATGGGTAAAGGTAATAATCAAAAAGGTAATAAAGAAGCTAAAAAACCTAAAAAAACTAAAGAAAAAGTATTAGCAACTTCAAATACAATAACTAAAATAAACTCAAAAAAAACAACCAAATAGTATACCTTCTTCATATAAAGTAGAAGTAATTATGGATTTAAGCATTTAAAACCGTTTTCTGAAATTATATTCAGATTAGGAAATTTTAGATTTAATATACATACAATCTTTATTTGAATGATATTAATTTACTTTTCCATTATTTAGCACAATGGACACTTGCTTCCATTCATATGTTTAGTAAGTGTTTGTTTAAATTCACCATGTTCAGGGCATATAATAGTAATAGGAAATGATTTGTACTTAAGTTTAATTTTTGAGTAATCGTATTTTTCTCCATGAATTTTTTGAAGGTCTGTTATTATGCTATCAATAACACATCTACTACAACCTATAGGAATTCTTTTTTTATCAATATTTTTGCTATCTCTTCCTATATGTAACTTTGGTGTTGTTTTAAATTCACCATGTTTTTTACAAATTATGATTACAGGTTTGGTAAAACCAATATAATTCACTTTAGAATAATCATATTTTTTTCTATGAACTTTTTTAAATTGTTCTATTATTTTTTCTGGGTTATTTCTGTATTTCTTTAACTTTTTCTTTATAGATTCAGAAGTTTTCCAATTTTCATTTTTTAATTCAAAGGTAGTTTTATTATATTCTACTTTTTTCCATGTTTCTTTATTAGGTATTAAGATTTTAAGTTTTATACTCACAATATTTACTCTTGTTTCTTTAATTAATTACTCTGTTTTATAAGGTAACTTTATCCAAACTACTGTTATAATGACTAAATAAAAGACGTATCAAATATATTCATTTATTAGCTTGCAGTAATCTATTTTTTTCTTCAGAGCATCTTTATGGTATCAGTTTGTTAATTGTACCTTTGTTTGGATTGATCTAAAACCATCTGTTTTATTTTTGTAGAGGACGTTCTAGGGCTGTAGTCAAATTGAATAATTTTCTTTCCAATTTCTTTAATATAATTGTTAACATTAATGTTATGGGGCTTGTTCCCCCAATCTTCTCCAACAACAAAAATATCTACATTTAATGCTTTGCAACCAGTAATATACTCAAGTTCATGATAAGGCCTGACAATGTCGACACAGTTGAGAGCTTGCAACATCTCAATTCGCTGTTCTAGAGGAATAATTGGAATATTTGGTTTGTAAATATTAACAACTTCATCTGAAGCAACGCCAACAGCTAAAATGTCGCCTAAAGTTTTACAATGATTCAGTAATGCTACGTGACCTACATGAAGTAAATCAAAAGTACCTACAGTATATACAACTATTTTCAATATGTCCTTTTACTAACTCTAAAATGATGATAGCAAAGAGTATGGATATTAACTTTATAACTCTATTTAACGTAAAGGACGTACCATGACAATCAAAAATTTAAAAACTCCAAGTACAGTACAAAAACCTATTTTAACATATGTTAGGGATCTCCCTAATTTATGCTCTCTTGCAGGCTTAGGTTGTACGTTACTAGCCATCTATTTTTTGTTAATAGAAATGTTTGCTTTAGCAATGATAGGCATGATTTGGGCGGTTGCGTTTGATTGGCTTGATGGCCTTATCGCTCGTAAAATGAAAGGGAGAACAGGGATAGATAAAGAATTTGGAGGTCAACTTGATCTATTAATAGATATTGTTAGTTACGGAGTTACACCTGCTATTTTAATATTAAGTTATTCTAATTTTAACCCGTATTTCTTATTGGTTACATTTATTATGTTAGTTTTTGGAACAATTCGGCTAAGTTATTTTAATACTTTTGGATTATCGAATGATAAAAAATATACTGGCCTAGCCATTGATAATAACAGCATAATTTTTGTTTTCCTATTTATGTTTTCAGAATATTTTGATCGCGAAACTTTTGCAATTTTTCTTGGTGCTAGTGGTTTGATACTTGCAATATTGAATGTCTCTCCAATAAAGACTCCTAAACTTTCTGGAAATCCTATTAATGTAATACTTCTCGCAATGTACACACTTTTAATAACTATTTTCTATAGTTGGTTTTTAATTTAGAGTTCTTTAAAAATATTCCATGAATTAAGATATTCATTAAATTTAAATTAAAAATGTAGATATTGCGGTTAAAAAATAAATTAAAAATAATATTAGATAAAATCAAACTTATCTACTTCCATCAACCTTAAAACTAAGTCATGTTGTGAAATAATAGATAGTAATTAGTACATGGTTCTTAATTATTTAATAATATTGCCTTGAATTAACCTTTTTATTTACAAATTTAGAACTAAATTTTTCATATACTTAATTATATAAAAGAAAAAAGTTTTTCATTTATAAACCTCCTATAGGCATTAGCTATTCATAGAGCTAATGCCTTAAAACTTTATAATAACATAATAAATCATACTTGTTTTGTTATACAGTTTGTTATACGAACTTTTTTACAACTGCATAATTTTAGAAAATAGCATTAAATATTAATGCGTTATAAAAGAAGATGATGCGCTCTAAAGTAAGTTCCATGCCCTTATTTTCTCACAGACTTATTATTGATTAAGTATACATTTTACTGCTTTACTGTGACAAATCTTTGTCAAGAACTGCACCACTTCTCAACACTCTTTTTATAGTCTGCAAAGTATCTTGAAATGACTGTTAATTCAAAAGATAAAAGAATTGAAGTGTTGGGTTCTTAATCCAAAAGGAACTTAAAACTGAAGTCTAAAAGTTCTTCTTTAGTAACTTTTTCATTAGTAATGAATTTTATGAACTTCATCTAACAAAGTGACAATATGAGTTGTTGCAATGTTTGAGTTCACTGTAACTTCATATTCACTATTTGATAATATTTTGATTGAGATGATCATATCACCATTCTAATCAAAACATCCTATAAAGGGAAAGAGTAATTGCTATTTCACTCTGGATAATATTACTGTTTATAAATTAGATTTTATTTGTAAAATATTTAAACAATCTAAAATTCACTTGACCTCGATAATGATTACTATTATCAAATAAATTGAGTGGATTAGAAACTTCTAACCTCCCCAAGGTCATTAATTTAAATTCATTCAAAAATTATTAATTATATAAATTAGAAAGTGATTTAAATAATGGATGTTCACTTAGTTATAAAATTAAAAAGTTCTTATGATGTTTGGGAAGAAGTCTTTATTAACCATGCCAATGTCAGATCTAAAATATGTGATGAAAGTAAAACATTATTTGCTAAGGCGAATGATAAAACCGCACTTGTAACTATTTTTGATGTTGATATGGAAGGAATGGGAAAAATGATGTCTGATCCAGAGTTTATTAAATTGAATGAAAGTTTATCAAAAGAGATATTACCATATGTAATTAACCCATTAAAATGATAAAATTATTATTTAGTAATTTGATATTTGTCTTTTGATATTTTTTTGATTTATAGTTAAGATTTTAATAGGTAAAAGCTTTTTATGGCTTAACTATTAAAGAAACTTTTTTTTTGTACTTGAGAACTTTGATAAAAAGTCTCTAATCCGATTTTGCTTAAACAACTTTTAGTTTTAGATGAACCTCTATGAATAATAATATTGAAATGAGATATATCATTCATTATTTTTTCATCCAAGATTTCAGCACAAATATCCAAATTTGAAATCAAATATAGTTTATCGCCAGTTTTCATGGAGTTTGTTCCATACTTAAAAATGAATGTTTTTTTGATTATATTTAATTAAAAACTAAAAATATTTTATTTGTATTTATGTAAAGCAAAATAACTTAAATACAAGTGGAAATTCAACTTAATTTAATAAAAAATTATCAAATAAAATTAGAGGATGATAATTAATATTTCTCTCTAGATACTATCGTGGGTTATAAATTAGGTTTTGGTTGTCAGTTTTAATGAGAGTATTTTTTTAAAGGTGTACTTATTGCATTTATAAATTATAATTATATTATCAAAAAAAAAGGGAGGTCTATGATGACTGAACATATGGATAATGTAGATACTTGTTGCAAAGACACTTGTTGTGCGGATGGTTGTTGTAGTGATAGTTGCAACACTGGAAAGTGCAGTACTGGTTGTTGCAGTGATGGATGTTGTAGTGATAAAGTTAATTGCTGCACCAAGTAATAGATGGTTTTAAAGATTTGTACGAAATTTTATTAATTTTAGGTTCAAAACTATAAATATTATCTTACATTTTTTATTGATTTTTGAAGGGTTAAAAAAATCCTTTGCAACAATTCTAATAAATCATATTAATCTCCTAAGTCAATTTGGATATTTGTCTTAACTACAGTTCATTATACTGTCTATATTGACGAATTTTATTCTATTGTGGGAGTCATTCTAAGTGAAAAATAGTAGAACAAAGAAAGACACTGTTAGACGAAGTAAAGAGGGAAAATTTCTATTTGAACCTGTATCCAGATATGTGATGTATGACAATAAAACAAAACTCTGGGTTAATCATAGAAAAAGAGCTTATCTAATTTGGTTTAAGTTTCTTCAACATTGTCATAGAGATAAAAACTTCAAAGTTGATTGGTCAAAATATCAAGGTTGGGGTGGGTGGAATTTACTCATGGATACTGATTTTGATACTTGGTGGAATAGAAATTGGGTAAATTTATTTGCTGTTAAAGAAAAAGGTGAAACCCCAAAGTTCCCAACTAATACTAAAACAAAGATATCTAATTATAATTCTTTAAGACTTTATCTTTTGGTTTATGAATATCAATTAAAATATCCAGCAGCAGATACTTATGAAATTTCTCAAAGAATTAAAAAAAGAGAACCTTTTAAAAGATACCCAGTACCATCTTTTACTGAAGGATTAGGTTTTGATGGTGGAGTAATCAATAAGAGAACTGTCAAGAGAAGAATGAGTGATTATAAAAAAAGAGCAAACGAAATAATGGAAAATGTTTGTAACGGGGTTTTTCCATAATGAAAAAACAATTTTTTATAAGTTTCCTATTATGTTCTTTTTTTAAAAAAACATATTCTAAAGAAAAAAAATTAAATATGAACAACATAAAAAACTTATTGAAAATAAACTTTTATTAAATTCATTTAAAAAGTAAGAAAAATATATTAGTGAAACATCCGTTGAATTATTTTTAAATTGTAATGATATAAATAAATAAAAGAAATGAAAAGAGTAAGTTCTCAGAATAATTTCCTATATTTTTAGATAAAAATTCTTAAAACATAAAAGATTAATAAGAGTGATTAACTAAAATGCAAATGAAGTTTGTCTTTTTTAATTAATCACTCTTAATTCTGTTTAGTAGATATTTATTTCATATGCAGAAAAATAAAGTTATTCTAAATTATATCAATATTGTATGAGGTAATTAAATATTATGAGTAAAAATCTCAAAGTTTTTATGGGAATAGTCTGTTTTTTTGTTTTATTAAAAGGTTATATCTTTTTTAATATTAACCCTTCAATATACATTAATCCTTTAATGAATTAGTCATTGGAAAAGTCTTAAAACCATTTTCTCTCTGGATAATATCGAGATTTATAAATGGGTTTTATTAAATTCCATATCTTTATTATTGGATTTATGTATAGTTGAAACATTATGTCTAATTCGTCTATAGACTTTTTTTGAAAGTTACATAATCTTTAAATGAAAAAAATTTCACTATTTATTGTTTTCTTCTTACTTCAATCTTTTCCTTCTTTTGGAAGTGTAGATAGTAAAGGTATTGTTTGTGAATGTTTAGATTGTAATTTAGATCATATAGATCCTTCTTCATACATACCTGATAACAAACCAACAGAAATAGGATTTCATTTTAAATTTAATAAAGTAGCGATATATTACATCAGTAAAATTGGTGATGATATAAAAGTAAGTGAGAACAATCAAACAAGTCTTCGAAAGAAAAAAAGATTTTCTACAGATGAAAATAAAATCAAATGGACTTATAGAGATAGTTTAAATATTTATGCTTACGAATTAGATAGAAAAACTTTAAATTTAAGTAAAATGAATATAATAAAAATTGAAACACACAATCTTAGAATGTGTGAGGCATTTTCAGAAATTGATTTTTTTAAAAATATGAATCAATTATCTGAAAAGTATCAAAATAGTTATAATGACAAACCCAAAAAAAATAAAATTTAATGAGAAAATAACGTAAATTATTTTACAAAGTTATGAATATTGAAACTCTATTTTGGGTTTTGCTCATTGCTGGCTTATCACCACCGGTATCTTTATAATTTATTTCGTTTCCATTTATGTTTGCTAAGGGCATTGTTTCTCCTTTTACAAATTATATCATTCTTACTACGTTAGAAGCTTTTAATTTTCCAATCTCATTAGCTTTATTAACCACGTTTTGAAATGCTTCAGACATACCAACTCTGTCAATGATATCTCCCATAGATTCAAATGACGAATAGTAATAAATAACAAATAAAGTGTCCATTTTGTCTGCTATTATTGGATAAAGACCTAAAATTTTAGTATCCTCATCTTTACCAATAGCCTCCACTTCAGCAAGTAGCTCAACTGATCGGGGAACATACTTTCTGTCAACTTCATATTCTCTAATCAGTAATATATTATGTTCTGGAGAAGGCTGTCCGTAAACACTTCTATAAACTTCAGGTCCAATCAAATGTCCTGATGGATCATCATCTCTTTTACTCATTAATTCCATAATTTCTTTATTTTTGCTCAAACTAGCAAAAGATTTAGTTGCGGATGTCATATCAGTATAAGCTGCAGTTAGTTGAATGGCGCCATTAAGCTCGCCACCAACAAACATACTCAACCTCGCCTTAACTCCATTTGAAACCATTATATCTTTATACTTTGGAGAACGCTCTAAAGCAGTTTTAGATTTACCTAAAATAGGTTTTAAAATTCTTCTTGAAATTATAGCCATTTACTTTTCCTTTGATAATAAGAACTGTTATCATTATCTTAACTATTTTATTATGTTTTTAAAAATTAATTTTTAGTAAGTTTGATTTTAATATTATTTTGATTATCTTTTAGGCAATTAAATCTCAACAAAAGGAAATATTTAAAACCAATAAAAGACAACTTTTCACTACCCTAATTCGGACATAGATCGGCATTGGTCCGTGGTTCTTGGTACTTGGTACTTGGTACTTGGTTGTTAAATAGTATTGCCTTGAATTAACCTTTTTATTTACAAATTTAGAACTAAATTTTCCATATAATTATTAATATAAAAGAAAAAAATGTTTTTCATTTATAATCCTCCTAAAGGCATTAGCTATTCATAGAGCTAATGCCTTAAAACTTTAAGATTACATTCAAAATCATACTAATTTTGGTATACAGTTTGGTATACAACCTTGTCTACAGCGACATCTCATTTAAAAATAATTTATAAATATCAATATGTTATAAAATAATATGGTGCTCTCTGAAAGAGTTCCATTCCTTACATATGCATCGTGCTCTACCACAATCAAGCTATACGTTAAGATATGAATACGTATGGCATTGTCAATAGGCACGATATGTTTCACACTTTGTTTTACATCTTAATTAACCGTTACCAGTACAGAGTAAGTGGGTATGGATATGTATAAATATACCTAACTATATTAACACTTATATGTATCATTTAAAGTGTTACCACCCCACACAAGAGCCATCCCACCAACCTGCGTATAGTATACATGTGCTCTGCAGCAGATAGGGTAAATATAGTGTTAACCATGTGGAGATGATTGAAGTGTCAAGTGGATGGGTTGGTGGATGTGTAGGTTATATGTATATAGGGTCTGCAGCAGATGGTGTGTTGGGAGTATTAACCATCAGAAGAATGATTGCTGACTCATACAGAGTCATACAGCAGGGTTAATGTTATCAGAGTCAATGGTCATGAGATGTGGTTAGTGTGGGTGTGTGAGTCTGTTTGAGTCAGGGATTAATTATGTAGGCTATTTATGTATAGGGTGAACAGCTGATGGAATGGTAGAAGAGTAGAATTATATTTTTTGATATAAATAAATAATTTCCATCTAAATATGTTATTTACTTATTATGTACTTTTCTAATTAATTTAAATTAAAAGAGGAGAAAATGATGGGTAAACTCAATACAAAATCACAAAAAATAATATTTACTATTCAATGTAGTATCAAGTCTGATGCTAACGAATTTAGAAAATGGGCAAATGACCGTGCCGCAAAATACGTATTTAATTTAAAAGAAGAAAAAACCATAAGTTATGAATGGTATTTGTCTGATGATAATTCAGAAGCAACATTAGTAGAGTCATTTATTGACAGTGATGGTGCAATGCAACGTTTGAACAACCATATGTCAAGCCCTATAGCCGAAGAAATAATGCAGCATGTTGATATTAAAGAATGGCTAGTTTTTGGTAATTCTAAACAAGATTTAATTGATGCACTAACTCCTTTTGGTGCCAAATTCAAAAAGCACCATTCTGGCTTCAATCATAGTTCAGAATAACATTGTTCAATCCATAAAGATTAAGATAACCTATGAACTCATTTGATGAACTATGTAAAAAACTAACTCAAGATGTTGCTAATAATATTGTTCAGGGTCGTTCATGGAAAGAAGAAGAACAGCTTCGCTTTGATTATGCAGTAAGACATCTGTTAATTGATTTATGGAAGAAGCATCATACCCATCCAGATAATCATTCATCAATGCAGAAGAATAAAAACTTTTACTCTGCATTAAAACAATATCGTGACCCACAATTAACATACCGTATGGCTATTCACGCTTTTGATGGTCTTCAAAAACTAGATATGATTTACGTTGTACAAGATGGTTATTATGACCGTATTAAAATGGAAGGTAGCTTAACAAGATATAAAGCTACACTTCGTCTAGCTGAAATGTTTGAAGAACTAGAAGGACATCCAGTAATAACACTCAAACCTAATATTGATATTCAAACCATTTTACTTAGACATAAAGTTGATGGAAAAAGACAGATAGTTCCCTATGAAGAAGATAAAGATACAGAACAATGGAGAATAAATCTTAGAAAGATTAATCATTGCTTATCTAAACACATACTTGATTTAAGAATAAAAGATAAAGATGTAGAAATTTTGCAAGAGAGACTTTTATTAGATGATGATAAAGAACCAGTAGATTTAACTCATAAAATTTTAGTACGTATTTTTACTAATAACTCTTTTAAAGAAGGTGGAAGATTTTATAGAGGGTGGTGGCAAAATGTACCGAGTGAATACAGACCATTTATAACTATAGATAGTAAGAAGACACAAGAACATGATTACTCTCAGCTAAACCCAAATATGATTTATTCACTCTATAATCATGAATTAGGAAGTGAAGATGCGTATTCAAGAGTGTTAGGACCAGAACATCGTGATGTCATTAAACAAGCTTTCAATGCAATGTTTCAGGCCAAAACAGAACTTAAAAACAAACCTAATAACATTAACATTGATAAACTTGAGATAACTTGGAAAGAATTAAAAGAAGAAATACTTAAAGCACATAAACCTATTAAAGATTTATTCTTCACTGGACTTGGGAACAAGTTGCAATTTGAAGATAGCATAATAGCTGAAAGTATAATGCTTCAATTTGCTAAGATGGATGTACCAGCATTACCTGTACATGATAGTTTTATAATACATCATGGATTTGGAACTTATGGTGAATTAGAAGAAGCTATGAGAAGAGCATTTCATGAAAGGTTCCATAGAGACATAGGTATTAAAAGAGAGTTAGTTGTACAACAAAAGTCTAACATTACAGAAAAACATGAGTTTGCATCGCCATCATTTGACAATATAGTTAATGCAGAGAATGATTACTCTCAATGGAGAGATAGAGATGATATGTGGATGAGCAGGAAATAACAGTGCTTAATAAAATGAAGAAATGGCATATTATTTTAATTGAAAAAGTACAAAAATATACTGGTTTGTCTAACTATCAAATAATTTGGCTTGGTTTTTTAGAAGGGTTACTAATTGGTATTTTGATAGGGTATTATTTAATATGATGAAAAAAAACTAAGTTATTTGAAATAAGAAAATTATCTGACAACGATTTCATAAATTGGAAAATGTTGTGGAAACAATATATAGAATTTTATCAAAGTTCAGTAGAAGATATAGTTTATGAAACTACGTTTAAAAGATTGATTTCAAGCAATCACCTCTCTCAAAATGCTCTTGTTGCAAATGAAGGAAAGAACCTTATAGGGTTAGTTCATTTTATTTATCATCCTCATAATTGGAAAATTGAAGACGTTTGCTATTTGCAGGATTTGTTTGTTTCACCAACGCTACGAGGAACTGGTGTTGGACGTGCACTCATTGAAGCTGTTTATTCAGGCGCAGACAAAAACAAAACTTCAACTGTTTACTGGCTCACTCAAGATTCTAATCAACAAGCTAGAAAACTTTATGATAACATTGGTTCAGTTACATCTTTTATAAAGTATAATCGCCATTGATTTGTGACTTATTTATATAACTCCATCTGCTGCAGACCCTATGTATATAGCCATACCATCATGTCCTATCAGTGGGCAGAACATTTAAAATGATATATATCTGTGTTTATTATAGTTAATTTACTTATTACCTCTTACAGGGTATTGTTTTTCTTCAGCAAATAATAATTTAGCTGGAAGAGAACTAACGTCTGGTCTAGCCCAAGGCATATTACTAGTATTTACAATATACAATGAACCATCTTCTTTAATTACAAATAAACCTGGTTCACAGAAAACATCACTCTCTGCTTCCTTAATAGAATTAGAAATATATAAATTCCATTCTCTTGCTTTGTCTTCACTAAGACCATAAGCTAAATTAAGATTAGTTAAATTCCAATCATTTTTAGCTTTTAATGCTTTATCCTTATTATCCATAGAAACGGCAATTACCTCAGTATTAGATTTTTTATAATCTAAAATTTGTGTATCAATTAATTTAAGAAAATCTGAACATACAGGACAATGCAAACCTCTATAAAAAATAATCATAGATTTAGTTCTATTAAAATTACTTTCCAAAGACCATTTGTTATTATCTAATGTGTCTAACGTAAGAGAAGGTGTCTTTTGTCCTGGAACTATATTGTTAATCATTAAAAATCCTTAAAATAATATGTTAATTAAAAACTTATTTTAGATTTAATTATGTTTTTAACAAATAATTTTTTATAATAGTCTCTATGGTTTTTATAGATGAACACTTTTTTGATATTGCTTTACATCTGCAACACTTAATTGGTTAACACTCCCAAAACCTCATCTGCTGCAGACCTGCATACTCTATGTATATCTAATCCTACACACCCTCCAACCTTTCCACCTGACACTTCAATCATCTCCACATGGTTAACACTATATTTACCCTATCTGCTGCAGAGCACATGTATACTATACGCAGGTTGGTGGGATGGCTCTTGTGTGGGGTGGTAACACTTTAAATGATACATATAAGTGTTATTATAGTTAGATATATTTACACATATCCATGTCCACGTTCCCTATACTAAGAACGCTAATTTAATGTGTAAAACAAAGTGTGAAACATATCCTGCTTATTGACAATGCCATACGTATGCATATCTTAAGCTATAGCTTGATTGTATTCAGCTATGGTGCATACATACG
>JAOESH010000013.1 GCA_028382005.1 Pseudomonadota bacterium
CTTTGTTGGGTGGATAAAAAAAACATCTGTTTGGGGAGCAGTACATAAATAATTTTCAAAATTTGTTTTATTTATCATAAATAAGACATAATATATGTTTATTTTTAAATATAATTATTAAGGATTATTATTGTGGCTTTATTTAAAAACTCATTTAACTACGAAGAGTTAATTGATTGTGCCAAGGGTCGACTAGCTGGATCAGATTTTCCTAAACTTCCACTTCCTCCAATGCTTATGTTTGAAGAAATTATAGGCATTTCTGAAACTGGAGGTTCTTACGGTAAAGGATCAGCCCATGCAATGTTTAATATTACTCCTGACAAATGGTTTTTCGAGTGTCATTTTGAGAATGATCCTGTAATGCCTGGTTGTTTAGGAATGGATGCATTGTGGCAACTTCTAGGTTTTTCATTAGGCAATATGGGTGGAAGAGGAAAAGGAAGAGCTATCTCTGTGGGAGAAGTAAAATTTTCGGGGCAAATATTACCAAGTGCAAAAAAAGTTGAGTATTTTCTTGATTTTAAACGTATCATTATGAGGAAACTAATATTAGGAATTGCTGATGGTAAAGTTATTTGCGATGACAAAGTGGTTTTTGAGGCGTCCGATATTAGAGTTGGACTTTTTCAAGATTAAATTAAAATGCAAAAATAAGGTTTAGTATGACTAATAAAAAAAGAGTTGTCATTACAGGAATGGGAATTGTTAGCTCTATTGGCAACAATGTAGAAGAAGTTAAAAATTCTTTGATTAATCAAAAATCTGGCATAGTTTCTGCTCCAATTTATAAAGAAATGGGGTTCAGAAGTCAAATTCATGGCGAGGTAAAACTTAATTTAGAAGATTGTATAGACAAAAAGCAGCTACGCTTTATGGGTGCAGGAGCTGCTTATTCTGTTCTCGCAATGGAACAAGCTATTGCAGACGCCGGTCTATCTCCTGATGAAGTATCTAATCCAAAAACAGGGCTTATTGCAGGATCAGGAGGTCCGAGCACCGCCAATCTCCTTCAATCTTTTGATATAGCAAGAGAGAAAGGCCCTAAAAGAGTTGGACCTTTTATGGTTCCAAGATGCATGAGTTCAACAGTATCAGCATGTATTGCTACTTTTTTTAAAATTAAAGGTGTTAATTTTTCAATTACTTCAGCTTGTTCTACATCAGCACACTGCATTGGAACTGGTGCAGACCAGATTAAATATGGTAATCAAAACATTGTTTTTGCTGGCGGTGGAGAAGAGTTAGATTGGACTTTATCTGTTTTGTTTGACGCAATGGGTGCAATGTCTAGTAAGTATAATGATACTCCTGAATTAGCTTCAAGGCCTTATGATATCAATAGAGATGGTTTTGTTATTGCTGGTGGCGGAGGCATGGTAGTTTTAGAAGAACTTGAACATGCAAAAGCAAGAGGAGCTAAAATATATGGAGAAATTGCTGGTCATTGCGCTAACTCTGATGGACACGATATGGTTGCACCTAGTGGGGAGGGTGCAATAAGATGTATGAAGGACGCATTATCAAATACTAACCAAAAAGTAGATTATATTAATGCTCATGGAACAAGTACACCAGTTGGTGATATGCAAGAACTGCAAGCTGTAAAAGAGGTTTTTAAAGAATATGAAAACCTTCCTAAACTTACTAGTACAAAATCCCTAACTGGTCACTCATTAGGAGCCACAGGTGTCCAAGAAGCAATATATACTCTAATAATGATGAATAATAATTTTATTTCTGGTTCGTCAAATATTTATAATGATGACCCTGATATAGGTTCAATAGAAATACCAAGAAAGACCATTCACAATATAGATATTAACTTGGCACTTTCAAATTCTTTTGGGTTTGGTGGAACAAATGCATGTCTTGCTTTATCAAAGTTCAACTAGAAAAGAGATCAAAATGCCAATTATGAAGGGTAAAAAAGGAATAGTCATGGGCGTAGCAAACGAACGCTCAATTGCTTGGGGTATAGCTAAAACATTAGCTAAACAAGGTGCTGAAATCGCATTTACTTACCAAAATGAGGGATTTAAAAAAAGGTTACTTCCTTTAATGGAAAGTGTAGAATCTAATATTTGTTATGAGTGTGACGTATCAAAAGATACAAATGATACAAATTCAATAGAAAGCTTATTTAATAAAATTGCAGAATCTTGGGATAATTTAGATTTTGTTGTGCATGCTTTAGCATATTCCGA
The DNA here is from genome assembly GCA_028382005.1 of Pseudomonadota bacterium. GTDB lineage: Bacteria > Pseudomonadota > Alphaproteobacteria > Puniceispirillales > Marisalimonadaceae > Marisalimonas. The sequence goes on from JAOESH010000013.1 coordinate 2,208, forward strand.
TAAAGAAGAATTAAAAGGTAAATACGTTAATTGTAGTAGAGAAAACTTTTTAAATTCTCTTGATATTTCTGCATTTAGTTTCACAAGAGCTGCAAAATCAGCATTTCCTTTAATGTCAGCTAATGGTGGAAGTTTATTAACACTTTCTTATCTAGGAGCAGAAAGGACAACACCAAATTATAACGTTATGGGGGTGGCAAAATCAGCTTTAGAAGCTTCTATAAAGTATTTAGCAATGGATCTAGGTAAAAATAATATTAGAGTTAATGCAATATCTGCAGGACCGGTTAAAACTCTTGCTGGTGCAGCCATATCAGGAGCACGACATGTATATAGATACTCAGAAAGTGTTGCACCTCTTAAGTTCAATCCTGAATTAGAAGAAATCGGAAATTCATCTTTATATTTACTATCTGACATGTCGTCGGGTGTAACTGGAAATATTCATCATGTAGATGGTGGCTTACATAGTGTTGCAATACCCAAATCAGAAGATTTAGAGTAATAAAAAAACTTATTTATTTTTCCAATTAGGCTTTCTTTTCTCTGAAAAAGCTTCCATTCCTTCTACATGGTCTTCAAGTGCAAAAGTGGAATAAAATAGGGCTCTTTCGGAACGAATACCTTCCTCTAATGTGGTCTCATAGGCAACATTAACAGCTTGTTTAGCTAATTTAGCTAATGGCTTTGATTGATTTGCAATTTTTAATGCTATTTCTTTAAGAGAAATTTCGTATTCATCCTCTTTAAACACTTTAGCTACTAAGCCAGAATTTTCAGCATCACTTGCTGAAATCATACCACCAGTAAGAATAGCTAACATAGCCTTTGATTTTCCAATTGATCTAGTTAATCTTTGTGTTCCACCTGCGCCTGGTATAGCACCAATATTTATCTCAGGTTGTCCAAATTTTGCGTTCTCTGAAGCGATTATAAAGTCACACATCATAGCTAACTCACAACCGCCACCTAAAGCATAACCTTTAACACCCGCAATAATTGGTGTTTGAATCTTTGGAATATCAAGCCAGCCATTTTCTATATATCTTGATTCAGAAACGGAAGAGTAATTCAGCTTCACCATTTCTTTAAGATCTGCCCCAGCAGCAAAAGCTTTATCTGACCCAGTTAAAACTATGCATCCAATATTGGAGTCTCTATCAAATTTTTCAGCAGCCTCTTTTATTGCTAAAATAAAACCAGCAGACAACGGATTAAGTTTATTTTCATGATTTAATTGAATCCAACCTACTCCATCTTCAGACCAAGATTTCACCCATTCAGTTTTAGCAGTTACATTATTCATAATAACCTCATCAAAATATATAATTAATCTTCTTTTTTTATTTCTATGTCTTCACCAGTTTCTTGGTTAACACGTTTCATAGATAATTTTACTTTTCCTCTATCGTCAAAACCTATCACCTTTACTTTAACAATATCACCTTCTTTACATATGTCAGTCGTTTTTTCTGTACGAGCGTTTTGTAATTCGGATATGTGAACTAGTCCATCTTTTGTCCCAAGAAAATTTACAAAAGCACCAAAATCAACTGTTTTTACAACTTTACCATTGTAAATTACACCTAACTCAGCTTCTGCAACAATATCACTGATTTTCTTTTGTGCTGCTAAAGAAGATTCTGTGTCTGATGCAGCAATTTTGATAGTACCATCATCTTCTATATCAACTTTAGCACCTGTTGATTCACAAATTTCTCTGATCATTTTACCACCAGGTCCAATAACATCACGAATTTTTTCTAGCTTTATCTTCATAGTTGTTATTTTTGGAGCTGTGTCTGCTAAAGTTTCTCTAGACGACCCTATAGCCTTTGCCATTTCGTTTAAAATATGAATTCTTCCATCTTTAGCTTGATCTAATGCAATTTTCATAATCTCTTTAGTAATTGATGTAATTTTAATGTCCATTTGAAGACTTGTTATTCCGTCTTCAGTACCTGCAACTTTAAAGTCCATATCGCCTAGATGATCTTCGTCACCTAAAATATCAGAAAGGACTGAAAAATCTTTTTTCTCTTTTATTAGTCCCATAGCTATTCCTGCAACTGGTTTTTTTATAGGAACACCTGCATCCATTAAAGCTAACGAGGTACCACATACTGTTGCCATAGATGAAGATCCATTAGATTCTGTAACTTCAGAGACAATTCTTACAGTATAAGGAAAATCTTCTCCGGATGGCAATAATGGATTAATTGCTCTCCATGCTAATTTTCCGTGACCGATTTCTCTTCTTCCTGGAGAACCAACTCTTCCAGCTTCGCCGACTGAATAGGGTGGAAAGTTATAATGCAACATAAATTTTGATCTATACTCACCTTCCAACGCATCTATTATTTGTTCATCTTGTCCTGTTCCTAAAGTTGCTACAACTAGTGTTTGGGTTTCACCTCTAGTAAAAAGAGATGATCCGTGAGATCGAGGCAATGTTCCTATTTCTGCAACAATTGGTCTTACAGTTTTTGTGTCTCTGCCATCAATTCTTTCTTTAGTTTTTAAAATATTACCTCTTACAATCTCGGCTTCAGCTTCTTTTGTAAGAGAAGAAGCTAATGATGTATTTGGATTTTCACCGAAAGCTTGTAAAATTTCACTCCTAATTTCAGATAATATTTTGGATCTGTTAGACTTGTCCTTTTCTTTATATGCATTTTCAAACTTTTTCTTGAATGGTTTAATAATTTTCAAATATTCGTCTTTTTCAGCAGGTTCATCTGGCAACGGACGAGGCTCCTTTGCAGCAACTTCAGCCAAGTCAATAATAGCTTTTATTACATCTTCCATTTCTTTATGGCCAAAATCAACGGCTCCTAACATAATTTCTTCTGACAATTCTGATGCTTCAGATTCAACCATTAAAACACCTTCGTTAGTACCCGCAACAACCAAATCTAAAGTTGCATCTTGCATTTGTTCAACAGTTGGATTTAATATATAGTTTTTTCCATCCCATCCAACTCTACAAGCTCCTATAGGACCCATAAAAGGTAAACCCGAAATTGTTAATGCAGCTGAAGCTCCTATTAATGCAACAATGTCAGGGTCGTTTTCCATATCGTGAGCTAATACAGTCACAATTACTTGAGTTTCGTTCTTATAATTTTTATGAAATAGTGGTCTAATTGGTCTATCTATTAATCTTGAAACTAATGTTTCTTTTTCTGATGGTCTACCTTCTCTTTTAAAAAATCCTCCTGGTATTCTACCAGCAGCAAATGTTTTTTCTTGATAATTTACAGTTAAAGGGAAAAAGTCCATTCCAGGTTTAGCTGATGATGCACCAACTGCAGTACATAACACTGTAGTTCCACCGTAAGAAACCATTACGGCTCCATCTGCTTGTCGAGCGACTTTTCCTGTTTCAAATGATAAAATACGTCCACCCCAGGTAATTTCTTTTCTAAAAACTTCAAACATAATACTATCCTCTTAATTCTTGTACTTTTTATTACAAATAACTTAATCTTACATAAGCTCGGTAAATTTAATGAATTTATCTTCTCAAACCTAATTTTTTAATTAGAGATGAATAACGATCTTCATTTTTATTTTTTATATATTTTAATAAATTTCTTCTTTGACCAACCATACTAAGAAGGCCACGACGAGATCCAAAATCTTTTTTGTGGTTTTTTAAATGTTCAGTAAGGTTTTTTATTCTTTCAGTCAAAATTGCAACCTGGACATCTGCAGAGCCAGAGTCACTTTCATTGCTACCAAAATCCTTAATTATCTCGATTGTTTTATCTTTTTCTATCGACATCGTATCTTCCTTTCTACTAAAAATTAATTATACGAGTAGGTCTAATTATTCCATTATCAATCTTTATAAGAGCTACTAACTTTTCGTCTTTAGTAGCGCATATCTTTTCAAATTCATTATGATTAGGATATTTTACTTCAAATTGTTTTATAAATTCCAATGAATTCAAATTAATTTTTTGACCTTGTTGTACTCGCCTCGCTTCTGTTTCATTCAAAACTAATGCCGGGATGTCGTCTAGCACAATCTTGATAGGTAATATTTTATTTAAAATCGATGGACTATGTATTATTTCTCTAGAAAAATCTATAAAAATCGTATCTTTTTCATCAAATGGTCCAACAGACAGTCTTCTGAGACTGATTATATGTCCTTTTGTATTAAGTTTTTCTGCTACGTCTCTAGCTAATGATCTAACATACGTACCCTTTCCACATTTAACTTCAAATTCGGCAGAATCAATATTAATTATTTTTTTTAAAATTAAAGTATCAATTTGGACTTTCCTATATATGTGTTCTATTTCGACATTTTTTCTAGCTAATTTATAAGATCGTTGTCCATTAATTTTAATTGCAGAGTAAATTGGTGGTTTTTGAAAAATGTTACCAATAAAGCTTTTAAGAATATTTGTTATTTCTTCTTGTGTTGGCCTAGATTCTGATTTTTCTAAAACTTTTCCTTCTGAGTCATCAGTATCAGTTGTTTCACCCCACTTAATTATAAAAGAATATTTTTTCTTTGTGTCTTGTATAAATGATATGACTTTAGTCGCCTCACCGATAGCAATCGGTAAAACGCCTGTGGCCAGGGGGTCAAGAGTTCCACCATGCCCAACTTTTTTAATATTTAAAGTTTTTGAAATTCTAGTTACAACTTGTCTAGATGTAATGCCAATTTGTTTATCAACTATAATCCAACCATTCATTCCTTTATTTATAACAGTCCTCATATGCCAGATGATTAGTAATTATTTTTTGATTTTATGTAAAATTTGATCTATGTGTTTGGCATATTCAAATGAATTGTCAATCATAAAACTAATTTTTGGAATTTGTCTCAATGTAATACCACTTGAAATTATTTTTTTTATATGACTTTTGACTTTATTTAAGCTCTCTAACACTTCAAGTTTCTGTTTACCACCCAGAGGCATTATATATACTTTTGCATTTTTTAAATCAGGACTAACATTTACTTCCGTTATTGTAATATTGCTACTTTCAATAATTTCGTCATAAAATGTTTCTCTGTGTAAGGCGTTTGAAATTAAATGCCTAAGTTCTTCACCAACTTTTAATTGTCTTTGAGACTTTAAAGTACTGTCTTTTCTTTTCTTACCTACTTTGAAGTCAAAATTATTTTCCATAATTTTATTAACCAGCTTTCTTATCTACTGAGTCCAGACTTCGTGCAACTTCTTTAACCTCAAAACATTCCATAACATCACCTTCTTGAATGTCATTATAATTTTCAAACCCCATTCCACATTCAACACCTTCACGTATCTCTTTCACTTCGTCCTTAAACCGTCTTAATGTCTTTAACATTCCTTGATGTACTACTGTGTTATCTCTCAAAAGCCTAAAACTACAACCCCTTTTTACAATTCCTTCAGTAACAAAACATCCAGCAATTTTACCAATCTTAGAAACTGAAAATACTTTTTTAATTTCTGCATATCCTATAAAAGTTTCTTGCATGTCAGGGTCTAACATACCCGTAAGCGCTAATTTAGTATCTTCAATTAATTCATAAATAATAGAATGATATCTTATCTCTACATTATCTCTTCTAGCTAAATCTCTAGCTTGAGGCACTGCCCTAACGTTAAATGCAAATACTAAAGCAGAAGATGCTGCAGCTAATGAAATATCAGATTCACTAATTGCTCCTACTGCCCCAGAAAGAACTCTAACTTTAACCAGTGAATTACCCAATTTATCTAAAGCTACCTTTATTGCTTCTAAAGATCCATGCACGTCAGTCTTTATAATAACTGGTAATTCTGAAGACTCCCCTGCTTGAATATTTGCTAACATTTGCTCTACTGAGCCTCTTGCAGTTAATGTAGCTTCTTTTTCTTTAGATTTTCTTGATCTATACTCTGCAATTTCTCTTGCTCTTGCCTCAGTTTCAACAACATGTGCTACGTCACCAGCATTTGGTGTTCCAGATAAACCTAAGACCTCTACAGGCATTGACGGTCCAGCATTAGGAATTCTTTTACCAGTGTCATCTAGTAAAGCTCTAACCTTACCAGTTTCACTGCCAACTACTAAAATGTCACCAACATTCAGCGTACCTGACTTGACTAACATTGTAATAACTGAACCTTTACCTTTTTCCACTTTAGCTTCAACAACAACACCGTTAGCTTTAATAGTAGCATCACTTTTTAATTCCATCAATTCAGCTTGGAGCTCAAGTGCCTCTAATAAATTATCAAGGCCCAATTTAGTTTTTGCTGAAACATCAATACATTGAATTTCACCACCCATTTCTTCGGGAATAAGTTCATGCTGAAGTAATTCAGTTCTTACTTTTTGGGGATTAGATTCAGGTTTATCACATTTATTTACTGCAACTATTATTGGACATGAGGCCGCTTTAGCATGTTTAATTGCTTCAACTGTTTGAGGTTTAATACCATCATCAGCTGCAACAACTAGAATAACAATATCAGTAACATTAGCACCTCTTGCTCTCATTTCAGTAAATGCTTCGTGCCCTGGAGTATCAATAAAAGAAATTTTTGATTTTGATTTTGTTGTAATTTGATAGGCTCCAATATGTTGAGTAATCCCACCTGCTTCTCCATCAGCTACCTTAGTTTGTCTCAAAGAGTCTAACAAAGATGTTTTACCATGATCAACATGACCCATTATTGTAACTATTGGAGGACGAACAGTAAGTTTTTCTGGATTGTCTTCTTGTATAGTTAAATCTAACTCAACATCTGATTCTGAAACTCTTTTAGGTCTATGACCAAATTCCGTTGTGATTAATTCAGCTGTTTCTCCATCAATGACTTCAGTTGCTGTAGCCATAATTCCATTTTTCATTAATTCTCTAATTACGTCTCCAGTCCTTTCAGTCATTCTATTAGCTAGTTCCGAGACTGTTATTGTATCAGGTATTGTAACTTCCCTAAACTGTTTAACAGCTGGTGTTTGGTCAGCTTGCATTCTGGCTTTTTCACGCCTTCTTTTGATTGATGCAAGAGATCTAACTCTAACATTATCTGCATCTAATGCGCGTGCAATAGTCATTTTTCCTTGTCTTTTTTCGTTCTCACCCCTGTTCCAGGTAGTCTTTTTTACATTTTCTTTATATACTTCTCTATCTTGAGTTTTATTTGCTGTCCATACCTTATTATTACTCGGAACTGTTTCATCTTCCGCTAATTTTTGTCTATCTTTTTCAGCTTGTAAGGCAGCTTCTTCAGCTTTTTTAGCCTCTATTTGTGCTTGTTTTTGTTCATCCTCAATTTTTTTTATTTCTAGTATTTCTTCTGTTTCTGCTTTTCTTCTTGCTAACATTTTATCTTTAGGAGCTAAACTTGACGCTGCCTTAGCCGCCTCTTCTGCATTTGCGGCTATACGAGCTTCTTCAATTTTAGCTTTTTCAATTTTTTCAGCAGCTATTATTTCTGCTTGTGCAGCAGTTTTAGCCAGACCCTCTTGTAACATTTTACTTCTAGAGTGAATTTCTTTTGCACTTAAACCAGAATTATTTTCTAAACTATTATTTTCTTTAGTTTCATCACTTGAAGCAACCCTATTAAGAAGTCTTTTTGTTCTCTTGACCTCTACTTGAACAGTGCTTCTTCCTGATCTAGAATTAGTTGTAACACTGTTAGGCAATTTAGAGGATGAAAGAGGGTTTTTTAAAGTTAACTTCCCACCCAAAGAGAGGCTTAATTTTTTTCTTTCTCCACTAGTATTTTCTTCCATAATATAAATTCCTTAACTCATTGAGTTGATACTTTATTTTTCTAAACTTTCATTTGAAAACCAATGTTCTCTTGCTTTCATTATTATTGAACCTGCATCATCTTCATTTACAAAAACATCTTTTCCTAAAATATTAAATAGCTCTTCACTATCTAATTCAGCTAAATCGTCTAATGTTTTAATTTCATTTTCTGCTAGAGTTAAAATACTTTGTTTATTGAGATCAGAAAAATCATATAAATCTTTTTTCACTTTTAATTTTTTTATAGATTTTTCTATGCGCTCATTTTCAAGATTGACAAAGTTTTTAGCTCTTACACTAAGTTCTGAAGCTAAATCTTCATCAAAACCTTCTATATTAGTTAATTCATCAATTGTTGCATCTGCTATATCAAAGATAGTAACAAAGCCTTCACTGACCATCAAGTGAGCTATTACGTCATCAATATCAAGAGCATCTATAAAAATTTTAGTTCTTTCTGTAAATTCTAGCTGCCTTTTTTCTGATTCTTCTGCTTCCGTTAATATGTCTACGTACCAACCTGTTAATTGCGAAGCTAATCTTACATTCTGGCCTCTTCTACCTATCGCTAATGAAAGCTGATCATCAGGTACAACAACTTCCATTCTACCCGCATCTTCATCCATAACTACTTTTGACGGAACAGCTGGAGCAAGAGCATTAATAACAAAAGTAACTGGATCTTCTGACCAAGGTATTATCTCAATTTTTTCACCCTGTAATTCACCTACTACTGCCTGAACCCTAGAACCTCTCATACCAACACAGGCACCAACAGGGTCTATGCTTGGATCATTTGAAAATGCTGATATTTTAGCTCTGCTTCCTGGCTCTCTTGCTACACTTTTAACAACTATAATTCCATCATATATTTCAGGAACTTCTTGCGTGAATAAAGCAGCTAAAAATTCATTTGACGATCTTGATAAAAATATTTGAGGACCCCTAGTTTCTTGAATAACATCGACTATAAAAGATCTCAACCTATCACCTGGTCTTAATTGCTCACGTGGGATCATTTGGTCTCTTTTAATTATTGCTTCTCCTCTACCCAAATCAATTGTGACAGAATGATTTTCAACTCTTTTAATAGTTCCTACAACTATTTCACCTACACGATCTTTATATTCATGAAATTGTCTTTCTCGCTCAGCTTCTCTAACCTTTTGAGAAATTACTTGTTTTGCTGTTTGTGCTGCTATGCGACCAAAGTCTATCGGAGGGAGAGCTTCTTGATAAAAGTCCCCAATTTGAAGGGTTAATTTTCTCCTCTGTGACTCATCAAAAGTCATTTGTGTTGACTCATTTTCGATATTTTCAACCACTTCTGTAAATTGAGCAATATTGATTGCGCCATTCTTTCTATCTATATTTGCTCGAATATCTCTTTCTAAACCGTATTTTGACCTTGCAGCTTTTTGTATAGCCTCTTCCATAGCTAATATGACTTCTTCTTTTTCGATTGACTTTTCTCTTGAAACCGCTTCTGCAACTTGTATAAGCTCTAGTCTAGGTATGGATTTTAATTCCATTTTGTTTCCTTATGTAATTATGTATGTTTTAGTTAATTTTATTGTTCTCAATAGCCCAGTTCATATCAATATTAGCTTTATCAATTTCTAAGAAGTTAATTTTCATTTCAAAATCTTCAGTCTTTAAAATTATCAAGTTATCTTTATCAAGGCCTTGTAAAAAACCATTATGTGATTTCTTTCCCATAAAAATTTCTTTTAATGTTATTTTTGCTTTGCTTCCTTTAAACCATTTATAATCGTCTAAAATTGTTAAAGGCCTTGATAAACCTCCTGAAGACACTTCTAATGTGTAAGCAGAACTTATTGGATCATCAACTTCTAAATATGAAGATATTTGCCTACTTAAAAAAGTACAATCCTTAATATTCATTTCTCTATCTTTAATTCTCTCCGCCATAATCTGCAATGTTTTTTTCCCACTTGCATTAATTATTTTAATACGAATGAGATGGTAGCCCAAATTTTTTAGTCTTGTAAATAATAATTCTCTAATATTATTTTCAATCATGAAATCATAAAACTCATTCAAATAAAAAAATGAGCCACAAAGACTCATTAATATCATTATAATTTTAATTTAATAAAAAATCAATAACTTTGGAAATTAGAATTAAATTCTATATTTTTTTTCAAAAACAAACCAATTAGGTTTTCTGTTCTCTATTATGGATTTTTGTTCATATTTTGTTGCAAAACAATCACCAGGTCTAATTCTCCAATCACTTGCTTTTTCTGCAATCCATTGGAATCCAGAATGATTTTGAAAAATTTCTAATATCCAACTCTTCATAATAAAATGATCGGTTCCAAGTGTAATGATACCTTGTAGTTTCAAAATATTATAAAGAGAAATTAGAAAATCATTTTGAATTAACCTTCTATCTTTATGTTTCAATTTTGGCCATGGATCTGGAAATAATATCTTTATTTCTGAAAATGTGTTTTTAGGAAATAAATCAATAATTTTTCTTATATCATCCGGCCATATTTTAACATTAGTTATATTATTATTCAGTAACTCTTTAATCAATTTAGCATTAGTGTTTAAAAATGGATCTGCACCTAAGTATAAAATATCAGGATTCATTTTAGCGGAATTTAATAGATTTTCTCCTCCACCAAAACCAATTTCAAGAACTACTTTTTTTGTTTTAAATTCAAACAAATTTTTTAATATTATTTTTGTATTCAAGGGTAAGTCAGTCGAATTAATAATATATTTTGAGCCTTCTTTCAGTGCAAGTAAGTTGGACTTTGATAGCCTCCTTCCTTTTCTTCTTCCGTAAAATCTATTTATTTTTTTTGATGTTTCTAAAATCAACTAAATGCCAGATTCTTTTATGATTGAATTAACTAAATCAGTTTTTTCCCAACTAAACGATCCCTCTAAACCTTCATCTGGATTTCTTCCAAAATGACCATACGCTGAAGTTGGAACATAAATAGGTTTATTTAGCTTTAGATGTTCTCTTATTCCTCTAGGTGACATGTCTACTAAATTATTAAGAATTGAAGCTATTTTAGTATCTTCTATAATTCCTGTACCATCTGTATTAACGTATAATGAAAGTGGCTTAGATATTCCTATTGCATATGCTATTTGTATAGTACATCTACTAGCTATCTTTGCAGCCACAACATTTTTAGCTAAGTATCTAGTCAAATAGGCTGCTGATCTATCAACTTTTGTAGGATCTTTTCCTGAAAAAGCGCCTCCACCATGCGGGGCAGCTCCACCATAAGTGTCAACTATGATTTTTCTACCCGTTAAACCTGCATCACCATCTGGCCCACCTATTTCAAAAATACCTGTTGGGTTTACATAAAATTCATCTTCTGGACACATCCAACCCTTAGGCAAAATCTTTTCTAACACACTCCTTACCATATCCTTTATGTCTTCTTGAGAACAACCTTTTACATGTTGTGTTGAGACTACTATAGAGGCTGCCTTGACTGGTTTTCCATTGCGATATTGTAGTGTAATTTGAGACTTGCTATCAGGAAGAAGAAAGCTATTTTTATTAGCATGTCTTAAAATAGACATTTCTTTCAAAATTTTATGAGAATAATGAATTGGTGCAGGCATAAAATCATCTGTCTCGTCACATGCAAAACCAAACATTAATCCTTGATCACCTGCTCCTTCGTCTTTATTACCTGATTGATCTACACCTAATGCTATATTTTCTGATTGAGAATGAAGATAACATTCAAAATTCATTTTCTCCCAATGATAATTTTCTTGCTCATAACCTATATCTTGAACTGCTTTTCGTACATGTTTTTCAATTTCGTTATTACTTATTTCCATTCCATTTGGAAGCCTATACTCTCCTGCAATAATCGTTCTGTTAGTAGAAACCATGGTTTCACAAGCAACTCTAGCTTCAGGGTACTTTTCTAACATTAAATCAACAACAGTATCAGATATTCTGTCACAAATTTTGTCAGGATGACCTTCTGAAACAGATTCAGAGGTAAATAAATAATCATTGCTCATTTAATTTTCTTTCTACAAAAATAAAATATAAAGTAATTTATAAACAAAAAATATAAAATAGAAATAAGAAAAATATATTCTCCAAATTTTTTATATATAGTCTTTTCTAATGGTGGAATTAGATTTGTGTATCTAACACCTTCCTCGTTAATAGGGATTTTAACAATTTCACTCCCATAAGGTGAGATAAGTCCTGAAATTCCTGTATTAGCAACTCTTACTAGCGGCAACCCTAACTCTACAGCTCTAATTTTTGCTAAAGCCCAATGCTGATGAGGTCCGATCGTCTTCCCAAACCATGCATCATTTGTAATATTTATAAGTAGTTTAGTATTATTGGATATCCTTTTACTAACTTCAGTTGAAAATAAAATTTCATAACAAATTAAAGTTATAATATCCCCAAAACCTTTAAGGTTTATATTTTCTTTAAGATCTCCACTAACAAAATCTCTTGAACTCAAATAATGAGCAATTGTTTTAAAATTATTTCTAAAAGGAATATATTCTCCAAACGGAACTAAATGGTTTTTATTGTATTTATAATTTATCATACCAGATAGATTCATAAAAACTAACGAATTAAATAATTTACTATTTTCAACACTTAACAAACCAACAACTAGAGTTGTATTTTGATTTTTTATTATCTTTTTGCTAATATCCGATAATAAGTTTAATTCGTTAGGTATAGATCCTTCAAAACTTGTTTCAGGCCAAATAATAATTTTGTATTTATCTTTGTCATAATATTCTTTTTCAATCGATAATTTTATAAGTTTTTCTATATGATCTTTCCTTTTTGTTAAATCCCATTTATCTTTTTGTTTTATGTTAGGTTGAACTAACACTAACATTTGATCTTCATTTTTATTTATAGCTTCTTTATTATAAAACCTCATAAATGACATATAAAATAGGATAAAAATGGGAATATAGAGTAATGAAAAAATTAATTTTTTATTAGGTAATTGTGCTAATAAAATTATCGGTAGAATACTTAATGTTAAAACAGCTAAATTTCCTGAAAAACTTCCAACATAAGACAGAGTTTGTAAAATATATTCATTAGATGCAAGTGACATTGATGGCATCAACCATGGGAATCCTGTGAAAAAATTTGCTCTACAATATTCAATCAAAGACAAGTTAATAATAATTAATAAAATGGGCGATTTATTTTTTGGGGTTAATAATTTAGCAAGAAAAAATGCTAAAGCCCAAAACAACGCTAAAATACTAGGTAAAATTATAACTGCTAAAGGCATAAGAAACATATGATATGTTTCTGCAACAAAAAATGCTGAACCAATCCAATAGAGTCCAAATGAAAACCAACCAAAACCAAGAAACCAAGAGGCTATAAAAGTTTTTTTGAATGAAGGTATTAGACTTATAGAATAAATACCAAGTCCTAAGGCAAAAATCATTGGAAAAAAAGAAAATGGCATGAGAGAAAGTGTTGTTATTGCACCAACAAAAAAATTAAATGCGAAAAGTAATGTAGTTTTTTCATGTAATTTTTTCATAAAGTTATTTATTATTTACTTTCTTCATAACGCAATACTTTCTTCAAACCTCTCAGTTTAACTAAAATAACTTTTCTTGGATCAGCTTCCAGTATTTCAAACTTTAAGCCTGATGGAGAATATTTTATGACTTCTCCTTTAACAGGAACTCTTCCAGCTATACTTATTATAAATCCTCCAAGAGTTTCAATTTCTTCGTTTAAATCTTCTTTCCTAATTGATGACAAAAGATCTTCAAGTAAGTCAATTGTAATTCTTGCTTCTAAGATTATAGATCCATCCTGCATTTTTTCTAAGCGACATTCAGTAGATAAATCATGTTCATCTTCTATATCTCCAACTAACTCTTCAACTAAATCCTCAATTGTTACTAAACCGTCAATTCCGCCATATTCATCTACAACGAGAGCCAAATGCCTCCTCTTAATTCTCATTTCGTATAACAAGTCTAATAAACTGATAGAAGGAGATACAAATATAGGTTTTTTTAAAAGTGATTTTATATCTTTTTTTTCTTTTGAAAATAAGTTTGCTAAAACATCTTTTATATGAAGAATTCCCACAACATCGTCTAAACTTTCGTTTCTCACTGGAACTCTACTATGATTTGTTTTAATTAGTTGCTTAACTATCTCGTTAAAATCGTCAGACATAGCTACTGAAACAATATCTATTCTTGGGATCATTACATCTGAGGCTGTAATACCTCTTAGACCAGCTAAATTTTTTAACAGCTCATTTTCATGACTTAAGGTGTTACCATTTGAGTCATCAGCATTAATCCTTTTTGCAACAAATTGCTCTAACTCTTCGTCAAGCTGTTTTTTTACATTATTTGATTGTCTAAAAAATTTTGGTAATTTTATTTTCATAAATCTACTTACTTAAACCTTTATTATTTCTTAAAAAAGCATAAAGTTTATTTATATGGATTGTCTATATTTAAATTATTCAAAACTTTAATTTCTAAGCTTTCCATTATGTAGGCATCATCTTCTGTTTCGTGATCATAACCTAGTAAATGAAGAACACCATGAATAAAAAGATGTATTAAATGATCTTCTAAATTTTTATTATCTCTTTTAGCTTCTTCAATAATTGTTTGACTTGAAAATACAATATCACCTAAAAATATCTTACTTTTGGTATTTATTTTCTTGGAAGGAAAAGATAATACATTTGTCGGTTTATTTATATTTCTGTAATATTTATTTAATTCTGTAACTTGTCCATCTCCAGAAAACAATAATGAAATTAGAATATTGTTTTTTAAAAAAACAGATTTAGAACTTTTAAAAATTTCAAGTAAAGTTTTAATTATTTTTTTTTCAAAAATTGTTATGACACTATCATCCCATAATGATCTAACAATAGTGGCCTCTAAAGTATAAGAGTCATTTTCCCAAATTTTATAATAGTCTTCCGCTAACTTGATCATAACTTTTTTTAAGATAGGTCTTTGTTAATATTGTCATAAGCTTTTATTATTTTTGCAACTATTGGGTGCCTGATTACATCACTAGCTTCTAAAGATATTATCTTAATATCCTTTATTTTATTCAATATATTTTTAGATTCCCTTAAGCCTGAAATTTGACCTTTTGGAAGATCAACTTGACTTAGATCTCCATTGATCACCATTCTAGAACCTTCTCCAATACGAGTTAAAACCATTTTCATTTGAACTGAAGTTGTATTTTGAGCTTCATCAACGATCACAAATGAATTTGTAAACGTCCTACCTCTCATAAACGCCAAAGGAGCAATTTCGATTTCTCCAGACTGTATTTTTTTTTCCACCCTATCTGACGGCATCATTTCATAAAGTGCGTCATAAATTGGCCTTAAATAAGGATCAATTTTTTCCTTCATATCTCCAGGTAAAAAACCTAACCTCTCGCCTGCTTCAACTGCAGGCCTTGTCAAAACTATTTTTTCAACAAGGCCTTTTTTTAACATATCTATACCTTTAGCAACAGCCAAATAGGATTTGCCCGTTCCAGCAGGGCCAAGTCCAAAAACAAGTTCATATTTGTTTAACGCTTCTAAATAATTTTTTTGACCAACACTTTTTGGAAAAATAGTTTTCTTCCAAGTATCTAATTTTTGTTCATAAGTAGTATTATGGTCAATTAAATCAAATTTTGAATTATGTTTACCGCTTAACATTCTTAGTTCTGTTTCAAAATCCATAAAATTAAAATTAATATTGTTAAGTTTTTCTTTGGATAATTTTGCATAAACATTAGTGATTATTGTTTTGGTTAAATCAATTTTCTTGATTTCACCAGAAATATTAAATTGATTCCCAAAAAGGTTTATACTTACATCTAATAACTTCTCTAATTTTGTTATATTTATGCTGTGATTACCTACAATAATAGCCACCAAAGAGTTATTAGGAAAATCAATAGTAATTTCTTCTTTATTCTTTGTGTTTTGCAAAATCAATGATGTTTCCTAATTATTAAATATGGACAATATTGCCAGTTAAACTATTTTGAAACGCTTCAGTAACGTTAATATTTATAGTTGACCCTATTATATTTTTTTCTTCAGAGCTAAAATATACCGACTGATTATATTGTGATCTTCCAAGATATTGATTTGGTTTTTTACCATTTCTTAAGACTAAAATTTTTAAAGATGAATTTATAGAGTTTTTGTTAAATTCTAATTGTTGATCTCTTAAGATACTCTGTACCTCCTGTAATCTTGAATTTTTTACTGATTCATTCACCTGGTTGAGAGAAATAGCAGCAGGAGTTCCTGGCCTTATAGAATATTTAAAAGAATAAGCTTGAGAGTATTGTATTTCTTTTATTAAATCTATTGTTGCTTGATTATCTTTATCAGTCTCTCCAGGGAACCCAATGATGAAATCTCCAGAAATAGCTATTTTTGGATTATAATTTCTTACTTTTTCTATAACATTTATATATTCTTTTACATTATGTTTTCTATTCATTGATCTGAGAATACCGTCTGATCCAGATTGAATAGGAAGATGCAAATATGGCATTAGCTTACTTACGTCTCTATGTGCTTCAATAAGCTCTAGATCCATATCAAGGGGATGAGAAGTTGTATACCTTATAAATTCAAGCTCTTTAATTTTAGCAAGTTCAGTTATAAGACGTCCTAATCCCCATACCTTATTATCTTTCCATTCAGCATTCCAAGCATTAACATTTTGACCTAACAAAGTAATTTCTTTAACACCCTTATCAATCAATTCGTTGGCTTCGTCTAGTATTGATTTTATTGGTCTTGAATACTCTGCTCCTCTAGTGTAAGGAACTACGCAGAATGAACAAAACTTATCACAACCCTCTTGAATGGTTAAAAATGCTGAAGGACCTCTTTTATTTACTAAAGATTTTAGATGATCAAACTTTGGAATGGTAGGAAATTCAATATTTATATGATTATTTTTTGTTAGAGGATCAACTTTTGCTATTAGCTCAGGGAGGTTTTGATATGACTGAGGACCAACAACTATATCAACCCAAGGGGATCTCTTCATTATTTCTTTTCCTTGAGCTTGCGCAACACAACCTGCCACAGCTACAATAGATTTTTTTCCTGTTTTTTCTCTTCGCAAATTCACTTGATCTCTAATTCGTCCAAGCTCAGAATAAGTTTTTTCAACTGCTTTTTCACGAATATGACATGTGTTTATGACTATAAGGTCAGCGTCTTCAGGACTGTCATCTACTTGATAGCCATGAGGTTTAAGTAGATCTGCCATTTTTTCAGAATCGTAGAAATTCATCTGGCAACCATGAGTTTTAATAAAAAGTTTTTTCATTAACCATACATTTTAAAATAAGTAGTAATTACTGACATATAATGCCCTTATCTTGCAAGTTTTTTTGAAAAAGAAGTAGAATAAACATCTTTAATTTTTTTTTCTAAACAAATACTTAATTCTTTTCTAGATGAAAAATCATTACTACATACAGGATCAAGATATATTAATTTTGCTTTTATGGGTCTTAAACTCACTAACTTCAAAATATGTGGCTTAAGATCCATATCGCCATACCAAGCTATTACTGGCCTTAACCATCTATTTATGGGAATACCATTCAAATCTGAGTATATTATTATTATTGGTTGAATTAAGAACTTTTCGTTTTCTAGCGCAGAAAAAGAACTAGATTTAAAATTTAATACTCTGTTACCATCAGAAGTAGTGCCCTCAGGAAAAATCAAAACTTTATCACCAGAAGATAAAAAATTACGAATTTTATTTTTTTGAATAAGACTATCCAATCGATTCCTTTTTATAAAAATTGTTCTGGCTAATTTAGATAAGAAACCAAAAAATGGCCAAAATTCTACCTCAGATTTAGCAACAAATCTTAAAGGGAAAGTAGATCCTAATATTGGAATATCTAAATAAGAAAGATGATTGCTAACAAAAAAATTACAATCTTTTGCTCTTTTGTAATAGCCCTCATACTCCACCTTTACTGAAAGTAACCACAATAACAGTCTATGAAAAATGACAGGTAACCATTTACCAAAAAATGGAATTAAATTTCTTAAAAAAAAAGAAATTATAATTAAAGGAATAATAGTTAATACAAAAATCATAATTTTTAATTTAAAAATTAAATGATCTAGAAAAGATAAATTATTTATAGGACTTAAATATGTATTTTTTTTAGTTGTCATCATTAAACACATTAGTTTAAGAATTTCTTTTTGTATTTTTTATCTATATTGTCTGTTTTGACAACAACACATAAATCAATTGTATTGAAACTATAATCAACATAAAAACTATCACTCAACTTTCCTCCTACTCTAAGATATCCTTTAATTAAAGGAGGTAATTTTGCAAAGGTTTTTAAATCGTTTATTTTAGTAAAATTTTTTTTATATACTGGATATGTATTTTCATCCAAAC
Organism: Pseudomonadota bacterium; assembly: GCA_028382005.1. Lineage (GTDB taxonomy): Bacteria > Pseudomonadota > Alphaproteobacteria > Puniceispirillales > Marisalimonadaceae > Marisalimonas. Next base: position 20,458 of record JAOESH010000013.1, read on the forward strand.
TTTCTACTGATAAATCATCCGGCAAAGAAAAATTTTCTCGTAAATATGACAATTCATTAGAAAATTTCATTATATCTGTTCCTGAAAAACTTACACAACCTAATATAATTTTTATGTCATATAATTTTACATATTCTGCAATAGCTTTCCAAAGTAAGTTCATAACAGTTCCATTTCTATAATCTTTGTGAACACAGGACCTTCCTAATTCTAATATTTGATTATTTTTGTATACATCAAGAATATTACTTAAGTTAAATTCTGATGATGTATAAAACCCACCAAAATTGGCACTCACATCACCACGTATCAATCTGTAAGTTCCTACAATTTTATTTTTAGGAGCTGTGCTTCCCTTATCTATTACAATTAAATGATCTGCGAATTTATCAACTTTATCATAGTCTAAAGCTAATATTTTTTTTGGAAAACTTGGTTTGGCTTTCTTCTCTTTGTAGAAAATAGAGTATCTCAATGCCTGCGCTTTTTTCAACTCAGATTTTTTTTCAGTTAATTTTATTACAAAATTACCAAACTTAATTTCTTGAAATGTTTTGTTTGTTGTCGCTGATCTTAGTAAAGAAACATTTTGTAAGAAAATGTTGTTACATTTTGTTTTTTTAAAGTTATTAAAACTTAATCTTTCATATATTCTATTATGTAACATGTTAACACCTATGAAATATCATTTGATATATTTATAAATTTTACGTATTTCAATTTTATTAATGTGTAAAAGAAAGTCTTAATGCGTCAACATTGATACCATCTTTAGATTTATAGTACTTTTTTCTTAATCCTATTTCTTGAAATCCATTTTTAAGATAAAAATTAATAGCCTGAACGTTTTCAGTAGAAACTTCTAAAAAAATCTTTTTTATATCTAATTTTTTAAGCTCTTTAATTAAATTTGATCCATATCCCTTTCTTTGACAAGATTTTATAACACCAATTTTTATTATCTCCACTTCGTCAATCACTTGATAAAAAGACATGTAACCTGTAATTTTATCCTCTTCTATTTTCCAAATTCTAACTGAACTTTGACTTAAAAAATTATACAATTCCTTCTTTGTCATAGTATTTTTAAATAGATTTTGTTCGATTTGTAAAATTTTAAAATAATCACTTTTTTGGGTAGGGTTTATTTTTATCATAATTATGTACTAGTTTATTTCTGGAGATCTAACATAAATTGGTTTTAAATAATCAAAGGCTATTCTTGTATTTGTAACATCAATATTTTTATTTATTATATATGAAGTCAGTATGCCCAACCAAAACGCGTTTGGTGTTTGTTCAAATTGGTCAGATATTTTTAAATTATTAATATTATTTTCCAACAACTCAGATTTATGCCCTACAAATAAAATATCTTTTGCGACTAGTTGATGACTCGATATATAATTATCTAAATTTTGTATTTCTATAGCCTCAATGTCATTCATAGCTGCAAAAGGTAATTTACCATCGTCTAGACTATTTATTTTAAATAACTGAATAAAGATATCATCCCTTTTTGTATCAATTGAACCAATTATATACTGACATTTTTTTTCTTTAGCTTCTTTTAATACCGACATTGCGAGTCCTGCTAAAGAATTCATCCCAATACTTTTCATGTTAATATTAGAAATTGTTATACCTTTTGCAGCTGCAATAACCACTCGGATACCTGTGAAACTTCCCGGTCCACATCCAATAGTTATAAAAGATATGTTTTCAAAAGTAATTGAATTATCAATTAAAAAGTTTTTAATTGTAGGAATAATTATTTCAGATAATTCATTTTTAATAGGAATAAATAACTTATCTATAAGTCGATCCTTTGCTAACAAAGCAATAGATAAATTAGAAAAACTGCTTTCAATAGAAATAATCATGATTTACTTTTTATAATTTATAAAAAAATGTAGTATTATAATTCTTTACCATATATTAAAGTCAATAATTTAGAATGAATAACATTAAATTTTGAGGTGTATATGCGTTATTTTTTTGTTTTTCTATTTTTTATTATCTCTACTATTTCATTTGCGCAAGATAATAATACAAAAGAAGTTTTAAAAGCGAATTATGCTTCAGTAATTATGTATCATAGATTTGGTGATAGCAGATTTCCTTCAACAAACATCAAAAAAGAACAATTTTTAGAACACATTACTGAATTGTTAAAACCAAAATATAATTTAATTAATATAGAAAAAGCTCTCAATGCAATAAATAACACAAGTCTAGTAAAAGATAGGTCTGTTGTAATTACAATAGATGATGCATATTCATCAGTTTTTAACTATGCTTGGCCAATTTTTAAAAAACACAACATCCCTTTCACCTTGTTTGTCTCTACAGACGTTATTGACAATAATACCCCTGGATATATGAGTTGGGAACAAATTCGCATTTTGCGTGACAATGGAGTAACCATTGGAAGTCAAACTAAATCGCATCCACACATGTTTAGGCTTGATAAACAAAATATTATAAATGAACTTTCAATATCAAATGAACGATTTGTTAATGAAATTGGAAGTAAACCTAGGATTTTCGCATATCCATATGGAGAGTATAATCTGGAAGTATTAGAACAAGTTAAATTACATGGATTTAAAGCTGCATTTGGTCAACATTCAGGAATAGCGCATAAAAGCTTGGGGCTTTTCGAATTACCACGTTTTGCAATGAATGAAAAATATGGTGGAATGGAGAGATTTTTGTTAGCTGTTAATGCTTTACCAATGCCAATTTCTGATCTATCACCAAAAAATCCATTGATATCAAAAAATCCACCATACTACGGTTTTACATTATCTAATTCTATTGAGCCAAAAAACGCAATTAGATGTTTTGCCAGTAATGGTATAAAATCCGATACAAAAAGACTTGGTAAGAATAGAATTGAAGTCAGACTAAGTAATGCATTTTCTAAAGGAAGAGGCAGAATTAATTGTACCATGGCAGCAGAAGATAACAGATGGAGATGGTTAGGTCGACAATTTATAATTAAATAACACTAGTTATTGAACTTTTCTAACACAGAATTTTCAAATCTATATAATTTGTTACTATTTATCATATTAGTTACTTTGACTACATATGCTAAACCAATTTCTGCATAATTTTCTAAATAGGCAGCAGCATCGATACCAGTAAAATTTTTTCCTTTTTTAATTGTAACGTTTCTAAAAAATCTCATTTCTTTATATGCTGTATGTCTATTAAGATTTAAAATATATGAATTTACAGATTCTAAAAGGGTTACAAAGCTTTTAACTGCGAAATTTGCATTTATATTTCCTTTTGGTTTAATACCAACGTTATTTTTCCATGTCCATTCTCCAAATAAAGCATTACCTTCTTTTGCAAATCTAGACGAACCCCATCCACTTTCAATGATAGCTTGTGCTATTATCATAGATATTGGAATTTTATTTATTTTAAGTAGTAATTCTTTCTTTATTAAATTTAATTGTAAACTTGTTAAGCCACCAAAATTGAGTTTTTTATAGTTTTTAACATTATACCTTTTTGCAAAATATTCAATTTTATATATATTATTAGTAAGAAAAGCAACTTTCATTGATTTTCGTTCTTCTAAAACTAATTCGTTTCCTCTTGAAGCAATGGGTAATAAAATAGTCAAAAAAACTTTCTTTTTTTCTGAAATACTGTATTTATCTATGTTTTTTGGAATATGAGGAAAGTACATCCGTGCAAGAGGTATCTGATTTTCTGTATTTTTTATAATTTGATTTGACCAACTAATAACTTTGTCTTTTTCATTAATCTGATCCGAAGATAAGTAAATTTTATTAAGGTTAAATTTATCTAGTTTGTTTATTATAACGTCATTTTTTCCCAAATCTCTTTGAACTAGTAAAAAGTTGAACTTTGGGGAATCTTTATTCCAAAAATCAGGACCTACAAATCCAACTAGAATTAATAAACATACTAAAAACAGAGAAAAAATATTTATATAATTTTTATCAATAATATTTTCAGATTTTTCTGACATCGTTCTTGTTAAATCTTTAGAGTTCTGCAGCCTTAACTTCTGTAACTTCTGGGATGTAATGTCTAAGCATGTTTTCAATACCCATTTTTAAAGTAGCAGTGCTAGAAGGACAACCAGCACAAGCTCCTTTCATTTGAAGAGTAACCACACCTTCTTCAAATGAGCAGAAAGTAATATCACCCCCATCCATTGCAACAGCAGGTCTGACCCTAGTTTCTAAAAGATCTTTTATTTGTTTAATAGTTTCAGTATCTTCTGCATTATTATTATCAGAATTACTTAAATAATCATCATTTAAAACTGGAAATCCACTGGAATAATGTTCCATTATCCCAGTAAGAATTGAAGGTTTAAGAGTATTCCAGTCTAAATTTGAATCTTTAGTAACTGAAATAAAGTCCAAACCTAGAAAAACTCTACTTACCCCATCTACATTAAATAGGCGTAAAGCTAAAGGTGAAACTTTTGAAGCTTCTTTATTTGAGAAATCTACTGTTCCTTTATTTAAAACGTTTTCACCTGGCATAAACTTTAATGTTTCTGGATTCGGTGTATCTTCGGTTTGAATAAACATTTGCATTCTCCTATTTTAATAAGTATCACTTTTTCAAAAAATATCTACTATTTTTTGTTATTAATTAACAAGCCCTACTAAATTTTTAACATCTTTCAATACTGGCTCAGCAATCTGTCTTGCTTTAATTTCTCCATTTTTTAGTATTTTATCTATTGATTTTGTATCTTTCAACAAATATCTCATTTCAGATGAAATAGGATCTAAATTTTCAACAGCTAATTCTATAAGAATTGGTTTAAAATAAGAGAAACCTTTTCCTGCAAAAATTTCTACCGTTTCATCAAGAGTTTTATTAGATAAGGATGAGTATATATTAAGTAGATTAAAAGCCTCTGGTCTTTTTTTAAGCTCGTCGACTGATTCAGGTAACGGATTGGGATCTGTTTTAGCTTTTTTAATCTTATTAGATATTTCTTCCTTGGTATCAGTTAAATTTATCCTAGATGCGTCAGATGGATCCGACTTGCTCATTTTTTTTGTTCCATCCCTTAAACTCATAACACGCGTTGCAGGCCCAAAGATTTGAGGATCTGGTAAATTAAAGAAATCATTTTGATTATCTGAAGTAAACATATTATTAAATGAAGATGCTATATCTCTTGCTAATTCAATGTGTTGTTTTTGATCATCTCCAACAGGAACGTGTGTAGCTTTGTATAACAGAATATCTGCAGCCATTAATACAGGATAACTATATAGTCCAACTGTAGCATTTTCTCTATTTTTACCAGCTTTTTCTTTAAATTGTGTCATACGATTCAACCAACCAATTCTACAAACACAGTTGAGTATCCAGGCTAATTCAGCATGTTCTTTAACAGAAGATTGATTAAAAAGAATTGATTTATTTACGTCTATTCCCGATGCTATTATAGCTGCTGTTACTTCATGTGTTGAGGCTTTAAGCTTTGAGGGTTCTTGAGGAACAGTTATTGCGTGTAAATCTACTATTGAGAAAATAGAGGAAAATTCTTCTTGAAGTTTTACCCAGTTTTTTATCGCTCCTAAATAGTTACCTAAATGTAAATTTCCCGTTGGTTGAATGCCAGAGAAAATTCTTTTTTCAATTTGTTTAGATTGAAGTATCGTCATTGTAATTTTTATCTTTCTTAAGTTTTAAAATTTTATTATTTAAAAGCTCTCGAGGAATATAACTTAATAAAGAAGAAGTCAAAATATACGTTGAGAACCCTAAAATAATTAATATTATTAAAGTCCAAAATTCATTGATATTATAAATTTTTGAAAAATACATAAAATATTTCATAATAAATATCATAAATACAGATACTAAAGTTATTTTAATAAAATAAATGCAAACAGAAAAAAAGTTTAAGGTGTTGTGGCTAAAAGTAAGCTTAGGTTTTAATATTTTTCCATTTTTTATAAGAATGCCTATATAAATAAAACAACCTATCCACGACGAAATAGATGTAGCTAAAGCTATCCCTGCATGATAAAAATAACGCATAAAAATAAGAGAAAAAATTATATTTAAAATTAGTAGAATTATACCAACATACATTGGAGTTTTTGTATTCCCTTCTGCCAAAAAAGCTGGCTGACACGATTTTAAAATAATAAATGCTGGGATTCCAAAAGCATATGCTTTTAATGCCAGTGCCGTTTCATTAGATTCTTCAAAACCAAATTTTCCTCTTTCAAATAAAACACTTATAATTAAATCAGAAAAATTAGTAAAAACTAATGCAGCTGGAATTGAAAAAAACAATCCGATTTTTAAAGATATTATTAATTCAATTGAAAATTGTTTTATATCATTAATTGCAATTGACCTTGATAAAGAAGTTAATAATGAAGTGCTTAATGCAATTCCTATTATACCTAAAGGTAATTGAGCAATTCTATCAGCAAAATAAAGATAAGATACTGAACCAAATCCCAAAAAACTAGCTAAAATTGTGTCAACTAACAAATTAATTTGAAGTATTCCACCTCCAAACGCAGCTGGTAAAAATTTGTGCCATGTTTTTTTTATATATAATTTAATTTCATCTTTATCTTTATCTTTATCTTTATCTTTATCTTTATCTTTAATGAATACATCATTACTGTTTGATTTAGTTACATCTAAAATCTTATATTTTTTAATAACTATTAACATGAGTATTAATTGTAAAAAACCAGATAAAACTGTTGCTATAGAAAGTGGTATAGATTTAATAACCCAAAAATCACTTATAAAAAAACAACCTATGATTAGAGATAAATTTAAAATAATAGGAGTGAAAGCAAAAGGCCAAAATCTACCAGAAACATTTGTTAAAATCCCTAATATGGCTACCATTGATATCAAGGGCATAAAAATGACTGTTATTCTTGTTAATGATATTATCTGATTTACAACAAGAATATTATCAGAAAAACCTGGAGCTAAGATATATACAACAAAAGGCATTACGATTTGCAAAATTAATGTTAGTATACATAAATATATAAATACTTTTAACGCAATAGTCTTATAAAATTTAATGGCAAAAGCCTTATTCTTTTCTTCAATTAATTTAACGTACATTGGTAATAATGCAGAAGTTAAGGCACCTTCGGCTGTAATTCTTCTAAATAAATTAGGTAACTTGAAAGCAATCAAAAAAATATCAGACAAAATACCTGCTCCTAAAAAGGAAGCTATAAAAATATCTCTTACAAACCCTGTTATCCGGCTCAGAAAAGTTAAACTTGCTAATTGAGTAAAGCCTTTAATAAAAAAAGAAGTCTTATTTTCCATTCAATTTCTCAAGATTTAATCATTTGATTTGCTGGGTCCGTCTCTTCTAAAATCTTTAAAATAGATATTTTAACTTTTTCTATAGTCACGTTATCATCTATTTTTGAACCAAAAGCATTTTTTATATAAAAAATATCAACGACTCTATCACCGTAAGTAGAGACATTGGCAGTATTAATTTGAAATCCTAAACCTGTAATGACTTTTGTAATTCTATATAAAACACCTGGAGCATTCTTACATTTTATTTCCAAAATAGAGTACTCATCACTCATATTATTATCGATAATAACTCGAGTAGGAGCTTTTACAGCTCGAAAACGAGCAGGAATTTCTTCCCACCTTAGATTCAAGGCTTTTTCTACATTAAAATTCCCCTCTAAACCCTGAGAAATTATTTTAAGCAATCTTTTTTTAGAATGTTCTTCTGAAATAGGTTTTCTATCTTTGTTTTGTATAAAAAATGTATCTAAAGCATAACCATCTGATCTTGTTATTATTTTTGCATTTACGACATCGTAACCTGAAGAAGCTACTAGTCCAGAAATTAATGAAAACAAACCATGGTGATCAGGTGCTATTACAAGTAACTCTGTCGCTTTTAGATTATTTTCTTCAAATATATGAATTTTAAACTTCTTGGATCCTTGCTGCATTTTAGTAAAAATTTCAAAATGATTAATGATCTTTGACAAGTTAAATATTTCCCAATAATTGTTGTAATAATTGCTACAATATTTTTTTATATCTGAATTTTTTAACCCATTTTCAATTAAGTAAATTTCAAATAAGTTTTTTGGAGTTTGAATAACCTTTGTAACTTTTAGATTATCTTTTTGAAGCATATCAAAAGATTTTGAATAAAGTTCTGTTATTAAAGACCCTTTCCAATCATTCCAAATTTCTGGACCAACCCCTTTGATATCAGCTACCGTTAATACTAATAACAGGTTAAGTCTTTCAATTGACTTAACTTTATTAATAAAATTTTTAATAACCTTTCTATCTGCTAATTCATAACGAAATGCAGTTTTACTCATTAACAAGTGGTATAAAACAAGCCATTCCACAGTTTTTGTTTCTTCTTTACTAAGGCCTAACCTTGGACAAACAACAGAAGCGATTAGCGCACCATTTTCTGAATGATCACCTTTTTTTCCTTTAGCAATATCATGTAATAACATGGCAACAAACAGACACTTATTTGAGTTAATTTCTAAAATCACTTCACTTGCTAAAGGCGCAAAAGCTTTAAATTCTCCATTTTTTAAGGAATATAAATTAGAAATGGTAAAAATAGTGTGTTCATCAACAGTATATGAGTGATACATATCAAATTGCATCAAACCTACAATCTTCTGAAACTCTGGGATAAATTGACCTAAAATATTTGATTCATTCATTAATCTTAAGGTTCTTGTTGAGTCCTTTTCACTAGTTAAAATATCTAAAAACATTTTATTAGCATCAAAATCATGACGAACTTCATAATTTATCAACCGTCGTAATCCATTTAAATACCTAAGTGTTTTGGGGTGAATATCTATATTTTTATTGTGTGAAATGTTAAAAAGTCTAATTATATTGACTGGATTCTCTGACAATATTTCTTTGTTTTTTGCAAATAAACGCCCTAATTCAATATCAAATGGGTATACATTTTCTTTTTTTTTAAAACTTAAAAAATTTAACCTTAGTGGCTTATTAAATTCTGTTTCAATTGCTGCACAAAATATTCTTGTTAAATTGCCAACTGTTTTAGTTGCAAGGAAATATCTTTTCATAAACCTTTCAACATCTTTTTGAGTTATAGTATTTTTAAAATTCATAATTTTAGCGATATCCAACTGAGCATCCATAGCTAATCTATCATCTTCTCTTGATGCCCTGTAATGAAGATGACATCTTACAGAAAGAAGAAATCGTTGAGCTTCAGCAAAAGAAGCTGCTTCATTTTTTGATAACGCGCCAATGTTTATTAACTTTGCAACACTGTCAACATTGTAAGCAAACTTTGAAATCCAGATTAATGTATGAAGATCTCTTAAGCCACCTTTACCATCTTTAACATTAGGTTCAACAACATACCTTGATCCACCAAATCTACCATGTCTCAATTCCGATTCAATTAATTTAGCTTCAACAAATTTCAATGTCTTTGTACTTTTTATAAAAAGGTTAAATTTATCATTTAATAAGTTAAACGATTCTTCATCCCCTATTATTAATCGCTTCTCTAATAGAGTTGTAGATATAGTTAGATCTAATTTACTTTTTTCAATACAATCATTAATTGTTCTAGTTGAGTGACCGACTGTATATCCTAAATCCCATAATATATAGAGTATAAATTGAATTGCTTCTTCAGTATCTTTGTTCTCATTTATTTTTAAACCATCAGGTAGTAGAAACAATAAGTCTAGGTCAGAGTATGGCGCAAGTTCACCCCGTCCATAACCACCAACTGCTATAATTGAAAAAATATAATCTGTATTACCAAAAATTTTATAGTATATTTTTTTAAAAACAACTTTCAATAAACTATCAATTAAAATTGAATTTAAGCCGACGTTAAGTGAGCCATCTGATGTTTCTAAAAAAACTTTTTTAATTAAGAAAATATTATGACTTAACTGCTTTTTTAATTGTGAAAACAGCTCTTTTTTGAAAAGATCTAACTCAACTTTTTCAGTTTCAAAATTTTCAATATCATATAATTTTTCTGCATATTTTTTTGCATATTTAATTGGTTCCATACTTTGAAGCCATAATGAGTTTTGATTAAATCTATTTAATGTTGAAGGAGGAATAGTATCTTTTATTTTATGAATATTATTATCCTTATTATTAAACAACCCAAACTTTGATTTAAAATTAAATTTATCCATGTTTTATCTTAATAATTTAAGGTTATATAAAATATCTAATGCTTCACGAGGTGAAATATCATCTACATTAATATTATCAAATTCTTTAAAGAAACTTTCGTTTTCTTTTATGTTAAAATGACTACTATTAGATTGTTCAATTTTTGTGAAACTTGACTGATCATTCTTGTTTTCAAGTTTTAACAATAATTGTGTTGCCTTTTTTATAACCTCTAAAGGAAGTCCTGCCATTTGTGCAACATTAATTCCGTATGATTTATCTGCTTCACCTTCAAGTATTTTATGCATAAAAATTATTGAATTATTCCATTCTTTAATTGACATTTTATGACAAGATAAATAGTTCAAATTTTCCTTTAACACCGTTAGTTCATGGTAATGTGTTGCAAAAAGAGTCCTTGGTTTGATCTTATTGTGTAAATGATCTAAAACTGACCAGGCAATAGCAAGCCCATCAAACGTTGCAGTTCCTCTTCCAATTTCGTCAAGAATAACAAAAGATTTTTCAGTAGACGTGTTTAGAATAAGTGAGGTTTCTATCATTTCTATCATAAAAGTAGATTGTCCTTTTGCTAAGTCATCAGAAGCGCCAACTCTAGAAAAAATTTTGTCAAACACACCTATATTTGCTTGTTTAGCTGGCACAAATAAACCTGCTTGAGCCATAATCACTATTAGGGCATTTTGTCTTAGATAAGTTGACTTTCCAGCCATATTTGGTCCTGTTATTAACCATAAAAAATCATTATTATTCAATATACAATCATTTGGAATAAAAGAGTTTTCAGATAATTTAGTTTGTTTTTCAACAACTGGGTGCCTTCCATCAATTATTTCTAATAATTTATCCTCTGAAATTTTAGGGCATATGTAATTTCTATCTTTAGATTGATTAGCAACCATAATAGATATGTCTAATTCTGAGATCGATGTGGCAATATCTAATATTTTATTTCCCTGTTTTATTATTTTAGTCGTAAAACTTTTAAAAATTTCAATTTCAATTTCAACAGATTTGTCAAATGAATTTAATAGTTGATTTTCTGCTTCATTTAAATCAATTGTTGTAAATCGTGATGTTTGAGCTGTTGTTTGCCTGTGAATAAATAAGTCTATATCTCTCAATGATTTGTCATGAATTGATCTTACTTCTATATGATAACCTAACATTCTATTATACTTAATTTTTAGGGAGTTGACTTTTGTTAATTTAGAGTACTTGTTTTGAAGTTTTGTTATTTCCTCCAACCCATTATTCCTAAAATTTCTTAATTTATCTAAATCTTCATCATAACCATCTCTTATAAAGCCTCCATCTTTAGCTAACTGTGGAAGATCTTTTCTAAGTGCGTTCTGAATATTTGCAAATAAACTATAATCAATATTAATTTGATTAAGAACATTTTTTAATAAGGTTATTTTATTTAAACCTTCTTTGTGTAATATTAAATGTTTATAAATTTGTTCTATGTTTAAGAACCCATTAGAGAGTTTAGATAAATCTTTTGGACTTCCTCTAAATAATGAAATTCTAGATAATGATCTCTCAATATCAGGTATGTTTTCAAGGTTTTTTTGAAGTTTAAATATATCAATATTATTACTTAAAAACCAATTAATAAAATTATGTCTTTTTTTAATTTCATCAACTTTATAAAATGGTTCTGTTATTCTCTGCTTTAATAATCGGGCACCACCAGCTGTTTTCGTTTCGTCTAAAGCGGAAATTAAACTACCTTCAGTTTCTCCAGATAAATTAGATAATATTTCAAGAGACTTTTGTGTAAAATAATCTATTTCTAAGAAGTTATTTTCCGTCTCATTTTGAATTGTTGTAAGAATTGGAATTTTACCACATTGAGTTAATTTTAAATACGACAATAAAACTCCAGCAGCTATAACTTCCCCTCTACTAAACATGCCTATACCTTCTAATGAAATTATAGAAAAGTATGAACATATCTGTTCTAAACAAGACGAATAATGGAATAAACTTGAGGGCTGTTTTTTTATTTTAGAATGCCATTCTTCACTTACAATATTTAATTCCATTTCTTCTGAAACTAGTATTTCTGAAAAATTCATTCTCAATAATAAATTATTGAGTAATTGTTTTTGAATATTTTTGTTTTTCCCCTTTTTTAAATCTCTAGATTTAAAGCATCCAGTAGATACATCTACCCAGGAAATTGAAATGGAATTATTAACATTTGAAATCGCGCCAAGAAAATTATTAGCCTTTTTGTCTAACAAGTTGTCTTCAGTAAGTGTGCCCGGCGAAATTATTCTTACAACCTCTCTTTTTAAAGGTCCTTTTTTTGAATTAATTTTAGCTTCTTCTACTGTTTCTGTCTGTTCGCAAACGGCTACATTAAAACCTTTTTTAATTAATTTTGGTAAATAGTTATCTGCCGAATGGAATGGTACACCACACATGGGAATATCTGTTCCATTCGTTTTTCCTCTCTTGGTTAAGGTAATATCTAGCGCTTGTGAAGCAACAATTGCATCTTCAAAAAACAATTCATAAAAGTCGCCCATACGATAAAACAATAAGGCATCTTTATGCTCATTTTTAATAGTTAAATATTGTTCCATCATAGGAGTAATTTTATTATTCACAATTAAATATAAACCTTTAGCTTTAATTAAATTATTTAGATTATAGTTGTATCCTGAAATATAATTAAATTATGATCTTTTATTAAAATAAGTTATAACACTATTTATATTTTAAGTTTTTGAGGAAAAAATGTCTACTACCAAAAATGATAACATAGTTAAATCAAATTTAGAAAAAGAAGCATTAGAGTATCATAAAAAAGGTCGCCCAGGTAAATTAGAAATTACGCCTACCACACCCTTATTCAGCTCTCATGATTTATCTTTGGCATATTCACCAGGTGTGGCTACTCCTTGTCTCGAAATTGAAAAAAACCCAGATTTAATTTATGATTATACTTCTAAGGGTAATGTTGTTGCAGTTATTTCAAATGGTACTGCTGTATTGGGCTTGGGTAATATTGGAGCCGGTGCTTCAAAGCCTGTTATGGAAGGAAAAGCTGTTTTATTTAAGAAATTTGCAGATGTTGATGGGATTGATTTAGAAATTGATACCGATGATGTAGATAGGTTTGTAGACGCAGTTTCGTTATTAGGGCCAAGTTTTGGTGGGATAAATTTAGAAGACATAAAGGCACCTGATTGTTTTATAATTGAACAACGTTTAAGAGAGATGATGGATATTCCAGTCTTTCATGACGATCAACATGGAACAGCAATTGTAACTGCCGCAGGAATAATTAACGCATTACATTTAACTAATAGAGATATCAATAATACCATTTTTGTGTGTAACGGTGCAGGTGCAGCGTCTATTGCATGTGTTGAACTACTAAAGGCTATGGGCGCACAAAATAAAAATGTGATTTTAGTAGATAGGGATGGTGTTATATATAAAGGAAGACAATCAAATATGAACCAATGGAAATCTGGACATACTGTTGATACTAAAGCTAGAACTTTAGAAGATGCTCTTAAGAATGCAGACGTGTTTTTAGGTCTTTCTGTTCCAGGATCAGTTACTAAAGATATGATAAAAAGTATGGCATCAAAACCAATTATTTTTGCAATGGCTAACCCTATACCAGAAATTATGCCTGAAGATGTTAAAGATGTAAGGTCAGACGCTATAATAGCAACTGGTAGATCAGATTATCCTAACCAAGTTAATAATGTTCTTGGTTTTCCTTATATTTTTAGAGGTGCTCTGGATGTTAGAGCTACAACTATAAATGAAGCAATGAAAATTGCTGCAGCGAATGCTATAGCTGAGTTAGCAAGGAAAGATGTGCCTGACGAAGTTAACGAGGCTTATCACGGTGTTCAATTGCATTACGGTAATGATTACATCATACCTGCTCCTTTTGATCCAAGGCTAATATCTTCTGTTTCTTCAGCAGTAGCAAAAGCAGCAATGGTTTCTGGTGTTGCCAGAAAGCCTATAAAAGATTTAGACGCTTATGAAAGAGAGTTAGAAGGCAGAACTAATCCTATTGCTTCGATTTTAGAACCTATAAAATCTAGAATTAAAGACAAAAAACGTAGATTAGTCTTTGCAGAAGGTGAAGAAGAAAAAACAATAAGAGCCGCTTTATCATTTTATAACTCAGGTTTTGGAATACCTATTTTAATTGGGAGAGAGCACAGGATTAAAGAAGCTATGGAGAAAGTTAATCTTGAGGGACTTAATGAATTAACTATTCATAATGCAAGCCTAAGTAAAAATAATGAAAAATACATTGAAGAACTTTATAAAAAACTTCATAGACATGGTCATCTTAAAAGGGATTGTCAAAGATTAATCAATCAAGACAGAAATGTTTTTGCAGCTTCTATGATTTCAGCTGGAGATGCAGACGCAATGGTAACCGGTGTCACAAGACCTTTCGCTAGATGCTTTGATGACATAACCAAAGTAATAAGTACAAAAGAGAAGCAAACCTTTCTATCGATGTCTATGATAGTTTCTAAAGAAAGGACAGTATTTATAGGAGATGTTAATATACATGACAGACCCACTGCTGAACAAATTGCCGATATAGCCTCAGGCATTGCTAATACAGTGCAAAACCTAGGTTATAAACCTAGAGTTGCTTTATTATCATTTTCAAACTTTGGTAACCCCATCAGACCTAGTTCAAAAAATATTAGAGAAGCTGTAGACATATTAATAGGAAGAAAAGTTGGTTTTGAATTTGATGGAGAAATGACCGCAGAGGTTGCGTTAGATTATGATCTCATAAAAGAAAACTATCCTTTTTGTAGATTAACAGATTCTGCTAATGTCCTAATAATGCCAGGTTTATTATCTGCAAACATATCATTTAAACTTCTTCAGTCATTAGGAGGTGGATCAGTTTTAGGTCCTTTAATGATTGGTGGAGAAAAGCCCTTTCAAATTGTTCAAATGGGTTCATCTGTATCAGATATTGTAAATTCTGCTTCTGTTGCAGCATATAATTCTATTTACTCAAAATAACATTTCTTAATTAATTAATTTTTTTAATGAAATTTTAGGTCTAGCTCCATAATATGTAATTATTTCTGCTGCTGCTTTACTTCCTAAATTTCCACATTCCTTTATCGAATATTTATGAGTATATCCATATAAAAAACCAGCTGCAAACAAGTCACCTGCTCCAGTTGTATCCACAGGTGATTTCACTTGAATTGGATTAATGACATATTCATTTTTTGTTTCAAATACAATAGAGCCTTTAGACCCTAGAGTAATTGCACCTATTTTTACGTCATGTTTAATTAATTTTATACAATCATACAAATTCAATTGATATAAACTTTTTATTTCTTCTTCATTAGCAAAAATTATATCAACATATTCAATAATTAAATTAAGAAAATCATCTCTATGCCTTTCAACACAAAATAAGTCTGATAAACTTAAAGCTATTTGAATGTTTTTATTCTTTGCTAATTCGCAACAATGATAAATAGCTTTTTTAGCCTCAGGTTGATCAAATAAATATCCTTCAATATAAAGTAATTGACTATTAAGTATTAGATCTTCGTTAATACATTTTATATTAAAACTGACGCTCGCACCTAAAAAAGTACTCATACTTCTTTCAGCATCAGGTGTAACTAAAATAATACTTTTAGAAGTTTTCTCAAATATATTAGAAGTCTTATTTTGGAAAAAAACATTAGATTTATTTATATCCTTAGAAAATAAATCCCCAAATTCATCCGATCCTGTTTGACCAATAAAGCAAGAATTTCCTCCAAATGAACTAAACCCGACAGCTGTATTAGCAGCGCTTCCTCCTGAAACCACAACTGATTTTTTGATATTACCTATTAAATTATCAGCAGTTTTAGTACTTATTAGTTGCATTCCACCTTTTGGTATATCCAATTCATTTAAAAGTTCATCTGAAGTTTCTGCTATAATATCTACAATAGCATTACCTAAAAAAGTTATATATTTATTAATTTTGTTCATTTTTGCCTCAAAAGTATTTTTTTAAATAGACTTAATATAAAACTATATCTATGAATATCACTTATGAAAAAACATCTAAATAAAATAATTTTAAATTTATTTCTTACCATGCTAGTTAGTGCTTGTCATACTCTTGACCATAATGGCTTTAAGTTAAAACCAACTAATAACAACATAGTGAAAATGGAAATTGAGAATAAAAATATCAATTCTAATAATACTGGTAGAGCATCTAAAAACATAATAATTACAAAAAAAATAAAAGAAAAAGTAACTAAAAAGTTAAACAAACCTTCTAAATTACTACCTATACAAAAACTAAAGAAAACTAAACCAAAAAAAAAATTTAATCCAATTTCAATGTTAAAATTTTCTGAGGCAAAACTTTTCAAAACATTAGGAAAAAGTGACTTTGTTAAATTTGAAGGTAAACTAAAAAATCATCAATACTATTTTTCTAAATGTTTTTTAGACGTTTTTGTTATAAAAAAAAGAAACATTTTCTATGTAGATTTCATACAAATAAGATCAATAAAACTGAATGGAATGTTAAATGAAGATGAATGCTTACAGGATATAAACAAAAAATTTAATGTTTTAAAAAAATAAATTTTCTTTTATCCTCCAAGTTTTAAAACATCAGACAAAGAGTATAAACCTGGTTTTGCTGTAGCTGCCCAGTAAGCTGCTCTTAAAGCTCCAGAAGCAAAAATTGATCTATTAGTAGCCTTATGAACCAATTCAATTCTTTCACCTTCATTACAAAACAAAACTGAATGCTCACCAACTACATCTCCACCCCTTAAAACTGCAAAACCTATTTCTTCACTATTTCTTTTACCCACAATACCATCTCTTGATGTCGCTTTAACATCTGACAAAACCTGGTCTCTAGCATCAGATGCTGATTTTCCAAGCATTAAAGCAGTGCCAGATGGAGCGTCAATTTTATATTTATGATGCATTTCTAATATTTCAATATCCCATTCTTTACCTAATATTTTTGTGGCATTAGAAACTAAATTTGAAAGTAGAGTTACGCCAACAGAAAAGTTAGCTGAATAAACAATTGGTATTTTTTTAGATAAAAATAATAGTTCCTTTTCTTGAGATGCAACTAATCCAGTAGTACCTATTACAATAGACATACCATTTTCATAACATTTATGAGCATGCAGCATTGCTGCCTCGGGAACAGTAAAGTCTATTAAAACATCTGAACTTTTGAAAAGTGTTGATGTATCACTTGTTAATTCTTTAGCTATTTTAGGTTTCCCTGCTAAAAGACCTATGTCCAGACCTTCTTCGTGTTCACCGGGCAAACATGTAGAACTTATTAGATCATATTTTTCATTTTCTAATATTAGACCTATTAGAGTTTTACCCATACGACCGTTGCCACCAGGAAGAGAAACAGAAACTTTTTTCATAAATCACCTAAACTAAATAATTAATATTCGATTATACATAGTAATTATATTACTGAATCAATTTTTTGAATCTACTTGTTTTAGGACTAATTTTTTCTATTCCCAATTCTTTTATTTGCTTAAATAATTCTTCTTGTTTTTTAGATATACCAACTGGAGTTTCAACATTTATTTGTACGTACTGATCTCCTCTAGTATTACCTCGTAACCCTGGCATTCCTTTACCTTTCATTCTTAAACGGGTTCCACTTTGAGTTCCTGACGTCAAATTCATTTTTGCTTTAGAACCATCTACACAAGGTACCTCTATTGAATTTCCTAAAACTGCATCAATGAGAGAAACTGGAACCTCAATAAACGTATCTTTACCATCTCTTTGAAATATAGAGTGATCTTTTATGTCAATAAAAATATATAAATCACCTGGCGCAGAACCTCTAGCACCAGCTTCACCTTCGCCAGAAAGGCGTATACGTGTTCCATTATCTACGCCAGCTGGAACATTAACAGAGAGTTTTTTACTTTTGTTTACGCGACCTTGTCCTTTACAAGGTCGGCATGGATCACCAATAATTTCACCTACGCCTGAGCACGAAGCACATGTTCTTTCAATTGTAAAAAATCCTTGTTGAGCTCTAACTTTTCCATGTCCTCCACACTGACTACATTGCTTTGGTTGAGAGCCCTTATTAGCACCAGACCCGTTACACGATTCACATTTTGAAGGTACTGTTAGAGAAATCTCAACCTGATCACCAGAAAAAGCTTGTTCAAGTGAAACAGACAAATCGTATCTCAAGTCAGACCCAGTAGATGCAGATCTTCTACCTTGATCACCGCCCATACCAAACATGTCTTCAAATATGTCAGAAAACCCTCCGCCGCCAAAACCAGAGAACCCACCTGCAGAACCAGCACCTGAGCCTTGTGAAAAAGCTGCATGACCATATTGGTCATAAGCAGCCTTTTTTTGAGGATCTTTTAGTATTTCGTAAGATTCTGAAATTTCTTTAAATTTATCTTCAGCTTTTTTATCTCCAGAGTTTCTATCTGGATGATATTTCATAGCAAGTTTACGATATGATGACTTAATTTCACTGTCTGAAGCTGATTTTGATAGACCTAATATATCGTAGTAATCACGCGCCATTTTTATGCCTTAAGTTTACCTTTAATTTTTTATCTAGGAAGCATCTTTCTTTTCATCGTTATCTTTGACTTCTTCAAAATCGGCATCAACAACATCTTCTTTATTTTCACTTGATGATCCTGAAGAATCAGTATTATTTCCTGTAGATTCGTTTTCGTTTGCTTTGTATGCAGCTTCACCCATTTTCATCATTACTGCAGATAAAGCTGACGTTTTTTCTTTAATTAAAGTCGTATCTTCTCCATCTAAAGCTGTTTTAACTTCCTGTATAGCTTGCTCTACTTCAGTTTTAATACTAGCTTCAGCCTTATCTCCCAAATCAGTTAAAGATTTTTCTGCTCCGTGTACCATTGATTCAGCTTGATTTCTAGCATCAATAACCTCTCTTTTTTCTTTATCAGCTTCTGCATTATCTTCAGCTTCTTTAACCATTCTTTCTATTTCATTATCATCTAAACCACCAGATGCCTGAATAGTAATATTATGTTCCTTACCTGTTGCTTTATCCTGAGCACTAACGTTTACAATACCGTTAGCATCAATATCAAACGCCACTTCAATTTGTGGTACACCTCTTGCTGCTGGAGCAATACCTTCTAGATTAAATTCACCTAAAGACTTGTTGTCACTAGCAAGTTCCCTTTCACCTTGAGAAACACGTATAGTAACGGCTGATTGATTATCTTCAGCAGTTGAAAATGTTTGTGACTTTTTAGAAGGTATTGTTGTATTTCTATCGATTAGTCTTGTAAAAACACCTCCAAGTGTTTCAATACCTAAAGATAGAGGTGTAACGTCAAGAAGTAGAACATCTTTAACATCTCCCATTAAAACACCACCTTGGATTGCAGCGCCAGAAGCAACAACCTCATCAGGATTAACACCTCTATGAGGTTCAGTCTTGAAAAATTTAGTTACAGCTTCAATGATTTTAGGCATTCTTGTCATTCCACCAACTAGAATAACTTCATCAATATCACTTGCCTTAACACCAGCATCTTTAAGGGCAGCTTTACAAGGATCAATACTCTTAGATATCAAATCATCAACCAATGCCTCATATTGAGATCTAGTCATTTTTACATTTAAATGTTTAGGACCACTAGCGTCAGCTGTAACAAAGGGAAGGTTTATATCAGTTTGGGCTGCGCTTGAAAGTTCTATTTTTGCCTTTTCAGCAGCTTCTTTCATTCTTTGTAAGGCTAACTTGTCAGATCTTAAATCAATACCATTCTCTTTTTTAAATTGTTCTGCAATAAAATCTATTATTCTTTGATCAAAGTCTTCACCACCTAAAAATGTATCACCATTGGTTGATTTTACCTCAAAAACTCCGTCACCTACTTCTAAAATAGAGACGTCAAACGTACCTCCTCCAAGATCATAAACAACAATTGTGCCACTTTCCTTTTTGTCTAAACCATAAGCCAATGCAGCGGCGGTTGGTTCATTTATAATTCTTAATACTTCCAAACCAGCAATTTTACCCGCATCTTTAGTGGCTTGTCTTTGAGCATCGTTAAAATAAGCAGGAACAGTTATAACTGCTTTATCAACAGTCTCTCCAAGATAAGCTTCAGCATCTTCTTTAAGTTTTCTCAAAATAAAACTTGAAACTTCTGATGGAGCGTATTCTTGTCCGTTAGCCTCTACCCATGCATCACCATTTTTCGCAGATACAATTTTATAAGGTACTAACTCAGAGAATTTTTTTGCATATTTATCATCATGTCTTCTCCCGATTAATCTTTTTATTGCAAATAATGTATTCTCAGGATTTGTAACAGCCTGTCTCTTAGCGGGTTGACCAACCAACCTTTCATCATCCGTTATACCTACCATTGACGGGGTTGTTCTAGCACCTTCACTGTTTTCAATAATTTTTGGTGCTTTCCCATCCATCACAGATACACATGAATTAGTTGTACCCAAATCAATACCAATAACTTTTGCCATAAACAAACTCCCTTAAATATGTATTTTTTGCTGATTTATTATTTGTTATCAACAGACCTTATATGGTTTAAATTGTTGAATTTACAAGATTATAAAAAAAATTATTTATTTAAAATCAATCCACTTATTAATTTTCTTTTTCTAGATCATTATTTTCAATTTTTTTTGAAATTCCAACCATTGCCGGCCTAACAAGTCTGTCATATAATAAGTAACCTTTTTGCGATACTTCAACAACTGTTCCTGGCTCTGTTTCATTAGTTGGAACTTCAAACATAGCTTGATGAAAATTATAATCAAATTTTTCGCCTAATGGCAAAATCTGTTTTAAATTATGTTTTTCAAAAGTACTATTTATTTCTTTTTCAACTATCTCTAGACCTATAATTAAATTTTTAATAGGTTCTGGTAATTCAGCTTTATCTTCTGGTAAAGAATCTAAGGCTCTTTTAAAATTATCAACAGATGAAACTAAATCCCTCACAAAAGAAATATGACTATATTTTTTTGCTTGATCAATTTCTTTGATTGTTCTTTTTCTAAGGTTTTCACTTTCAGCAAGTGTTCTCATCAATTGATCTTTTAACTCTTCAATCTTTATTAAAAGTTGTTCATTACTTTCTTCTGTTGACAATTCAACTTCTTTTTCTATTTGACTACTATCTACATCATCTGTCTCTTCGTATATTTTTGCACCTAGAGTGTCTTTTTCAACTGCTTTTTCGTCTTCATCATCTATTTCAGATGCTTCTTTATTTTCAGTCAATTTAGGTCTCCTAGTAATTATATATACTGAACTGAAATAAGTAGTATTAATGTTTTTTGCAAGAGTTAAATTATTTTAATAATTTAGAATTAGAATTATTTTGATTTTTAGGATAATAGTGAATTGAAAATAATAACCTTCAAGTGAGAAAATTAATGATTATAAGGCCTTCAAATAGAAATTTTAATGAACTTAGAAATATAATTCTTGAGACTAAAGTTTCTCCTTATGCTGAAGGTTCTTGCTTGGCTAAATTTGGAAATACTCACGTTATATGCACTGCGTCAGTAGACACTAAATTACCTCCATGGTTACGTAATTCAGGTAAGGGATGGGTTACTGCTGAATATGGAATGATTCCAAGATCTACTCATTCCAGGATGGATAGGGAAGTTTCAAGAGGAAAAGCATCTGGACGCACTCATGAAATACAAAGATTAATTGGAAGATCATTAAGATCAATAATAGATTTAAAAAAATTAGGAGAATTTCAAATTAAAATTGATTGTGATGTAATTCAGGCTGACGGAGGAACAAGAACTGCTTCCATAACTGGAGCTTGGGTAGCTTTATATGATGCAATAAATTTTTTACTAAAAAGTGGTAAAATAGCAGAAAACCCTATATTTGATCAAGTTGGAGCAATTTCATGCGGTATATGGAATGAACAAGAAATACTTGATCTTGACTATGAAGAAGACTCTAATGCAGAAACAGATGGTAACTTTGTCTTAACAGCTTCAAAAGGTATAGTGGAAATTCAAACTACCGCTGAACAAAAACCCTATAATAAATCACAATTCTTAAAACTACTAGATTTGGCTGACATTGGTACAAAACATATTTTTAATATCCAAAAAAAAGCTCTAGGATTAGATTAGAAATAATGAAAAAAAAAGTTTTTGAAGAAAATAAATTAATTATAGCTAGCCATAATCTAGGTAAAATTAAAGAAATTAAGAAATTACTTAATCCATTAAATATTGAAATTCTTTCTGCATACGATCTTAAAGTAAAAGAACCAGATGAAGATGGATGTACTTTTGAAGAAAATGCTTTAATAAAATCTACTTATGTATCAAAAGCAACCGGCTTGCCATGTATATCTGATGATAGTGGAATATGTTTTGCTGATCTCAATAATGAACCAGG
This sequence comes from Pseudomonadota bacterium, assembly GCA_028382005.1. Lineage (GTDB taxonomy): Bacteria > Pseudomonadota > Alphaproteobacteria > Puniceispirillales > Marisalimonadaceae > Marisalimonas. The sequence continues at coordinate 43,166 of JAOESH010000013.1, forward strand.
TATTCATTCTGCAAGATGGGCCGGCAAAGAAAAAAACTTTGATTTGGCTATGTTAAAAATTAACGAAGCAATTCAAAAAATAGAAAAACCGAGTTATGATTGTCATTTTGTTTGTGCTTTGTCTATATGTTGGCCAGATAACTATGATATAACTGTTTCTGGCCGTGTTGACGGTAAATATTGTTGGCCACCAAAAGGTGACAAAGGTTTTGGATATGATCCTATATTTAAACCTTTAGGTCATGAATTAACATTTGCTGAAATGATCCCAAAATTCAAACACAGTATAAGTCATAGATCAGTAGCGTTTAAAAAGTTAATTAACTTATCTTTTCCAAGCTTAAATTCTTGATTAATAAACAAAATCCAATGAGTCTTTATGTACATTGGCCTTATTGTGAGGCTAAATGTCCCTATTGTGACTTTAACTCTCACGTAATTGAAAAGGTTGATGAAGATGATTGGATTAAAGCATATTCAAATCAGTTATATGAATATAAATCAATTTTGGATAAGTTTAATATAAAATTTGATAGTTTAAATACTATTTTTTTTGGTGGAGGCACACCTTCATTAATGCCTATTAAAATACTTGAAAATATTTTGAATATTTCTTCTAAAATATTTAAATTTGAAGATAATATAGAAATAACATTAGAAGCCAATCCAAGTTCATATGAAAGAAAAAAATTTAAGGAAATTAAAAAATTAGGCATTAATAGATTATCAATAGGCGTACAATCTTTAAATGATGCTAATTTACAATTTCTTGGTAGAAAGCATAATTATAAAGATGCTGAAACTGCAATAGAACTAGCAAGAAACACATTTGATAATGTTTCAATTGATCTTATTTATGCAATTTATGGACAAAAAATTAAAGACTGGGATAAAGAATTACGTTTGATATTAAATAAATTTGATCTAAATCATTTGTCTTTATATCAGTTAACTATTGAAGAAGGAACAAAATTTTTCAAAGATTACAAAAAGGGCCTATTAGAAAAAGTAAATAATGATCTTGCCGCTGATTTTTTTAAAAACACTGAAATGATATTAAATGAGTATAATTTTAATAGATACGAAATATCTAACTTTTCAAAAAATAAATATGAAAGTATTCACAACTTAAATTATTGGAATTCTGAGAATTGGATTGGTATTGGTCCTGGAGCATACGGAAGATTATGGTGTCATAATCAAGAAAGTAGACGTTGTGAAATACAAAATTACAAGAATCCTAAAACTTGGTTAGCTAAAAACTATAGAAAACCAGAATTTGAAAATATAAACTTTTTTAACAATCATGAAACCGATATTGATACGCTAATAATGGGTCTTAGATTGAGTAAAGGAATTGAAATATCTAAACTTTTTAATAAATCTATTATTAAAGAAAATAGGTTTTTGGAATTAGAAGAAGAAAATCTAATAATAATAAAAGATAATAGAATAAAAATACATGATGATCATATAATTAAACTGAACAGTATTTTGAATTATTTGATTAATTAATTTAAATTATTACATAGTTTAATATTTTTCAATTTACCTAATTTTTCTATTTGCATAACTGATATAGGTTTTTTAACAAAGCCATTAGAATTGAAAATGAAACCATTTATGAAACTTTTTACCCCTTTTAAAAAATCATTTATATTTTTTTCCTGATTCAAATAGTTTATACCTATTAAACCTGCATCAAAACCTACGTTTCTAAAGTAATCATATTCATCATTCCATGCATCATTCCATATTAGTTTTAAGTCTTCTATATTATTATTTGAAATCATTGGAAACCAAGCCTTTTCAAGCGATGGCTCATTTTTGATATCATCTATATTAAATTTTTCAGTACCTAAAATTTGAACCTGCCTTGAATCGACATCATAAAAGGCTAATAATGGCGCAATTTCTAAAACAAATTCTTTGCCTCCTCCTATAAATATAGCGTCAAATTTGGTATGATCTAAATTTGTTTTTTCTTTGTAATTTAAAAACTTTTTTAATATAGAAAATAATTTAGGTTTGTTATTTAATTGTTTGTTTGATAATTGAAGTTTTTCAAAATAATTATTTTCTTTATTTATTAATCCAATCGACCTTTCCAAAATAATGTTTCCATACAAGTTGTTAGGAACTATTAAACCAAATTTTTTGTTACCGTTTTTAAGAGCACATGAAAAAACACTGTCAACCTGCTCTTCAGGAGAAAATCCGAAAGACCAAATATTTTTTTCAATCAAAGCTATATCATTAGAAAAAGTAAACATTGGTATTGATTTAGATATAACAAATGGTTTTATTTTTAAAAGCGATTCTCTTGTAAAAGGACCAATAATTAAATGAGGATCAACATTTTCTAATAAATGTTCTAAGTTTAATTCATAATTCTTTATGCCTGTATCAAAGTAGATTATTTGTACATTTTTTGAACTAGATCTTAGAATAGTCATATCTAAAGATTTTCTGATTTTAAGTGCAAAGTTCGAGTATGAACCTGTAAATGGAAGGAAAACTAATATATTTTTATAATTAACGAAATTTTCAGTATTGAACGATTTATTACTATAATCAATTGATCTTAAAGTTTCATTATTATTTAAATTTAAATTAGTGCTGCCTGAACTTAGATTTTGTTTAAACATTTTAAAAACTGCAGTTAAAGCTTTATTAGTTTTTTGATTTTTTTTTGGTTTTTTTTTATCTATCCCCTGAAGCATTCTTTCATTTTTAAATTCAAAAATAACATTATTATCATTGATTTTAGTAGGTACTGTACTTTCAGTTATGTTTAATTTCTTTTTTAAAACTTTTTCAGAGGGATATTTGTTGTTAACAGTTAGATTATTTTTTTCATCTAATAATTCTATAGTGGTCTTATTCTCGACTATTAGCTTTGGACTAGTTTTATTACATGCATTAACTATTAAGAATATACAAAATAATATTATAATATTAAAGTTAGGATTGAAATTAGCCACAAAGACTCACCAATTTTTTAAATAACATAAATTAAGGTAAAGTATTGGAAAATTTAAGTAAAGGAGATCTATATTATTATGATCATAAAAATTCTAAGGAATTGAAGGGATGCTTATATATAATTGCAACTCCAATAGGAAATTATGAAGATATTAGCTTAAGAGCTATTACCGTTTTAGGTTTAGTGGATATTTTACTTTGCGAAGACACAAGAAAATCTAAGAAATTACTCTCTCATTTAAAAATTAAGTGTAAAAATATTATTTCATACAATGATAATAATGCTGAAAAAAAACGTCCTTATATCTTAAAACAACTCCTACTTAATAAAAATATTGGACTAGTATGTGATGCGGGTACTCCATTGATTTCTGACCCAGGGTATAAAATTGTTCAAGAATGTTACCAAGAAAATATTAAAGTCACTCATCTACCCGGACCTTCTTCAGTAATAAATGCATTAGTTCTTTCAGGTCTTCCAACAAACCAATTTTTTTTTGGAGGGTTTCTTTCTTCAAAAAAAAGTGGAAAAGAAAAGCAACTTTTAACTACTAAATACAATACAATGACAGGAATATGGTTTGATACTTGTTTAAGATTACAGAATACTTTGAAAATTATGCTTGATGTTTATGGTAATAGAAAAGTTTCTATTGCAAGAGAACTTACTAAAATCTATGAAGAAATTATTATTAGTGATCTAGTAAATATTGATATAATAATTAGTAAAAGAAATAATAATAATAAACCATTAAAAGGTGAAGTAGTTATTATAATTAACGGATTTGACTCTAATTCAAATGTAAGCACAGAAGAATTGAATATAAATATAAAGAATAAACTAAAACATCATACATTAAGGGATGCAGTAAACTTAGTCATTGAAGAAACAAATTTATCAAAAAAACAAGTTTACAATGAAGCAATTAAAATCAAAAATAAATTATAACCATTAAATAAAACTATTAGTTTTATGCATTTTATCTTAGGATATAAATTTTTGAAAAGGTGATTTATATGAAAAAAACATTTCTTATAGTTGTATTTCTTTTAGTTTCTCAATCATGTGCACCTATGATTGGTACAGTTGGAATGGCTTCATTAGGAGCAGCTTCTAAAGAAAAAGGATTAGCCACTTCATTAAGTGACAACATAATTAAAACAAAGATTTCCAACCTTATATTTAAAAATAACCCTGATTTAATAGCCAATACTTCTATTTTTGTTAATAATGGAATAGTTTTAATTACAGGAAAAGTTAGTGAACCTGATAATAAAATTCTACTTACAAGAATTGCCTGGAAAGTCAAGAATGTAAGTGAAGTAAATAATGAAATTCAAATAATTAATACTTCAACCCTTAAAAATATTACTAGGGACATTGCTTCTATGGGTGAAATTAGAGCACGCATTATGTCTGATATAAACATTAATAGTCTAAATTTTTCTATAGATGTTGTAAACGATAAAGCCTATTTAAGTGGCGTTGCATCTAATTTAGATGAAATCAATCTAGTAAAAAATCATGCTTCAAGTTCTCGTTTTATTAAGGAAGTTTATAATTATATCATATTAGTAGATGATACACGATGAGTACAAGACTAAAAATTGCTTTTCTAATGGATCCATTAGAAAAACTTAATTTAAAAGGCGATACAACTTTTGCACTAGCACTTGAGGCTCAAAAAAGAGGGCATCTAATTTATCATTTTACACCAGACGAATTATTTTTAAGGTCTAACAATGTATTGGTGAAAATTTGTAAATTTGAATTATCTTTAGAGAATGAAACTAATAATTATAAATATCATCAAAGAAAAATAGCATTATTATCTGATTTTGACATTGTTATGATGAGACAAGATCCTCCTTTTGATATGTCTTATATTACAGCAACCCACATTTTAGAAAAACTGTCAAAAAAAACACTTGTCGTTAACAATCCTTTTGAAGTGAGAAACGCACCAGAAAAAATTTTTGTTACGAATTTTTCTCACTTAATGCCTCAAACCTTAATTACTAAAGACATAAATATTATAAAATCATTTAGAGATGAGTTTAAAGACATAATTATTAAGCCGTTATATGGAAATGGTGGACAAGGCGTTTTTCATTTACAACCACATGACGAAAATTTTCATTCAATTTTAGAAATGTTTTTCAAACACAGTAATGAACCTATTATGATACAAGAATATCTGAAAGACGTAAGGAATGGCGATAAAAGAATAATTCTTTTAAATGGTGAAATTGTTGGCGCTCTTAATAGAGTTCCCCAGAAAGGCGAGAGTAGGTCTAACATGCATGTTGGGGGTAGCCCTGAAAAAACTTTATTAACAAAAAGAGATAAGTTTATATGTGACGAAATATCGCAATCTTTAAAAGAAAAAGGGCTTTACTTTGTTGGCATTGACGTTATCGGCGAGTTTATAACAGAAATAAATGTTACGTCCCCTACAGGAATTCAAGAAATTAAATTAAATGATAACATTAATATTGGAGAAATGTTTTGGGAGTTTATTGAATACAAGATAAATAATTAATTGATCATTCTTCCCAAATTTTTTCCTCCTAATAAATGAACATGAAAATGAGGTACATCTTGATTACCATCCAATCCAGAGTTAGTTATTATTCTAAATCCAGATTCTGAAACATTCTTATTTTTTAGTACATCATTAACTAATTTCCAGAAATAAGAAATTTCTTGTGATGAACCATTTTCAGTAAAGTCATGAAAGTCTATGTACTCATTTCTAGGAATAATTAAAACATGTATAGGTGCTTGTGGATTAATATCCAGAAAAGCAAGTGCATGGTCATTTTCAAGTACTTTTTGACAGCTAATCTCAGATCTTAATATTTTTGAAAAAATATTTGTCTTATCATATTTATTATTCATTATTTTTTGCCTCTATTATTTTTTTCTTCAATTCCAGATTGTAATTGCCTGTTAGATAATTCGTCCCAAACATCTTGTGGTTTTACACCAGCTGATAACCAAATAACTAAAATATGATATAAAAGATCTGCTGATTCTTTTATGATTCCATTTTTATTTTGTTTTATAAAATCAATAATCAATTCAGAAGATTCTTCACCTAATTTTTTGGCTAATAGGTCAGGATTTTTTACTAGTTGTGAAGTGTAAGATGTATTATCAATAGTTTTTGATCTTTCTTTTAATAAACTAAATAATTCTTTAATAAACTGATCATTCATTCTATTACTCACAATCTCTAATATGAATCCCATTATTTGCCATTTCTTTTTTCACAGAGGAAATTGAATAAATTCCAAAATGAAATATCGACGCCGCTAAAACTGCAGAAGCCCCTGCTTTAAGAACAACATCAACCATATCTTGAGGATGGCCTGCTCCACCAGAGGCTATTACTGGTACGGAAACATTTTCTGATACTAACTTCGTAAGGTTTAAATTATATCCTTTTTTAGTTCCATCAGCGCTCATCGAGGTTAGTAAAATTTCTCCCGCACCGTTTTTAACACCCTTTTTTACCCAATCTATTACGTCAATGTCTGTTTTATTTCTTCCACCATGTGTTGTTACTTCATATCCACTTACCATATTTATATTATCGATAGCATCAACAGCTAGAACAACACATTGGTTACCAAACTTGTCTGATGTTTGTTTTATAAGTTGTGGATTATAAACAGCAGATGAATTAATTGAAACCTTGTCTGCTCCACAGTTTAATAAATCTCTAAAATCACTTACGTTTTTAACACCTCCACCTACTGTTAAAGGTACAAAGCATAATTCAGCTGTTTTTGAGATAACATCAAACATTGCTCTTCTTTTTTCATTAGTTGCAGTAATGTCTAAAAAACAAATTTCGTCAGCCCCAACTTTACTATATATCCTTGCCTGCTCTGCTGGATCTCCTGCATCTTGTAAATTTACAAAATTTATTCCTTTAACCGTTCTACCATTATGAACATCTAGACAGGCAATTACTCGAGTTGATAGCATTTATTTTACCTATTTTATAAATTTCAATGCATCAGCAAAAGTAAATTTTTTATCATAAAGTGCTCTTCCTATAACCACACCTTCAACCCCATTTGAAATTTGCTTACTTAAGTCAAAAATATCTGCAATGGAAGAAATACCTCCAGATGCTATCACTGGATGAGGAATAGATTTAGCAAAATTTATTGTTTGTTCTAAATTCACTCCCAGCAAAGTACCATCTCGTTTTATATCTGTATAAATTACAGAATTAACAATAGATGGATTAAATCCTTTAATTAAATTTACAGCATTGATTTTAGATTGATTTGTCCACCCGTGAGATGCAATCATGCCATCCCTTACATCTGCACCTATTATTATTTTTTTATAATATTTTTCATCTAATTCTTCTATAAAAGATTGATTTTCTATAGCTAAAGTTCCTAAAATTACCCTATTTACAGAATTTTGTAACCAAAAATCCATGTTTTCATGATTTCTTATTCCACCTCCAATTTGTATTTTAACTTTGTGTTGTAAAGACTTTAATATTTTTTTAATAATAATTTTATTTACATTTTTACCTTCAACAGCACCGTCTAGATCAACAATGTGAAGCCAATTTGCTCCTTGATCAACAAACCACAATGCTTGATCTAAAGGATTATCGTGATATATTGTTTCTTTATTCATGTCCCCAAATAAAAGTCTTACGCATTTACCATTTTTTATATCAATAGCTGGATATAATGTGAAATTTTTTCGAATCATTTTAATAATTCTTTATAATAATAATGACCAGCAATATATTTACCATTCACATATACTGATTTAGGATTAGTGCCAGATTTAATAAAACCAGCTTGTTCATATAACTGAATAGCTCGATGCTGTGTTTCTCTTACTTCCAAAGTAATCACCTTGAAACCTTCATTTTTTGCTTTTTTTTCTGCTTTTTGAAATACAGCTTTAGCCAAACCAAAACCTCGTGCCCAAGGTGCAAAGAAAAAAGTACTTAAAAGACAAGAATGCGCTTGTGCTTCGTTATTTTTATTTGGTTTGATCAATTGTACAGATCCGGCTACAACGCTATCTAATTTTCCTAAAAAAAGCGTTCTTTCAGGTATTATTAAAACACCTTTCCAATAATTTTGAAGAGTTCTTATTGAAGGAGGTGACACCCAACCAAAACCACCACCAGCTAATATAGCTTCTTCTGTAGCATCGCAGAGTTCTTGTAGATCAACTTTGCTTAAGTTTGTACACAGTTCAGCTTTAACATTAACATTTGTTTTTTTATTTTCTGTTATATTCACCATCTTTATCTCACAATTAATCTACATTTTCCAATTTAACCAATTCGATATAATTTTTTGACCTGAATAACTACTCTTTTCTGGATGAAATTGCACACCTACATAATTATCCTTAGCAATCACTGCAGGGATTTTGTGGCTATAATTAGTACTTGCATATACTTCACTTTTCTCTTTGGTATTCAAGTAGTAAGAGTGAACAAAATAAAATTGTTCTTTTTCAGTTATATTTTTTAATATAGGGTGTTTTTTTTCACTTATTTCTAAATTATTCCATCCCATATGCGGTATTTTATAATTCCTCCCTAGATAATCTTTCCCAACGTTATTAATTTTTTCTATACTACCTTTAAACCAACCAAAACCCCTAGTATTTGATTTTTCTAAACTATATTCAGCCATAAGTTGCATGCCTACACATATGCCTAAGAAAGGTTTATATTTAACAATCACTTGATCAATTAACATTTCTGTTAAACCTTGGTTTTTTTTTAATCCTTCTTTACAATCGGGAAATGCTCCAACACCGGGTAATATAATTAAGTCTGAATTAATAATAGTTTTTAATTCACTAGTAACTTCAATATTAAAGTTTAAATTATTATCTTTTACAGAATTTTGGAAAGCATTTTCGACAGATTTCAAATTGCCAGAACCATAGTCAATTATTACTAATTTCATTTTAAGTGCTTCAAGATAAAGTTCCTTTAGTAGACGGAATATTATTATAGTTTTCAGGATCAATCAAAATAGCATCCCTTAGAGAAATAGCTAAAGACTTAAAACATGACTCTACGATATGATGTGTATTTTTTCCATAAAGATTTTCTAGATGTAGAGTAAACCCTGCAGCATGAGAAAATGACTGAAAAAACTCTCTGAATATTTCTGTTTCAATATTTTTTATTGTCACAGCAGGGAGAAAAACATTCCATATTAGCCACGGACGCCCAGAAACATCCAAACAACATCTTGTAAGACATTCATCCATCGGTAAATAAGAAAAACTATAACGTTTAATTCCTCTTTTATCTGCAAGGGCATCATTAATTGCTTTACCAAGAACCCAGCCAACATCTTCCATAGTATGATGAGAATCAATTTGTAAATCACCTACACATTTTAACTCTATATCAATTAAACTATGTTTAGATAATTGTTCTATCATATGATCAAAAAATGGAAGTCCTGTATTTACAGAGTGTGTGCCTTTTCCGTCTAAATCAACTTTTACTTCAATATTGGTTTCATTAGTTTTTCTTCTAACTAATGCAATACGATTTTTATTTTCTTTTACCATGCTTACATCCAAAAAAATTAATTTAAATTTTATGCTTGTTTTTAATTCTAACTAACAAGGCCCCTGAACCACCAAAATTTTTAGGCGCTGTTTCATAACTAATTAAAAATTTTTTTATTTCTTGATTTTCTAACCATGCAGGAACTTCTTTCTTTAAAAGACCTGAATTATTTAAGCCTTTCCCAGTAATAATTATAATATTTCTAATGTTTTTTTCATAAGAATTAAAAATGTAATTTTCTAATTTTATTTTGCCTGTTTTAAGCCTATAACCATGGAGATCTATTATACCATCAGGTTTTATTTTGCCTTTTTTAAATAGCTTGTAAGAATTAACATCGTCTTTATTCTGAATTAAGTTTTGTTTTAAAGTTTTAACTTGTTTTCTTTTATTGTGGATATCTATATTAAAAGTAAGTTTTTCGAAGTTTACAATATATTCTTCCCATATTTTTTTATCATTTTTAGATATAAAAACCATTTATTATAAACTTTTTGTTTGAACAAGTGACCAATTAGGGTTTTTGTAATTAATTTTTCTTTCAAATACCCATTCGTCTTTAACAACAATTTCTTTATCCATATTTCCGTCTATTAAGTCATCATTTTTATCCATCAAGGCTATAATTTGC